>JAFPUM010000009.1 GCA_017395425.1 Clostridia bacterium | reverse complement strand
CTTCCCCTTTGGCGGTCACGGTCAGCGCCACGGCATCGCCCTTTTTGCCGATGACGGAAGCGGGCTGACCGGTCACGGTCAGCGTCGCCATTTTCATGGAGACAACGCTGGTGGTGACGGTGTTGCCGTACTTGTCGGTGAGGACACAGCGCATATAGCGTCCGTTGTTGGTATCGCTGAGGGTGGTGCGATAGGTCGCCTCGGTGCCCTTGCTGCTGCGCCACGTTTTGCCCCCGTCGTCCGACATCTGCCACTGATAGGCGATATCTTCCCCTTTGGCGGTCACGGTCAGCGCCACGGCATCGCCCTTTTTGCCGATGACGGAAGCGGGCTGACCGGTCACGGTCAGCGTTGCCATTTTCAGGGAGACGGTATCCGTGGTGACAATATTGCCGTACTTGTCGGTGAGGACACAGCGCATATAGCGTCCGTTGTTGGTATCGCTGAGGGTGGTGCGATAGGTGGCTTCGGTGCCCTTGCTGCTGCGCCACGTTTTGCCCGCGTCGTCCGACATCTGCCACTGATACGTGACGTCTTCCCCTTTGGCGGTCACGGTCAGCGCCACGGCATCGCCCTTTTTGCCGATGACGGAAGCGGGCTGACCGGTCACGGTCAGCGTCGCCATTTTCATGGTGACGGTATCGGACGTCACGGTGTTGCCGTATGAATCGGTGACAACGCAGCGCATCTGCCGCCCGTTGTTCCCGTCGCCGAGCGTATCGGTGAAAACAAGTCCGGTGGCGTCGGCGTCCTGCCATGTCTTGCCGGCGTCGTCGGAGAACTGCCACTGACAGGTGAGGTCGTCACCGTCCGCCGCGACGGAGAATGTCACTTTGTCGCCCTTTTTGGCAGTGACAGAAACCGGCTGTTCCGTAATAGCAAGGCTGGAAATGCTCATGGAGGCGGCTTCAGTGATCACGGTACTGCCGAACCTGTCGGTGATCACGCAGCGCACCCATTGACCGTTATTGTCGGCGGTGAGGGTGACGGTATAAGTGTCGCTTGTGGCGGAGACGCTCTGCCACAGCGTCCCTTCATCCTCGGAAGTCTGCCACTGATAGGTCAGCCCTTCGCCTTCTCCCTTGACGGTGAAGGTCACTTTGTCGCCTTTTTTGGCAACGACCGAAGCCGGCTGCTCCGTCACGGTGAGAATCGCAATTTTCATGGAAACGGCGTCGGAGGTGACGGTGTTGCCGTACCTGTCCTTCACCACGCAGCGAACCATACGTCCGTCGTTCCGGTCGTCGAGCATATCGGTGAAGGTATCGCCGGTGACAGAGGATCGCTGCCAGGTTTTGCCCTGATTGTCGGAAGTCTGCCACTGATAGGTCAGTCCGTCGGTCAGTCCGTCGCTCTCGGCAGTGACCGTAAACGACACGATATCGCCGTCCTTGCCGCTGGCGGAAACCGGCTGCTCCGTAATGGTCAGAACAGCAAGCTTCATGGAAACGGCGTCGGAAGTGACGGTGTTGCCGTAGGAATCGGTCACCACGCAGCGGACCATGCGTCCGTCGGTCTGGTCGCTGAGCGTATCGGTGTAGGTGTCGCCTGTCACGGATGTGGGCTGCCACGATGAACCCGCATCGTCCGAAATCTCCCACCGACAGGTGACGCCTTCCCCTTCGGCTCCGACCGTAAAGGTGACGGTGTCCCCGTCCTTGGCGGCAGCGGATTCGGGCTGGCGGGTAATGCCCAGACGCGCCATTCGCATGAGGGCGGCGTCGGAGTTGACGGAAATCCCATACGCGTCGGTAATCACGCAGCGTATGCGGCAGCCGTCAATGGCATCCGTCATGGTATCGGTATACGTGCTGTCGGTGACGTCCGTATCCTCCCATGTCCTGCCGTCATCGTCGGAAAGCTGCCACTGATAGGTGACGTCCTCTCCTTCGGCTCCGACGGTAAAGGTCACGGTTTCGCCGCTGGCGGCAGTGACCGATTCCGGCTGCCGGGTCACGGTGAGGTTGGTCAGCCGCATGAACGCCGCGTGGGACGTAGCCTGCGCGCCGTACCGATTGGTCACGGTGCAGCGTACTGCGCGTCCGTTGTTGAATTCATCCAGCACCGCGCTGTATGTCGCGTCGGTCACTTCCGTATCCAGCCAGGTTTGACCCTCATCGTCGGAAATCTGCCAGAGATAGGTCAGACCGTCGTCGCTCACGACAGGGGTAAAGGACACGGTATCGCCGTAATGACCCGCGGCGGAGGCGGGATGTTCGATAAACCGCACGCGGCTGAGAATCATCCGGGCGGATTTGGAGGTAATCCGGCTGCCGTACTGGTCGGTGACGATACAGCGCACCAAGCGTCCTTCCGTGGATTCGGTCATGATGTCGGTATAAACCGACGTGCGCTGGGAGGTGTTGATCCATGTATCCCCCAGATCGTCCGAGGTCTGCCAGCGATAGCTCACATCGTCGCTGTCGGTCCCGATTTCAATGGAAACCGGACAGCCTTCGCCGGCAATGCCGTCCTCGGGCTGCTTGGTGATATTGAGCAGATCGGGCGCGCCGAGATAACCGGGTCTGTCCCATTCACAGAGAAAGCCGATGGCGGTGGCGGCATCAAACTGACTGCTGACACACCATTTGTTGTCGGCTGCCATCTGAACCCAGTTGCGGGTACTGTCGTTGGCGGGAGCACCGTCCTTCCAGTTGGCGTAGGAAAAGCTCTCCCCCGTCACCCATTGGAAGCTGTTCTCATTCGCCTGATCGGTCAGACCGATCCAGTAGGCGGGACGCGCGCCTTTGCCGGTGAGGGCATTGACGATTTTCTGTTCACCGGCAGTGGTAATCGTGACCAGATGTCCGCCGAGCGCCTCGCATTTTTCCTTGGCGTCACTCCAGGTGAGCACGTCGTTGAAGAGCGCATAGGTGCGGCCGCCTGCCGAAAGCATACGGTCGGTGCTGAGGGTATCGTCTTCGGGCAGTTCCCAGCCGTCTGACCAGCGGAAAAAGCGCAGATCGCTCTCGGTCGCATAGGAAACCCGCCGGTTGACATAGGTGAGGGTCGCGGTGCCGTCGTTCCATTTGCGGTTCTGTTCGATAACGGTAAAGGTGCCGTCGCCGTTGACTTCCTTGACGATGAACCAATGGGTGCCCTGATTGCCGATATCGCCGGGACGGGGCGTCTGGATCAGATCGAAGGTGGTGTCGCCGGCAGCGTCAACCGGCGTGGCGCCGGGGACAAGATTGTCCGGGATGATGCCGTACACATACCCGTAAAAATTCCGGACATAACTCTCGCTGCTGTAATTGCCGGTGTCGGAATTGTTCAGCCCGGGGATATAGACCGCCGGTATGTCATGAAACCAGTCTACTTCCTGGACATCCTCCGTGACAGGCACGGTCGCCTGGACGGAAGCCGCGAAAACCGGCGCGGGAAACGCCATTGCCACAGCGGTGGTCAGGCTGAGTGCCGGCAGCAGTGCGGACAGTTTCTTTTTCAAGAGAATACCCCACTTTCCAAATTTGTAAGATAAAGCCATTATAGCACAAATTAAGCGGGGTTGTCAATCATTCCGCGGAAAAGCGTACATAAAACAACAGAAAGGCGGAGAGTGACGCGTAAACCGCAAATTGTTGTTAATTCTATCATGATACAAAACAGAATCCCCCGCGCACCGTCGGGAGCATATCAATGACGGCATACGCGGGGGAAGGGGAGATTATTTGATTTTCATCGAGGCGGATTGGGAGGTGACGGCATTGCCGTATTTGTCGGTCACAATACAGCGCACATACCGCCCGTTGTTTTTATCGCTGAGGGTGGCGGAGTAGGCGGCGGACGTGGCGGAACTATTGCGCCAGGTCTTGCCCGCATCGTCGGAAAGCTGCCACTGATAGGTAATGCCGGGTCCCTTGGCGGTCACGGTGAATTTCACGAGATCGCCGCTCAGCGCGGTGACGGGAGAAGGCTGACCGGTAATCGCCAGCGAGGTGACTTTCATGTAGGCGGTATCGGATTTTTTGGAAGCGCCGTATTGGTCCGTCGCGACGCAGCGGATATACCGTCCGCTCTTGGCGGCGGTCAGCGTGGTGGTATAGGTGGCGCCGGTCGTCTTGCTGACATTCCATGTTTTGCCCTGATCGTCCGAGAGCTGCCACGCGTAGGTGACGCCCTCGCCGCTTGCCCTGGCGGTGAAGCGGACGGTATCGCCGTCCTTCGCGGTGACGGGAGAGGGCTGGAGGGTAAACTCAATTTTGCTGAGAATCATGCGGGCGGAGCGGGAAACCACCCGGCTGCCGTACCTGTCGGTGATGACACACCGGACGCACCGTCCGTCGTTCTTTTCGCTGAGGGTCGCGCTGTATGTCGCGGTTTTGCCGGAGCTGTCGCGCCAGGTCTTGCCCGCGTCATCCGAGAGCTGCCACTGATAGCTCAGACCGCTGCCGTCCGCCTTCACCTTAAAGGTGACGGTGCTGCCGCTGCCGGCTTTGACGTCGGACGGCTGAGCGGTGATGGAAAGCAGTTCCGGCGCGCCGAGATAGCCGGGTTTGTCCCATTCGCAGATAAAGCCGATGGCGGTGGAGAGATCGGTGCTGCCGTTATCATTCCATGTATGGTCGGCGGTGAGGTGAACCCAGTTGCGGCTGCTGTTGACGCGGGGACGGTCTTCCGCCCAGTGGGTGTAGGAGAGCGCCTCCCCCGTGACCCATTGGAAGCTGCCTTCCTTCGCCTGATCGGTCAGACCGATCCAGTAGGCGGGACGCATACCCTTGTCGGTGAGCAGTTCGATGAGCTGCTGTTCGCCTGCCGAGGTGACAGTGACGAGATGACCGCCCAGCGCTTCGCATTTTGCCTTGGCGTCGTCCCATGTCATCACGTCGTTGAAGAGGGCGTAGGTTCTGCCGTTTGCCGAGAGCATACGGTCGGTGCTGAGGGTATCCTCTTCGGGCAGTTCCCAGCCTTCCGACCAGCGGTAGAAATGCAGACCGCTGTCGGTTTCATAGGACACGCGGCGGTTGATGTAGCAGACGGTGCCCGTGCCGTCGTCCCATTTCCAGTTCTGCTCGATGATCGTGAAGGAGCCGTCGCTGTTGACCTCCTTCACGATGAACCAATGGCTGGATTTGTTGCCGATATCGCCGGGACGGGGCGTGTCCACGGCATAGAAGGTGGTTTTGCCGTCAGGGTCCTTGGGCGTGGCGTTGGAAAAGAGATTGACCGGCACAATGCCGTAGATTTCGCCGTAGAACCGCTTGACAAAACCGGCGCAGCTGTAAGTGCCGCTGTTGGAATTGCCGGTGCCGGGGATATAGAGCGACGGCACGCCGTGGAAGGTATCGACGGTCTGATTTTCCTCGGTGATGGTCACTTTGGCTTTGGCGGTCGCGGCGAATGCCTGCGACGGCTGTGCCAGTGCCGCGGCGGTAAAGAGAGTGAGTGCCAGAAGCAGCAGTGACATTTTCTTTTTCAAGAGACATACCTCCGTATAATAAGATGTAACAGGAACAGAAGCGTCATTTGCTTTTGGGTTCGCTCTTAGTGAATTCAGTTGAATGGGTAAGCCGATTTGATGCTGTTGTAGCTTTCCGCAAGACCGGGGGTATTCAGTATGGAATCCATATCGCCTCCCACACCGGCATCTTCCAGCAGACCTTTGTACATGTCGGATTCACCTTCATTGATCATGCTGTCGAGCATCGGGAAAACGCTGTTTTCAAAGGCGGATTTGACGCTGCTGTCTGCGTCCTCGTCCATCGCATTCATCGTCGCCGCAAATGTGGATTTGAGTGTCTCGATATCTTCCTCGGTATAGCCCTTTTCGGCGGCGAGTGCCGCTAAGTCATGCGCGATCTTTGCCTTTTTCAGCGAAGAACCGGCTGTGCCTTCGCCTATGGTTCCGGCTTCGTCGATGATCTCTGCCAGTTCCTCGTCCATCACTACATCCTCCGCCTGTGTTTCAGCGGATTCCAAAGGGGTTTTGTCCGACTTGTCGCCGCCGCCACAGCTTGCCATGGATGAAAGTACCATGACAGCCGCCATCATGATAAAAAATAATCTTTTCATTTCGCACCTCATATTATAACTTATAAGGTAATCTTACACATTGATTTCCACTTTGACGCCCAGCTCGTCACGGTAGGTTTCCAGCACGGGATTCACACATGCGGTCAGGAATTCCGTCACCTGTTCGGGACTGCGTCCGACATACTTCGCCGGGTCGAGAATGGCATTGAGTTCCTCCAGCGTCACACCGAACATCGGGTCATTGGCGATTCTTTCAAGCAGGTCGTTCTCCTTGCCCTCCGCCTTGACCATGCGCCCGGCTTCCATCGAATGCACGCGGATACGCTCATGCAGTTCCTGACGGTTGCCGCCGCGCTTGACCGCGTCCATCATGATATTCTCGGTCGCCATGAAGGGCAGTTCCTTCATGAGGCGCTGATGAATGACCTTGGGATACACCACCAGACCGTCCACGACGTTCAGGTACAGGCTGAGAATGCCGTCCACCGCGAGGAACGCTTCGGGAATGCTGATGCGCTTGTTGGCGCTGTCGTCGAGCGTGCGCTCAAACCACTGGGTCGCGGCGGTAATGGCGGGATTGAGCGCGTCCGCCATGACATAGCGGGCAAGGGAGGCAATGCGCTCGCTGCGCATGGGGTTGCGCTTGTACGCCATCGCGGACGAACCGATCTGCCCTTTCTCAAAGGGTTCCTCAATCTCTTTGAGGTGCTGGAGCAGGCGGATATCATTGGAAAACTTGGTGGCGGACTGGGCGATGCCGGACAGCACGTTGAGAATGCGGCTGTCGAGCTTGCGGGTATAGGTCTGACCCGAAACCGCAAAGCACCCGCTGTACCCCATCTTTTCGGCAATGCGCGCGTCGAGGGCGCGGCACTTCTCATGGTCGCCGTCGAACAGTTCGAGGAAGCTCGCCTGCGTGCCGGTGGTGCCCTTGCAGCCCAGCAGCCTGGCGCCGTCGAGCAGATAATTCACGTCGTCGAGGTCGATGAGCAGATCCTGAAGCCACAGCGCGGCGCGCTTGCCCACCGTCGTGGGCTGTGCGGGCTGGAAATGGGTAAATGCCAGCGTGGGCAGGGATTTGTATTCGTCGGCAAACTTCGCCAGTTCGGCAATGACGTTGACCAGCTTTTGGCGCACCAGTTTCAGCGCCTCGGTCATGACAATCACATCGGTATTGTCGCCGACATAGCAGGAGGTCGCGCCGAGATGGATAATGCCCGCCGCCTTGGGACACTGCTGTCCGTAGGCGTAGACGTGGCTCATCACATCGTGCCGCACTTCCTTTTCCCGCGCCTGCGCCACGTCATAATTGATGTCGTCGGCGTGGGCTTTGAGTTCCGCGATCTGCTCGTCGGTGATATCCAGACCCAGTTCCTGCTCGGTCTCGGCAAGCGCAATCCACAGTCTGCGCCATGTGCGGAATTTCATATCGGGCGAAAAGAGGTACTGCATTTCTTTCCCGGCATAGCGGGAACCCAGTGGGGTTTCATAAATGTCTTTCAAAGCATTCAGTCCTTTATCGAGATTTTAAGATATATAAAATATAAAATTACATAATTTTATCATCCTTGCCCATGTGATGGGTCACGATGCCGTCGGGATAGCGTCCGTCGAAACAGGCGGTGCAGAGCGGGAATTTTTTGCCGCAGAGCAGCTTGCCGATCGCGTCGAGTTCCAGAAAGTCGAGCGAATCGGCTTCGATCAACTGAGCGATTTCCTCGACGGAGTGCTGGTTGGCAATCAAATCTTTGGCGGAGGGAATATCCACGCCGTAGAAACAGGGATTGCGGAACGCGGGCGAGCTGATACGGACGTGAACCTCACTCGCGCCTGCCTCGCGCAGCATATTCACAATGCGGTGCATCGTCGTACCGCGCACAATGGAATCGTCCAGCATGACCACCCGCCGTCCGTTGACAATCGAGCGGAGCGCGTTGAGCTTGAGCCGCACGGCGTTGGTGCGCTGTCCCTGATCCGGCTTGATAAAGGTGCGCCCGATATAGCTGTTCTTGACAATGCCCTTGGCGTAGGGAATGCCGGATTCCTCCGCGTAACCGATGGCGGCATCAATGCCCGATTCCGGCACGCCGATGACGATATCCGCCTTGACCGGCTTCTGCTTGGCGAGCTGCCGTCCCGCCTGCCGCCGGGAATCGTAGACCGACACACCGTCAATCACCGAATCGGTGCGGGCAAAATAGATGTATTCAAAGATGCAGTGGGCGATGTCCTTGGTGCAGAGCGAACGGTCGCTGTGAATGCCGTTTTTGTCGCAGGTGATGATCTCGCCGGGATCGACGTCCCGCATAAATTCCGCTCCCACGGCGTCGAGCGCGCAGGTTTCGCTGGCAAAGACAATGTCGTTGTCGATTCTGCCCATGCACAGCGGACGGAAGCCCTTGGGATCACGCGCCGCAATGAGCTTGCGGGGGCTCATCACCAGCAGCGAATACGCGCCGTGCAGCTTTTGCATCGCCGCTTTGACCGATTCCTCCACCGAATGATAATTCAGCCGCTCCCGCGCGACGGTATAGGCGATGACCTCCGAATCGATGGTGGTCTGAAAAATCGCGCCGCGCTGTTCCAACTGGCTTCGCAGCTCGTGGGCATTGGTGAGGTTGCCGTTGTGCGCCAGTCCCAATGTGCCCTTGACATACCGCATGACCAGCGGCTGGCTGTTTTCACGCACCGAACCGCCCGCCGTGGAATAACGCACATGACCGATGGCGGCTTGTCCTTTCAGCCCGTCGAGAATCTCCCGGTTGAAAACCTCGCTCACCAGTCCCATATCCTTGTGATAGGAAAACACACCCCTGTCGCTCACGGCAATGCCGCAGCTCTCCTGACCGCGGTGCTGCAGCGCAACCAATCCGTGATAGACCGTCTGCGCCACTCCCCGCTCGCCGGAATAGGAATAAACCCCGAACACGCCGCATTCCTCATGCAGCTTGGCGCGTTCCAGTTCGCTCAGTTCCACGCCGCAGCCCGGACAGCCGCGGCAGTCCTCCCCGCAGTCCTGACAGGGAGTGTCAGAATGATTTGCCATTTCTGTTGTTTCCATGATCCTCTTCCTTTGCGTCACGATTTTGTATTGTGTCGGTAGAATGGCGTTTCCAGATAATCTGAGATTCTTATATTATATAAGATTTGCGGACAAATGTCAAACCGTTGCCGCCTCATCCGCGACTATTTTATGAAGGAAGATTGACCGGATTATTATGCAATATGGATAAAAGCAACCGCAAAAAGCAGGACGGATGCCGCAGAGGTTTCTGCGATGTCCGTCCTGCCGGAATGCTGTTTCTTTGGGTGCTTTATTGGAATTCGCCCTGCCCTGTTGCAAAGCTTGGCGCGTCTTGCTTGGAATTCGCCCTTCCCCGTTGGTTATCTTGGCTCGTCTCGCTCGGCAGCACGTTGTGCTGCCTGCCGGTGGCGCTGCCCCCGGTCCCCTGCAAGGGCTACTCGCCCTTGACCTCGGCAGGGAGCTCACCAAAGCTGTCGCTAGCGACAGCTACTGCACCCCGCGCCGCTGCGCGGCTAATTGGCTTCGCCTTTTTAGTCGAGATGCAGTCTCTTGAAAACCTCGGCATAGGCTTCTTCCACACCGCCCATATCGCGGCGGAATCTGTCCTTATCCAGCTTCTGATGGGTTTCGATATCCCACAGACGGCAGGTGTCGGGCGAAATCTCGTCCGCCAGAAGGATGTCGCCGTGGAAGCGTCCGAATTCAATCTTGAAGTCAATCAGCTCAATGCCGATGGTCTTGAAGAACTCGATCAGCACTTCATTGACTTTATACGCCATCTCGGCGATCTGATCCAGCTCCTCCTGCGTCGCGGCGCCAATCGCCAGAATCTGGCTGTCGTTGATCATCGGGTCGCCGAGCGCGTCGTCCTTGAGGCAGTATTCCAGCGTGGGATTCCTGAGCTTGGTGCCCTCTTCCACGCCGAAGCGCTTGGAAAAGCTGCCGGCTGCCGTGTTGCGGATAATGACCTCCAGCGGAACGATCTGCACCTTCTTGACCAGCGTCTCGCGGTCGCTGAGTTCCTCGACATAGTGGCTGGGAACGCCCTTCTTTTCCAGCAGCTTGCAGAGCATATTGGACATGCGGTTGTTGACTACGCCCTTGCCCGCGATGGTTCCCTTCTTTTCGCCGTTGAAGGCTGTGGCGTCATCCTTATAGGATACAATGCAATAATCATCGTTTTCCGTGGCAAAAACCTTCTTGGCTTTGCCTTCGTAAAGCTGTTCTCTTTTTTCCATCGTATACGGTTCTCCTTCATGTTACAGATTCATGATCACGGTGACGGTGCGCCTGCGCGCCCGCCAGCCGATCCTGTGTCATGGTATTGACATCATACCACGATCACCGCGCAATTGCAAGACCAATCCCGCAAAATTCAACATTTCGCCAAAAATACTCCACAATCCTTCCCGCGCTCAGTCGCAGCTCCAGGTGTGTTTTTTGACGCCGTTGACCCGCAGCACCGCGTATTCCAGAATCTCCTTGCCCTTGAGCTCTTCGAGAATCTCAAAGTAGCGGGCTTCAAAGGCGTTGTAATCATCGAACTCCAGCCGGTCATATTCCACGTTCACCAGCGGTTCGATATAGCCCTTGTGTTCGAGATAGTCCGGCTTGGGATTTTTCCAGTCCGCGTAAAGACAGCCCCGCCAGTGCTTGCCATGTGCCGAGATCAGCAGCCGCCTGTTGACCTCCGGCGACGGTTCCGCGTCCTCGCAGGGAACAAACTGCAAAAACGAATAGTCGCTGTCCTCCACATACAGCCGCCCGCATTCCGGACACTGAAACATCACGCGTTCTATCAGATCACACGCCGGCGCAAACAGTTCCAGATCGTCGTCGTGCGGCTGCTCGCCGTATTCCAGAATTTCCACCAGTTCCTTGACGTCCTGATCCGCCAGAATGCGCCCCTTGTAGGCAAGCGAATCGCCCGCGTTGGCAAAACGGTAGCCGCATTTGCAATATAAGTGCATGACCGTCCCCCCTCATTTCTCATGGTTTCCCTTCCATTATATCACAGTGTTTTTCATATTGCAATGCCAACCCCGTCGGTTTTTGCGGCGTATGCGAATCCGTTGTTTCGGTCCGAGCTGTCAAAAATCTTTCCATTATATACTTTACATTTCAGGCGGAATCATGTATAATGTCTTTTATCTGAAATGAACGAAATAAACACCACGAAAGGCGATTGGTAATTTATGCTGCAATTTGAAGAACTGATGCTGACGCTCCGCAATATGGCGCCTGATCTCGACGACCTCAAGGAAGCGCTCGGATACGACAAGCTGACACAGGAAGTCGCTGAACTGGAAAAACAGGCGGCGGCGCCCGATTTCTGGGACGACATGGAGAATTCTCAGAAGGTGCTCCGCAAAACCAGCGCCCTCAAAAGCAAACTCGGCGCTTTCGACGCGCTTTACACCAAGTATGAGGACGCCATGACCTTAGTCGAACTCGGCAACGAGGAAGGCGAGCTGGAACTGCTCGATGAGGCAACCGCCGAGGTGGAAGCCATTCGGAAGACGCTGGAAGAACTGCGTCTCACCACCCTCCTGACCGGCGAATACGACGCAAACAACGCGATTCTCACCTTCCACGCCGGCGCCGGCGGCACCGAAGCGCAGGATTGGGCGGAAATGCTCTACCGTATGTATATCCGCTGGAGCGAACGCCACGGCTTCAAGGTCAAAACCATCGACTATCTCGACGGCGACGAAGCCGGTCTCAAAAGCGCCTCGATTCTCATCGAGGGCACCAATGCCTACGGCTATCTGAAATGTGAAATGGGCGTGCACCGTCTGGTGAGAATATCTCCCTTCGATTCGTCCGGACGCCGCCACACCTCCTTCGCTTCGCTGGAAGTCATGCCCGAAATCGCCGACGACGTGGAGGTGGAAATCCGCCCCGAAGACCTGCACATTGACACCTACCGTTCCAGCGGCGCCGGCGGTCAGCACATCAACAAAACCGACTCCGCCGTGCGCATTACCCATATTCCCACCGGCATTGTCTGCGCCTGTCAGAACGAACGCAGTCAGGTGCAGAATAAGGCGATGGCGATGAAAATGCTCAAATCCAAGCTCATGGAAATCAAGGAGCGCGAGAACCTCGAAAAAATCGAGGATATCAAGGGCGTGCAAAAGGAAATCGCCTGGGGCAGCCAGATCCGCTCCTATGTCTTCATGCCCTACACGCTCGCCAAGGATCACCGCACCGGCTACGAAATGGGCAATATCAACGCCGTGATGGACGGTGATCTCGACGGCTTCATCAACGCCTATCTCAAGGCGCAGAGCCTCAACGCGCTGGGCAGCTTTGAATGATGACCGCACGGCGGCGTCCTTAAAGGGAGGAACCACATACCATGTTTTATCTGGGTGAGCTGGCGGCACTCATCATCTGCTGGCTTTTCTACTGTGAATTCTATTGGATGATCGAAAGAAAGGTGCGCAGGGCGTGCAGCCGGGAATATCTCCACAAGCGGCTCCGGCAGTTGCCCGACCGGCTGTTTTTCACGCCGGTCAGCGGCAGGGCGGAACTGGGCTTTCTCTACTACACCAATCTGACGCTGTTCTGGACACTGACGGGGGTGACGGTATTTCATCTGCTGCTGGGCTGGATCGGCGTGCTGCAAATGATGATCCGGATTGTCACCACGCTGCTCGTTCTGGTCACGGGAGCCGTCGGCGCGTCCTGTTCCGCAGGCAGCACCGAATACGTCTGCATCAACCGCAGCATCTCCGACAAAACCACCATCCTTGCGCTGCAAATCCTTTCCTTCGTCTCGGAACTGCTGCTGATCCTCATTTATCTCTACTTTGCATGGGCGTATATCGCTTAGGCTGCGTGGCATCGTCGAATGTCACAAAATCTTCATGTTTTTGCATAAATTTTGGGAATGACAGTTGTTTTTTATCGGGGTATATGCTATAATACCTGAGAGGAAAGTTGTTTCCTGTGAAAATCTTAACGTTTTGGGGGTTTTTTCGTTGAATATCAAAGTGCCAATTAAATCATACAAAGGCGACGGCAAGTTTGCGTATGCCTGCTATTCCATCAAGGACAGCGAAGTGGTGTTCCCGTTTCTGAAGAGACTGGATCAGGAACGCTACCGCATCCGCTATGACGAGGGCAATCAGGAAGATGACAACATCGACGCCCTCCGTCGCCATAATATCAAAAAGTGCGAAATGTTCCTCATCTTCATGTCCGAAAATTTCCTGCTTTCCACCTACTGTCTCAATCAGCTCGAGATGGCAAAGCAGTTCGGCGTCAAAATGTATATGATCTTTGTGGATCACGGCGAGAGCGTCGATCAGGCTTCCAAACTCTTTGCCGAACGCGTCAACAGCATCCGCACCGACGAATGCTCCGAAGACGTGGTGCTCGATGTGATGAACCAGCTTCTCGCAGACTGTCAGGAACCGCCCGCCGCGGACGAGCATATCTATACCTATGAGGAACTGCTCGACGAGGTGTATCCCGATCAGCAGAACGAGAGCAGCGGTCTCTTTGAGGCAACGGTCAGTCAGGACAGCGAGAAAATCCAGAAATCCGCCGCTTCCGCTTCCAAAGCCGCCAAGGCTGCCATTACCCAGAAGCGGGAAAAGAAGAGCAAGGAATTTTTCAATGCCGTACTGGTGGTCGGCGTAATGGTTGTCATCGCGCTGCTGATCTATTTCTTCTTCGGCGATCAGATCAACGAAGTGCTTCACCCCGAAGAAGTGGTCAACTTCGCTCCCTCCCCCATCCACTGGTTTGGCATCCGCTGAGTTTTTCCATTTTTCTATACAACATGATTGAAAACGGCGAACCCGCATTCCCTTGTCCGGGAACGGTGTGTCCGCCGTTTTTTTCTTTTGTTTGCAAAAGAAAACCGCATCATTTTACCGGGGAATCCGGTAAGCCGATGCGGTTATTTGTCGCTGGTCTATTGGGTCTATTTGGACGGAACTTATTCTTCGTCCTCGTCGTCGTCAATCTCGACACGGACACGCCGCACCTTGACCTTCACTTTGTGAACGCGGCGGGTATATTCACCCAGCAAGCCGAGGGCATCGAGATCGTCGATCATGTCCTGATCGGTGTAATCGTCGGGCGTCTCCCGTACCACGGGTTCCGGCGCCGGCGCCGGTTCGGGTGCCGGCGGTACATAGGGTACATACGCGAATTCTTCGGTCGGAATGTACCGTTCGGGATAGCTGATGACCGGATTCATATCCGGCTCGGCAGGCATGGGTACCGGCATGGGAATGGGCTCGGGTTCCGGTTCCGGCTCGGGTTCGGGAATCATGAAGTCGAAATCCACCGGTTCCTCCTCCGGCTCGTCGGCGAAGGGTTCCATGAGATCGCGCGGCTCGGGTTCGGGTTCGGGCATGGGCAGCGGAAGCGGCTCGGGTTCGGGCTCCGGCATGGGCTCGTAATAGGGCTGGGGTATGGGCTGATAATAGGGAACCGGTTCGGGTTCCGGCTCCGGCTGATGACGCTTGAAGCGGTCGGGAATATCGATGCGTCCCGTCTTGTAGAGATACACCAGCACTGCCAGAACAATGAGCGCCAGTCCCAGCAGCGCAAAGACCACGGTGAAGAACACTGCCCAGCCGTTAAAGTAATAGCCCTGAATGGTGATGGTCTGAATCGGGCTGGCGGGGCTGAAGCCGATGGCTTCCTCCTCGTTTTTGATATCGCGGGAAATCAGTTCGCCTTCCACCGTACAGGTGACGGTGGTAATGGTGTTGCCCTCATAGCTGTACGTGTAAATGTATCTGGAAACCCCCACCAGATCCAGCAGAGAGGAAATATCGTAGCTGTCCCTCAGGCTGGTTCTGGGATGATAGGTAAAGAGACCCCAGTCGCGGTCATAGCCCAGTGCGCGGGCGTCCACGCCTCCGAAGAGCTTGGCTTCGCCCTGGACAATCTTCTTGCGGCTGCCTGTCACATAGATTTTGACGGCGGGAGCAGGATCGGTTTCCACCTTGATCTGTGTATAGGGGGCATTCAGCCCGTTATAATGGTTGTAGACATTCTGGAGTACAGCGGGGTCGGTATCCGCCGCGAAGGTAATCACGGTTTCGCGGATGAATTTATTGTCCCCCGTCTGGATCAGGTTATAGTCCACTTCCTCCGCTTTTGCCATTTTGCGGAACACGGTTTCAAACATGACGGAGGAATAATTGCCGCTGCACACCAGCTGGCTGCCGTCATTGACGGCGTCCGCGTTGCGTTCCCCCTCATCGTCGTTGAGGATGATCTGATAGGGCGGCATCAATTCCGAACTGACCGCGTAACTGACATTCACCGTGTCCTCCCCGCCGAAGCAGGAGAAGTCCAGCGATTCGATCAGTTTGTCGAACTGCGCCAGCGGCTGCTTTTCATCGGTCTCATGTTCCGCGTATGCCACCGACACGTCCTCGGATTGCAGCAGCTTTGCCATGTCGGTCTGAAGTCTGGCAACACTGCCTGCCGTAAAATCAACGGTATAGAGAATGCTGCCCGAACGGGTACGGCGCTCCGCGTTTCCGCCATCGGGGCGATAGTCGTTGAAATAACCGTCAATCGCGCTGATCTGCTTTTTGTCCAGCGTGGAGGGAACGGTGACGCGCATGACACGATAGATATCGCCCGACGCCTTGAACTGCGTTTCGATGGCAACCGACGTCACCACGGAGGTGCCGCCTTTGGCGATGTCTACCTGACCGCCCTCACAGTTGTATTCTTCGCCGTCGATCTTGACTTTCACGCCGGTCTGCTTCCAGAAGCTTTCGGAGGAATACGCCGCCATTTCACGCGGGAACTTTTCATTGAGGTAACGCTCCAGCCAGGACAGGAGATCACGGCTCTCGAAGTCTTCCGTGTAGGTCAGACCGTTGGTAAAGGCGCCTGTCGAACGTTTGAAGGTCACTTTCGGCACCCTGCCGCCGAGCAGGTTCTTGACCTTGCCGATATAATCCTCCATGGAATCAAATGTCAGCGTGAATTCGTACACCACTTCGTCATCGGTCACGTCATAGCCGGAATCAAGCTGCGGGGGTTTTTCCGCCTTGATCTGTTCATCCAGCTCTTCTTCCCAATCGGGCATCCGAACCGCGAGTTCGTCCCTGTCAAAGCTCACCGTCATGACGCGGGAACCGCTGAATTTATCTCCGTTCAGTTCGATGGACGTGTCAACATTGGCACACCCCGTCAGCAGCATCATCATGAACAGCCCAAAGAACAGCGCCGCCAGCCTGACCTTGTAAGTGTTTATCTTCGACATAAAGCGCAAAGCTCCCCTCTTGGAAATCCGGCACAAAGCGATTTCCTTACACGAAATCAATAGATTCAATAGATAGATAAATTATAATGCAATATCGAAAAAAAATCAATATTTTTTCCATAAATTCTTAACATTTCCAGAAACCTTTTTTCCGTATCGCTTTTACGCCTCATCCGACACTGTAATTATACACAACAGCATAATAAATCGCTTTTTGCACGATGATGTCGGTGTACTGGGTGCCGATATCTTTGTATGCGGGCGTGAGGGTCTGATAGGTCAGAATCGCGCTGATCACCTCACGCGCCCGCGTCGGATTGATGCCCGCATAATCGGTCAGCACGATGTCGGTATACTGCCCGTTGACAATCGTCACCTCCACCGACGCCGACATATGCGCCGACTGATAGGAACCCGACAGCGTCTTTTCGGCAATCCAGCTGACGTCGGGATCCTCCACCTGAATTTCCTGCTCCACCAGCCTCTCATTGGCCCGGTAGATCATCTGCGGTATCACCAGCAGCGCGGCAATCACCGATACCAGCAGAATCGCTCCCCATTTTTTTACGGTCTTTGACTGCAAATGCCCTCACTCCTTATCATCCATATGGGACGGTATGATTGGATTATACCACCTTCCGGGAGGCGGTGTGTGAAATAGGTAAAAATTCTCGGAAAAAAATGACAGCCCCCGACGCCGTTTCCGGCACGGAGACTGTCATTTTCAGAGGGATCAATTAAGAGGGATTATAATTAAAAAAAGGAGATGTCGTAAAGAATGGGGGCTGCCCGACCCGGTCATATCCAAGCCGGACAAAGCCGTTTTACCGGAGAAAAAACTAGTCCTCGATCACTTTGTAGAGCTTATACTTGACCAGCACTTCCTCGTCCTTGATGTTGTCGCACTGAAGGGTGGCGTTGGCAACGATACCGCCCTCGATAAGATGCTTGAGACCCACCAGCTGGCAGAGCTTGCTCTTGAGGTTGAGCTTGTCGCCTTCCTCCGTTACCAGATATACATTGCCTTTGCACTTATCGATAATCGCAAGGAATTCGTTGACATCTACATTACTGAGAGACCATACTGTACTCATAAAGAATCATCCTTTCAAAACACCCTGCAACCAGGTATTCGCAAATGAAGTGCGGAACGCGTCCGGCATCATACCGTCCGGAACGCTTCCGGGTGAATGCCCCTTCGCAATCACTGACATCATTATACCACGTTTACCGTCAATGTCAATAGTTTCAACGTATTTTTTTCGTCAGATCAAACGAAAGAGGCGCCCGACTGAAAAACAAAATCGCGATTTTTTGTGCATTTTGCTGTGCTTTTTCCGTTTTTTTCCTCTGTTTTCCCTCGAAAAACCGCCGCCGCTCTCCAATATCCACCAAATATCCTATGGCAGAAAACCGTTTTTGTACAAACGAACATCCGATGACGCAGGATTTTCTACATACACCCGGACGGGCTGCGCGGTGAAAGTTTTTTTTGCTTTTTCCCGGAAAATCATCAATGCACACTTGCATAGCGGGAAGTTTTGTGCTATGCTGTAAGGGAGGCTGCGTCCCCCCCATGGCTTTACGACACCTCGCTTCTTCTCACATTATAAACGATCTTCCCGCAATAGTACACCTTTTTTTGGCAAATTCCTTATTTTTGTGAACAACATAAAAAACAACCCCGCGCTTGGTGTCGAAAATGAATAAACGCATTGACCTGTCATTATGAACCATAGAAAGGAACCGATCACCGCATGAACAAGCTCAAAAAATTTCTCACCTTCAATCTCAGCCACATGACCTGCCTCTTTATCAGCCTGATTTTTCTGGCAGGCGTCGTGATTTATGTCACCCTTCCCTGGCTGGTGGATCTGTACATCGACCATACCGCCGTGGAGATTTCCCAGTCCACCCACCGGGTCATGATCTCCATGCTCTATTCCATCGGTGTGCCTGTGTTTATCACGCTCGCAATGGCATGGCTGCTCACCATGAACATCAGCCGCGGCAAATCCTTTGTCAAGAACAACGTGACCTATCTGCGGGTCGTCAGCGTTGCCAGTCTGGTCATCGCCGTGCTGGTGCAGTTTTTTTCCACCTTCCTCAAGTCCTTCTTCCCCTTTATCATCACCATCATCTTCCTGCTGCTGGCGCTGCTCTCGGCGGTCTTTGCCAATCTCTTCCAGACCGCGATCCAATATAAAGAAGAAAACGACCTGACAGTCTGAGTGAGGAGGAACGACATTGCCTATCATCGTCAATCTGGACGTGGTAATGGCGAAGCGCAAAATCGGTGCCTCGGAACTCGCTTCCCGCGTCGGCATCACGCTTTCCAACCTGTCCATTCTTAAAAACAACCGCGCCAAGGCGATTCGCTTCTCCACCCTGCTCGCCATCTGCCGCGAACTCAACTGTCAGCCGGGCGATATCCTCGAATATGTCCCCGGCGACGAGGACGAAGACGACGCGTCCGCCGAATAAAATCAGGAGGTGTGAACGGTTATGGCGCTGTCACCCTATTATCTGATCGTCGCGCTGGGCTGTTTTGCCGGCGCGGCACTCATGTTCACGCGCTTCCGCCGCGAGATACCGGTCAGCATTCCCACGGGCGTGCTGCTCGTGCTGGCGGGAATCTATCTGCTCTGCGGGCAGTTTATCCGTGGCTTTGCCCAGAATACGGCGATCTCATGGTCGGCACGCGGCGTGCTGGTGGTGTTTCTGATCTACCTGCTGCTGAGTTACAACAACGCGCGCGCCGAGGAAAATGCCGAATTTGATGACCCCGCAGACAACGATCAAGAAAAAATAACCAAAAACACTTGACAAACGGGAAAACCCGTATTATAATGTCATCATTCAAACCGAGGATTAAGAGTAGTAGCCTTGGCTGGCATCGTTACAGAGAGCGGCGGTTGGTGCAAGTCCGCATGGTGTGCCGGGGTGAATGGACTTATGAGGGCGAACGAAAGCGCGTGTGATTTCATCGCGTGAGTAGCAATCGACGGGGTTTCGCACCCGTTATCAGAGCGAAGCGCGTTTGTGACGCGCACTAAGGTGGCCGATCTTCGGCAAGCCGGGTGGTACCGCAGGAGCAGTATGACTTTCACAGCTCTTGTCCCAGCGCAGCAGTATGTGTGGGGGACGGGGGCTTTTTCTATTACCTTCCGAATCCCTGACCAATCAAAAGAAAGGACGATTCACATGAAAACCGACAGAAACATTCCCTACAAAATCTATCTCAGCGAAGAGGAAATGCCCAAGCAGTGGTACAATGTGCGCGCCGACATGAAGACCAAGCCCGCGCCGCTGCTCAATCCCGGCACCGGCGAACCGCTCAAAGCCGAAGAGCTTGCTCCCATCTTCTGTGAGGATCTCGTGGCGCAGGAACTCGACAACGATACGCCTTATATTGATATTCCTGAGGAAATCCGTACCTGCTACAAAACTTTCCGTCCCTCTCCGCTGGTGAGAGCTTACTTTCTGGAGGAAGCGCTCGGCACGCCCGCCAAAATCTATTACAAATACGAGGGCAACAATACCAGCGGCAGCCACAAGCTCAATTCCGCGATGGCACAGGCGTATTATGCCAAGAAGCAGGGCTTGAAGGGCGTCACCACCGAGACCGGCGCCGGTCAGTGGGGCACCGCGCTTTCCATGGCGTGTTCGCTGTTCGGTCTGGACTGCAAGGTCTATATGGTCAAGGTTTCCTATGAGCAGAAGCCCTTCCGCCGTGAGGTCATGCGCACCTACGGCGCGTCGGTCACGCCTTCACCCTCTATGACCACCGAGATCGGCAAGAAGATTCTCGCCGAGCATCCCGGCACCACCGGCAGTCTGGGCTGCGCGATCTCCGAAGCCGTGGAAGCGGCTACCACGCATGAAGGCTATCGCTATGTACTGGGCAGCGTGCTCAATCAGGTGCTGCTGCATCAGTCCGTCATCGGTCTCGAAGCCAAGACCGCGCTCGACAAGTACGGCGTCAAGCCCGACATCATCATCGGCTGCGCCGGCGGCGGTTCCAACCTCGGCGGTCTGATCGCTCCCTTTATGGGACAGAAGCTGCGCGGTGAGGCGGACTATCGCATTATCGCCGTGGAACCCGCCTCCTGCCCCAGTCTGACCAGAGGCAAGTACGCCTATGACTTCTGCGACACCGGCAAGGTCTGTCCGCTCGCCAAGATGTACACCCTCGGCAGCGGCTTCATTCCCGCGCCCAACCACGCCGGCGGTCTTCGCTATCACGGCATGAGCCCCGTGCTGTCCGAACTCTATGACGAGGGTCTGATGGAAGCTACCTCCGTCGTGCAGACCGACGTCTTTGCCGCCGCGGAGCAGTTTGCCCGCGTAGAAGGTATTCTGCCCGCGCCCGAAAGCTCGCACGCCATCCGCGTCGCGATTGACGAGGCGCTCAAGTGCAAGGAAACCGGCGAGGAGAAGACCATTCTCTTCGGTCTGACCGGCACCGGCTATTTCGATATGTTCGCCTATGAGAAATTCCATAACGGCGAGATGACCGATTATATTCCCACCGATGAGGAACTTGCCGCCAGTTTTGCCACGCTGCCCAAAGTCGGCTGCTGATTAGCCGCGCAGCGGCGGGGATTCCAAAGGGACGAGTCCCTTTGGCAGGGGTCCGGGGGCAGCGCCACCGGCAGGGAGTGGGACGGCGTCCCACAAGGCAGGCGCAAGCCTGCCGAGCAAAACACGCCAAGATGACCAACGGGGTCGGGCGAATTCCCAAAAGGAACCCCCAAAAATAGATTTTTTCCCATAGCGCTGTAAACACACAAAAAGACCCGTCGGTGAATTTTTGAAAAGATTCACCGACGGGTTTTTGATGATTTTATATCACAGCATCCTGCATAGACCTCTCCCCCGTCACCCATTCGCCCAGACGGTTCGCCAGCCGCTCCGTAAAAAAATCGGAGTACGCCGCGCCGCACGCACGCTTGCGCCGGAAGTACGGCAGAAATCCCCACGCGGCGGACGGGATACCCATGACAGGCAGATACAGCGGTCCGAACAGCAGCGACTGAATGGTATGTCCGTATTCATGCACCAGCAGGCATTGCTTCATCTGAAAATAGGGAATCCTGCCCTTTTTGCGCTTGTCCCGCGCGGGCTTTGTGGTCACAAACAAAAACAACCCAAAGGACGCGCTGAACGGAAATGCGCCCTCCGTCACCACCGCACCATGATAGCAATAATGCCGACATCTGATATTCCACAGAAACACCGCCAGTCCCAACAGCGTCTGCGGCAGTCCCCATGTGCATTGCAGAAGGATGTAGAGAACACCTCTGATTGCTTTCACGCTATCGTCACCTTCCAAACATTCTCATCAAATCGCTCAAGCTATCCATTTCGGCATCGGGCATTTCGCTTTCGTCCGTTATCTGCCAATACTGCCCGAAGCCTTGTCTGATCCATATCGTTTTCATGCCCAGTGCCTTGGCGGGTACGATATCATTATCCACACGGTCGCCGATCATCACGGCATTTTCGGGCAGACAGCCTGCCTGTTCCAGCGCTATCTGAAAAATACGCGGGTGGGGCTTCGACACGCCCGCTTCCGCTGAGGCTGTCAGCACATCCACATACTTTCCGATACCGAATGCCTTCAGCCGTTCCGCTGTACCGGGAAGCTGATTGGCAATGATACCTATATGATAATTCTCCCGCAGCGTGGCAAGGCATACCGCCGCGTCAGAATATAATATCTCATCCTCACTGTGCCACGCGGGAACCGTAATGCCCAGCAGCTCTGCCGTTTCCCCATCGCCCTTTCTGTTCCGGCGGTAGAAATCCAGTGCCGTGCGGGTTATATACGACGCACTCACGCCCGCCGCTTGTGCCATGTCGCGGAACCGATGTTCGTATGCCAGCCGCTCGTCCACCAGTGTGGAACCGATGTCAAAAAACAGCCATGTCACTTTTGCAAACCGATCATCCATAGAAATCACTCGTTTCCGATTGCTTCTTGGCTCCAGTATACCACAGAGCATCGTCAAGTGTATCACCATTTTGTAAAGCTATCCCGGGTACGTTGCCGAAAATTATCCATCAAAAAAAATAATAAGCGCAAAATCCCAAAAAAACACTTGACCCCTACGTTACGTCATAGTTTATAATGATCTCACACGGAAGGGAGGCATTCCGAATGAGAACAATCCATGAAGTAAGCCGGTTGGCTGGCGTGAGTATACGCACGCTGCAATACTATGACAAAATCGGACTTCTGACACCGTCCGCACACACCGCGTCAGGCTACCGTCTGTATGACGATACCGACATCGAAAAGCTGCAACAGATTTTGCTGTTCCGCGAACTGGAATTCCCGCTGAAAGAAATCCGGGAAATCATGCGCAATCCGGACTTCGATAAACTCAAAGCACTGGAACAGCAGATTACACTTCTCACGCTCAAAAAGGAGCATATGGAAAACCTCATTGCCCTTGCCCGCGAAATCATTATGACAGGAGAAAGAACGATGGACTTTACCGCTTTTGACACACAAAAAATCGACGCATACGCCGCACAGGCGAAGGCTTCGTGGGGTCAAACGCCCGAATACAGGGCGTTTGACGAAAAGAACCGGAACCGGACACCGGAGGAACAACAGGAGATTTTCAGCCGTATGATGAATCTCTTTGTGGAATTCGGCGCGATACAATCACGGGAGCCCGGTTCGGAAGAAGCTCAGGCATTGGTCAGACGGCTGCAAAATTTCATTACGGAACATTTCTATCCCTGCTCCGACCAAATCCTTGCCTCGTTAGGGGAAATGTACGGCTGCGGCGGGGAATTCACCCGGAACATCAATGCCGCCGCCGGAGAAGGGACTGCCGAATTTGTATCGGCTGCTATCCGGATTTACTGCCAATAAAACCCATTCCGTCATCTATCCGCAAAACAGCCGCCGCACAGGGGAAGTCCATACCTCCCCGCGCGGCGGCTTGTGATCTGTTCCTTACTGAGGGAGATACCTATTCAGCAACCACGCCAAAACGAATATCCCCAGAACCAGCAGCCATATGCCGAAAAACAGCAGCCACATTTTCGTCTGGTTGGAATACTTGCCGTCTCCTTTGATAAACTGCTCCACCCGCTGATGCTCTTCTTCCCCGAAATTGCGGCGGATAAAATTCTTGTTGTATTTTTTCTGGTGAATATCATAGGTGTAGGACATATGATACGATACGCCTTTGAAATACTGTCCGCTGTGATTATAACGGCAGAAATCATAAAAAATCGTGTACATGGCGATCACCGGCATGAGGTCGTTACACGTCGGCAGGATATGTACCAGATATTGATCCTGATTGTCAACCACCGTCCGGGAGTGCGTGATCAGACCGATCTGCGCGTCATTTTCATAGAGAGACACCACGTCCCGCATTCCCATTTCTCTCGTGTAACCCAAAACCAACCGGCTGCCATAGGAAATCCCTATGGTACAGTCAATCAGCAGTCGTCTCATATCGTAGAAGCAAGCCACATCATTTCCTGTGGTATCCAATATCTGATACTGCGGCAGTTTTTGTCCCTTTTTGGTGTATTTCTTGAAGGGTTTTAACGCTTCCGCCAGATTCTCCATCAGACTGTACTTGGTCTCAAACACCACATTGCCCTCTAAATCGTACAGAAACACCTTGTTTGTCTTGTCCACTCCCATCGGAAACCATGACGCACTGCCGCGATAGGTCAGCGTGCCGTCGCATATCACGTCAAATTCATTGGTTCCCACGGTCTTGGTTTGTTTCACTTCCAGAATCATTGCTAAAAACCTCGCTTTCATATGGCTTATAAGCATAGTATAGCAGTTTTTTTGGTTTTTGCAATTGTTTTTTAAGAAGGCAAAAAGGCATCGGAAACGATACGGAAGTACCGTCCCGATGCCCTTTTTTGAATTGTCGTGTTTACTTTTCATCCAATGGGAAACCGTTACAGTGTCGCGTTATTAAAACGCTTTTCCAGTTCGGTTTTCAGAAGTCTTTCAAATTCCGCAGCCGGAAGCGGCTTGGAGAAGTAGTATCCCTGCACGATGTCACAGCCCATCTTCTGGAGCAGCTGCAATTCCACATGATTCTCCACGCCTTCCGCAATGACCGCGAGATTCATCGCGGAATCCAGTTCGCTCAGGAGATCGCCGCGGTCATTTCTCACCGCGAAATAAAAATCCGATGCACCGACCTTGAACAGCGGTATAGCGCGATGCGGGTCGCCGTATACGTCCATCGACACTATCGCGTCGATCTCGCCGCTGGAAAGGCTTTCGAGAAGGTCATTTTCACTGTCATTCCACGCAACGATTTCTGTCTCCAGTCCGCGCGTCTCCACCCATTCCTCAAACAGCATTTTCTGATACGAATTAGCATTGACGCCGACCTTTTTGCCGTTGAAGGAACTGTAATCGTTCAGCGTGATGTCATTGTTTCCGGGGGCAATATACAGATAATATTCCTCCGCGCCCATCGGCAGCGAACTGAACTGCATCAGCTCCGCACGTTCCTCCGTATAAGAAACGTCGCTCATCAGGTCAATCTTCCCATCGATGAGCATCTGCAACAGATCCGGCCAGCTTCCTTCGACATATTCGTATGTCCAGCCGGTATAGGCGGCGATTTTCTGCTGATATACATACGCATATCCGTCTCGCTGCCCTTTGGCGTCCGTCGTGTTGAACGGCGATTCGTACCAGCCGACACGCACGACCTTGCCCTCGCCTTTTGCCGCGTGAGCCGTCAACGGCAGCGTGAGCAATGCCAGCATAGCAAAGCTCAGCATGAAGGCGGTCAGCCGTTTTGCCCCAAAGAGTGACAGTCTCCATTTTCTCATTTGGTTTCTCTCGCTTCCCTTGAATTTATATACATTATTTTGCATAACTGTATATTGTCTGCACATTATACCATATTTTGGTGGGTTTTGACTACCCCCCTCAAAAGTTCAAGAAAAGCTCACAATTGAGGAAAACACAGCAATTTCTTTATAAAATTCATACAAAGCACACAGGCTTTTTGGGTGGAATGGCAATGGATACCGTCCGGGTTAGGAACTATGCAGAAATAATTGATACATTTCACTTGCCGAAACACGCAAGCATATTGTAATTTCAGGCAGAAAATGACTGATTAAATTCTGCATAGTTCCTTACACATCCTGTGACGGAAAAACAGCGGCATCACTCCGCAGATAATAAGTGGATTTTCCGTTCCCGAATTTTTGTATTTCTCCGGTTGCGATCAGTTCCCGCAATCCGGATTCCACAGAAGAGCGGCTGATTGTGGGACAGATATTGAGAATTTCCGTTTTGGTAAAACCGCCGACCCTGCTTTTCACCGCCGCCCGCACAATATCAATGGCACTGGATTTTACCGGCACTTTTCCGTTCCTGCCCGGCTGGTGCAGCACATCGACCCTTTCCTCAAATTCGCGGCAGCAGGCAAGGATAACGCCAAGCATATATTTGATGAAAGGCTCCGAATCTTCCTGTCCTTCATGCCAGCCGTAGGAGGCACGTTCCAATGCGTCGTAATAGGCGTCTTTGGTTTTTTCAATATGCTTTTCCATACTGATATATTTTCCCACCTGATACCCCGATTGATACAGAAGCAGCAATGTCAGCAGCCGACTCATTCTCCCGTTCCCGTCACAGAAGGGGTGAATACACAAAAAATCCGCAATGAACACAGGAATCACGAGCAGCGGGTCCACCAAGCGCTGCTCCGTCACTTTGCGGTAGCTGTCACAGATCGCTATTACGGAAGGCTCCGTTTCAAACGGAGGCACCGGCGTAAAACGAATGAATGTTGTCCCGTCCGGCTTGGTTTCCTGCAAATAGTTCTGGGCGTTTTTATACACACCGCCCGGATTGCCGGTGTATTGCATCAGGTCACGGTGGAGCTGAAGAATATAATTGCTTTGAAGCGGGATATATGCGTAATTTTCATGAATGGTATTGAGAACGTCTCTGTATCCTGCGATTTCTGATTCCCCTCTGTTCCGCGGGGTTGTTTTTTCTGTCACCAGCGCCTGTATCCGGCTGGCGGTTGTCACGATGCCCTCTATACGGTTGGAGGATTCGGTACTCTGTATTTTGGCAATGTCAACCAACCGTTCCAATTCAACCGGCTTTTGACGCAAGTACAAATCCTGTTTTCCTTTATATTCATGAATCAGATTTGTGTAATTCATTACTTCTGTATCCCAGCGCTGCTTTGCCAATAAGGTATAATCAAATGCTTTCACAGAATCACTCCGTTCTCTTGATTTACGCTTACTTTTATGATTTGCTCTTGATTTTATCAATTTTTAAGAGAAAAGTCAAGATTTAAGCGAAAAAGTAAGAGAAAAAGGTCACTGGCAGTATGAACGCCGTGACAATCGCGTCAAAAAAAGCAGTTAAAACGATGAACTGAAAAGCAGCGCCACCGTCTCGACGGTATCGCCGCATTCCCACAACAGACGCCTTTTCCGTTTTTTCTTTCCAGATTACAAAGAAAGGAATAAGTATCTGACAAGTTGATTCATCATACTGAGATTAATCAGATTAAACACACAAATCAAGCGGAAGGTCACTAATATCTTTTAGCCTCTTACCCGATATTAAAGAATCAATCATTTCAATAGAGTCCTCGGCTCCTGTTTCTTTCACAGCTTCAACCAGTTCATACAAAGCGAAGTGATACATGCAATCAATATCACCAGTGCCAAGAGCTAATGAAGATATCCTTGAAGGCAAGGGTTCGCCAGTTACGACCATAATATGAGGAAGATGCCCTTTCCTATTACGGATAAGTCCAAGGGCTTCAGTCCGACTGTTCTGAGCCCTATCACTTCTCATTGTCCATTTAGCAGAAATTGAGGCATGCAGGATGGGCTTCCCACCGTTTACTTTTCTTAAATCCGCCATCGTACTAACAGAGTCATCAACCATGATCTGTGTGGCATTTATCTCTTCATCCGTTACCAATTCACGATATACAACCACATCAGGGGCAACCATATAATCATTACCCATGCTGGTTGCAAGAGCTTTATCATCGGCAACCAGCCGCATCAGATACTCCAAATGCTCATATTGCGCAAAACTGGCAGTCTTTATGGAATTTCTATTTCCAAGTTTGATAATCTGCCATTCGCCAGGGCGTAAATTCTGCATTTTGGGAAATGTTTCAGCCAAAAATTCCATGTTAATCTGTTCAAACTTTGCTCCGGATGTCTGCCCAACTGCTTTATCACGTGTTTCCGCCATCAAGCGGTCAGCAATACCCTTCGCTATCGCAATAGACAGTTTTGAAGAAGAGTCTGCATTGCTGGATATTCCTTTCTTATCCACCGTCAGTACTCCATTTTCCAATAATGCCTTATGGTATTTTTTCCTTGCTTTTGCAATAAGAGCATCCATTATTCAAGTACCTTCCTTATCTCTTTTCCTACAGCACACGCTACAGGCGGTGGAAATGCGTTACCAATCATACGGCACGCAGCAGTTTTCTTTGAACCAAATGACCATGAGTCAGGGAACCCCTGTATTCGGGCAATCATACGAGGTGTCAGTTTTGGCATTCCTTCAAAATCAGGGGCAGGTGCTTCGTTTGCGACGCCAAGACCATCAACGCCCAACTCCGCCCACGCTTTTCTGGCTCGAACCGGACCCAGATCCGGACCTCCGTGTTTCTTCGAACCGCCAACGATTGTAGGTGCTATCTTATTGGCATCGTCAGCCCATGCTTTTGCACCTTTCCAGCCATTCGCTTTCATTAAATCAAAAAGTGTTTCTCCGACCGTTGGGACATTTTCAGGATGTTCATCAGGGAAATGGAACTCCTTTGAAATATCGTTTCTGATCCCGACAATCACAATTCGTGGACGCAACTGCGGAACACCGTAATCATTGGCATTTAAGAGTTTAATTTGCACCTTATAGCCAAGAGCTGCAATTTGACTAAGAATGCTTTCTCTGTATTCGCTGAAAATCGGGTCGAGAAATCCCCTCACATTTTCGAGCATAACCGCACGCGGATTGACCTCTTGAACAAGGCGAATGGCTTCCGGAAAAAGGTCTCTTTCATCACTGCTGCCCAACTGCTTTCCAGCAACAGAAAAAGGCGGGCACGGAACACCACCTGCTAATAGGTCAATCGTCCCTCTATAAGGCAATCCCGAAAAATCCTTTACATTCTTATGAATAACAGACCATTCTGGACGATTAAATTTCAAAGTGTCACAGTACTCTTTTTCATACTCCACCAAAGCGACATGAACAAATCCAGCCATAGCAAGTCCAAGAGCTTGTCCGCCTGCTCCTGCACATATTTCTATACTTGTCAGCATATTATTCATTTCCTTTTATACAATACATAGTCTCAGAATCGGCTTGGGTGAATTTCGCCACCGTCTCGACGTTGGCGGTGCGGGGGAACATATCCACCGCCGTGAATGCTTCAAGTGTCCAGCCGCGTCCGGCAAGCCGTGCCACATCACGCGCCAGCGTTGCCGGGTCGCAGGAGATATAGACCAACCGCTGCGGGGCAAGCTCGTCCAGCAGTGCGATCACCTCCGCCGAACAGCCCTTGCGCGGCGGGTCGATCAACACCACGTCCGGCACAATCCCGCGCTCCCGCAATTGCTTCGTACCTTCGGCAGCATCGGCGCAGAGAAATTCCGCGTTGGCAATGCCGTTCAATTCCGCGTTCCGCCGGGCATTCTCCACCGCGTCCGGCACGATCTCGATGCCGTAAAGCGCCCTCGCCTTGTGTGCCATCGTCAGTCCCACGGTACCCGTGCCGCAGTAAAGGTCGAACACCGTCTGACTGCCGTCCAGACCGGCATATGCGGCGGCTTGTGTATATAAACGCTCCGCCTGCACCCGGTTGACCTGATAAAACGACAGCGGCGAAATCTCAAACGTCAGCCCGCACAGAACATCCCGGACGGTATCGCTGCCCCAAGCCGTCCGGCATTTCTGGCCCAGAATGACATTGGTCTTTTCGCGGTTGCTGTTGATCACAATGCTTTTGATCTCAGGCGAAACCGCCCGAATGCGGCGCACAAATTCATCCTCCCGCGCCAAGCCGTTGGCATTGACCACCGCGCAGACCATGATCTCTCCCGTCGCGAAACCCCGCCGCAGGTAAAGATGCCGGAAGCGTCCCTTGCCGGTGGTTTCGTCATAAAGATCGTTGGGCGTCTCA
The DNA here is from genome assembly GCA_017395425.1 of Clostridia bacterium. Lineage (GTDB taxonomy): Bacteria > Bacillota > Clostridia > Oscillospirales > Acutalibacteraceae > RUG762. The sequence continues at coordinate 8,002 of JAFPUM010000009.1, read as the reverse complement.
CGGAGAAAATTCGCCGTCACCTGCGCAATCGCGTTGAAAATCTCCGGCTGAAGCCGGCAGTCGGTAAAGGGGACAATGCAATGGCTGCGTTCGGCGTAAAAGCCGTAGACCGTCTGCCCCTTGCCGTCGCCGAAGGGGATCTGGGCTTTGTTGCGGTAACGGTCGGGCTGCTCCGCCGCCAGAAAAGCCTCGGCTTCGAGTTCCACACCCCCGATGCGCTTGATCGCGTCGTTGACCCGCTGCCGCTTGACGGCGCATTCCTCGGCATAGTCCAGATGCCGGAACGTGCAGCCGCCGCAGCGCGGAAAAGCCGGACAGTCCGGCACGATGCGTCCGGAACCTTCTTCCGGAATTCCCTCGATTCTTCCCACCGCGTAGGTTTTGGACACTTTGATGATCTTCACATGCAGCGTATCGCCCGGCGCCGCGTGGGGGACAAATACCGCCATGCCTTCATGCCGCGCCACACCGCTGCCCTCCGCCGTCATTCCCTCGATGCGTACCGTGAGCATTTGATTTTTCTGCAAAAGCCCCCTATTTGCCATACCGCCCATTTTCCTCCCTGTCGGCTGTCCGCCGTCAAAAAATGTTCCGCAAAAAAGAAAAAGGAAATTACGATATAAATTTACCAATGAATTCGCTCTTTCATTGACAAATTTATGATCGGAATTTCCGTGACGTCTGACCCCCACAGCGGACTTCATCTCAGCACAAACGTTCCTTCGGCGCCCTTTACCTGCCGTACTGTCCCGCAAATACGCCGTTTCCCTGCCTCATGCCGAATGAAGCGCCGCCTTACCGGATTCATTCGCTTTTCTTCATTTCCCTGACGGAAATACTGGTTTGAAAGCCGCAACTCAATTACTCGGCAAAACCGGATTTTACCAGCTTGACGAGACTGTCCACTGCGCTGCTTTCGTCCGAGCCATCAGCGATAATCTTAATATTCATACCGCCCACGATTCCCAGCGAAAGAACGCCCAGAAGGGACTTAGCGTTGACTCTTCTTTCTTCCTTCTCCACCCAGATAGTGCTCTTGAACTCGTTAGCCTTCTGGATAAAGAACGTGGCAGGACGTGCGTGAAGACCTACCTGATTCTGAACTGTTACTTCATCAACATACATTGTGACAACCTCCCAATGGGATTATTGATTTAGCAAACGCTAATCTAATTGAGATGGCAAACATACACCATGCTGCGAAGAATGCAACGAACACGTGCGGATTCGTCAACATCAATTGATACTGATATTATACCACAATTTTTGCATTCGTCAACAAGTTTTTTCAAACTTTGGTTTGATAAACAATAAAATCCATTTTCCTATGTGCTTCGATTGTACATAATCACGATTCGTCAAAAAAATATGAGCATATTAACCTTATTTTATAGAGCATTTTTATGTATATTTCCTAGTAAATTTGAAAAAGCCTGCACTTATTTTGTTTTAGCTTAAATTCCGTCTTAGATAAAAAATATTCATGCACCATTTTTATTAGTATACTATTCACAGTTTTTTTACTAGGATTTTGCATTTTTTTGCAAAATTATGACGAAAGCGAAAAATTTCTCAAAAGGAGCCATACTTACACTATCCGACCAAAATGTGATACATCTTTAACAATCTTTGAATATTTCCGCCGGGTTATCCGTCCTTTTCCCCCACCTGCCGACGTTCATCTTCTGTGAGATCGGCTGCCGCCAGCAGGTCCGGCCGGCAGTGCGCGGTCTGTGCCAGCGACATACGCCGCTTCCACGCAGCAATCCGGGCATGGTGTCCCGACAGCAGTTCCTCCGGCACGCGCAGACCGTTCCATTCGGGCGGACGGGTGTACTGCGGATGCTCTAGCAGTCCGTCATAATGACTTTCCTCTTCAAAACATGCGTCTTCCGCCAGTACCCCCGGCACCATGCGGCACACCGCGTCGGTGACAATCAGCGCCGGCAGTTCTCCGCCGGTCAGCACATAGTCGCCCACCGAAATCTCCCTGTCCACCAGGCTGTCAATGACGCGTTGGTCAATGCCCTCGTAATGTCCGCACAGCAGACAGATGTTTTCATGCGTCAGCAGTTCCCGCGCCATGCGCTGATGAAACACTTCGCCCTTGGGGGACAGATAGATCAGCAGCGGGCGGGACGTACACTGCCGCGCCACGGCTTCAAAGCACGCCGCAATGGGTTCCGGCTTCATGAGCATTCCCTGCCCGCCGCCGTAAGGCATATCATCCACGCGGCGATGCTTGTCATCGGTATAGTCGCGGATATTGTGACAGTTGACCTCAATCAGACCGTTCCGCCGCGCACGTCCGATCATGCTCTCGTCCAGCACCCGTTCGCACATCTCGGGAAACAGCGTCAGAATGTCAATTCTCATTCGTCAAATAATCCTTTCATCTTGAAGATACGCATGGTTCCCTCATCCAGCGAAACGCTTTTCACCACATCGGGAATGGCGGGAATCAGCGTTTCCTTCCCATCGTCGCCCTTGACATGGTAAACGTCGTTGGCGCCGGTTTCGCTCACGTCGCTCAGCACGCCCAAACGCTCCCCGGTATCGTCATCCAGCACGGTCAATCCGATCAGGTCCTGCACGAAATAGGTATCCTCGTCCAGTTCCACATCGTCGCGGTTCATATACAGCACTTTGTCCCGCAGTCTGTCCGCGTCGTCGATGGAATCCACGCCCCGGATTTTCATGATGAGCATCTGTTTATGCACCCGCGCCGAAGTGATCTCAATCTTCCGCGCGCCTTTGTCAAGATACAGCTCGTCAAATTCCGCGAGGAATTCGGGTGAATCTGCCCACGGCTGCACCCGCACTTCCCCCTTCAATCCGTGCGTCCCAGTGATCTTCCCGGTTTCCAGATATTGTTTTCTCATGCTGTCATGCTCCTTTTCCCTTTGACAAAAAAGAGGAACACATCCGAATCATCCGGCTGGTGCCGTCGAATCGTCCGCGTCCTCCATCGAGTCAATTTGGATTATGTTGCCGTCCGGCGGAAATCAGTCGATTTCCACCATGACCTTCTTGTTCTCGCGGGTGGCCGCCGCGCGCATTACCGTGCGGATCGATTTGGCGATCCTGCCCTGCTTGCCGATAACGCGACCCTTATCCTCTTCATCAACAAAAAGGGTGAAAACAATGGTGCCTTCCTCGTTGGGATCGGCCTCTTCTACTCTCACGCCGTCGGGGTTCTGAACCAAGCCGCGTGCAATCGCTTCAAGCAATTCTTTCATAAATCAACGTACCTCCCGCATGAATTCCATTAAGGCAAACCATACGGCAATCCGACCGCGCCGGATCGCCGTACTCAGAACGACCTTCTCATCATAGATTAGAGAATGCCTTCCTTTTTGAGCAGTGTCTTAACCGTGTCTGTGGGCTGTGCGCCGTTGGCAATCCATGCCTGTGCCTTCTCCTTGTCAACCTTGAACTCGGAGGGATCCGCCATAGGATTGTAGGTGCCGATTTCCTCGATGAAACGTCCGTCTCTGGGATATCTGGAATCAGCGACCACTACGCGGTAGAAGGGATTGCCCTTGGAACCGATACGACGAAGTCTGATCTTTACTGCCATGTGTCTTTCACCTCCCTGTCAGGATAATCGCTGGAATGTATCTATCAAAACAGCAGATTATAAGTAACTATGCAGAAATAATTGATACATTTCACTTGCTGAAACACGCAAGCATACTGTATTTTTAAGCAGAAAATGACTGATTAAATTCTGCATAGTTCCTAAAACCTATCGTCTGTTTTTGCCTTTGCCGAAGCCGCCCGGCATACCCATGCCGCCGCCCATGCCGCGCATCATGTTCCGCATACCTCTGGGATTTTTGCCGCCCACCTGCTTGAACATCTTCTGCATCATTTCCATCTGCTTGACCAGACGGTTGACGTCCTCCACCTTCATGCCGCTGCCTGCTGCGATACGGCGCTTGCGGCTGGCATTGAGCAGATCGGGCTTGGCGCGTTCACGGGGCGTCATGGAATAGATGATCGCCTCAATGCGGTCAATCATCTTGTCGTCAATGTCGATATCGCCCATGTGCTGTTCCATACCGGGGAGCATCGCCACAAGGTTCTTGAGGGGTCCCATCTTTTTCATCTGCTGGAACTGCGCGAGCAGATCGTTGAAATCAAAGGTGCTGGTTTTGAGCTTTTGCTGCAATTCGAGAGCGTTCTGCTCGTCGATATGCTGCTCCGCTTTTTCTATGAGGCTGAGTACGTCGCCCATGCCCAGAATACGCGACGCCATGCGGGAGGGATGGAACTGCTCCAGATCCTCCTGCTTTTCACCCGTACCCACAAACTTGATGGGCTTGCCCGTCACGGCACGCACCGACAGCGCCGCGCCGCCGCGGGTATCGCCATCGAGCTTGGTGAGAATCACGCCGTCCACGCCGAGTGCGTCGTCAAACGCCTTTGCCACGTTGACCGCGTCCTGACCGGTCATCGCGTCCACCACCAGCAGAATTTCGTGGGGCTTGACAGCAGCCTTGACGTTTTTCAGCTCGTTCATCAGCACTTCATCGATGTGCAGACGACCGGCGGTATCGATAATCACCATATCGTTGCCGTGATCGGCGGCATATTTCAGAGCTTCTTTGGTAATCTTGACGGGGTCAATCTGTCCCATCTCAAAGACCGGGACATTTGCCTTGGCACCCACAACCTTCAACTGTTCGATAGCGGCGGGACGGTACACGTCGCACGCCACCAGCATCGGATGACGCCCTTCTTTTTTCATCATATAGGCGAGCTTGCCCGCGTGGGTGGTTTTACCGGAACCCTGCAAGCCGCACAGCATGATGATACAGGGCGGACGGTTGGGAATGGCAATGCGGGACGCTTCGCCGCCCATCAGCTCGGTCAGCTCGTCATTGACCAGCTTGACCACCTGCTGTCCCGGCGTGAGACTTTCGAGAATCTCGGTGCCGATGGCTTTCTCCGTGACGCGGTTGGTGAAGTCCTTCGCTACCTTGAAATTGACGTCTGCCTCCAGCAGCGCCAGTCGCACTTCGCGCATGGCTTCCTTGACGTCGGCTTCGGTGAGCTTGCCCTTGGAACGCAGCTTTTTGAACGCGTTGGTCAGTTTTTCGGTCAATCCTTCAAATGCCATATGTTGTCTTCTCCCTTCCCTTTTCACTATTCATTATTCACTAAATTCACTAAGGTTGCGCGTATGGACACAATTTGCTTTTTGGGGATTCGCCCTTCCCCGTTTCAGAGATTGGCTCGTCTTGCTTTGAATTCGCCCTCCCCATTTCAGAGATTGGCTCATCTTGCTTTGAATTCGCCCCTCCCCGTTGTAGAGATTGGCTCGTCTTGCTTTGAATTCGCCCCTCCCCGTTGTAGAGATTGGCTCGTCTTGCTTTGAATTCGCCCTTCCCCGTTTCAGAGATTGGCTCGTCTTGCTTTGAATTCGCCCCTCCCCGTTGTAGAGATTGGCTCATCTCGCCCGGCAGGCTAAAGCCTGCCTTGTGGGACTTTGCCCCACTCCCCAGCAGGGCTCCTGCCCTGCACCCGCCAAAGGGACTCGTCCCTTTGGAATCCCCGCCGCTTCGCGGCTAATTGGCGCTTCGCGCTTTTTTCATTATTCTTTTTCTTTATTCTTTTTTCTTTTTTCTTTATTTCAGATATTCTTCGAGTTGTTCCGCCAGCGTATCGATATCCGACGCCGCCGTGATAATCTCCTTCGGCGCGCGTACCTGATACGCCCGCACCGCCGCTTTTTCGGCATTCTTCCGGATATCCGCAATGATCGCCCGCATTTCGCGGCTCCTGCGCACCAGCCCCATTTTTTCTTCCATGGCGAGGAGTTTGGCTTCGGCGCGCTTGATGGTATCCCTCACGCCTTGCCGCGTAATGGTGTCGTTCTCCGGATAATTCCCTTCCGGCGGCTGTCCCGCCTCCCGACGCTCTCGCCGGGCAATATTCTCATTATCCGAGATTTCCCGGAGCGACAGATCATCATTATAATAATAATCCAGCATATCGCGTTCCTTACGGGTAAGGAGACTGCCGTACACATCCAGCAGCACGGTAAATTCAGGACTGACAGCCAACGCGAATCCCTCCTCCGTCGGTCAGGGCGGATTGTAAAGCAAAGTTCTTTACACCAAATGCTATCCTATTATACAACCCTCTCACCCGCCTGTCAAGTAAAATCTTTTACACCCTTGGTTATTTTTTGTTTTTTCATGGATTGGTGAAATACCGTTTCGGTTTTATCGTATTTTTATCTAAATTTACCATTCATAAACGGTTCAGTTTCTTTCAGATAGTCTATTGCACTTCTTTGGGGATTGTGTTATCATGTTGGCGGTAGCCATACCTTTTTTCGACATAAACCGATTCCATTTCAAGAGGTGATTTTTCATGTTTGTCAAGCCCAAATGGACCACCGTCCTGCTGGCGGTTGCCGGAGGCGTGGCGCTCTTTCTGATTCTGTTCAACTTTGCGTTTGTCAAGGAAGTGGTCGGCAATTTCCTGTCGGTGCTGGAGCCTCTCTGGGCAGGCATTCTGATTGCCTATCTGCTCTGCCCGATGGCGGAATTCTTTGAGAAGCAGTGCGCCAGGTTTGCGCCCATCGCCAAAGCCGCCCGACAGATTTCCGTGCTGCTGACAGCTATCATTGTCTTTGCGGTGATCGGACTGCTGGCATGGGTACTGATTCCGCAGCTATGGAGCAGCATTGTAGACCTGCTGCCAAAACTGCCGAACATGGTCGAAGTCCAATTTGCCAAACTCCAGACCTTCATGGCAAGCGAAAGCAGCGCCGCTACTTACATGACCCAGATTCTCGATTCCGCTGAGAACAGCCTGATGACGTGGCTCAAGACCAATCTCGTCAACACCATCACCAACATTGCCAACAGTGTGGTATCCATCGGTTCCGCCATTGTCACCATCATGCTGACGGTCATCATCACGATCTATCTGCTGCTCGACCGTGAACGCTATCTCAGCCAATGCCGCAAGCTCTTCCACGCCGTCAGCAAGAACGAGCGCGTCAACGACGAGATCGACGAAACCATCAAGCAGGCGCACCGCATTTTCAGCGGCTTCATCTCCGGCAAGCTGCTGGATTCGCTCATTGTGGGCATCATCTGTTTTATCGTGCTGTCGATTCTGCAAATGCCCTATGCCCTGCTCATCAGTGTGGTGATCGGCGTGACCAACGTCATTCCCATGTTCGGTCCCTTCATCGGCGCGATTCCCAGCGCGTTCCTGCTGCTGCTTGTATCGCCCAAGCAATGTCTGGTATTCATCATCTTTATCGTGATATTGCAGCAGATCGACGGCAATATCATCGGACCGCGTATCATCGGCAATTCCACGGGCATTTCGGCGCTGTATGTCACCATCGCGATTCTGCTGTTCGGCAAGCTGTTCGGCTTCATCGGCATGATTCTGGGCGTGCCGCTCTTCGCGACGATTTATTACATTGTCAAGCGCCTGACGGAACATTCGCTCCGGAATCAGGGATTGCCCATCGAAACGTCACGCTATCTGCCCGGGCTGACCATTCACGGGTCGCTGCCCGAAAACAGCGAAGAGAATTAGCCGCGTATTTTTCCCAGGCAGCGCGGGGTGTAGTAGCTGTCGCTAGCGACAGCTTTGGTAAGCTCCCTGCCGAGGTCAAGGGCGAGTAGCCCTTGCAGGGAGTAAGCTGTCGCTGGCGACAGCTAAGACAGCGTCCCGGCAGGCAGGCGTAAGCCTGCCGAGCGAATCAAGCGAATGTATAAAAACGGGGTCGGGCGAATTCTCGGAAGGTATCCTTTCCGAATTCGCCCGACCCCGTTGTGTATCCGGGTGGGATTTGCTTGTGAAGGGTTCCTTTTCTGTATTCGCCCGACCCCATTGTCTGTCTTGGCTCGTCTTGCTCGGCAGCACGTTGTGCTGCCTTGTGGGACGCTGTCCCACTCCCTGGCAGGGCTCCTGCCCTGCACCCGCCAAAGGGACTCGTCCCTTTGGAATCCCCGCCGCTGCGCGG
>JAFPUM010000008.1 GCA_017395425.1 Clostridia bacterium | reverse complement strand
GCTGAATAAAAAATTTAAAAAAATTTCCGGTTAGCATTTCCATACAACATTTTTGTATACCTCAAAAAAGCCGCAAACCCCCTTCCCTAGGCTATTTGCGGCTTTTTGCTTTCCTTTCAACTGTTGAAGTCGGGATTATATTATCACATTCCTACCCATTTGTCAAGTGTTTTTTTTATTTTTTATTTCATTTTTTTATTTCATTTTTTTATTTCATTTTTTTATTTCATCACTCTGCATGGTTTACGTCATCCCTCCACTCCCCAAACACCGCTTTCGCTGTTTTCTGCGAGACGGTGCCTGGGGATGAAGGAAATCTGTATGCACCTATTATTTCTTTTTTTTCTTTTTGCCGTCGCTGCTCTGTCCAAAGAGAATCTCACTGAGGTTCATGTCCCGATATGCTTCGGGGTCATAATGAATGTTGGGCAAATTTCTGCTCGGCATTTCGAGCAGACTGTCATCGTCTGCCTCTGCGAAGCCTTCGCGGGAAAATCGCTGCGGCATTCTGGCATGATAGCGTGTCGGGGTTTTGCCGGGCGACGACATCTCTTCTTTGGATGACTTGGACTGTTTTTTCTTTTTCGCTTTATGTTCATCCTCTGCCTTCTTCTGAGCAGCCTTCTTTTGCGCCTCCCGACGTTTTTCTTTTTCCGCTTCCTTTTGTGCCGCTTTTTTAGCAACACGTTCCTGTTCCTTTTGCTGTTCCTTTTGCTTTTCTTTTTTCTTTTCGGATTTCTTTTCGGCAGATCGAGAAACAGATTCGTCTCCGGAGGAAGCCAGTTCCGCTCTCGTCCCGAATTGACGGTGAGAATCTTCCGGATCAGAAGTGTCAACCGGCGTTTCCATATTGGTCATCAGCGCCTTCTTGATACCGCCTTCGTGCGAAAATTTATGCTTGCGAGCAGGGGCATTCTCATCCTCCGGCGCAGGAGTACGGGTGCTGATCACAGTAGGCGCTGCATAATCCTCCGCCTGCATCTGCCGCAGGGTCTCACTGCGGCGTTCCTCGCGGCGTTCACGCAAAGCGGAACGAAGCGGCTCCGAAATAACAGGAGCAGCCGGGCGCTGGGTAAGGGTACGCTGCGGCACAGAACGCTGTGCGGGGGTAAAGAAGGTATTGACCGCACCGTGAAGACGGCTGCCCGCATTCAGTTCGGGACGGGGCGAGCGATAGATCACAGGCGGCGCGACAGGTGCGGAAGGCAGTGTAAGCACAGTCGTCTGTCGGGGCAGACGAACCCGGCGCACCGACGTATACTTGGCGTGAGGCATCAGACGGTGATAAATATCTCCGGGAATCCACCTGCCGTCCACTTCATACATTTCATTATCGTATCCGTCATACTCCGTGCGCCGCACCCGTGTCCGCACGGAAACGATGGTGCGGCGGCGGGGGTTTGCAACCGAAGACGACAGTCCGGAAGCGGAAGGGGTCGGCGCCGCCGGACGTTCAAAACGAAGTGTTGGCTGGGGAATCTCGTCATCATCCGTAAACCGGCTGAACGAAGAAACCAATGGCTGCTTCTCTGAGAAAGACGGCGATGGGGCAGGATCAGCTTTTCGCCCGAAAACCATCGGCGCGGGCTGTTCCTTCGGAATGGGCTCAGGCTCCGCCTCTGCCGCGGGTTCCGGCACCGCCTGTGGTTTCTCCGCGGGCTTGGGTTCCTCCACAGCCTGTGGTTTCTCCGCAGGCTTGGGTTCCGTTACAGGAATGGGTTCCGATACCGGAATGGGTTCCGATACCGGTTCAGTCTCCTTGGGAACGGCGGAGAAAGATACATGGCGGGACGGTCGGCGGGTCATATTATACACCGGTATCTCCGTGTCATCTTCGCCGTAATCAATCACAATCGGCTTCAACTCCGAAGATTCCGTAATGACCACCGGCTGAGAAGATATGTCCTTGGAAAGATCCACACGGTCAAATTCATTCTTGGGAACCGCGTGAAACTCGCGGTAAGAGGGCTGGTAGGATTCCGGCGGAGGTGGCGGCGTCATCTGCTCCGAACGGGTCTTTTCTGCGGGTTGTCCGGCATTCTTGCCATTATGATGATTCCGCTCCATAATGGTGCCGATCAGCCCCACCATATGGTCATATTGCTGCTGCTCCTCCTGCGCGGGCATGGGAGAATTGTCAATCAGATTTTCAATCGTATAGTACTCCTGCTCCTGTGAGGGCTGAACGTCACGGTCAGGGGAAGGTCGCGGGATATCGCGGTTAAAGAGCGAAACACGGCGGGCGTCGCGGTCATCAATCCCCACATCAAACGATGCCATGAGTGCATGGAGACTGCTCAGTTCGTCGGAATACTCATCCTCGTCCATCGCGTCTACCGAGACATTGATGGCACGGTTTTCCTCAAAGGGCAGGGGAAGCGGCTGTCTCGGCCATGCGCCACGACATTTTTCCAGCGTGTCGGAGGAATTAATGCGTAGCCACAGTTCCTGGGGAATGTCGGGATTATAGCGGATACCCGCAGGAAAATCCACCGTGTTCCAGTCGGTGCCAAGCGGCGTATCGTCCAGACAAATGACGATTTTCTTTTTGGGACTGTTCATCACCGCACGCGGCTCGAATTCCTTGTAGGACGCGTATTTCAGATAGCTCCGCGAAAGAAACACCATCGCTACTTCGGAATTGCTCAATCGCTCGGCAATACGCATATTGGAAGGGTTGCCGCAGGCGGCACTGCTCCAGAGACGGAAACCCTCGTTGTACATTTTAACGGCAATGGAATATGCGATCTTTTCGTCCTGCTGCGCATAGGTGATAAACACATAGGGCGATTTCCCCTCATATTCGGGGATCAGTGCGAATGGCATACGAAAAAACACCTCTGAATCTCTTCAACGGAGTGGATACCAAATTATTATACAATAATTCATCCGAGGGTGCAAGACCATTAGGCAATTGTTCAACTGCCGTTTACAATTTTACGGTTCTTCACCATTCCGACAGCATCACTTCCACAAAACAAATGATGTATGAAAAGCGAAAAACAGGGCAAAATAAACCATAAGAAAGGATGGTGTGCCATATGGCAATCTTCACGGAATATCTCAGGGTTTTTTTGGTAGGCGGACTGTTTTGTGTGGTGGGACAGATTCTGATTGACAGAACCAATTTCACGCCGGGGCGCATTCTGGTCAGCTTTGTCACGGCGGGCGTGGTACTGAGTGCGCTGGGGCTCTATCAGCCGCTGGTGGATTTTGCCGGCGCGGGCGCAACCGTACCGCTGACCGGGTTCGGTCACGCACTGGCGGACGGCGTCCGGGAGGGCGTCCGGGAAAAAGGACTGCTCGGAGCGTTTACAGGGGGCATTACAAGGACGGCAGGCGGCATTGCGGCGGCGATTTTGTTCGGCTATGCCTGCGCGCTGGTTGCCAAGCCAAAGGCGAAGGTGTAGAAACAGCGATATCCCATTCACAGATTGACGTTTCTCCGTTCGGAAAAAACTTGCTATTTTGCCGGGTTTATGCTACAATGGCAGATGAAACGGAGATGACGCCTCTTATGAAATTATGGGATTTGCTGACCGGCGGCTGTGAGACGCCGCCGGTGCCGTCTTTTGAGGAAGCACTGACGGAGATATTCACTCTGCTCTGCCACGGGAACCGCGCGGTATCCGGCGAAATATCCGACTGTCTGCGCGATACCCAAGCCTACTGTCAGACACACATCGCTCTCTTTGACAGACGGGGCTTGCAATACAACCCTTCCGCCGAACCGTGGCTGCAATGGATTGCGGCGGTGGACGCTGCACTCGCCGCGGGCTGTCTGACCGAGCTTGACCCATCCGGCGACGAAGCAGCCTTCCGCGCCGCTGTATCGCGGGTGTTACAGGTCAATCATATCACCTTCTCGCTGGAACGTCTTACCTTTGACAGCAGACAAAAAATTCCCGGCTGGGCAGCGCATTTCAATGAATACGCGGGGCAGTCGGGCATCACGCTGTACGCCATCGATATCGACAGCAACAGCTATGTGATGGGAGCGGCGGAACTGGCGGATTATGCAGCCGCCGCGGACATGGCGGAACGCGTGGGCATTCCGCTCAGCGTTTTCCGGGACAGCGCTCACAACGGTTGATCTGGAGCAGGCACATGGTAAAAACCCCCACTGCTCCCCCGATCCATAAACCGATGAGCACCCACAAACATTCATACATGGCTCTTCCCTCCCCTGTCATTCTATCCCCAAGCTTTTCTTTATTATCAAGCTTTTCTTTATTATATAGTATGCCGCGGAAAGCGGTTCTGATACATCGCACAGGGCGGAAAATGATGCCACACAAAAACAGACGGACGTATCCGGTCATGCTTCGGGTACGTCCGTCTGATGGTTTTGCGAAATGTTTTCAAAAAGCGCGTGCAGGGCGGGATATTCTTTTTTCAGCGAGATCAGTCTGCTGTCGCGGTTCATGAAACAGCTCACGGTTTCGGCTTCGGCGCAGAGAACCGTTCCGTCCTCACGGGTCACGGCATAGCCCAGCGTCAGCTTGACGCCGGTATACTGTTTCACCCACAGAGTGATGCGCACGCTGTCGCCGAAACGAACCGGCTGGCGATACCGGCAATTGACCTCCACGATGGGCGACACAATGCCTTCCGCTTCCATCGCGCGGTAGCTCATGCCGCACTGTGTCAGGAAGTCAATGCGCGCCTCCTCCAGCCATTTGAGATAATTGGCATGGTGGATCACGCCCATCTGATCGGTTTCATGATACTGTGCCTGCCGCACATAGGGCGGCACAGAAAAGAGGGACGTCTCCGACGGTTGTGACAAAGACAATGGTCATGACCTCCTTCTTCAGGATAGCTGAGACGGGTCGGCCTGTTCCGCCGTGCGGGCAACGGAATTGCCGCCGCGGTCATAGTACATTTCGCCTGCGGCTTCCCGTGCCCGTCGCACGCGGCGGCGGATCATCACCGGCTCACCGTATTCATTATAGAGAATTTCGTCACCGGGCGTGAGAGGCATGACATAGCCGCCTACCGGGCGCTGTGCTGCCGTGCGGGGTGCGGCGGCGGGATACACGGGCGGCGCGGCTGACGGCGCGACCGGCTGTGAAACAGCGGCAGACGGAGCGGAAACCGGCTGCGAAGGGGCGGCATATGCTCCCGATTCATTGCTATTCACGGTTTCAGGTGCGGAAGCCGCGCCCTCCCGGCGTCCCTGCTCCAGCGCGGCGGCAACTGCCGTATCGCGTTCCCGCTGGGCGGATGTACGCATGGTTTCAATCTGCTTGAGATGCTGCGCCTCGTTTTCCTGAAACTGCGTCTCCTTCTCACGGCTCTCGATGATATAATCGGCAAACCGGGTGCAGACGTAATTATAATTGCTCTTGGCAAAAATACACATCATCACCAGCACAATCAACGCCACAAAGGAGACAAACTCCCCGATAATGACCACGGAATCGCTGTAAGAAAAATAATTGGCAGCCGCGCTGATCACCAGCGCACCGATTCCCAGCAAAAAAATCAGGACAGTGAGCAGATATCCCTCTCTCTTGAAATCTTTTTTCATGATACAGTACCAGTCCTTTGCACATGGTTTTTGATTCCTTTGTTACCTCTTATTATACAGTATCATTTGGCATTTGTACAGTGATTTTTATACAAATTTCCGAAAAAAGCCACGCAACCACTCTCGAATCACAGAAAAAGGGGGTTATTGGCACCGTAAATGAACAATATTTCTTGAAAGATTCGCCAGTTGTCCCATATCCAGCGCTTCGATGCGGGTATTGGCGGGAATGCCCGCGTCTGCCAGTGCCCGCGCCGCCTCCTCGCGTTTCAGAAAGCCGCCGGAGGTCAGCGAATTGGCGAGCGTCTTGCGCCGCTGCGAAAAGCCCGCCCGCACCATGCCGAAGAATACGCCCTCGTCCCCGACATCCACCGCGGGTTCTTCCCGCACGGAAAGTCGGATGACCGCCGAATCCACGTTGGGCGACGGCATAAAACTCCCCCGGCTTACCTTGAACAGCAGTTCCGGCTCGGCGTAGTAATGCACCGCGACCGTCACCGCGCCGCTCTCCCGGCTTCCCACCCCGGCGCAGAGACGGTCGGCAGCCTCTTTCTGCACCATCACGGTAATGGCCGAAACCGGCAGACGGCTTTCGAGCAGCATCATGATGACCGGTGAAGTGATGTAATAGGGAAGATTCGCGCACACGGCAACTTTCTCGCAGTCGGCAAAGCATTCGGCAATCAGCGCCGCCAGATCGAGCTTCATCACGTCGCCATGCACCACGCGCACATTATCGAAATCCCGCAGCGTCTCATCCAGCACCGGCAGCAGACGGTCATCGAGTTCCACCGCCGCCACCTTTCTGGCGCGCCGCGCCAGTTCCGCCGTCAGCACGCCGATACCGGGACCGATTTCCAGCACGCCGGTCCGCGCGTCCGCGCCGCACTGTTCCGCCATGCGAGGACAGACCGAGGGATTGATCAGAAAATTCTGCCCCAATCCCTTGGAAAAGGAAAAGCCGTGGCGCTGCATGATATCTTTGATGGTTCCGATGTCGGACAGATTGGACATGAGCAAATTCCTTTCCTGGCAGCGTGTGGATTACGCTTCGCGATGACCGGCGCCAAGGGCGGTGAAAAACATCTCGTAGGCGTCGTCCCAACCGTCGAAGGCGTCCACGCCCCCGCCGTTGACGCTTCGCAGCATGGCGGCAATGGACTCTTCTCCCATGCTCACCAGTTCCCCCGGCGTGACGGGATAGCCCAGCTCGGTTGCAACCCGGCAGAAGGCGGCGATCGGATCAGCGTCCTGCTTCGTCGCCATCAGCAGGGCGCGCATGGATGCATCGTGAAGTGCCGCGTCCAGCAGGCGGCTGAGGGTTTCATTCATTTTCATTCACTGCTTTCGTTTGATGATTTTACGAAAAGCACCGGCATTTTTCCGAAACGGGAATCCTGCCGGTGCTTTCATTGATGAAGGGGAAAAAAGAGAGACAAACTCAGATATCCGATCAGTTGTTGATGAACTTGGAGCTTTCATCGTTCCAGCTGTACAGCTTTCTGACTTCCTCACCGACCACCTCGGAGGGATGCTCGGCGGCACGCTTGCGCATCGCCTGGAAGTGTACCTGACGACCGGCGGGAGACATATCCAGCAGGAATTCCTTGGCAAAAGAACCGTCCTGAATGTCGGAAAGGATCTTCTTCATGGTCTGCTTGGTCTCGGCGGTGATGATCTTGGGACCGGTCACATAATCGCCGTACTCGGCGGTGTTGGAGATGGAATATCTCATGCCGGCAAAGCCGCTCTGATAGATGAGATCCACGATGAGCTTCATCTCATGAATGCACTCGAAGTAAGCGTTTCTGGGGTCATAACCGGCTTCCACGAGGGTCTCGAAGCCAGCCT
Source organism: Clostridia bacterium (assembly GCA_017395425.1). Taxonomy (GTDB): domain Bacteria; phylum Bacillota; class Clostridia; order Oscillospirales; family Acutalibacteraceae; genus RUG762. The sequence goes on along the minus strand of JAFPUM010000008.1, from coordinate 41,066 downwards.
GCATCAGTGCGCACACGCCGCCGCAAAGCACAGCCTGCTCGCCGAAGAGGTCGGTCTCGGTCTCGGTGCGGAAGGTGGTCTCCAGCACGCCGGCTCTGGCGCCGCCGATACCCGCGGCATAGGCGAGTGCCTTGTCAAGCGCGTGACCGGTCGCGTCCTGATATACCGCGACGAGGCAGGGCGTACCCTTGCCCGCCTGGAACTCGGAGCGGACGGTGTGACCCGGCGCCTTGGGAGCGATCATGGTGACGTCCACAAATGCCGGGGGCTTGATGCAGCCGAAGTGGATGTTGAAACCGTGCGCGAACATGAGCATATTGCCTTCTTCGAGATTGGGCTCGATGTCCTTCTTATACATATCCGCCTGAAGTTCGTCGTTGATGAGAATCATGATAACGTCAGCCTGCTTAGCGGCTTCCGCGGCGGTAAAGACCTCGAAGCCCTGCTTCTCCGCCTTTGCCCAGGACTTGCTGCCCTCGTACAGACCGATGATGACCTTGCAGCCCGACTCCTTGAGGTTGAGCGCGTGGGCATGACCCTGGCTGCCGTAGCCGATGATGGCGATGGTCTTGCCGTCAAGCATGGAAAGATTACAGTCTTCCTGATGGAACAGTCTTGCTTCTGACATGATAAGGTTCCTCCGATAACAAATGATTTTTGATAGTGAAACCGGAAACGACCGTGCACTGTCGGACATTTCCCGCGTATGGTCATTAGTATAACCGCTTTGGGCGGCTTTGTCAATCAATGTTTCTCGGAAAAGTATCAACCATTCGTTGATACTTCTGCGTATTCATAATCCATGCTCACGCTGGTTTCCACCACCCGGTGCATATAATCCTTCACCACATCGCAGTGATAGGGATCGTTCTGATAGGCGTCAAGCGCGTCCATATCATCGAGCAGCACCTCCACTACCACGTCATAGGAACGTGCGGAATGCAGTCGATCCACCCCCGCGTGCAATCCCCGCAGCATGGGAACCTTTCCCTCCATCGAAAGCAGGGTATCCCTTGCTTTGGCGCACGCCTCGGGGCTGTTGTCCCTGAGTTTGAAAAGTACAATGTGTTTGATCATAATGATGTTCCTTTCGGTTTTTTATTAGTGTCCTATAAAAAATCAATACACTTTTTCAATCGGCTCGGTGATGCCGTAGCGCTTGCGGAACGCCTGCAAATCTTTCTCGCCGTGAAGCAGCATGACGTCCCTGACGCGTCCGGTGATCCTGTCCTTAAAGCCCGCGACCTGTTCGCCGGTGCAGATGCTGCACCGGATCACCGGCGTGTAGCGTTCGGGGTCAAAGTTCTCCGACGGTTCCTCATGGGAAGCAAACGGCAGTTTCAAATGTTTCATCATACACACCCCTCTCTGTCACGGCTCAGAAAACGGTTCAGCCCGTCCGTGAAATCTCTGAAATGTTGGGGAAAATTCTCCGATCCGGTCGCGTATATCCGATGATTTCCGTTGACCACCGCTTCCAGCCGGAACATAATTCCGTCCCGGACCCCTTTGGGATGCGCGCCGGAGAATCCGTCCCACGCGAGCAGCTTACAGCTGTTCAGCAATTGCAAAATTTCCTTTTCACTGCATACGGCACGTTTTTCCGGTACACGCTGATCGCCCTCTTTTGAAAACCGGATGGCATACTGCGAAATTTCCGCGCTGCCGTCCCTGAACAGAATTTCGTATTCCGCCGTGTAACGCATACCGGAAAGGCGCAGCAGCACCGTTTCAAACGAGCGGATTTCTTTCTCCCTGTTGTGACCCAGTTCCATCTGTTCCACTCCTTTTCATTGCTGTTTCTATGATAACACACATCCGCCAAAAAAGCAATGTAAAATCCGTTTTTACGATCAGATGGAAACATTTGCGGGTAAAAAAATCAAAAACCACTTGACAAATATATCGGATAGTGATATATTAATTCCAGAATCCGATATATCGGAATTCGTAATATTATTTCCATCAATTCCATAGAAAGAGGGAGTTTTCATGGCAATCAGCGCACAGAAGGCAACGGAGATTTTTGACAATCACCCCACACGGTTTACCAAGAAGGAAAAGGCGGCGCTGCGCGACACGCTTCGTGCCGAGCTCAACCGCATGGGCTATGCCGACGGTGAAATCTCGGAAGTCAAGGCTTCCGGCATCAATCTGGCGGTGGGAGACCTTCGCACCGCGGAATATGTATTTACCGCTCACTACGATACCCCCGGTCGCACCGGCTGGATGCTCTCTTCCTCCAAATTAGTGGGTCAGACGGGCGCCAACATTGTCCTCATGCTGGTCATGATAGGGATAGCCTGCGCGGGTCCGTGGCTGCTGTCATGGGCGGCGGAGCAATGGGGCATAGCCGGCAGCGATTCCGCGTTCTGGGGCTTTGAAGGGGGTATGCTCGCCATGCTCGCCGTGATGATTCTGTCTATGGTCATCAAAAACAAAAACAACCGCAACGACAACACCAGCGGCGTGCTCTCGCTGCTCTCGCTGGCGGAACAGGTCGCGGCGGACGAGCAGCTTCGCAAAAAGTGCTGCTTTGTCTTCTTTGACAATGAGGAATGGGGTCTGCTGGGTTCGTCGGGCTTTGCCTCGTGGGGCAAGAAACAGGGCATTGACTGGAAAAAAAACAAGCTCATCAATTTTGACTGCGTGGGCAACGGCGACATACTGACATTCGCTTCCACCAAAAAGAACGACGCGGCGGAATCGGTGACGGCGGCTTTCCGTGAAGCGGGACTCAATCCCGTCTATAAGCGCAGTATGCTGATTTTCCTCAGCGACCACGCGAATTTCCCCAACTCGGTCATGGTGAGCTATACCATGCGTTCGGCCATCGGTCTGCTCTATCTGCCGCTGATTCACACCGGAAAAGACACCGTGTGCAGCATTGACCAGATCAACGGATTGACCGGGCGTTTTTACGGAATGATCAGGCAGGGCAAAATCTGAAACAAGGAAATGATGGCATGAATGAAAGCAAAGGTGCCTTGACCGAAGCGGTATTTTACATTCTGATATCGCTCTACACACCGCTGCACGGCTATGGCATCATTCAGAATGTGGAAAAGCGCAGCAACGGACGGGTGAGACTGGGCGCCGGCACTCTGTACGGCGCTATCAACACGCTGCTCACGCGGGGTTGGATTGCGGAATGCGGCGAGACGGGCGAACGGGGAAAGAAGGAATACATCATCACCCCGTCCGGCAGGCGCGCCGTAGAGGATGAAATGAACCGCCTGCAGGAATTGCTGGATAACGGGCGGTATGTCTTAAATACGTTAAACGAAATGCCGCCATCAGCCGAAAGCGAATGATGTCGGGAGAGGAGTTTTTTTGACGGATGAAAAAAGAAGCCCAAAGAATGACCAAAGCGGTATTCCGTCTGACCATTGATCAGGAGGAGGAATACCTCAACAGAATGTGCGAGCAGGGCTGGAAGCCCGTTAGAATCCTATTGGGATTGTGGTTCACCTTTGAACGGTGCCAGCCGGGCGAATACATCGTGCGCGTGACAACCGGCATCGACACCAAGGGTCACAAAGCCAGCCGTCAACGCTACCAGCGTATGACCGAAATTCTGACCGATTCGGGCGCGGAGATCGTTCCCGAAATCAATCTGGACGCCAAGAGCCGCATTTACGCGATACGTCCCGCCCATCTGGGCGCCTTTGAAATCAACACCGATATCGACGCGCTCATCGCCGATTACACCGCGCGCCGTAAATATCACATGGTCTGGGCGGTCATCGCTCTGGTGGTTTTGGCGGCAATGATTTCAGAGGACATATGGATCACGGATACCTTTCATTTTATCCGATGGGAAGAAGCCGATCTGACCGACATCTGTCTGTCGCTGATCTGCTACGCGTCACTGCTGTTCGCTTTTGCCACTATGATCCTGCCGGTTCCCGCCTATACCCGCCAGATACGCGAACTGAAGGAAAAACGTCAGTTTGAGGAATAATAAAATCGTGTAAAACAAATATTAACAAGGAGATTGAGAAAAATGAGCCAAAACAAGAATACGGAAAAAAGCAAGCAGGAACTCAGCTCGGTAGTCGGTAATGAACAATTGCCCGAAGGAGCGGAACAGAAATCCCCCGAAAAAGAGAAGAAAAGTGCCGCGGGTGTGGGAATGATGTCAGGAATTCCTATCGGTCTGGTATTCGGCATGATGCTGGGGCATATGTCCATGAACTATGCGGTGATGGGTATGGTCATCGGCATGTTAATCGGCGGGGCAGTCGGGGCGCTGACGGACGCGGTAACAAAGAAAAAACAGTGACAGTGATCGAAATATTGCGATCCAATCCAATTCTCAAGAAAAAAGGAGACGATGAACGATGGAAGAAAAAATCACCGCATTATGTGAAAGCTTTATTGAAAACCAAACGGCGCTCAAAAAGGTCTTTACCATGGAAAGCGCCTATATTTACCCGATTGCCGCCAATGCCCTGACCGCACGCGGGTTCCGGGCGGACGAGGAAAAGCTCAGGGAATGCAAATCCATCATCAGCAAGAATGCCGGTCTGTTTTCCTTCCTCAACGGCATGGTTGCCACACCGTTTGCCGTGAATCTCTCGATGAAGGACGATCCCAAAGCCGCGTTTGACAGGACGGCAGGGTTTTATGCCGTCATTAAGAAGTCCTTCGACAGCTCGAGTTATTCGGCGCTTCTGGCATTCCTGCTTCCTGATATGATCGGCGAGGAACAGCTGGAGAGCGTTGTCGCCAGAGGCAGGGAACTCTTTCAGGAGATGAAGAAAAAGCACCCCTTCCTCACCGGCGAAGAGGACAGCGTGCTTGCCGCGTTTCTGGCGCTTTCCGAAAAGGACAACGCCACGCTGATCGACGACATGGAAGCCTGCTACACCCTGCTGAAAGGGAAGTTCTCCAGCCAGAACAGCATACAGTCCGTATCGCATATTCTGTCGATTACCGGCGGCTCTGTCCGCGAAAAGGTGGAACATCTCACCGAACTGTATGATATGCTCAAGGACGCCGGCAGAAAATACGATGTCTACACGCTCGCCACGCTTGCGGCTGTATCCATTCTGGACACCGACAACGAAAAGCTCCGCGATACCATTCTGACCATTGACGATTACCTTTCCGGTCAGAAGGGCTACGGCTTCTTCGGCATCGACAAGGGAACCCGGCTGATGCACGCCGCCATGCTGACCGCCGATCTGTATGACGCGGCGCAGACCACCCATACCGCCGCAACCGCCTCTACCCTTGCCATGATTGCCGCCCAGCAAGCCGCCATCTGTATCATTATCGCGTCCGCCGCGCTCGCCAACGTGGATTAATCTCCGCACAAACGCAGAAAAAACAGAAACATCACCGCCGGAACGGAAGAATTGCTTTTTTGTATTTCATGGCAATTCCCGCTCCGGCGGTCATTTCTTATTTTGCATAAATCAATCAAGCGCTACTCTCCGAAAACAGCCTTGATCTGTTCCTCGTCAAAGCCCAGCTCGCGCATTCTTTCGATTCCCTCGGCTTTAACCTCAGCTCTGCCCTCAGCTCTGCCTTCGGCAATTCCTTCACGTCTGGCGTGTCCCAGTGCGGTCGCTTCGTCGTGGAGCATAATCTCCCGCATAAACGCCTGCTGGCGTACCTGTTCGTCCGCGCTCAGATGGCGCAGCTTGACAATGGTTTTCCTGACTTCCGGTATCTGTGTCGTGCGCTGAATTTCCATGAGATCATCCTCCGTTTCCGCGTCAATCAATCGCAGCCAATCCTCCATCGGTGCGTTTCTGTGCATATTGTTCTTCTTCCTGAGTTCAAAAAAATGTATGGCAAATTTATCCGACAATACTTCGTGCCGGTCACACTCCATCACCTTGAAATGGGAATGGTAATCTTCGCAGTCGAACAGGTTGAAATTGACGATGTTAATGCAGACGGTGCGTCTGAGTTCACCGTACTCCTCGCCCGCTTTCAACTCATCACTGAACAGCTTGGACCAATAGAACAGCGTCCGCTCCTGAAAATCCGGTTCGTAATTGACCTGCATCTCCACATTGACAATCCGACCGTCCACGTCAAGCCGCAAATCCAGTCGGCTGAATTTGCGGTCAAGATAGCTGGGCGTCAGTTCTACGTTGTTGATCTCAATTTTCCGGATGCTCTCCCGCGAGATTTCCAGCATGGCGGATAAAAACGCCGCGAGAATATCCTTGTCGTTCTCGTCGCCGAACACCCTCTTAAAAATCACATCCAGCTTTAATTTCACAATCGAATTATCCCGGTACATCGTCCATCCCTCCCGTTTATATTATAGCGCAAAATCCCCTGTTTTGCAAGATGGATTCCCGTGTTTCCCATCTTTTTCTTTGATGCCTGCCTCATAAAAAGACCGGCGCACACCGTATCTCAGCGGATACCGTATGCGCCGGTCTGATTCTGATATATTATCTGAAACCGTATGACATGAATTAACCGATAAACTTGGCGTGAATCGCGGCGACTGCCTTGTCGGCGTCCTCGGCGTTGATCAGGACGGAAATCTTGATCTCACTGGTGGAGATCATGCGGATATTGATGTGAGCGCCATAAAGTGCCTCGAACATCTTTGCCGCCACGCCCGCGTGGGTCTCCATGCCCGCGCCCACAATGGACACCTTCGCCACTTCGGTATCCAGCAGCGCGTCCTTGCCGCCGCAGCTCTCGATGAATTCCTTCATAATCGCCACGGCTTCCTTGCCGTTGTCCTTGGCAACCGTGTAGCTGATATCCTTGGTGCCGTCACGTCCGATAGACTGGAGAATGATATCGACGTTGATATTCTTTGCCGCCAGACGGCTGAACGCCTGGAACGCGATGCCGGGTTCGTCCGGCAGACCGATGAGCGAGATTCTGGCAACCTGTGTGTCCTTGGCAACGCCGCTGATAAGCATTTTTTCCATCTTTGCATTCTCCTTCACAATGGTTCCGGGCTTTCTGACAAGCGAAGAAAGCACCTCGAGTTCTACGTTGTACTTCTTGGCCATTTCGACCGAACGGTTATTCAAGACCTGCGCGCCGAGTGTGGCAAGCTCCAGCATCTCGTCATAGGTGATTTCCTTGAGCTTGACGGCATTTTCGATCTTGCGCGGGTCGGCGGTGTAGACGCCTTCCACGTCGGTGAAAATCTGGCACCGGTCGGCATGGAGCGCCGCCGCAATCGCTACCGCGCTGGTATCGCTGCCGCCTCTGCCCAGCGTGGTCATATCGTCGTACTTGTTGAGTCCCTGGAAGCCCGCGACCACCACAATCTTATTCTGATCCAGCTCGTTTTCCAGTCTCTCGGTCTCAATCCGCCGGATGCGCGCGCTGCCGTAGACCGAGCTGGTGACAAAGCCCGCCTGCCAGCCCAGCAGCGAAATCACCGGGTATCCCAGCTTCTGAATCGCCATCGCCAGCAGCGAAATCGAAATCTGCTCGCCGGCGGTCATGAGCATATCCAGCTCGCGCTTGGAACCGCTCGGATTGATTTCCTTTGCCTTCTCAATCAGGTCATCCGTGGTGTCGCCCTGCGCGGAAACCACCACGACCACCTTGTTGCCCTGCTTATAGGTGTCTGTCACAATGCGAGCGACATTCATCACACGCTCGGCGTCGGCGACCGATGTGCCGCCGAATTTCTGAACGATTAAACCCATCTGTTGCATACCTCCCGGTTATTCTGTCAAGTGTTTTCTGCCGTGACCGGCTGTTATCATCCTATGACGCTTTTACATTTTGAGTGTTCTCATGGCACTCACCACGTTGATGCCCCGCGCCAGAAACGTCTTGGCAATCTTTTCCTGCTCGGAATAGGGCGCCACATCGGTGATAATGGCAATCTCATCCTCATTCACGCCGTCGGTGTAGATGCACTCGCGGCAAAGCTCATTGGCAACGGTCATGATCTCCTCGCTGCTCTTGCCGTTGAGACGCATATACATTGAGCAGACTTCCTCATGATAATCCGCGACCATGCCCTTTTCCGCCGGCTCCCAGTAGAGATACTTGCGCGCCTTGCGGTGCTTGACGCAGTCGATGACGTCGGCAACCACCGCGCTGGCGGTGGGCATCTTGCCCGCGCCCTTGCCGTAGAACATCACTTCGTCCGTCGCGTCACCCACCACGCAGATCGCGTTGAAGACGTCGTTGACCCCCGCGAGCGGGAAGGACTTAGACACCATACGCGGCGCGACATTGATCTGGATTTTGCCGTTGTCCTGCTTCCGGAACAAACCGATCAGCTTGATGGCAGCGTCGAACTTCTCCGCGTAGGCAACGTCATCCAGCGTGATATTGCGGATACCCTCCACATACACATCGTCAGGATAGATATGCTTGCCGCTGACCAGCGAGGCGAGAATACAGATTTTGCGGCAGGCGTCGTGACCGTCCACGTCGGCGGTCGGATTCTTCTCCGCGTAGCCGAGATTCTGCGCCAGACGGAGCGCGTCGTCAAACGCCATATTTTCCGTGATCATCTTGGTCAGAATGAAATTGGTGGTGCCGTTGAGAATGCCCGCCACCGCGGAAATCTCATTGGCAGCCATGCACTGCGAAATGGGGCGCAGAATCGGAATGCCGCCGCCCACGCTGGCTTCAAACAGGAAATTCAGGTTGTTGTCCTGCGCGGTCTGGAGCAGTTCCTGCCCCTTGGCGGCTACCAGCTCCTTGTTGGAGGTCGCCACGCTCTTGCCCGCCTTCAGGCTTCGCATACAGAAATCAAACGCGGGATTCACGCCGCCCATGCACTCCACGACGATTTCCACTTCGGGATCCTTCTCAATCACGGAAAAATCCTTCACAAATTTATCCGCGTAGGGCAGGTCGGGAAAATCGCGCAGATCGAGAATATACTTGACCTCGATTTCCTCCTTGGCACGGTGGGCAATGCCCTCATGATTCTTCATGAGAACCTCCACCACGCCTGAACCGACCACGCCGTGACCCAATACCGCAATTTTTACCATACCTAATTTCACGCCTTCCAATCCATTATTTTTTATTTTCTGATACAAAAGCCTCTGTCATTGCCTCAGACCAATGCCTGACACCGAAACCACCCCGTTCACGTTCCGCAGCCGATCCAGCAGTTCCGACACCGGGACACTGAGATGATCCGTCCGCACCGAAACCGTGACATACGCCGCGCCGTCGGCGGGAATATTCTGATTGACGGTGAGGATATTGGCGCCCGCGTCCGAAATCGACGTAATCAGGCACGACAGCACGCCCGGACGGTCCTCCAGCACCGACTGCACCGTCAGCACCCGCGACGGACCCGTATCCTCATAGGGCGCCACCATGTCCTTGTATTTGTAGTAAGCTCCGCGGGAAATGCCCGCCATGCGCACGGCTTCCGCCGTCGAATGCGCCGCGCCGGTTCCCAGCAGCCGTTTGACCTCCACGACCTTCAGAAAGACCGTCGGCATCGCCTCGCGCCTCACAATAAAATACTCGTCCGACATTGTTTCCATCCACCACCCGTATACGGTTGTATCGTGACAATGAACACTATACCATTTTTTTCCGCTAAATGCAAGCCTTTACCGGTTTTTTTTTCGTTTTTTTGCGTTTCTATGTTTACCATAAAAATTTTACCGTTTGTACTTTCAACTTTGACAAATCCTCCCGCGTTTTCCCGCTCTCGCTGTGCAACCGTTCGGCTTTTCCGCATATTATGAAACAGCGCGGGTTTTTTCCCGGCATATTTCAATCATGGCGGCGGGAGGCATCAGCATATGGTCAAGTGGTATGATTGGTTCGATTGGCTGCATTCCAACAGCATTTTCCGATTTTTCCTTTTTCCCCCATGGTGTACTCCTTCTTTGTCCCTGCGGGGGAGGATACCGGATGGTGTATCGCTTTGTTTGGGACTGATGATTCCCTTTGCCGGAACCGCTCTCGGGGCGCTGACCGTGTTTTTTCTGCGCGACGGTCTGCAAAAGCGCACGGAGGCGTTTTTGCTGGGACTGGCGGCGGGCGTCATGACAGCCGCTTCGGTATGGTCGCTGCTGCTGCCCTCCATTGAACTGTCCCGGCAGCAGGGGTACATCGCGTGGCTGCCTCCTTCGCTGGGATTTCTGGCGGGCGTTGCGGGGCTGCTGCTGCTCGACCGTCTTCCCTCTCTCTCCCACGACTGCGCCGACACGGTCTGTGCCATCAACCGCTGCCCCACGCAGACTTCCATGATGATGCTGGCGGTCACGCTCCACAATATCCCCGAAGGCATGGCGGTGGGCGTGGCATTCGCCGGCGCGCTGTCGGGCTGCGCCGACGTCACCATGGCGGCTGCCTTCGCGCTGGCAGTGGGCATTGCGGTTCAGAATATCCCGGAAGGGGCGATCATCTCGCTGCCGCTCCACAGCGGGGGCAGCAGCAAAGGACGCGCTTTTGCGCTGGGGGTACTGTCGGGCGCGGTGGAACCGCTCAGCGGCGTACTCACCATTGCGCTGACAGGGGCGGTGCGTCTCATTCTGCCCGGCTTTCTGGCGTTTGCGGCAGGCGCGATGCTGTATGTCGCCGCCGAGGAACTGCTGCCCGAAGCCCGCCGCACAGGACATTCCGTCATCGCCGCGGCAGGAAGCACGGCGGGATTTATCCTCATGATGGCGCTCGATGTGGCATGGGGATAGCAAACGCCTCCGGAAGACGTCCGCGCAAAAGACGGCGCCTTCCGGAGACAATGCGCATGATTTTTTTACCACCATCAGGTCATGTCTTCCACAATGTTATTCACCCAGACGCCCTTTCTCACCATCAAAAAGCCCACCACCGCCTTGCAGATTTCCGCTGTCTGGCAGAGCATATACACGGGAAGAATCGGCAGGTCGGTAAAGCGTGTGAGCAGATAGGCCATGGGTACCACCACGCAGAGCATATAGCACCCGTCAAACAGAAAGGTGACAAACGTGTTGCCGCCCGAACGCAGTGTGAAATAAGCCGCGTTGGTGAAGGCGGTGACAGGCAGCATTAATGCCGATATCCATAACATGACCGTGGCAAGGTGCCTCACTTCCCACGTGGTGTGATACAGCAAGGGAAAGAACGGCGCGCAGACCGCCATGATGACCCCCATCATCCCGCTGCCCAGCACCGAATAGGTGCACAGCACACGGTCAGAAGAACGCGCTTCCTCCTTCCTGCCCGCGCCGAGAAGCTGCCCGATCATAATGGCAATGGCGTCCCCGGCGGCAATGAAGAACACGCAGAAGACATTGGACAGCGTGGAACAGATATTCACGCCCGCCACGGCGTCAAGTCCGCGTGTGGAATAGCTTTGGTTCAGAAATGTCATTCCGAACGCCCACGCGCTTTCGTTGATAATCAGAGGAATGGATTTGGTGATCACTCTGCCGAGCAGTCTGCCCGGTATCCGGAACGAGCGGAGCAGTCCCTTGACAAAGGCATAGGATTCCGAATGGGTATGCAGCCAGACCGCTACAATCGCCCATTCCGTCACGCGGGCGATAATAGTCGCGAGCGCGGCGCCCTTCACTCCCATGGCAGGCAATCCCAACTGACCGAAAATCAGCACCCAGTTCATGACCACATTGACCACCACCGCGGCAAGCCCCGCCTTCATCGGCACCACGGTCTGTCCGATTTCACGCAGGGTGCTGACATAGACCTGACACAGGCTGAACGGAATGAAACTCCACATCGCAACGCTCATGTAATCCATTCCGTACTGCATGGTCAGCGCCACGTCCCTTTGACTTTCGCTGTGCAGAAACAGCGTGATCAGGTCACTGCCGAAAACGGCGGCAGCGGCAATCGTCACTCCCGTCAGAAGCGCCGAACCGCACAGCTTGAACCGAAACGTATATCGGATGCCCTCGCCGTCACCGCTCCCGTAAAATTGGGCGGTGAAGATGCCGGCACCCGCCATCGCGCCGAACAGCGCGAGACAGGGGATGAATTGAATCTGATTGACAATGGAAACGCCGTTCATCTGATGCGTGCCGAGCTGCCCCACCATGAGGTTGTCCAGCATACTCACAAAATTCGTAATGCCGTTCTGAATGGCTATCGGCATGGCGATCATCAGAAAATCCTTCAGAATGGTCCTGTTGCCCAGATAGGTTTTGACTGCAAATTTTCTCAATGTCTGATCGACGCCCCTTTCTCCGAAACATATGGCAAACAGCAAGAAAACATCTGCCGTCATGTGTCACACGGCGACAGATGCTTTCCGTATCAGCCTTCACTGAATGTGTATATCCGATGGGATACCGCCGTTACTCGCCCAGCGGTCTGCCCGTCGCGTCGGTGGTAATGGTGGAGCCGGCGAGAATCAGGATGCCCTCAATCAGTCCCCAGACGGCACTCACAGCCGCCAGCGCGCCGCAGGACAGAATGGTCATCAGAAGCTGCGCCACCGCCTTGCCGTTGTAGCCGAGATAGAAGTTGTGTACGCCAAAAGTACCAAGGAAGATGCCCAACAAACCCGCAACCAGTTTCGATTTGGTATTAGGATCACCGGCATAGTTCTGATAAGCCTGCTGCTGGTAACCGGGCTGCTGATAGCTCTGCTGCTGGTAGCCGGGCTGCTGATAGCCGGGCTGCTGATAGCCGGGCTGCTGGTAACCGGGCTGCTGGTAACCGGGCTGCTGGTAGTTCTGCTGCTGATAGCCCTGCTGCTGATAGCCCTGATACTGGGGTTGCGGCTGAGACTGACCCCCGTCGTAGTTGTAGGTCGCGTACTGATAGCTGGGCGCCGACGGCTGCTCCGGCTGGGGAGCGGGTTCGGGCTGGGGAGCCGCTTCCTGCACGGGCGCTTCCTGCACGGGCACCTCAAAGCCTGCCTGTGCAGTGAAATCGGCGGGTGCGTCGGGTGCCGCGGTTTCCGGGGTTTCGACGGATTTGACAACCTCCGTGCCGCAGGCGGGACAAACGTTCAGCACATCGTTGAACAGATTGCCGCAGTTGGAACATTTGATATCCATAGCAATACCTCTTTTCGGAATGAAAATTTACCAAAAATGCCGCACCTGAAAACATCAGTGTGCGGCATTGATTTGCATAGCAAGTACAGCCGCGTGAAAACCGTTGCGAATGGTAAAACGGCAGGACGGCAAATGCTTGTGCCGGATACGCGGTTGTGCGCAGCCGGGAAAAATTCAAAAAGAATTACATGACCTTGCTGGGGTTGATCTTGACGCCCACGCCCATGGTCGAGGAAACGACGCAGGAGCGGATATACTGACCCTTGGCGGCAGCGGGCTTCGCCTTGTTGATCGCACCGAGCAGCGCGTCAAAGTTTTCCTGGAGCTTCTGTACGCCGAAGGAAACCTTGCCGATGGGGCAGTGGATGATGTTGGTCTTGTCGAGACGGTACTCGATCTTACCGGCTTTGGCGTCCTTGATTGCCTTGGCGACGTCGGGGGTAACGGTGCCCGCCTTGGGGTTCGGCATCAGACCGCGGGGACCGAGAATCTTACCCAGACGACCCACCATACCCATCATGTCGGGCGTGGTGATCAGCACGTCGAAATCCATCCAGCCTTCGGACTGAATCTTTTTGATATACTCGTCATTGCCGAAATAATCCGCGCCCGCCTCTTCGGCAGCCTTGAGCGCGTCGCCCTTGCAGATGGCGAGTATTCTCACGCTCTTGCCGGTGCCGTTGGGCAGCACGATGGCGCCGCGCACCTGCTGATCGGCGTGACGACCGTCAACACCCAGCTTGACGTGAACTTCAACCGTCTCGTCGAACTTGGCAACGGCGGTCTTGGTCACGAGCTCGAGCGCCTCACCCGAGTCGTACAGCTTCTGACGATCCACCGCTTTGGCGGCTTCTACATATTTCTTTCCGTGTTTCATATTGTCAATATCCTCCTGTAAAGTGGTAATATCGGAGATTTTCCTCCCACTGACAGATCAAATCGCTGCGCGAATCAATCAGTCCTCAACGGTAATGCCCATGCTGCGCGCCGTACCGGCGATCATGCTCATAGCGGTTTCGAGAGAACCGGCATTGAGGTCGGGCATTTTGGTCTCGGCGATCTTCTGAATCTGCTCTTTGGTAATCTTGGCGACCTTGGTCTTGTTGGGTGTGCCGGAACCGCTCTCGATGCCGCACGCCTTCTTGATGAGGACGGCTGCCGGAGGGGTCTTGGTCACAAACGTGAAGGAACGGTCGGCGTACACGGTGATGACAACCGGGATAATCAGACCCACGTCGTTCTTGGTACGCTCGTTGAAATCCTTGGTGAACTGCATGATGTTGACGCCATGCTGACCGAGGGCAGGACCTACAGGAGGAGCGGGTGTTGCCTTGCCTGCCGGAATCTGAAGTTTAATGTAACCTGTTACTTTCTGAGCCATTAAAAAGCACCTCCAAATGGGTGGTAATACCGAGACAGCATTTTTTCATATTTTCATATAATAATCAAGATTTTGCTGACTCTCCCACCATGCGAATCCGGTCGGCAGATCCTGCCGACGGATTCAAAATGAATGCGTGTTATACATTGATCGATAAATTCATTCCATCAATTCAGCGGCACAACGCTGGAAATATCCACTTCTGCCTCTGTCTTACGACCGAACATATCGACGTCCATCGTGATAAACACGGTCTTGTTTTCGCGGTCGATGGATTCGACCACACCGATATGTCCCGCCATGGAACCTTCGATGACCTTGACTTCTTCGCCCACTTCAAAGGGCAGTTTTTCGGACTTGATCTCCACGCCCCATCTCGCCGCTTCTTCCTCTGTGAGAGGCACCGGCTTGGAATCCGGAACCAGCTTGGAATCGTGTCCCACAAAACCGGTACAGCCGCGGGTATTGCGGACGATGAACCATGTTTCGTTGGTCATCACCATTTTTACCAGCACATAGCCCGGGAAGAGATTGTGTCTGACTTCCTTTTCAACCTTCTCCTCCACCTTGACTACATGACCGTCCTCATCTTTGATCGGACGGCCGTTTTCGTCCTTGGCAGTCACCATTTTGGTGACGACTTCGATGACGGTTTCCGAGGGAATCTTAATGTCCAGAATCATATCCTGAAGATTTCGGTTCTCCACGATTTTTTGGAGATTTTCCGCCACCTTGGTTTCATAGTTTGCGTAGGTATGGATCACATACCAGTGGGCGGTTCCCGAAACACCCGTCAAATCTGCCATATTGATTTCACTCCCATCGCTGCGCTGCCGTCACAGCAGTGCCGGTATGTCTGCGTAACTATTGTCGGCATACATCTCATGGCGCGGATTACTCCGCCTCACTGACGGCGCTGTCGCCGTCATCGCTATTGGACACAATCAGACCGCTGTCGGACACTGCGGATGTATCCCCGGTGTCGCCGACCTGAGAAGAAACCGACCACTCGGGAATCTTTTTGAGCGCCACATCTCTGAGCTGGCTCAGACCGTAGTCCAGCACCCAGATGAAAACACCCACAATCAGAATCGCCGCCAACGTGATCAGCGCGTTCTTGGTGGTATCGCTGGGGGTAGGCCACGAGATCTTTTTCATCTCGCTGCGATACTCACGCAGAAACTTTCCGAAAGCCTTGATAGGATTGGGTTTCTTCCCGGAAGATTTTTTCGCGTTCTTCTTGCCGTTGTCCTTGGCGAGCGCCTTGTCGTCCTTTTTCTTGGTTGACTTGTCACTCATGAACGTTTTCCCCTCCCTTACTTGCTTTCCTTGTGCGCAGTATGCTTCTTGCAGAATCTGCAATACTTCTTCATCTCAAGGCGGTCAGGGTCATTCTTCTTGTTCTTGACGGTGTTGTAGTTTCTCTGCTTGCATTCTGTACATGCCAATGTAATTTTGACTCTCATGTCGGCACCTCCCGTAACGGAATAATTTACCGCTTTTCCTGCCTCCGTCCCTGCAAAGACAGCGCGGATCGGCGGCATTTCAGCCTCCCTCGATACGGACCCTTGCAGTGATCCGTATGCAAAAAAACCGGCGCATAAAAAAAACACGCCCGATGCGAGGTACAACTACTATACCACACTTTTACCGCCGCGTCAAGGGGTTTCTTGGTTTTTTCCGCCGACATTTCCTGATTTTTTGAAAATATTTTGATAAAACCCCTTGACAAACCGGTTATACTGTGTATAATGAGTATATACAGTACGAACGATTGAAACACATCGGCGTGCGTAAGGAAAGGAGGCAGGCGGTATTTGAAAATTCTTCTTTCGGGCGCCGACGCGCGTCCGCTCTATGAACAGATTACCGCCCAGATCAAACAGCTCATTCTCTCCGGCGAACTGAAAGTAGGCGACGCGCTGCCTTCCATGCGGTTTCTCGCCAAGGAGCTTCGCATCAGCGTCATCACCACCAAGCGAGCCTATGAGGAACTTGAGCGCGAAGGCTTCATCGAGACCGTCGCGGGCAAGGGCAGCTTTGTGGCAGGCATGAACACCGAGCTGATCCGGGAGGAGCATCTCCGCACCGCGGAGGGCTATCTGCAAAAAGCGGTGGACGCGGCGCGGTCGGCAGGCATTTCAAAAGACGAACTAACCGACGTCCTCTCCATGCTGTACGATCATTCGTAAGGCGGAATGCGGGTTAATTCGGAATGCGTAATTCGGAATGCGGAATTTATTATTTCAATTTTTCCCAATAGAAAGGGTTTGGTGACATGACTATGGAAAACAACACGGTAAACGCGATTGAGATTCGCGGCTTGTGCAAGCGTTACGACGGCTTCACGCTCACGATTGATTCCCTCGACATCCCCAAGGGCTGCATCATGGGACTGGTCGGCTCCAACGGCGCGGGCAAGTCCACCATGATAAAAGCCATTCTCGATCTGATCTCCCTCGACAGCGGCGACATTACCATCGACGGACGCAGCCATCACGATCAGACCGTCCGGGAAGACATCGGCGTGGTGTTTGATGAACTGAAATTCCCCGCTATTTTCAACGCGGGCGACGTGCGGCGGGTACTGCGGGGCGCCTACAAACAGTGGGACGACGCGCTGTTTGATTCCTATATGAAGCAGTTTGATCTGCCCATGAAGAAAAAGCTCAAGGAGCTTTCCCGCGGCATGAAGATGAAGCTCTCGCTCGCGGCGGCGCTCGCCCACCATCCCCGCCTGCTGATTCTCGACGAGGCTACCAGCGGCATCGACCCGGTGGTGCGCGATGAGATTCTCGACATCTTCCTCGCCTTCATCGAGGACGAGCAGCACACCATCCTCGCCTCCTCCCACATCATCAGCGACATCGAAAAAGCCGCGGACTATGTGACCTTTATCCATAACGGAAAGATCATCTTCTGTGAAGATAAAGATTCGCTCATGGAAGAATACCGGCTGGTCAAGTGCGGCAAGGAAGAACTGGATACCGTTGACAAGAACAAGATTGCCGGCATCCGCACCAATGCCTTCGGCGCGGAGCTGCTTATGCGCACGGAGGACGTGCCGACGGGCTTCGTCAACGTCAAAGCGGGCATCGAGGACATTATGCTCATGATGATTAAGAATGAAGGTGTCAGCGCATGAAGGGTCTGATCATCAAGGATTTTATGGCGGTGCGGACGGCGCTGCCCACGCTGTCGGTCATGCTGTTGCTTCCCCTTCTGATCGTAATTCCGATGGCAGCGATCAGCGGCGGACTGGCAGTACAGACACTCTGCGTCTGCGTGACGGCACTGCTGTGCATCATCAATTCAGTAGTGGGCATGAGCTTCGGCAGCTACGACGAGCAGTGCGGCTGGAACACCTTCGGCTGCGCCCTGCCCGTCAGCCGCGCACAGACCGTGCTGGCGCGCTACGGCGCGGGACTGCTGCTGCTGGGCGCTTCGCTCGGCATCCTGCTCACCGCGCAGATTCTGTGCTTTATTTTCACAGGCGAGCAGATTGTCTGGTATTATCCCGCCGTACTCATCATCCTCACGCTGCTAACGGAGGGCGTCATGACGCCGGTGATCTATCAGTTCGGCGCGCAGATCGGCGGCTACATCTTCGCGGCGCTCTTCATGCTGGCAGGCATCGGCGGAACGGCATTCAGATCCCGGACCTTGGAGATGTCTGACGAAGCCTTTGACGCGATGATCGAAAACGGTCTGCAAACCCATCTGTTCGCCAAAGCCGCGGCACTGACGGTTCTGGGCAGTATGATTCTCTACGTTCTGTCCGTCCCGCTGAGCATACACATTTTCAAAAAGAAAGAATTCTGATTCATTGGATTGTCTGGATATAAGGAGGAATTACCCATGAAGGGTCTGATTTATAAAGACCTGCTCAGTCTCAAACAGGTCGCAGCCACCATCGGTCTGCTGGCAGTCTTCTATATCGTACTGGGATATATGAACCACGGGAGCGACGGCGGCATGGTCAACTATTTTCCCATGCTGGCAATGATCGTCAGCCTGATGGTGCCGCTCAACTGCGCGGGCTTTGATGAGCAGTGCGACTGGGACAGCTTCGGCAACGCGCTCCCCGTCAACCGTCGGCAAATGGTGATGGCGCGGTACGGCGCCTGTCTGACGGTGACGGTCATCGCCTCGCTGATCGCCGTTGTGATGGACATTGTGTATCATTTCGCGTTCGGAATGCCGCTTCGGGTGCTGGAGTTGTGCTATCCGCTGATCCTGTCGCTGCTGTATCTCTCGGTCAGCCTGCCGATTATCTACAAGTTCGGCGCGAATAAAGCACGGCTCATCATTGTGCTGGTCATGATCGTTCCGGTGCTGCTGGCTGTGATGGCGATATTCGGAGTGATGGCGCTGTCGGACGGGGATATAGCGGTCAGCATGACCGACATCGCGCAGAGCGTGAGCGAAACCGATTGGGAAGGAGCCGAAGAAATCGACTTAGGTGCTGTGATGAACAAGACTCAGATTCCGGCTTCCATCATCGGCATCGTCGTCAGCGGCATCGTGTACGCGCTCTCCTGCCTGCTGAGTGTTTCCATCTATCAGAAGAAAAAGCCATAATGCGTAAAAATAAATCTGTCACCGCAAAAAAAGACGGTCGTTCGCTGTTTTCCGCAGCGAGCAGCCGTCTTTTTTGATGTGTCTGTATCAAGGGGCAGTTTTCAGATCCAGCAGAAACCGGCTGCCCTCCCCTTCCCT
The DNA here is from genome assembly GCA_017395425.1 of Clostridia bacterium. Taxonomy (GTDB): domain Bacteria; phylum Bacillota; class Clostridia; order Oscillospirales; family Acutalibacteraceae; genus RUG762. The sequence goes on along the minus strand of JAFPUM010000008.1, from coordinate 22,028 downwards.
GCTTTCCACGCGGAGCGGTATCGCCAGCAGGTCGGCGGCTTTCTTTGCGAGATAGAGCCCCAGCCCGCTGGATTTCTGCCCCATGCGTCCGTTGAGACCGGTGTACCCCTTTTCAAAAATCCGCGGCAAATCCTCCGGCGCGATGCCGATGCCGGTATCCGATATACACAGTACCCCGTTCTCCACGCCAATGGTAACGGTTCCCGACGGGGTGTATTTGATCGCGTTGGAAATGAGCTGTTCGAGAATACAGACAAACCACTTTTTGTCCGTCACCACCGTCTCCTCGGTCGGCGCATAATCCAACCGCAGTCGCTTCTCCACAAACAGCGGCGCGAATTTCCGCACCGCCTCCCGGATGAGTTCGTCCAGCCGGTATTCCCGTATCACCAGATCGTTGGAAGTGCTGCCGAGGCGGATATATTGCAGCACCATATCGACATACTGCTCCACCCGCAACAGCTCCGCCAGCAATTGACGGTGCTCCGGCGTATCCCCCGACAGCCGCAGCTTCATCACCGCAATGGGGGTCTTGATCTGATGCACCCACGCCGTGTAGTAATCCATCTGATCCACCTGCCGTTCGCTGAAATCCGCCGTCACCCGTTCCAACTCGCTGCCCAGCGCGGCAAGAATCGCCTGATAATCCTCTTCCGCCAGCAAATGGGCTTCTGGCAGGCTTTTCCGGTCGTTGACCACCGTTTCCGCCGTGCGGAGCCGTTCCTCATGATGCTTCTTCTCTCTCAGATAATCTGCCGCCAGAAAAACGGCTAGCAGACACAGCGATATCCATACCGCGTAAAGCAGCGGCTCGAGCATGACGCCGTACAGCACAAACACCGCCGCATCAAAGCCGTTGATCAACAGCCACAGCAGGATGGCAGCGCGGTTTTTCCGCAGAACTTCGCTGAAAACCTTCATGATATCAGATACCCGCTTCCCGGCTTGGTGAGAATCATATCGGTCAGACCGACGCCTTCCAGCTTCCTGCGCAGACGGTTGACATTTACCGTGAGGGTGTTTTCCTCCACAAAGCAGTCGTCATTCCACAGCCGGAGCATGAGCGCGTCGCGGCTCACGATGCTGCCGCGGTTTTCCAGCAAGGTGCGCAGAATGCGGAATTCGTTGCGGGTCAGTTCGGTCACGCCGTCCGGACCGCGGACGCTCCCGTCCCCCAGCCGCAGTTCCCCGCCTGTAAAGGGCAGCACGTCCCCCGCTTCATGAATTTCATAGGTGCGGCGCAGCACCGCCTGTATCTTGGCGGTGAGCACCATCGGTTCCACGGGCTTGGCAATAAAATCGTCCCCGCCCATGTTGATTGCCATGACGATGTTGAGGTTATCCGAAGCCGAGGACAAAAAGACAATCGGCACGGTGGAGCTTTTCCGGATGTCCGCCGTCCAGTCGTAGCCGTTGCGGAAAGGCAGCATGATGTCCATCAGCACCAGATGTGGCTGACACGCCAGACATTCCTCCCCCACGCGGCGAAAATCGCGGACTGTACGGACTTCATACCCGCTGCGCTCCAACTGCTGCCCGATTGCCTCCATGAGCGGCTGATCGTCCTCCACCAAAAAGATACGGTACATTTTTTTATACACCCTCCCTTTTTTTAGTGGTCAGTGATCAGTGGTCAGTGGTCAGTTTTCATGATCTTCTCACTTCCCACTTCTCACTAACCACTACCCATTCTCTTATCGCACAATCTGATAATACGTCTTGGACGTGCCGAGATAAATCAGCACATACACCAGCGCGAAAACCGTAAAGGTGCCGAGCGTGCAGCATGCAAACAGTTTCACACTAAACAGCATCAGCACTCTCATGATTCTTGTGAGCAGCGGAAATACAACTGCCATATGCAGTCCCGCGACCGCCAGCGGCAGGAAGAATACTAGCAGCACCTGTTTCCGGATCGTTTGTTTGACCTCCTGATGGCTCATTCCGATTTTTTCCATGATCTGAAAGCGGGATCTGTCCTCGTAGCCTTCCGAAATCTGCTTGTAGTAGATAATCAGTGCCGTCGCAAAGAGACAGACCGCGCCAAGCAGCACGCCCAGAAAGAGCAGCGTGCCGAACATACCCAACAGGGCTTCTTTGGCGTTCCAGCGGGTGTTGAGATTGTATTGAATGACGTCCCCTTCGTCAGACATTTCTTTCAGCGCGGCACGCAGGTCTGCATCCAGTGAATCACCCACGGCGGCAGCTTTATCGTAATCGGCAAACGTCACGGCAATACGTCGGGTCATTTCGGAGGCATATTTGCCGTTGGCTTCCTTCTGCGCCAGATAAATATCGTTGAGCACCTGTTCATCGGAAACCACCACGCCGTAGCAGGCGAAGGACGACGCCAGATAACTCGCCGAAATGGGAAAATGATACAGATTCTGTCTGATATCATATGCCGTTCCGTGAATGGTCAGTGTACCGGTGATATCCTTGATGCCGGAAGGATCGTACATGGAGCAGACCGCAATTTCCTGTTTCGCCAGATCCACCGTATCGCCCGACAGCTTGTGATAGGTGTCCGCTGTGATAAAGAAATAGTTGCCGACGTCCGTCATGTTGTAATCATCGATTTCGCCTGATACATACAGCGTATGATCTTGGAGCAGATAGGCGGCATACAGATATTCATTCTGTTCAATTGCCTTGATTTCCACGCCGTTTTTGTCCGCTGTCCCACGCATCATGCGTTCCAGTTCTTCCGGCGAAAGGGATTGCGATGTGCCGTCCTCCTTGGAAAAACCCGCCTCAAAATAAAGGTCCTGCGGGTAATTCTTGTTGAGCACGCCCTCATATCCGGCGTAAAGAGTGACGGTGGTCGAAATCATGACCAGCACGCCGGTAGCGAGTATCGCAATGGAGGCCAGTCCCACGGCATTCTGCTTCATGCGGTAGAGCAGTCCCGCAACCGCCGGCATATTCTGGGAGCGGTAATAGAAATTCTCATTCTTTTTCAGCGTTTTCAGCACAAAAATACTTCCCGCGACAAAGAGAAAATAGGTACCGGCAATCACCAGCAGCACCGCCAGAAAGAAGACCTCCAGCGCTTCCAGCGGCGATTGCGTCGCTAAGGCAATCGCGTAACCGCTGCCGAGCGACACAAGCCCCAGCCCCAGCATGACCCATCGGACCTTCGGCTCCTTCTCACCCGCGCTGCGGCTTTGCAACAGTTCTACCGGCTTCATCAGCGCAATGCTGATACGGTTGAAAATGAAGATACAGAAATCCAGCAGCAGAAAGAACACTGCCGTGGGTATAACCGTACCGGGCGTGACATAATAGAATCCCGCCACCGCGTCGGTTTGCAGCAGGCGGCAGATCACCAGCGAACACAGCTTATAGAAAATCATTCCCGCGCCAAGTCCTCCGGCAACCGACAGCAGGCTGCTGAACAGATTTTCAAAAAACAGCACCCTTCCCACGTGACGCTTCTCCATGCCCAGCACATTATACACGCCGAACTCCCGTTTGCGCTGTTTCATCAGAAAGCGGTTGATGTAGAGCATCAGCACCGCCGAGAGCAGCGCGAGAACAGCGACCCCCATCCACATAAAAGTGGGAAGATACTCGCCGCCTTTCACACGCCGCATTCTGTCGTCCATCGCCAGTGTCAGCATGATGTAAAAACAGGCAATCAGACCGGCTTCCGTCCCCATCCGCGGCGCGAAAAAACGGACGTTGCTTCTGATATTCTGCGCTGCCATCTTCGCATACAGTCTCATCTCACCTCACCGCCCTTTCTGAGCATGGTGAGCGTATCCGAAATTTTCTGATAAAGCTGTTCATTAGTGCAGTCGCCCCGGTAAATCTGATGGAAGACAACCCCGTCCCGGATAAACAGCACGCGGTTGGCATGGGAAGCGGCGTCCGTAGAGTGCGTCACCATCAGAATGGTCTGTCCGTCGCGGTTCATCTGTTCAAACACACGAAGCAGGTCGGAGGAAGACTGTGAATCCAGCGCGCCGGTCGGCTCGTCCGCGAGAATGATCTTGGGATGGGTGATGAGCGCCCGGGCGGCGGCGGCACGCTGTTTCTGTCCGCCGGAGACTTCATAAGGATATTTGTCGAGAATCTTTTCGATGCCCAGCGACGCGGCAATGGGCGCTAGTTTTTCCTTCATCTCGGCGACGCTTTTGCCGCTCAGCACCAGCGGCAGCAGGATATTGTCCCGCAGCGAGAAAGTGTCGAGCAGGTTGAATTCCTGAAACACAAAGCCGAGATTCTCCCGGCGGAAGGACGCGAGCGCGCTGTCTTTCACTTCCGCCAGATTTTTTTCATCCAGCATCACGCTTCCGCCGGTCGGCTTGTCCAGCGCCGCCAGAATGTTGAGCAGTGTCGTCTTGCCCGAACCCGATTCGCCCATGATCGCCACATATTCCCCCTCTTCCACCGAGAAGGTCACGCCCTTGAGCGCCTGTACCTGACTGCCCCCCATGCGGGACGTGTAGGTCTTTTTGAGATCGCTGACTTTCAGTATTTCCATCGTTTTCAAAACCTCCGTTTTCATTGGATGGTTTCATTGTAACCGAATCGGCGGGTTTTCTCCATCGAACCGCGTGACAGTCGGGTGACATTTTTGTAAGAGGCTGCTCAGAACAGCGATGTAATCCAGTGATCCAGAAATGCCATCTGTTCGTCGGTATGGAACCAATGCTCCCCTTGCTCCATCACGGTCAGAGTCGCGCCGATTTTCGCCGCAAAGGCGGACATCGTTTCCTGCGAAGTCAGTGTATCTCTTCCGCCGTATAGGATATGCGTGGGAATGTTCCATGTGACGGGGTGTTCCCGGACATAGCAGAGATACTCCCACGACAGAGTTTCGCTCCGTCCGTCCGTAACGACAGTGATTTCCCGCTTGGCGCGGAGTTCCGCTTCCGTCACGCCGGACTGCCGCATGGCATCCGTGATCAGCTTTTCCATATCCGCCACCGGCGAGATAAAGAAGGCTTTTTCGATGGGCTGCTCCGACAGTCCCATCATGGCGTAGTATGCGCCGATACTGTTGGCAATCACCGCGACGGCGTGACAGCCCTGACAGTTGACCTGCCACCAGCGCGGAAATTCCTCCGCCGCTTCCCACGGGAACTGTGCCGTATAATCCATTCCGATCACCGCGCAATCCGGGAAAAGACCGCAGTAATGCGCCGCTTCTTCCGGCGAACCGCTCCTTCCGTGAATGCATACAATCGCGTCCGGCATGGTTGACATCTCTCCTTTTGATTTCTTTGTTTTCTTCCCAAACCGTCTTGACAAATCCGCCAGGGAACGGTATGATATATAAAAATCACTTTTTTCTATTAACGGAGGCACTCAGCATGGAATACACCTTTACCCCCAGAATGGTCTGTTCGACCAAGATTCAGTTTGACATTGACGGCGACGTCATCACCAACGTCCGCTTCACCGACGGCTGCAACGGCAATCTCAAAGCTGTCGCCAAGCTCGTGGACGGGATGACCGTGGCACAGATCGAGGAAAAGCTCCGCGGCAATACCTGCGGCAGACGTCCCACCTCCTGCGCCGACCAGTTCGCTATCGCCGTGCGGAAAGCATACGACGAAACCCATCCGGAATAATGTTTTTCTCTGCCCTGTCTTTCGCCTCACCGGAAGACAGGGCGTTTTTTTGCGTTGAAACAAATCAACCGCTCAGATATCGGCAAACATTTCCAGACGCGACGCTTTGAGCACCCGGCGGAACAGCCGCGGCGCCAGCACCGGCGCGATGCGATAGGCGCCCGACATCAGATGCGCGTCCATGCCGATCACAATCCGGCTGCGTCCCGCGTTCACCCGACGCAGCAGGCGCTTCGCCGCCAATTCAGGCGACAGACTGAATTTTCCCACCAGCGGACTGACGTTCCGCGTCTGATGCCGCATAATGCCCGTGCGGATAAATCCCGGACAGACCGCCGGCACATACACCCGTCCCCGATATTCCTCCCGCAGCGCCTCCGAAAATGCCATCACGCCCGCCTTCCCCGCCGAATACACCGACGTTCCCGCCAGTGGACACAGCGCATCCGCGCTGGCGATGTTGACAATCGCCGTCCCTTCCTTCGCCAGAAAACGCGGCAGAAACGTCTCCGTCCCATACAGCACCGACGCCGCGTTCACCCGCATGGCGCTTCGGATTTCCTCGGACGAATAGGCGCCGAACGCCGCAAACCGCGGCAGGATACCCGCGTTGTTGATCAGAACATCCGCTTCAAAGCCTTGCTCCCCCGCAAAGGCTGCCAGCGCTTCCCAATCTTCCCGCCGGGAAACGTCCGCCGCAAACCCCCGGAACGCTTCGCTCAGTTCGTGGGTCAACGCGTCCAGCGCCGTTTGACGACGCGCCACACCCAGCACGCGGCAGCCGTAATACAAAATCAAACGCCGCACCAGCGCGCTGCCCAAACCTCCCGTCGCGCCCGTCACAATCACGTTTTTCCCATACAGCCGAAAATGCCGGTTGGATGCCATAGCCATGTACCTTCTTTCCGTTGTGCGGATTTCATTGTGTAAACTGAAAACTTTTCATTGACATTCTAGCCTGAAAATTGTATAATTATGTTAAGTATCCATGAATATTCCAAAACTGCGAGGTATGACAATATGGGTAAACGTTTTCTATCCGCTATCGTGGCACTCAGTATTTTCGCCGCATTGTTTGTCTCCTGTGCGTCCAAATCACCGGAACCCGGTCCCCAGACTTTCGATGATAATTTCCGTATGTTCTACGAAATTTACGTCCGCTCTTACAGCGATTCCAACGGCGACGGCATCGGCGATATCCAGGGGCTGATTTCCAAAATGGATTATCTCCACGCCAGACCCGGCGAGGACGACACCATGTCGCTCGGCATCGACGCCGTGTGGCTCATGCCGATCTTCACCTCCCCCTCCGAACACAAGTATGACGTCACCGATTACTATACCATCGACCCCACCTACGGCACCATGGATGATTTTGATCAGATGCTCAAAGAATTCCATCAGAGACGTATCCGCGTCATTCTCGATATGGTGGTCAACCACACGTCGAGTGAGCATCCGTGGTTCACGCAGGCGGTCGAGGCACTCAACAGCGGAAAGGACAGCCCCTATCTCAACTACTACAATTTCACGAAAGAACCGTGGTATTTCGGTATGACAGAAGAGGATATCATCGCCCAGCAGGAAAAAGAGGCGGAACGAATTGCCGAAGCCAAAAAGAACGGCGAAACCGTGGAGCCGGTGGATATCACCACCCAGACCGACGGCTTTACCCCGGTTCCCGGCAATGAGGACGGCTGGTATTACGAAAGCCGCTTCTGGAGCGGTATGCCCGACCTCAATCTCGACAATCCCGACGTCATCCGCGAACTGAAGGATATCATGAGGTTCTGGATTGACAAGGGCGTGGACGGCTACCGTCTCGATGCCTGCACGTCTTTCTATACCGGCAATCTGAAAAAAAATGTCGCGTTCCTCCAGACCGTCGTGGATTACTGCAAATCCGTCAATCCCGACTTTTATCTTGTCGGCGAGGTCTGGTCGGACACATGGACCATTACCCAGTATTACAAGAGCGGCATTGACAGCATTTTCAATTTTGACTGCTCCTTCTCGGGACCTTATGCCGGATTGCTCAACAACCTCACCAAAAATAAGCGCGGCGGCAAACTGTCGGGACGCCTTGAAACCGTGTTTACCGATATGCGCAACGCCAATCTCAACGCCATAGACGCCCCCTTCCTCTCCAATCATGATACCCCCCGCGCCGCGACCTATCTCAAGGCGTCCTCTGACCGCAAACTGGCTGCCAGTCTCTATCAGATGCTCCCCGGCAATTGCTTCATCTATTACGGCGAGGAAATCGGTATGTCCGAGGGCTGGAAAAACGACAGCGAAAAGCGCCTGCCCATCATGTGGTCCGCCGATGAAAACGGCAACGATATCATCCCGCCCAAGGACGGCGGACGCGCCGGCAGTCCCTACTTCGGCGTCTATGAACAGCTTGTGCAGCCAGATTCGCTGCTGCGTCACTACAAACGGCTGCTGAATATCAAGAAATATAATCCCGAAATTCAGCGGGCAGAGGTCGTTTCCGCCTGTGATGTCGGCAATTACAACGTGGCTGCCTACACCTGCGCGTATGAGAACGCCGCCGTGATGGTTCTCCACAATCTGACGCCCACTGTCAAGCACGTCAATCTGCGGGAGGCAGGCTATGAGACGTTCAGCGAAGTGTCCGGCTTTGTGATCGCCGATGACTATGTGGAAGAGGAAGCCCACAGAGCCTATATCAAGGATTATGAATATGAGGTTCCCGAAGTGAAGGCTGGTGCTTCGCCTTTGGTATATGTCAACGGCGAAATCACATTGCCGCCCAAATCCACTGTGATTCTCAGAAGCCATGAGAAAGCCAATTCCACCTTCATCACCACGACGCTGCCGCCATATGTAACTCCCACCGATCTGGTAACACCCACTGATCTGGTGACACCTTCCGACGCGGCATAACCGTCGCCATATCCCCGCTTGCAAAATCATCATCAAAAAACCCTGTCAAACCGCGTATCCTTGCGGATACCGTCCGACAGGGTTTTTCTTTGCTGCTGGAGGATCATGATTACCTACGCCGAGAGCCGCCGTCTTTCTCTTGTTCCGGATTTTCGCAAAGGAGCGCGCTCCGGCTCACGCCTGTCACTGGCACCGCGGATATCGCAATAAATAAAGAACGCCGCCGCCGCAAAAATCGCCGCAACCCCAGCGCCTACGCTGATATGATCACTCACGACTTCCATCACCAGTCCAAACCATTTGAGACAGATCAGCCCCGCCAGTGTCAGCACCATCAATTTGACGGCATGAACCGTGACAAATCCCACGCGAAAATACAGTTCGGCTTCCGAACGTTTTTTATACCCTTTATACCCGCGCCGTCCTGCCGGTTCCGCGCCTCCTCTGACGACATGGTTTTCCCTGACGGTTCTCCGCTCTGCTGTTGTCTGTCGATGATAACCTGTCTGTGTCATGTTGACAGCCACCTTTCGTTCTACAATTTGAGATTGAATGTGTGAATATTTTTCGCAAGAATCGCGATTTATTTTTTTCAAGACTAAAATCTTAATTAAATTCGCGTTTCTGTTACTTATATGTATAATATATCATACTGATTTGGTATTGTCAAGCGGTTTTTCTCTACTCTGAGATTTTTGTCAGATTTTTTGCCTGTAAGGGGTTGCATTTTCGAGAAACATATGTTATACTATTTCCGGAAAGAATTCATTCACGCTTTTTCACTGTTTCATAGATACAGTTTTTTTCACTATCACTACTGCAAAGGACGGTTTTACCATTATGATGAACGTAAACGACAGAATTAAACAGCGCCGCACCCGCCTCGGTCTCAACGTCACCGATGTGGCGGAAGAACTGGGCATTTCCCGTGCGACCCTCTACCGCTATGAAGGTCACGATATCGAAAAACTTCCGATTTCCATCATCGAACCGCTCGCCGAAATCCTCAAGGTCAATCCCATCGAGCTCATGGGCTGGGAGCGTTACAGCGACGGCGGCGATACGCTGGTACCGCTCGTGGGCAACATTGCCTGCGGTCTGCCCATTCTGGCGGAGGAAAACATTGAGGAATACATCGCCGCACCCATCGGCTGCAATGCCAATTTCGCCCTGCGCTGCAAAGGCGACAGCATGATTAACGCCCGTATCTGTGACGGCGACATCGTGTTTATCCAGTCGCAGCCCCAGTGCAGCAATGGAGATATCGCCGCCGTGCTCATCGGCGATGAAGCCACGCTCAAACGCTTCTACCGCTACGACGATACCGTCACCCTCATGCCGGAAAACAGTTCCTATCCCCCGCTGGTCTATCGCAAAGAAGAACTCAATACCCTCAAGATTCTCGGCAAAGCCGTGGGATTCATTAGTTATTTCTAATTTTTTTCTAACATTTTACAACCACTGTCTCACCCATCTCTCTGCGCCGAAAAAGGCACCTCGGAAGCATGACTGCTTCGAGGTGCCTTTTGTTTATCTTTCATCTTTCAACGATTTCAAACCGCAGCGGATTGTCGATGGGAAGGTATCGCTCTTCCATCATAGCATAGGTACGGGTACACACACGGCATTTCCACAGAGGAAGAACCGTGTCGCAGCCGCCGCGGGTCAGAAAGCGAACGCCGCGCCCGGTGGGAGACAGTTTTTCCTGACAGCAGCCCGGCAGCCGTTGTTTTCGCAGGGCGCTCCGGTGCAGCGCATAGGCGCTTTCACGGAAATAGTCGCTCAATCCCATTCCTGCCTGCCCTCTTCCTGCGAAACCGGGGTTGCCGCGGCGTCGGATATCCGCGCCGTCAGTTCCTCATACACCGCGTACAGCCCCGTCGTTTCAAATCCGCAGCCTTCCGTCGGATTCTCCGAAAAAAGGCGTATGGTGCGCAGCGGCAGCCGGATCAGAAGCACATAGCCGTTTCCCATCGCGGCGTTGGCAAACGTGTCGCGGGTATACCAGACGTTTTTCACGTTGGCGCACGGAAAAATCCACGTGCGGCCGCCGACTTTCAGACGCACCCTGCCGCTGTCGCTGAACTGCGCCAGTCCCTCACAGACCGGCTCCTTCAGGCGCCGGTTCATCCAGATGACGCCGCACACCAGAAACGCCGCCGGAATGCCCGCTGTCACCAACAGATTTTCGCCCAGATGCCGCGCCATCGCCGAGGACAGCATCCAGCCCGCCAGAAACAGCAGGATGCACAGGATAATGCCGCGGATTTCGTCATCCTTGTTTTTGCATCGGAAGGAGATGGTTTTCATGCCCATTCACCTCCGCGCCTACTGCTGCTGCTGACTTTCCGCCGGTTCCTCCGTCCTGGAGACATTGAGCTCCTTTGCCGTTTTACGCACCACGCTCAGCGGGATCGTAAATTCACCCATGGACTGGGTGGTAATTTTGACATTTGCCTGTTTGCGCCCGCCTTTGGTGCGCACATAAAACGCCGTACTGCCGCCCATCAGCGGAATGATCGAGGAACCCACCACTTCTATCGCGCCGTCTACGCTCACTTCCAGACAGTCCGTGTAATAGGAAAGACGGTTGTCGTTGGTGTCCACCGCCACGATTTCAATGCGCGCCGCGTCGTAGGTATCGCCATGAATCAGCTTGCTGCCGCTGACATTCACCTTTAATTTCGCCTTGGACGCCGGCTCTTTGACCACCGTGACCGCCGCCTTGCCATCGATGATGCCCTCAAACCGGAAAACCGTTTTGATGCGGCGGCTGATCGCATAGGTTTCATACAGCCGCAGCGCCTCATCTTCCGATACCTTTGCGGCAGCGGGAGCCGTGCGGAACAGGGACATCAAACCCGCGGTTTTCGGCTGGGGCGTCTGTTCGGGCGCGGGCAAATCCTCGCCCAGTTCCCCCATCGCACTGCGGATTTCCTGTTCGGTTCTTTCATCAAACCCCTCTTTTGCCGCCATCTTTTTGCCGATCAGATCGTCAATGAGAATCGGCGGGTGGGGCATAAAGGGATATTTCCCGCGGTCTGGGAAGAATTCCGCCACGGGTTCATTATTCTTGTAAAGTCTCACGCTGTCGCAATTGGTAAACGCGTACACCTGCCCGATAACGCCCAGCCGATGCTCCCCCGCCATCATGGCAGAGGAAATTTCGAGAAACGGACGCGCCACAGTCTGACTTTGATAGACCGCCGCCGCGAGTTTCGGGACGCGGTTGATATCACAGATACCGGAGGCACATACACCGTCGTTGCCGCCAAAGCTGGGATGGGCATTGTAATCGTTCAGACACCAGCCGAAGGCGCCGATGATCTCATTGCCGCCATAGGCGGCGTCGATCACACGGGCGTGTGCCAGCGCCTGTTCCAGCAGTTCCCGCTCACCGCCGAAGCTGCGCGCGGGATACAGCGCGCCGGTATGCTCGGTAATCATCACGGGCGATTTGCCCAGCGAAAGGGCAGCCGTATCATAAGTAAAGGGCTGATGCAGCGGGTGTATTTCGCCGTCGTTGTAGCCGTAAACCTCTTCGAGAAGGTCGCTGCCCTTGAAGCAGCGCACACCGTACATCGGACGGGACGTATCCAGGCTCCGCACCGTATCGCAGATTTTCCGGTTGATACGCGCATCGTCGCGGGTATCGTCCGGGCGGGTTCCCCACATGATGATACAGGGGTCATTGCGGCGCGCCAGAACCGTCTCGCGCACGTTTTCCACCAGTGTATCCAGCCATTCCCCGCTCTCCATGTGCTGATAGCCCGGCATATCGGCGATCACCATCAGACCGATTTCATTGCAGCGCTCGATAAACGCGCCGCTCTGAGGATACCGCGCGGTACGCACGGCGTTGCATCCGAGCGATTTGATGAGATCCGCATCGAACCGCTGCGCCGAGGCAGGCATGGCAAATCCTTCATGGGCGTAATTCTGCAGCCGGTTGATGCCCAGCAGCTTCATCCGTTTGCCGTTGAGCAAAAAGCCCTGCCCGTCCACCTTGACCTGACGGAAGCCGATGGTATAGTCCAGTTCATCGCCGCTCGAAAGCGTCACCTTGAAGGTATAGAGTTTGGGCGTTTCGGGCGTCCACGGTGTGACATCCGCCGAAACCGTCCACGACACATGATAATTGGGCTGTTCCGCCTTGTACTGACAGGAGCCCAGGCGTTTGCTGCCGTCATAGAGGGAAAAGGTCAGCTTGCGTTCGCCGCCTTCACCGCCGATCTCCCCGGTGATATCCAGTTTCCAGCCTTTTTCGGTGAACATGGGATTAATAAAGGTGTCTTTGATGTAAAGCGTCGGCACCGCCTCCAGCCAGACTTCACGGTAAATGCCGCCGTAGCTGAGAAAATCGACCGGCGCACCGTAGGGCGGGGTGTCGGCGCGTTCGGACGAATCCACAATGACCGTCAGTTTGTTTTCACTATCGGTCAGCAGTTCGGTGATGTCTCCCCCGAATCCCGTGAACCCGCCCTTGTGGGCAAAAGCCGGCTTATCGTTGACAAAAACCGCCGCGCAGCTCATCACGCCGTCGAAATGCAGAAAGACGCGCTTGCCCTCCATCTCGTCCGGCACGACAAAGAGCTTGCTGTACTGCACGATTTTGCTGTCGTCCTCGCCGCTGAAATAATGCAGCTTTCCGCTGCCGCTGTTGTGGGGAATATCCACCGGGCGCACGGAAAAATCGAAGGTTTCGTTCTTGCTTTTGGCGGGGGAATAGTCCGGTGTGTACCGCCAGCCAAAATTCAAGCCTGTTCGGAATCTAAGCATAGTTGTCCTCCATCACAACGCGTGCATTTCCAAGGCAGTCTCACGCGCTGTATCCGCTTCTCCGCAGGGATTACAGAACGCAGTACTGCGCCATATAGGCTTCCATGCGGGCTTTCATTTCATCATCGATATAAATCTTGCCATCCACGGGATGATTGTGAAGAATGTCAATTACTTCGCGCACCGTAACGATAGGATAGGTGACAATGCCGAATTCCTCATAAATCTCCTGAATTGCGGTCTTCTCCCCTTTGCCGCGTTCCATGCGATCCACCGAAATCACCATGCCCGCAATTTCCACATCTGCCGCAGCCTTGAGAATCGGCAGCGTCTCACGAATCGCTGTTCCGGCAGTGATCACGTCTTCCACAATCAGCACGCGGTCGCCGTCTTTGAGCTTATAGCCCACCATCGAGCCGCCTTCGTCGTGATCCTTGGCTTCCTTGCGGTTGAAGCAGTAGTTGACATCGCGGTCAAACAGCTCACTCAGCGAGATGCCCGCCGCCACTGCCAGCGGAATGCCCTTATACGCGGGACCGAACAGCGCGTCAATGCGTCCCGGAACGTGTTCCTGAATGTTGCGGGCATAGTATTCCCCCAGACGTGCCGCCTGCGCGCCGGTCTTGTAGTTGCCGGTGTTCACGAAATAGGGCGTCTTCCGACCGCTCTTGGTGGTAAAATCCCCGAACAGCAGCACGCCGGAACGAACCATAAACTTTACAAAATCCTCTTTATATGACATGATTGCGGATACCTCCAACACAACGATAATGTTACTCTGTATTATAGCATTATTGTCGGGGCAATGCAAGACATAATTCGCAATTCGCCCGGGAAATCCGTCAGGCGTGGTTTCCCGTCCCGCACCGTTTTTTGAAGGCTTCATACAGTTCCACGCACTTGAAGCGCGGTTCGTAGCCGCCGCCCTCCACAAAATCCATCTCTTCGCCGCTCAGCACATCCTCCAGACACAGCGATTCCGCCGCGTCCGGTTCCTCCTCCGCCGCCGAGAGACAGAGCGGCGGAAACATCACACACCACCAGTTGTGTCCCTTCGCCTGACCGATCATCACCCGCACCGCCGTGTATTCCCCCGCCGGCAGGGTCACGTCGCCGTAAGTACGGGTCGTGAAATAGGTATCCTCCAGCACGACCCGCACGCCGTCTTGGCTGCCGTTTTCCCGCAGCACCCGTTCGGCTTCCGCTTGCAGCCGGGGCAACTCCTCCCGCGTGCGGGCAATTGCCTCGTCCCGGCTGTCCGCGTCGGCATACAGCGTCCTGCTGACCGTCAGAAGCCGGTCGCGGACTTTCAGTTTCAGCGCCTGATCGCTTTCGCTGTCGGAATTCGCCAGCACATGCAGCCGCAGCACGCTCCCGCGAATCGCCTTACTTTCGAGATTGGCGGCGCTCATGCTCAGTATCGCCCCGAAGACCAGCGCCAGCAGAATCGATATCTCTATCCGTTTCATAAATAAAAGCCCTCCGTTTCATCATTCCGTCAATGACCTCAACAGAATGATGGACAGAGAGCTTTGGTTTTATACATCTGTCTGACAGTTTTTTTATTCCGACGTCATGTCACAGCCTGCCGACGAGGCATGGGTGAGATAGGTGCGGGGGAAGGTTTCGCGCAGGCGCGCGGCGCAGGCTTCGGCTTTGGCGGCGTCGTCAAACAGTCCGAACACCGTTGTGCCGCTGCCGGTCATACAGGCGCCGAGCGCGCCCTCTGCCGTCATGATTCGCTTGATCGCCGCGCATTCGCCGATGTCCATGACCTCTTCAAAGACGTTGCGGACATTCTTTGCCACGCCCGGAAGATTCCGTTCTGCCAGCGCCCGGCACATCGCGTCCGTGTCGGGACGCAGCCGGCTGAGTACCGCCGGGTCGCAGTTGTCCACCGCGCCGTATGCCTTGCCGGTAGAAACCCCCACTTCCGGTTTGCAGAGCAGAATGACCGGCGCATCCGGAAAATCCGCCAGCAGCGGCAGCGGGGTCAGAATCTCGCCCTTGCCCTCCGCCAGCATGGTGCCGCCGGTAATACAGAAGGGAATGTCCGCGCCGACGGTCGCGCCGATGTCCCACAGCTTCGCGTCGTCAAAATTCTTCCCGCACAACCGGTTGAGCGCGACGATCACCGCCGCGCCGTCCGCGCTGCCGCCTGCCATGCCCGCTTCCATGGGAATGTTTTTTTCAATCGTAATGGACACGCCCTGTCCGACCAGACCGCTCGCGTCAAAGAAGGCTTTTGCCGCCTTCCACGCGATATTGCTCTCGTCGTCCCTGAGCTGCGCCGAGGAAGTATGCACCGTGATGTTTCCGCTGTCGTTGAGCGTCACGGTTACGTCATCGTAAAGCGCCACCGACTGCATGACCGTCGCCAGATCATGATAGCCGTCGGCACGTCTGCCCAGAATATCCAGCGTCAGATTAATCTTCGCGTTGGCTCGTATCTTCATCCATCAACCCTTCTTCCTTCAGGAACAACCGTATGCGCCGCAGCGCTTCTTCGATATGGCGGGTGGAATAGGCGTAGGACACCCGGATAAACCCTTCGCCGCAGTCGCCGAACGCGTTGCCCGGCACCACCGCGACGTGCTGCCGCTCGAGCAGCTTCTGGCAGAACGCTTCCGACGTCATGCCGGTGTGGGCAATGCAGGGAAACACATAAAACGCGCCTTCCGGCTCGAAACAGTCGAATCCCAGTTCCCGGAATCCCCGCACAATCAGGCGGCGCCGCAGATCGTATTCCTCCCGCATGGCTTTAATATCCGCGTCGCCCGTGCGGAGCGCTTCGATGGCAGCGTACTGGGAGGTGGTGGGCGCGCACATGATCGCGTACTGATGAATCTTGGTCATTACGGATATCACCGGCGCGGATCCCAGCGCATACCCCAGCCGCCAGCCGGTCATGGCATAGGACTTGGAAAAACCGCCCACGACCACCGTGCGATCCTTCATGCCCTCAATTGAGGCAACCGAAACATGGGGGACACCGTTATAGGTGAGTTCGGCATAGATTTCGTCCGACAGCACCATCACGTCCGTCCCGCGCAGCACTTCGGCAATGGCTTCCAGATGTTCCCGCCGCATGACCGCGCCGGTGGGATTATTGGGAAAGGGCAGAATCAGGAGCTTGGTGCGGTCGGTGATGTGCTGCCGGAGCACGTCGGGATTCAGGCGGAATTCGTCCTCCCGCCGCGTGACAATCGGCACCGCCTTCGCGCCTGCCATTTTCGCGATGGGCGCGTAGCACACAAAGCTCGGCTGCGGCACCAGCACCTCGTCGCCGGGATTGACCAGCGCCCGCACGGTCAGATCGATGGCTTCCGAGCCGCCCACCGTCACCACCACGTCGGTGCGGTAATCGTAGTGCAGGTCAAAGCGCCGCGCGCAATAGGTACAGATTTCGCGGCAGAGCGCCGTAAAACCGCGGTTGGGCGAATACCCCGTATGACCCTTGCGCAGCGAATCAATCGCCACGTCGCGCACGTGCCACGGGGTAGGGAAATCCGGTTCTCCCACTGAGAGGGAGATCACGTCGTCCATCTCGGCGGCGATGTCGAAAAAGCGCCGGATACCGGACGGCGGCATATCCCGCGCCGTCACATTGAGAAGGGACTGCACATCCGTCACAGAATATCCGCCCCTCTTTCATCGGTATTCACGGGTGAAAGAATAATGCCCGCCTGCTTGTAACGCTTGAGAATAAAGGTAGTCTGGGTGGAGATCACCGACGGAATGAGCGCGAGCCGGTTGGCGACAAAGAGCGCCACTTCCTTGAAGGTATGTCCCGTGACCCCCACGGAAAAATCGTAGCCCCCGCTCATCAGGCTCACCGATTCCACCTCGTCGAACGACATGATTTCCTCGGCGATCTTTTCAAAGCCGGTGTCGCGGCGGGGCGTCACCTTGAGTTCGATGATAGCGGTGACTTTCTCGGTCTGCTCGAGCTTTTCCCAATCGATGACGGTCTTGTAGCCGCAGATCACACCGTCGCGTTCATAGGCGGCAATGGCTTCTCCCACCGCCTCTTCGGACTGACCCACCATCGCGGCAATCTGCGCGTTGGTCAGCCGGGGATTGTCTTTAAGTACTGCCAGTATTTTATCCATAAGCCATTCCCTTTCTATATAAAAAAATATAAACAAAAAAATAAAAAATAAAATAACAGAAAAAATAATAAAACAACCGTTCCGCGCGGCGAAGCACGCGCATCCTGCCATGCAATGGGATTTTCCGTGACATAGCCCATCGCGTTAAGTACGCGGGCGGCTTTGCCGTATACAGCTCCCCGACGCGCGCATCGGGGCAAAAGGTCGGACGCGTGTCAAAAGGTGTTCCGTTCGGATGGCAGGCAGGAACGTTCATCGACGCCAGACTTTATCCAGCCGCGCCCCTGCGCCGATGTGGGTAAGCCGGGTACCCGGTTAAAAAGCGATGAGGGTTCCTTTTCGGTATTCGCCCTTCCCCGTTGCGGGTCTTGGCGCGTTTCGCCCGGCAGGCTTCCGCCTGCCTGCCGGGGCTTTGCCCCGGTCCCCAGTGGTGGCGCTGCCCCCACGCCCCTGCCAAAGGGACTCGTCCCTTTGGAATCCCCGCCGCTGCGCGGCTAATTGGCTCCGCCTTTTTATAACATCCGCTTCTTTTTGAGTACCACCATGACCGCCGCGCAGATCGCCACCGTGATGATACACACAATCAGGAACCCCCACGGCGACTGCGAAAAGGGCATTCCGTCGGGATGGACATTCATGCCATAAAATCCCGAAATAATGGTGGGAATCGCCATGACCAGCGTGATAGCGGTAAGGTATTTCATCACATTATTCAGCTTGCTGTCGATAATCGAGGAAATCAGCTCGCGGGTACCGTTGAGGATATCGCGGTAGATGGAGGTCATCTCAATCGCCTGCCGGTTTTCCACGATGAGGTCATCGAGCAGTTCCTGATCATCGGGGTACTGCTCGAGACGGGTATAACGGGTCAGCCGGTTCAGCACGCCGCTGTTGGCGTTGAGGGAGGTCGCGAAGTAAACCAGCGTCGATTCCAGTTCATGTAGGTCAATAAGGTCGATATCGGTGGTGTCGTCTCCGACACGTTCCTCGATTTCGGTGCGCATTTTGTCGATAGCGCGAAGGGTAGACTGATAGAGGGAAATCGTCCGGGCAAAAATCTGATAGATAAACCGCATTTTCTTCTTGGTGCTGAAATCCTTGATGCGTTTATTGATAAAATCGGTGAGAATAGGGGTTTCCGCGGTACAGACCGTAATGATGCCGGTCTGGGTGATAATCAGTCCCAGCGGGATGGTGGTATGACGGTTTTTATCATGCCGCACCTCCACGGAAGGGATGTCCACCAGAATCAGCGTATAGCCGTCCTCCAGTTCGATACGGGAGCTTTCCTCGTCGTCCAGCGCCGCCATGAGGTCGGCTTCGTCCACGCCGAATTCTTCGGCGGTTTCGGCGATTTCCTGATAGGTGGGATTGACCATATTCATCCAGCAGCCGTCAGTCACTTCTTTGATTTCTTTGAGTACCTTATTCTCCGTGCGATACAGCTTCCTCATACAACTACCTTCTTTTGGACGGCGGCGCATGACAGTGCCGTCCGTGTTTTTGCTGTCGGTTCATTATACCATACGTCCCCGCAGAATTCCACCTTTTTTCGTAAACTTTATAATTTGTCTATAAATCGGTTCTTTCTCTGAAATGGATTGACATTTGCCGTCCGTTCCGATACAATAGGTTTAATTCGTTCTTTGACAGGATTGTCAACATATAAGTCCCATAAAAGGAGTGACAGCAGGATTGTTTTTCACCAAACGCATGATATCCCGCTTTACCTGTTGCACAGCGGCGCTGCTGCTGTGCGTTTCGATGACCGCCTGCACGCTGCCCGTGAAAGTCATCGGCAGGGTTCCCGACCCGCAGGACACGGTAGCAAGTTTTTTCGACAGCGTGTGCCGGGGGGATTATGAAGCGGCAGACCTCTGTCTCAACGGCAGCTCGATTGCCATGAAGCAGCAGCCGACCGACGTTTTTTCCGCCGCGCTGCTGGAATATCTCAAGGAAAGCTACGCGTGGGAGCCGGTGGAACTGCCCGAAACGTCCCTTACCGAAGCGCATCAGACCGTGATGTTCCGTCACCTTGACCCGGCGCTGCTCTCGGACGATCTGCGCGCCGCCGCGTCAAAGCTGGGCAAGCAGTATCTCCGCACCCGCGACCCGGCGCATACCCAGATGACCGACGGCGTCTGTTCTCTCACAGAGGAAGGCGCGCAGGCAGTCGCAGCCGAAGCCCTCGACAGTCTCATGACGGCTCCCGACGCCTATTACGCTTCCGACATCTATGACATCACGCTCACGCTGGAGGGCAGTAAATGGAAGATTCAGATGACCGACGAGCTTTTTGACGCCATCGTGGGTCGATTCAACCCGGTCGATGAAAAGAGGTGACGGCAGAGATGAATCAAACGATCCGGAACGCGCTGTTTCGCGGCGCCTGTACCGTCGCCGCCCTGACACTCGCGGCATTCCTGCTGTCGTCGGGCGACAAGCGCCACCTCACCCCCATCACGGCTTCCGCGGGCGACCGCGACACGGTATTCGGTTCCTCCGCGTCCAACCTGCTCGGCGCCGCGCTCACCGATATCTACAACCTGCCCAAGGTGTATATTCTCGAACAGAACAACGATCCCACGCCCCGTCCTGCCGAAGAGGGCTTTGAGAAAATCCAAGACCCCGAACGGCAGAATTACGACGGTTCGCCCATTGACCACTATCAGGACAGCACCATCGACGTGAAATGCTGGAAGGAAAAACACGACGGCACGGTTTTCAACTTTGCCGAAGTGACCATTGCCCACCCCAGTCAGTTCCGCCGCAAGCTGGTGGACGACGTGATCAGCAAGAACCATCTGGACTATCCCTCCCGGATTTTCCGTCAGATGAACGGCGTAGTGGGGATGTCCGCCGACTACTGCGCCTACCGCAGCTATGGCATTACCGTCCAGTACGGTCACACCGTCCGCGAGATTCCCAACGGTTCTATTGATATCCTGATCTACGACAACGACGGCAATTTTACCTGCATGAGAGACAAGGACTACGCCAAGAGCGAATTTGCCGGCGGACGCAACGTCATGTACAGCTTTTCCTTCGGTCCCACGCTGGTGGACGACTACAAGCTCAATGAATCGGGACGGCTGGACAATTACATCATCGCCCGCGTGGAAAAACCCGAACCGCGTGCCGCCATCGGGCAGTTCGGCTATGAAAAACGCTATCTGCTCTGCACGGCGGAACAGTCGGGCAAAAACGGTCCCGGCGCCTCGGTGCGCCGTATGGCGGAGATCATGCAGGAAAAGGGCGTGCGCGTCGCCTACAACATGGACGGCGGTCAGACCGCCGCGCTGATGTACCACGGCGATCTTTTCAGCAAAGCCGCCTACGGCGGTCAGCGCCCGGTCAGCGATATCCTGTTCTTCGCGACCGCCATTCCCGAAAACTGACCCGGTCGTACAGAAAAGGAAGGAGTGTCCCTTTTATGTCAATCTCACCCGACAGCCCGGCACTGATTCTGGGCAGTCTGTATCTGTACTGGCACGGCATTTTCATGGCGTGCGCCATCGCGCTGGGCATCGCTGCCGCCCTGCTGCTCGCCGGATGGCTGCGACCCCGCCGTCCCGAATCTCCCGACCGCACGCTTCCCGTCTTTGATACCGCTCTCACCGCGATTCCCATCGGACTGGTGCTGTCCCATCTGTTCTACTGCGTGAGCAATTTTGAAGAGTACCACAGCATTGGCGATGTGCTGCGCTTCTCCGAAGGCGGCTACGGGCTTTACGGCGCGATGCTCGGCGTGTTTCTGGCTGCCGTCATACAGTCCCGGCTGCATCGCGGGCAGACGGATTACGCGCTCGGCGCGCTGTGCGACTGTCTCGCCGCGGGCGGCGCGCTGGGTATTGCCGCCGGACGGCTGACCGGCGTGTTTTCGATGGACAACGTGGGCATGGAGATGACCCGCGCCGCCCTGTGTCACTATCCGCTCTCGGTGTACGACCCCTCGTCGGGGCATTGGTTCCTTGCCACCTATCGCATGGAAGCCGTCGCGGAACTGATTATCTTCGGACTGCTGTGCGCCCTGCCACTCCGAAAAGGTCGCAACGGCGATACCGCGCTGCTCTTTCTGCTGCTGCACGGTGCGGCGGAAGTGGCGTTTGACAGTATGCAGACCGACGCGCTGCGCTTTCCGGGCAACAGTTTTGTGATGATGCAGCAGGTCATCGGCGCGGTTTCACTGCTGGCGGTCATGACCGTGCTGGTGCTTCGCTCGGTGAAACAGGAGAAAAAGTGTCAGCCCTATCATATTGTCTCGTCGGGCGTATACCTCGCCCTGATCGGCGTCGCCGCGTGGATGGAATTCGACCGCATTTCCGACACCAACTATTTCCGCAATCACGGCGTGATGCTGCTCGCCATGATCTGTGCCGCCGCGATTGGTCTCGCCATGTACCGCACGACCCTTTCTGTCCCCCGGGATGAGGAAATACCCGAAAAAATTGCCGTATGAATAAAGATTTAACAATTTTACAATTGAAAATCGCCGGACGGTTTTGTATAATCCCGACTTCAACAGTTGAAAGGAAAGCAAAAAGCCGCAAATAGCCTAGGGAAGGGGGTTTGCGGCTTTTTTGAGGTATACAAAAATGTTGTATGGAAATGCTAACCGGAAATTTTTTTAAATTTTTTATTCAGC
>JAFPUM010000007.1 GCA_017395425.1 Clostridia bacterium | reverse complement strand
GAATTGATTTAACGCTGCCTGTGATGATGTTTTATACATCGACAGCAGAAATCTCAACAGCTTATAGAACGGCATCAGCCGATTCCTTGTAAAATACTCCGGTCTGAATCGACTCTCTTCCAGCGTAGAATCTGCATAGATTATCTCTCTGGTTATTTCTATTGCCGCCCATATCAACAACATGGCATTGCACCTCATGAATTTAAGTAGTGTATCAATCTGATACCCACTTCCATTCTTTTTGTCAAGTGGTATTTTGCATGAGATTTTGTTTATTTTTTGTGCTTTTTGCTCTTACCCTTAAGTTGTGGATAGTGATTTTTCAAATCAAAAAAATGCTTGTGGATGGAGGCTATACAGGTCAGAATTTTGCTGATGCAATAAAACAAATAACCGGAGCTGATGTGGAGGTTGTTAAACGCAATGAATTACATACCTTTGATGTCCTTCCCAAACGTTGGATTGTGGAACGCTCCTTCGGTTGGTTAGACAAATGCCGTAGACTTTGGAAAAACCCCGAACGACTTTTGCAAAATTCTTTTCAAATGGTCTCTCTTGCTTTTATTCGTATCATTTTAGGTGGATTCTAAACAGGCTCTTAGAGCCTGTTCATCTGACGCTTGCGAAAACTATTTGACATTCGGGAATAAATGATGTAAAATAGAAAGGCGAGAGGAATTAACGGTCGCGTGCCATGCTCCAAAGGGCATGGCATGAGGAAAGTCCGAGCATCGCAGGGCAGGATAACGGCTAACGGCCGCCGGGGGTGACCCCAGGGAAAGTGCAACAGAGATATACCGCCCTTCCCGCAGCTTGTTCTGTGGGAAGAGGTAAGGGTGGAAAGGCGAGGTAAGAGCTCACCGGTCACTTTGGAGACTTTGTGACCCTGTAAACCCTATCCGATGCAACACCGTGGAGGAACAGATGCGGTTGCCCGCCGTGTTCCGAGGAGGTGGCTGGAGCGGTGCAGCAATGCACCGTCGAGATAGATGACCGTTCACGACAGAACTCGGCTTACAGTTCCTCTCACATTTTTACTGATGCAGCGCTGCCTCTTGAGCAAGGTCAAAAGGCAGCGCTTCTCTTTCCTGTTGTCCGATGGCGTTTTTTTGCAAATAGAGGGGGGATAAAAATGTCACGGCGCTTTGCCGGTGAAAACCGTCGGTTGAGGGTATTGACGGTCTCTTTTCTTGCGGCAGCAGGATTAAACATATGGGACGAACTGTTTCATTGTATGCGTGATCTGACGTCTTGCGTTTATATCGGCGTGATTCTCGCATGGGCACTCAGTATTTCTCACCGCATTGTGTATACCCACATCAGGCGGTGGCTGCTGACAGCCTCGGGTTTTATGATGCTGTTGTTTGTGCTTCGGCTCTGTAAATATACCTTTTTTATAGAGTCTGTCACGATTCAGGAATATTGCCGCTATGCCTATTATATTCCCTTTACGGCTGTCCCCTTATGCACGTTTTGTGCGGCTGTTTCTGTGGGAACGCCAAGAGAACTGGTGCCGAAAAAACGGATTTGTTTATTGTGGGGTGGACAATGTCTGCTGGGTACGCTCATAATGACCAACCGTTTGCACGGGGGATTGTTTCATCTTTCGGACGGTGAAGTGGATTGGCAGACACACGGCGGATTGTATGCCATTGTGGTTCTGTGGTGTGTCGGGTTGGGCATGACGGCTTTTATCCTTCTGCTGTACCGATGCAGGGTGTCTGCCGCCAAACGGAAATGGTATGTTCCCGCGTTTTTTATGGTGACAGGGACGGTACTGCTGGCGTGGTATTTTATCGTGGGCGGTTCACCGGAATTGTACGGTGTAAAGCTGTACACGATACAGGAGATTTTTTGTTTTATCTTTATTTTCAGCTTTGAAAGCTTTATTCATGTGGGATTGATTCCGTCCAATTCGGAATACACCGCCCTGTTCCGATTGTCGCATATCGGCGCGGAGATTTCGGATAACGACGGCACACCGCTCTATCGGTCGCTGAATTATTTGCAGGGAAACAATATCCGGCGGCATCAGACGGCTATTTCCGGCGGCAGCGTCGTATGGACGGAGGATATGTCTGTCATTTGCCGCTTAAACGAAAACATACAGAACGCGCTGGACGATATCAATGAAGAAAACGAACTGATCCGGCAGGAAAACGCGATACGGGAAGAACGCATACGGTATGAAACACAAAACCGCCTGTATGACAGCATCGCACGCAGGGTGCATACGCAGGCGGAGACGATCGAAACACTTCTCTGTTCCGACGGTAAGACGGAAGAAACCTTTCAGAACGATTTGAAACTGGCAGTGGTGATGGGCGCGTATGTGAAAAGAGTGGGAAATTTCATGCTGATTGCCGGAGAAAACGGCATGATTTCCTCCGCGGAACTGGTGCTGTCCATTCGTGAATCACTGGAATATGTGTCTCTGTCGGGAAAGACCTGCGATGTATCGGAAATCAATGCCGGTCTCATACCGTTGCCGCTGGCTGCACACGCCTATATGCTGCTGGAACGGGTGCTGGAACGCCGGTGGAGGAAATTTCAGACGGTGGCAGTGATACTCCGTGCCGCACCACGCTTTACCATGCGGATTTTACTGGATGACGCCAGTTTGCTGACGGATGAAGATTTGCACATGGATACAGACGATAGACTGAAATTGCGCATCAGACAATGGTGTGAGGATGATACGCTGCACATCGAACTGATGGCGGAAGGGGAGGAACGGCTATGACTCCATTTTATGCTTTGCCGCCGACCCTCAGCGGATTGATTCGCCTGTGGAGCGTTGCGGTGATGATGTGCCATCTCTATGACAGTATCCGGTACCGCCAGCTGGGAAAGAAGGGGGCGGTCAGATGGTTTTCCCTGTCGATGGTCGTGCTGAATGTCGCGTTTTTTTATCTGCTGCAGCAACAGAATCATCCCGAGTTTTTATTTTGGTTTGTCATTCCGACTGCATGGACGGTTGTTTTTTTAGGTCTTTCCACGCTAATCGGTGCGGTCGCGCAGTTCCGGATCAGCGGGTGGCACAGAAATCATATTTCCGCAATGTCCGTCCACGAGGTCTTTGACGGTCTGCCCGCAGGATTATGTTATTACAGACCGGACGGGCTCCCGATTCTCGTCAACGAAAAGATGCGTCAGATCGGTCTTCAATTATACGGAACGTCACTGATAAACGGTGAAACGCTGTGGCATGATATCCGTACCGGTCGGTTTTCTGACGGAATGCTGTTTGACAATGCGCCGATTTTGCGGACACATGACGGACGCGTGTACAGCTTCTGTCTCAATGAGCTGCCGTTTCAAGGCACGCGGATTTATGAAATGATTGCCTCGGATATCACGGAAGAATACGATATGACGCTCACGCTGGAGGAAAAGCTGAAGCAGGCGCATATCGTCAATATGCGGCTGAAAGCGCTGATGGATTGCATCGAATATGTCACCATGAGCCGTGAACTGCTGCAAATCAAAGCGGCGCTGCATGACAGCATCGGCAGAAGTCTGCTGCTGGCGAGAAAGTATCTTTCCGCACCCGATCAAACGGATCGGAGAGAACTGCTGCAGCTGTGGCAATCCAATATCCGATGGCTGAAAAATCAGGAGCCGGAAACATGGCAGCAACCCTATTATGTGATCTTTATGCAGGCGGACAAACTGAGCATCGAAATAGAAATCATCGGGGAACTGCCGCGGGAAACACATCTGATTCCCCTGATTGACACGGCACTCTCCGTACATATCACCAATGTGCTGCGTCACGCGGGAGGAACCCGCGCCACGGTGAGCGTTGGGGAAGAAGCGGGCGCGTATGTGCTGACCTTTCAGAATAACGGCAATCCGCCACGCACGGCGATCCGGGAGACAGGCGGTCTTGCCAATCTGCGCCAAAAGACCGAGGCGGCGGGCGGACAAATGAATATCAAGGCGGAACCGGCATTTGAAATGGTGCTGCGACTGCCGAAGGAGAATCCCTATGTGCTATAAAGTCGTGATTGCGGAGGATTTCAAAATGATCCGCGATGTGTTTGAGAATACCGTGACGGGCGCGGAGGGTTATGAAGTAACCGCGTCATTTGCGACGGCGGCAGAGGCAGCGGCGTATTGCGGCACGCACCGCGTTGATCTGGTCATGATGGACGTGCTGTTTCCCGGCGGTATGAGCGGGCTGACGGCTTCGGAGCAGATCAAGGCTGCGTCGCCCGATACCAAAATTCTGATGGTGACCTCCATGCCGGAACTCACCTATATCAGCCGCGCCAAAGAAATCGGCGTGGAGAGCTTCTGGTATAAGGAGGTGCAGGACCGCCCTTTGCTGGAGGTCATCCGACGGACGATGGCAGGCGAGTCGGTCTATCCCGCTTCACAGCCGGCGGTTTCTCTGGGAAACGCGCTGGGAACGGATTTCACCGAACGGGAAATTCAGGTGCTGCACGAACTGGTGAGCGGCGCGTCCAACAGGGAAATCGGAGAAACGCTGGGCATCGCGGAAAAGACTGTGAAAATGCATATCGGCAATATGCTGCAAAAAACCGGCTTCCACAGCCGTCTGGAACTGGCTGTTCAGGCAAGGCACCGCGGCATTGCCATTCATGATTGAATATTTCCGTCAGGAGTCTCGCAGGAGACTCCGTTTTTTTGTGCAGGGAGCCGTCAATACGGACCTTTGGCGGTATCGCGGCGGAACGGAACCTGATATAATAGGAACAGTGTGATAATGGGGAGTTTATCCTCTTTGTCAAAGATCCGGAATGATGCAGACGAAAGGAAGTAAAGAGCATGTGGAAAAAAACGGTAAGCGGTCTGATGGCTGTTTTCCTGCTGCTGTCCGGCATTCCCGTCCGTGCGCTTTCGATAGAGAGCGACTGGATTGTGGAATTCAGCAGCAGCGAAGCGGCGCAAATCTACCTTGCCTCGCATGACGGACGGCTGCTGGGCGGTTCCCTCGTACTGACGCGCGGCGAACGACAGGATTTCAGTAACCGGAACGACGTGCTGACGCTGACAGAAGACAGCCGCGTCAGAGGCGCGGCGGTGCGGGTGAATGATCCCCGTCAGTCCGACCAGTATTATCTGGAGGACGCGGCATTCTCCGCCACAGAAGCATGGGAGTATCTCGATCAGACGCTTTCCGCCAAGGGACTGACCGAGGCGGACGCCTCGCCCATCCGGGTGGCGGTGATTGACACCGGCGTGGACGCGACTCATGAAGACCTCGTCAACCGTGTCACGGCAGGTTATGATGCGGTAAACAGCGCGGCACTGCCAGCCGGAACCGACAGTGACGTTTCCGACGCGTCTCACGGCACCATGGTAGCGGGTCTGATTGCCGCCGAGACTGACAACGGCGCGGGCATGGCGGGCATTTCTGCCACGCTTCCCGTGAGCGTCGTACCCGTGCGTGCGCTGGACGCGTCCGCGAACGGTAAAATTTCAGATATCATCCGCGCGATTTACTGGGCGGTGGACGAAGGCGACGCCGATATCATCAATATGTCGTTCGGACTTCGCCGCAAAACCCGTCCCGCCGCGCTGGAAACGGCGGTGCGTCATGCCGCCGATGAGGGTGTGACGCTGATTGCCGCTGCCGGCAACGAGGGGCGCAGTGTCACTTACGACGATTATCATTATTATCCCGCCGCGCTGGAAGGCGTGATGGCAGTCGGTTCGGTGACAAAAAGCCAGTATTCCAGAACCGGCGGCAATGTCCCCGCTTATTCGGACTTTTCCAACCGGCTGACTTCCGCTGCCTCATCCTATGTAGGGAAGTCTTTCTTCTATGTGCCGGGTGAGGATCTGCTCACCACCGCCAAGGGAAATACCTATGAAACATTTACCGGCACGTCCGCTTCGGCGGCGGTCTTTTCCGGCATGATGGCGTCGCTCATGAGCGTGAGCCGCGCCACCGACGGCATTGAGCCGAGAGCCGCGCTGGTGACGTCGTCGGGCGCATACAGTTCGGTCAGCTATCACCGGTTTTCCACGGCGGCGCAGAATCTCAAAAACGGCAGTCTCATGGACGCGTGGTGGGTCGGCGATTACAACCAGCCCTCCATTCTGCGCGGCAGTGTGGAACTGTCCGGGACATTGATGGATCCGTCCTATCAGATGCGTGCCGTGCGTGTGGAATTGGTCAGACCCGACGGAACCATTGACAATCTGTATGAGGCACAGAGAAGCGCGGATGTTCCGCAGCAGAACGTGACGTTTTCCATTAATACCAGCCGGTACGATGACGGCGATTACACCTATCATGTGATCGCAACCTACGCCGACGGCGCTTCACAGGATGTCTCCGCCGACGGAACCCCGCGTGACCCCTCTGCCGACGGAACAACACAGGACGCGGAGATGATGCTCACCGAGGTGAGCTTTCAGATCGACAACCGGGGGAAGAATTATCTTCTCTCTGCGGTGGACGACGGGGAACCCCTGATCGGCGCACAGGTAACGCTCTATGCCGCTGACGGCAGCGTCGTACAGACCGGGCAGACCGACAGTCTCGGCAATTTTCCTGTGAATGCCGCCGAAGCCGACAAGGACGGTATGATCGCGACGGTGCAGGGCGAGGAACATCTTTTCGTTTACGATTTGGAAACCCATCCGCGCGGCAATGCCTATACGCTTTCCGGTAATGCGTCGACCCTGACCATCACCGCGTCGGCAAAAACACTCGCCAAAGTCAAGAACGCGTCGCTTCTGCTGATGCTGTCCGGCGGTCAGGCAATGGAGATTGCTGCTATCGCGGGCAGCAGCACATCGGGCTCGTTCTGCACGAATATACCCCTGACCTTTACGGTCAAGGGCGACGCTGTCGCATTGAGCAGAGAATTTTCGCTTGCGGACGGCGACAAGGTATGGAATCTGGACGAGGAACTTTCGACGGATGTGACGCTGACGCTCGAAAGTGCCTTTACCGACGCAAGCGGTGTCCGCCTGTTGATCGGCGACAATGCCTATGAACTGCCCAAGGAAGGCGGTTCGGTTGTGACCGTGCCGGGCAAGTACGATGTTGCCGCGATTGTCTATCGGCAGAACAGTGAAGACGGCAGCGACAAGGCGGATTATTTCAAAATTGCTTTGGGTCAGCAGAATCTGACCAAAAATACCGCACTGCATATCGGTGCCTCTGTGAAGGCGGAACTCACGCTGGAAAAAGGCGATGTGAAGCAGAACGAAGATCAGCTTGTCTCCCTGCGTTTCAGCGACAGCGAGGGAAGCCTCATCACCGATGTGGGTAGTTTCTACACGCTCGAGGACGGAACGGAAAGCTGCGGCAGTACGCTCAGCAGTTATTCCCTCCGACTCAACCGCGCGGCTGAAGACGGTACGTGGGAAGATCTCGACAGTCAGTATGTCGAGTGGCGCAGACAGGACGACGCGTTCGTTACGACGCTCTCCACCTCGATGATGGACAATGCGACTGGCACTTACCGCGTGCGTCCCCACAGCTATCAGCCGTGGCCGTTTACGTTCGGCGACCGCGACTGGCGCACGTTCCAAGTGGCTGCCGAGGAAACCAGCCCGTCCGCGCGGGTGAATTTCCGATTTAACAATTACAACGGCACGCAGGAATCAAGCGCGGATTTCTGCGTGCTGCTCAAAGATGAAAGCGGCGCGTGGATATCCCGTCAGGCGATGGCACCCTCCGATGCGTCCAGCGAGCCGTGTTATACCTTCCTGCCGGTGGGACAGCGCTATCAGGGCGCAATGACGGCACAGTGCTACTGTCCCGAGTTGGACGGCACTGCCGCGGTCACGGCGGTTTTTACCATTGACCTCACTGACAAAACAGCAGGCGACACGGTGGACATCACCCTCCAGCCCGACAGAAGCTGGCAGATCACCCGTATCACCGCGCCTTCCGCCGCGGACAGTACGTCCGCCGCAGGCACTTCGCCGGTGGGCGCTTCGGATCTGCCCGCTGACGGCAGTGTCAATGGACAAACCGACGGCGTGGACAGCAAGGTCTGCGGCGTGACGGTCTATCCTTTTGCCCAGTTGTCCGATACGGGCGTGACGGGATCGCGCAGCAGCTATCTGAGCGGCATCGTATCGCAGAACCTCGGCGAGACGGCGGTTGACCTGACCTTCCGTGCTGTCAGAGGGACTTACACATCCGAAGCGGTTGTCACGCTCACGCATGATTTCAGCGGCAGCGGCAGTATCGCCGCTTCACTCCCGCTCCATCCGACACTTACCGGCGACCAGACAGAATACCGTTCGGGCAGCGACGTGACACTGCGTTACAAGCTGCTGGACAGCTGCGGCAACACGGTGAAAGACGTTACCTGCCGCTCCGACAGCAGTGAAACCGCAAGCGACGGCTCCGCCGGGACGGTGCATCCAACGACTTCCGTCACCGTGTACCGCGCCAACGGCGCAGTGGCGGGACAATACACACTCTCCGACGTCTATGCGGACATCGTGAAGCTCACAGGGCTGGCGGACGGCAAATACATTGCCTCCGTCACCGTGGAATGTCCGCTGCTCACCGCTACGGGTGAGACAGTCACCTTCACGGTGGGCGGTGAATCGCCGGTTGTGCCGGAAAAGGTCGTGGAAACGCCCGCGCATTTCTCCGCCAAAGCCAAAAGCGTTTCCTCCATCGAACTGAGCTGGGACGCGCCGACGGATGAAATCGCCGGATATGTGATTTACCGCGACGGCAGACCCTTCGCGGAAGTGGCGGGAAGCGCCGATTCCTATCTCGACGAAGGCATCACCGCCGACCGCTATTACAGTTACACGCTCTATGCCGTGGACAGCGAGGGCGACAGAAGCAAAGGCGCGACGGCGGGTTCCCGTCCGGCGGCGCGACCCGATACCACGCCTCCGAGTGTGCCGACCAATCTGCGGGCGACGCTGATGGGTTCGGAAGTACTGTTGAGCTGGGCGCGTTCGACGGACAATGTCGCAGTGACGAATTACATCGTGACCTGCGACGGCGCGGAAGTGGGACGCACCTATAACCGCAGTTTTTCATATTCGGGACTCTTGCCGGGCGAGACGTATGCCTTCACCGTCTCCGCGATGGACGGCGCGGGCAACCGTTCGGCGGAATCCCGGTCGGTTTCCGTTGCCGTTCCGAACGTGAGCGGCATTACCGCCTCCACACTTACCTATCCCAGAAACAAGGTGGGCAATATCACCGGTCAGACGCTCACCGTCAACGCCAGAGCGACCGCGGATATTGCCACTGTCAGACTGACGGTGAATTTCACGCTGCTCGACGGCACGTCCGACAGCCTCACAACTGCTTTGACCGCTGACGGAAACGGCGCGTGGCTCGGCTCGGCTGACCTGCCTGATGAATTTGCGTCGGTGGAGCAGGCGACGCTCACCGCCTATCAATCGGGCGAAACCGAAGCCGCCGATACCAAGCAGCTGCTCACTTCGCCTGTTGCGCGCGCAAACGCGTTTACAGTGGCGCTCACCAATACGCAGAACCTGACCCTGCCCGATTTTGCGCAGACGGTCAATGTCACGCTCAGCGGCAGCGACGACCAATTCTCGGTCACCCGCACGGTTGAGCATTATGCCGGCAGCTTTGTCTGCTTCCCGCCGAACGCGTCGGATTATTGCGTGACCGTGACCGATGAGGACGGACGGGAACTGTACGTCCGCACCGACATCACGATTACGGACGGCGGCAGCTTCACCGCCGACGCGTCCGATCTGGCGAAATCCCTGCGCGTGAAGCTCACCGGACTGCCCGACGGCACGGACATGACCGGCATTGCCGTCAGAGCGGAGGGGGAGAGAAGAACCTTTACCGGCGTGAGCAGAATGACCTACACCGGCGTGACCGACAGTCAGGGCTATGTGATCTGGTCGGAGGGCGGTCAGTGGCTTTCAGTTGACAGGAATCACTGCCTTCAGGACGGCGGCAGTTACTATCTGAGACTGCGCAGCGACGTGCAGACCCTCGCGACGGATGACAAGATGTATGAAATCAACGGGATTTCTGAGAAATGCTATGTGACAGACCCAGTCAACGAGATGACGGTCGGGCTGGATACGACGACAGCGCAGGCAAAAACCATTACCGCGCATATCCGAGATAAACATGGAACCCCCGCGAAAGGGGTGTCCGTGGAAATCGTCGGCAAGACGCGCAAGACAGTCATCACCGATGAGAACGGCACGGCTTCTGCCAAAATCGGTCTGTATACCTACGACTGGGATGGCACTACCTATATTTGCAACGCTTCTGTGAGGATTCCGAGGCAGACTGCCACAGACGGCAGAATATGGCAATCCTGCGGCGCCGACACCCAGGATTCCTGCGACGTCACGCTGACTGCCCAATCCAATCAATTCAAATTTGTTCCCGACATCAAGGTGTATCAGGATGGCGAAAACAAGCCGGTTGCCGACAGCGACGCGGCGGGCGCGGACTGGTTTGCCCGCGTGAACCGTTATTACAACGAGTTTAACCTTATTGGTTACAACGGCGAGTGGAGCAACAGCGATCTTATGCTGACGGACGGCGACAAGGTCACGGTGTATCTGTCGGCGGCGCTTGGTACCCGCTCATGGAGCGGACAGTGTCAAGTGACGTTTGATTCCGCCAATCCCACCGTTTTACCCGAAATCGTGATGCACGAGGACAGCGCGCACCGCCTGACGCTCCATTCACTGGACGGTGATATGCTGCCCGGCGTAGACAGACGTTTCCTTGTCTACAACAAAAACGAAGAACTGCTCAGCGACACGGTTTCCCATGCCGCGTTTGCTGACGTAAATCTTCCTTACGGACAGCCGGTCACAATTGTCGCCACTTTTGACACCACAGCCAACAAAACACTGTTCCAGTGGCACGACTCCGGTAAATGGGCTGAATGCGTGAATTATACCAATGACGGAAGCAGTACACCCATGACGCTGAAAGCCAAATACGGGGCGGACTTCGACGATGTGTTCTGGTGTGAAAACGGCTTCTCCCGCACGCCGGCGCAGTACCATCTCCCGAACGGCGACTGGCGGGTCGGATTCCACTACACCGCATGGGACGCAGACGGCACCAAGAGCAAGTCTGACTATATCATCTTACCCGAAGGCGCGTATAATGTTGATATCAATTACTTTACCGACTGCGCGTCCTACAACGAGGAAGAACACACCATTACCATCGACCAGAAAAAAATTGTCGGCAGACACAAAATTTGCAATTTCAGTTTCAGCATTCCCGCGGAGAAACTGGCTGCCAATCCTAGGATCGTGGCGTGGTTCGAGACGACATTCATCAATGGCAAAGACTACACATCCCTCCCCTACGAGCTCAACCTGCGCCTCTCCGGCGTGAATCTGGGCGGTGGGAACAGTGTGTGTTATGATGACCTCACCGATCAGGGCGGTTATCCATTGACGGTCAGAAGCCAGCTTTACGGTCAGGGAAAGACCATTTCGATCTATGACGGTGATACGCTGCTGGTTTATCAGGCGATGCCGTCGGCACAGTTGACCTTCGATCTGCCATTGACGAAGGATATCGGAACCCATGAGCTGCGGGTAGTGGTTTCGGACGGAACCGTTGAAGACGAAACTGTCAAAGAAGTGGATGTCGTTTATGACGACCAGCCCGTGATTGACTCGGTGTATGTCACTTGCAGCCGCACCGGCGGTATGCTGGTAGGCAAAGGTTCAGAGTATTTCAGCCCCTATTATACGCATAGGCAGGAGGATCATGTATCGGTCAGGGTACAGGCGCAGCGTTCCGATCTGATTGAGAAAATGTGGGCGGTTGTCAGTCTGTCCAAAGGCAGCGTTAAAATCAACCTCACCAAAAAGAACGATAACGGGCTCTATCAGGGCAGTTCGGTTTGCGGATCTGCCAATAATCCCGTTACCGGCATTGAGGTGAAATATCTCCAGAAGCCCGATACCCCCGATACGGTGCAGGGTTCCATTGACTTTGACACGCAGAGCAGCTATTATGACATCGCCTACTGGGAAGGTCCCACTGAGGAACAGCGCGAGGCGCATCTCGTCAGTGTGGAGGACAATTCCGCGCAGGCGCAGGCGCTCAGCGACTGGGAGAAGTATGTCGATCTCATTCGGAACGGCGAACACATGGACAGCGACGAATTCTATGAAAAGCTCGACGAAGTCTACGGCGACGACGGCGAATGGACACTGCCGATTGCCAAGGGCGACAACGGCGAAGAATTCAGCATGACCTTCATCAAGGAAAGCGAGCGTGCCGCGGAATTCCTCGCGTCCGATGACGCCTTCACCGTGCTGGTGGACGGCGAGAAGGTCAGGATGGGCTATGAAATCGAGTTCTGCGAGAACGGCGAGGACATCATCATTCATTACTACGGTGATCTTAGTCTCTTCTATCCCCGCGTTCCCGAATCCGATACCGTTTCGGCAGACTGGTTCTGGGAGAAGGACTACGGCGGACATCAGCCTTCCAAGCCCGCCGCGCCCGTCGTGAAGCCCAAGAAGGGAGGACCTTCCGTCGCGGGTGAACTGTTGCAGAAGGGCGTCGGTCTCGGGAATATGTATAACGGCTACAAGGATAACCCGGATTACAGCCAGTATTACGCGATTCTCAACGATCCCTGCGCCACGCCTGCGCAGAAAGCAGCCGCCCAGCAGAAACTGTGGCTTGCGATGGGACAGCACGCGGGCGATTTAGCGATTGACACGATTTCGCAGATCGGACCCGACGAAACCGACGCCGGCACATGGGGGCATATGGCACTGGGCGGCGGTCTGGGCGTGATGGGCAAACATTGGGATGACATCAATGCCGCGCTCAATGAGGATCCGACCAAGAACACCAGTCCCTGTGACGGCGATGATGACGGCGATGACGACGATGATGACGACGACGATGACGGCGGCGACGACAACGACGGCAATCACAAAAAGAAAAAGAAGAAGAAAAAGAAGACCGCCGCTTTCGGTCACTTCCATCCGCTGGTTGACCCGTCGGGCAATATCTTCGAGGCAGTCGCCGACGAGCCCGTGCAGGGCGTGACCGCTACGGTCTACTACAAGAGCAGCGAGAGCGGCGAGTGGGTCAAGTGGGATTCCGAAGCCTACGACCAGCCCTCCAACCCGATGCTGTCGCATGAGGACGGTTATTACGGCTGGGATGTGCTCATGGGCAAGTGGAAAGTTGTCTTTGAAAAGGACGGCTATTTCCTCGCCGAGAGTGAGGAACTGGACGTGCCGCCGGAGCATACCGACGTGAACATCAGCCTTGTGTCCTCCGTTGCCCCGACTGTCACGGGCTTTACCGCCAAGGCGGACGGCGGCAGCGTGACGCTGACCTTCGACAAGTATATGCTGACGAAGGATATTCTG
>JAFPUM010000006.1 GCA_017395425.1 Clostridia bacterium | reverse complement strand
GCTATGAAAAGAAGGCTAACAACTATCTTGCTCTCATTCATTTTGCTTGTGCTATCATCGTTTGGCGCAAGCTCTTTCCTGTTCATCAAATTTAATTTTAGGATAAGTTCTAAGTCTATTCCGGCTTTTACCATACGCGGAGTGTATTCTGCCAGCTTTTCCAGCAACACGGTGACGAACTGCAATATCACATCGACCAGCGGTTCGATCAGTGCCGCCAGCGCCTGTATGATTGCCAGCAATATCTGTGTGAGCGCGATGCAGAGACCGTCGGCGGCATTTCCGATAGCCATCATCATGGCGACAAAGCCTTCCCCTATTTTGATGGCAATCTGCGGCAGCAGACTGAGAAAGGCTTCGATTGCCAGTACAAGCGCCGCGATGCCCGCCGTACCAGCCACAGCTAAAGCCGTAATACCTGCGGACAGCGCGAGAATACCAGCGCCGCAGGCAAGCACGCCGGTTCCCAGCAGCAATATTGCTGCGCCCAGCGCCAGCAGCACCGGCACAATCGGCGCCAGCAATAATCCTGCCACACCAATTACGCCGAAACTCGCCGCCAGCATCAGGAGACTTTTTCCGATCTCCGCCATTGACATACTGCCGAACAATTTGAGAACAGGCGCGAGAAGTGCCAGCGCACCGGCGACCACCACCAACGCAGCCGCTCCGGGAAGAGCTGCCATCATGAGCGTGACTGCCACGGCAATAATGGTAAGCGAGCCAGCCAAAGCAACCAGACTTTTTACCACACCGCCCCATGACATCTTGCCCAGTTTTGTGAGCGCCAATGCCAGCAGATTCAGTGCCACCGCAATGAGTACCAATCCGACAGCCGCCAGAGGCGTTGTCGCGGGGAGCGCGTTGACGGCTCCCACAATCATAATCAGCGATACCGCTATGGTCAGCATTCCTTTGGCAAGCTGTTCATACGACAGATTACCTATCTGTTCGACGGCTTTCCCAAATATCAGCATGGCAGCACCGATGAGAACCATACCGGTGGCAACCGACAGGATTTTGTCAGGACTTCCAACATAGCGGGTGAACCCAACGATGCCCGCTAATATAGTGCCGACGCTGAGAATCCCCTTGGCTAGTGACGCTTCGTCCATCGAGGCAAATTGCGTCACCGGCTTAACCATCATCCGCAGGGCAACCGTAAAGATGACCATTGCTGCCGCTACGGACAGGATTTTTTCAGGACTGCCCACATAGCGGGTGAATGCTACAAAGCCGCTCAATATAGCAGCCACACTGCCAAGTCCATTCTCCAATTCCTTCTTTTTCATGGCGCCAAACGTTTGGACAGGCTTGACCAGCATCCGAAGCGCCACGGCAAATATCACCATTCCGGCGGCTGCCTGTACCAGTTTTCCGGTGTTCTGGGACATCACTCTTGAGACTACCAGCAATACTGCCGCCAGTCCGCTGATGCCGACAAGACCTTTTGCCACACCGCCCCAATCGAGAGACGCGAGGTTTTTCATCGCGAAGGACAATATCAGAATTGCCGCCGATATGGTAATCATAACCCTTGCGGCTTTCTGCAATCCGGTGAAACCTTCGCTGCCCATCGTCTTTTCAAATATCGAAATGGCGCCGAAAAGCGTGATAAACTCGCCTACAAGTGCGGCGAGAGCATTCGTAAGGCGGTCGGAATCAATCAGCGACAGCACGACCAATGAAGCGGTGAGAATGCCGATAGCAATGGCGATCTTTTGGAGAATATCCGCTTTCAGATTCTGCTGCATGGTACTCAGGCAATCCGTCGCGCCGTTGATGACCTCTTTGATACCGTCCACAATGCCGTCTGCGTGCTCGCTCGTATCGGTCAGCGTGTCGATGAGATTCCGCAACCCAAGTCCGATACTGATGAGTATGCCGCTATTGAAAATATCAAGCAACCCGTTGAAATCGGTGTGGGTAATAGCGTCGTTCAGCGCGTCACCTAAATGACCCAATGCCTCTCCGAAACGGGCAGCCAGCGTGGCAAATATCGGTGCCAGTTTGCCGAACGCGGCGGCAACCGCCTGAAAGAGCCGTTTGG
Source organism: Clostridia bacterium (assembly GCA_017395425.1). GTDB lineage: Bacteria > Bacillota > Clostridia > Oscillospirales > Acutalibacteraceae > RUG762. The sequence goes on along the minus strand of JAFPUM010000006.1, from coordinate 10,712 downwards.
CGCCGTTGAATATCGCCGTCAGAGACGCAAAACGAACCGCAATCTTATTGCCAACGGAATCAAGCCCGCTGGTGTCAAGCCCCTTGAAACCGTCCAGCACTTCCTTGAAGACGTCGAACGCTTCCGAGAACCGTTTGCCAACCATACCGAGAACGTCGCCCACCGATACCCCCGTGATTGTCCGGAACAGCGAATCAATCACGCCGGGAATGGCTTTCAACGTCTTTACCACACCGTCAACGGCTTTCCTGAATACCTTGTTCCGCTTGAGAAACGCATCTATGGTGACAAGAAAGTCCCCGATGCCGCCGGTGACAGTCAAAAATCCGCCGCCAAGTTTCGGGAGAAACGGCAGCAATTCCTTGACGCCGCTCACCAATGCGGAAAAGATTTGCCCCGCGATGTCAAATATCGCAAAGAAACCTTTGAAGGTAGATTTCAGGCGTTCGGCGGCTTTTCCCCCTATTTTGAATTTTTCGGTGAAGTCGCGAAGGTTCTTTGTCAGTGCCGCCAATTGCTTTCCGGTTACAGCGGGGAAAATCTCTTGAAACGCGTCTTTGGCAGGCTTTACGAAGGAGAGAAGCCCTTTGATGGCGTTGCGAAAGGCGTCAATCAAAGCCGTTCTGCCGTCAAGGTCTTTCCACTCTTTCAAAAGGGCGTTGCGGGATTTGGACATACGGTCAATCACGCCGCCAACCGCGTTGCTTACTTCTGTCCAAAGCTGTTTGGCTTCGTTGTAATTGCCGAAAATCAGTTCCCATGTTTCCGACCAGCCGGAACCGACCGCTTCTTTCAGCGTATCCATGAGCTGGGAGAAGGTCTTTACGTCCTGCGCGGCGGCAAAGGCTTTTTTGCCAATGTCCGTCGTTTCGTCCGAATATCTGCCCAGCGTTTGCACCAGCACATCGGTTGTCATCCACTGGTTGGACAGGGATTCGTTAAAGTTCTCCGTCGCGTTGAATAATCCGGACACTTTCCCTTGGGCGTTTTTCGTGGTGGAAACGTATTTGTCGCCCTTCTTTTTTACCGTACCGAGTGCCACTGCCGTTTTCAAAAGTTCTTCCTTGAACTCGACAGTTGCCATGTTCGCGTTTTCAATAGATTTCCAGTCAATCAGCTTGACCGAGCCGGACGACAGTGCCTGCGCGAAATTATACATCGCGTGGGATGCCTGCTGGGTATTCGAGCCGGAAATAGCCGCCACATTGCTGACGCCCTGAATGGCTTTCACGGCATCTTTCAATTTTACGCCGGAATTGGTGAATTTTCCGATGTTGCTGGTCATATCGGAGAAGGAATAAATCGTGCGGTCGGCGTATGTATTCAATTCTTCCAGATATCCCATGACGGTTTCGAGCGATTCCCCCGAGCCGTTCATGATGTTCTGGACAGAATCCATTTTCAATTCATATTCTTTGAAGCCGTCGGAAATCGGGTCAACGGTCAGCGATTTGATCATCTGCTTTCCCGTATTAATGACCGAATTGGTAATATTGGTAAGGGCGGTGACCGCCACGATCTGCATGGCGGAGAATTTCATTTTGACCGAATCCACCGCATCGCCGAGAGGGGTCATCTTGCATTTCCCGGTGGCATCGTCAATGGCGTCCAGTCCTCTCGCCGCGCCTTCCAGATTCAGGCTTCGCCTCAGGCGGTCAAGGCTGGACAAGCTCGTTTGAACGCCGTCCTCAAACTGCCGGTTGTCGAATCGCATTTCAACAACTCTTTCATCCACCGTAGCTATGGCTTTGTCACCTCTTCCCAAGCGGCTTGCGCAAGTTTGTCAAAGATCGGCTGAATGGCGGGGTTGATATAATCACGTCCCTGTACCCAGCCGCCGTTGCGGGTACCGTGCCCGTATTGCAGAATAATCGCAATCGGCACGCCATTTTGAATGTTGGTGTTGCGAAACGAAATGGTTACGCCGTCTTTGTCGCGGGAAATTCTGTATTCCCACGAGGCGGCGGTTTTGCCGGTATCCACCGGCGTGGCGGACGAAAGAGCGAGAACGCCCTCCCGTCCGTACTTGTCCAGTTCGCCGATTTTCACCGCTTCTCTGGCACGTTCCAAGAATCGGCTGGTCTTGGAAAGGTTTCCCTTGTGTCGAAATTGTATCATGATGGTAAAACGTCACCCTTTGGTGTGCAGTTGCTTTCGGCGTTGGGTGTTTATCGCGGCATTCCGTTTGAGAAGGTCTTTCTGCTTCATCTTTTTGGGCGGCTGGTTCTTGAGACTGCATACCCGGACTAACGCCAGCAGCCGGTTGAGGTGCCAGTACTGGCATTCAAACGGAATATTCAACGATATCATCCAATAATAGATCAGCTCAGCCGTCACGGTTTCGCGCCGCGAATGCTTTTGCTCTTTCTCCGGGAAGCGCGTGGCGGTCATAGGCGCTTCGATGTACTCGTTTATCTGCTGAATGTTCTGCTCCGTCAGTCCGTAATACACCAGCGCGTTGACGTTCGGCGTCAAGGTCATACAACGCACATAATCCAGCAGTTCCTCCGCTGTTTTTTCTTTCCTGCCGAGAAACGCCTTGTGCCACTTCGCTTCCCATTTTGAAACCGAGACAAGGGAATGCTCCAGTTGCAGGATCGCCTGCTCAATCGGGAGGAACTGCTCGGACTGCTCATCCCACCAATCGGACGCGGGAACCGTGATTTCTATCATTTTCTCGGTACGATTCCCGTGGGGGAAACCTCTGTCGGAATGATGCCGTTGATAAACGCGATCATTTTATCCGCATCGGTAAAAAGCTCCATAAACAGCTTGTCGTAAGCGGGCGTCTGGGAAAAAGCAAGGGAAATATCGGGGGATTTCATGAACCGCTTTCCGTCAGGCGATTTCTCGCCGTAGGCTCGGAGAAGAATCTCCTTGAAGGTTCGCGCCAGATCGGAAATATCTTTTGCGTCCACCATCTTCTGGAGGGCATTGGTGAAGCTGCCCACCGTCATCAGCTCCATCTCCGCCAGTTCGGACTTGGAAAGATTGAAATAGAAATCCTCTGTTCTTTCCACACCGTCGTAATCGGTATAGGTAATTCTCTTTTTCAGCATGAATGTTGTCTCCTTTCAGAATATAAAAGCCGGTGCGATTATTATCAACCTTCACCATTCGGAGTATCTCCGCCTTCACCATTCGGAGTATCTCCACCTTCACCATTCGGAGTATCTCCGCCTTCACCATTCGGAGTATCTCCACCTTCGCCGTTCGGAGTATCTCCGCCTTCGCCGTCATCGTCAGATGATACGCTATTCAGAATTTCCAAAACCTTATCGGGCAATGGCAAATATGGTACGGCGGTGGATGTGCCATACAGAGCCGCTTCCAACTTAGCCATTTTTGCATTGCCGACCTTGGAGGAATCGACAGTCAGCAGGGCGGTTGGCTTGTGACCCGTCACGCTGACAGGCGTAGTGGAAACGTCCCAAGAGAAGGTAATGGCTTCCGCATCGTCGTCGACTGTCTCGTATCCTCGTTCTGTGGGCGCTGCCAGACAGTTGTAAACCAGATGCAGCTTGTAGCCGTAATCCGTGTTCTGGGTATCGTTGCCGATCTGGGTGCGATAACTCAGACCAAACTGTTTCCGGGTCTGCTGGGCAATCTTCACACCGGTTGTAAGCTCCGCCGAGCCATCACATTCCGCGAACTCGTCGGGGTAGGTGTATGCCTCGATACTGAGTTTGGTTTTCTCGGCGGAGAAGAGATTGAGATACTGGATATTATCGGCATAAACGGGACTGGGCTCGCCTCCGTCAGAACTTTCGCTGATAGAGCTGACGCCGTTCCACGCCACACCGTTATCGTAGGAACCGTCATTCTGTTGCGGGTAAAGCACACAGTGATCCACACCGGTTTCGTAAAATTTTTCACCGATAGCGTCCCATGCAATTTGTGCCATTTTGAAATTCCTCCTTAAAAGTAGAGTGTAAAAACAAAGTGGTTCAGATGGTCGCTTGTGTAATGCCGGTTAAAGGAGCAGTACGGCAACGCGAGCATCTTCTCCACCAATATGCTGTCGGGATTCTTGTCAATGATCGTAACAGAATACCGACGGTGAGACAGATAAACCCCGTCATCGGCGTGGACGGTTTTGATGCCGTCCAATGCGTACACGATGGCGGGGTATTGCATCTTTACTGATTCGGGGGGCTGAAAATATACATTGGGTAAGCCGAGTACGGTGCGGAGTACCGTACTCAATTCGGAACGTCGGTCACTCATGATAAACCTCCCCTATCGTCAATACCAGTCGAGGATATTGCACCTCCACGCTGGAAATCGTCCATTTCGCGCCTGCGAAGGTCACATAGCGCAGATACTGAGCGTTTTCAAAGGCAAAAGGGTCAGAAATCACGCTGATTTCATTGGAAATCATGACGTTATCATTGAGCTTGCCCGACGACTGCCAACGGCGGCTGTTTCTTGTCATGTCACCGTAATATGCCCGTTCCTCTTTCTGCTCCTGCCATACATCCGGGGCGGTTTCCACCGTGCGGACAAAGCCGATGTGCCCAAACCATTTCGCCATTTTGAATCTCTCCTTGCTTTATCAGCCGTTGCTCGGGGCAGGCGTCACGTCTTCCTCGATGGCGATAGCGGAATACACTCTGGTGAGCGCACCGGACACGCGGGTTTCGAGCAGGGACTTCTCTTGATTGAAGTCAATGTCGAACTGAGTGAAGTGGGTGACTTCGCCGCCCTTGGTCGCGCCGAGAGAGTAGTCCGCCAGATTGACGATGAGCGCCAGCAGCTTCTTGGTTTTGTTGTTGGAGGTGGTTCTGGTCTTGTTGACGAACTGTTCGGCAGTATAGATTTCACCGACGTTCAGGGACGAAGCCAGCTCCGCCTTGGACGAATAGATGCGGCGACCGTTGATGTCGCGGGCGAGCAGCATGACGTTGAGCATATGCGGCGTGATGTACATATCCGGCGTTCCGCTGCCCTTGTAGGTTTCTCTCGCGTAGAGGACGGTGTTGACCATCGCCTCGGCGGTGAGATAGTTGGAGCCGAAGGTCGCGGTGGAATTCACGCCCTGAATCTCGCTTGTGACGGTCGACATGTCGAGGTCGCGGTGAATGGTGTACAGCTCATCGTCCAGCCAGATGGGACGGATATGTTCGGGGGCAATCTTGTCGGCGGATTCATCGGAACGTCCGTCGCCCAGCATAATCGCGGTAGCCAGTTCTTCGTCCAGCATCGCGCGGTTAATGTTGTAGAGATAATCGACGTAATCGAAGTCGGTGATATCGACAATGTCGTCTCTGTGAAGGGCATTCTTGACATACACTGTCTGCGGGTCGGTGGTTCTTCTCACCAGATTGAAGTTGCCCATCTGGGTCTTCTGCTTGCCGGTCTGGTAGCCCTTGGCACGAAGAGTGTCAATATTGCGGATATCCACCTGACTGGTGCGGATTCTGCTGATGGGGCTTTTATGAACCTTGTTCATGACGGTCTTGACCCAGCCCTGATCGTTGGTAATCAGTTCGGGTGCGCCGGGACGGACTTCCTTGTATTCCGGGAACAGGTTGTAAATATTGCCGTCGCCGGAACGGGCAAAGCCGCTGCTGACCGCGTCATGCTGCAATTCCAGACCGTTTTCATCCGCGAAAATCTGCATCGCGGTCTGGAAGCTGCCCACATTGGTTGCTTTCGCCATGTCGATGATGGATTCCTCATCGGCATGGGAGAGATAGCTGCCGGTCGGTTCAGTGTCCATGTCAAATACGTTATGCTTCATACGGTTTCCTTCCTCCTCGTCGTCATCATCGCCGCCATTTTGATCTTCCAGAGCCTGACCGATGAGAGCATACACCACGGTCTTCTGTTTCTCGGTCAGGGTGTTGAATACGTCGGCAACAGTCTCTTCGTCTTCGGGTTTGCCTTTCTTCTTGGGATTTTCGTTCATGTCTGTTTCCTCCTCTTGTTCATCGCTGTGCATGAGAATGGTTTCGCCGGTATAAATTACGGCTTCTTCGTCGGATTCCTCTCCGTGGGAAAGGACGGATTCGATAAACGCACCGGGATTGGCGCCTGCCAGTACAAGGCTTACCTCACGAATCATGCCGTGAAGAACATTGCTGCCCTGCTGACGGAGCTGATTGGCGTAAATCGAGAGAGCGGACACGTCGCCGTGTTCCACAAGCTGCTTGGCTGCTCTGCCGGATTCGGTGTCGTTGAAGGTGCAATAGGCGTACACACCGTCACTCCGATTTTCCAGCAGCGCGTGACCCAGCACATTGAAAGGCTCATTGTGCTGGTGATTCCAGACCAGCGGTACGGTCTGCCCGTCGTTTGCCTTGAATGCGTCCTTGCAGATGGTTCTGCCATCGGAGCATCGCAGGTTGTTACGAGTTGCCCAGCCGCTGAAATCGTACTTCATTTTGAAAAATTCCTCCTTCTTTGCGTCTTTTCAACATTCATTCCTCTTCCTCATCGTCATCATCATCGGACGGACTTGTTGATGCTTCCGCTGCGGACTGGTTCAGATTCTTGTTGCGCAGTTCGTCCGCCTTGGGGTCATCGGAGGGTTTCATGCCGATAATCTGCCGGATTTCATTCGAGGACATGATTTCGTTGCGGGTGAATTTGTCGGCGATTTCCGAAATTTCAGCCACCGGCACCAGCCGGAACGGGTCGCGGAAGAACTGAATGGACTGCCGCTGGGAACGGGCGGTTTTGGTGAGGAACTTGCGTTTCATCTCGTTGGTGATGGCGGACAAAATCGGCTCCGTGGTACGGTTATAATAATTGAGCATGGTTTTCTCGTCTGCCGAACCGTCCAGAATACCCTGCGTCAATCCCAACTGGCTGAAAAGCATATTGGTCAGGTATTCAATCTGCGACATCAGATTGTTTTCAACAGGGCGGTTCAACTGCGTAATGCGCTCGGTACCATCCGTATAGGCAATGCCGTATTTGGAACCTGACAACTGATGCTCGATGTCCTGCCGACGTTCCTCCGCCTGCTGTTTTCGGGCAGAGGATTTGATGACATAGGGCAACTGAATAATCAGGTCGAGCTTGCCGGAACTGTTCTTTTCGTCCATCACGTCCAACAGATTCAGCTTGCGAATCAGACGCTGCATCGTGGAATTGGGCTCGTTCATAACGGCATACAGGGGGTTCTCAATGATAGCCGCCATACTTTTTGGAATCGTGATGTCTTCCTTCTGACCGCGACGGTCGTTGTACAGCCGCACCTTGATGTGCTTCGGATACCACTCCAGAATCTTTCCCACCCGCATGGTCTCGATGTCGTATGAGCCGGTGACGGAGGGATTCAGGCTGGTGTCAATCGGCACCACTGCCACACACCCTTCGTCCATCATCGACATGACAATATCCTGCATAAACGCCCGCCCTGTCTGGTCGATGTTGGCTTCCAGCGTGAGACAGTTGTTGAGCCCGGAAGGAATCGTTTCCAGAAATCTGCCGTTCTCGTCCAGCCGGACGTGCATCACGTCCACAGCCGCCACGTCCAGCGCAATCCGGTTGTAGACCGCCGTTACGATGGAGCGTTCATTGCCCCCGGAAAGCCGTGGACGGTCGGGGCGATACGAATATCCTATCCCCATATCGCGGGGATAAGGCGTCGGGTCACGATTCATGAAGGCATTCCATGCGTGCTTGAGGCGATTGCCGGTGTTTTCAAAGAATCCCATTTTGAATTTTCACCTCCCTTGATGAATAATTACTCAAACGCCTCGCGGTTGTGCTTGTAGGCGACGTAGGCGTCCATCAGCGCGGCTACCGCGTCAATCTTCTGCTCGTAACGCTTCTTGAACAGCTTGCGGTTGCCGTTGGTGTCTTCCAGCGTGATACAGTTGCCCATTGCGAACGACATCAGCTCTTCGTCAAAGAGCAGCTTTCTGTCCTCGGCGAGCATCTTCAATTCGCCCAGCGGAACTGATTCCGTCTTCACGCCCTGAATGACTTTTTCAATGCCGAACGCTCCGTTCTCGGTCGCCCAGCGTTCGATGAACTCCTTGGCGTTGTACGGGTCATAGCCGAAGCAGCGCACGTCATAATCGTTGTGGGCAATGTGATTGTCAACGTCTTCATACACCTGCATCATGTCAAGAACGCTTCCTTCCAGCACAACAAGACTGCCTTCTTCCATGAATTGCTCGTATTTGGCACGCATGGCAAGTGGCAATTTGGACAGTGTGCGGGAGGAAATATAGTTGCGGGTCTTGATGCCGAACGCGCCGTTCCGCAGGGGAAACAAAAAAGTAAAGGCGCAGAAATCGTCGCCTTGAGAGAGGTCTGCACCGAGCGCGCAGGGCATCTGCCAGTATTCCTTCTTGCGGTGCGGAAGGGTTTCCTCGTAGGTGAAGTAGTAGGTGTAGCCTTCCATCGGGATGCCGAAGCGCTTGGCGAGTATATCGTTGCGGGTGGCGGGGGCTTTCTCCGCGCGTTCCACGTCGAGCTGGTAGGCTTCATAGCTTACGGTCTTGCCGAGATTGGGGTTGGCTTTCAGCCACATTTCGGGCTTGGGAACCTCGTCGATAGAATCCAGCTTGTAGTACCAGATGGACACATGCGGGTTGATATAGTCGCCTCGGAGAATGTCCATCAATTCCATTTTGATAGTATCGCCGCTGCCGTTTCTCACGGTTCCTTCGGAACTGATGGCAACAATCAGATAATCGTCGACTTTGGACGCGCCCTGCTCGATAGCACCCACCACGTCCTCGCGGATATCGCCGGAGAGCCATTCATCAATCGTGGCAATTTTGACACGAAGACCTTGTAGCTTGTTGATGCTCATGGGGCGTACTTCCAGCAGGGAACCGGTCAGGAAATTCTCGATGCCCTTCTTGGTGGGCGAGAGCTTCATGCGTTTGGCTTTGGAGCCAGTGGTGTTTTGCATGGAGCCTTCGGTGAGGAATTGGAACAGCGGTCCCCGTGCGCGGGTGATGGCGGTTCGTATTGGTGACATCACTTCGTCCGCCTGCCGCATGGTCGGAGCGGTGGTAATCTGATGGGTGGTCGTGGTATCGACGTTCAGGAAATAATTCTGCAAACAGGAGGCGTAGACGGATTTCGCGCCGCCTCTGCCGAGAATCAGGTATTGCTTGTTGACGAGCCGTTTCTTGATGCGCTTGCGGATATACCGTCCGCCGTGACCGTTGGGATTCGGTTCATAGACGCTTCTCTCCACGAAATAGTACCAGCCGAAAATAGACTCCGCCCAGAGCTTGAAGGTGTCGAGAAGTGTCAGGTCAGAACCGTCGGTAAGGGTCAGCTCGTTTTCGCAGTAGGCGATGAAACCGTCAATAGCCTTGTCATCGTAATAGTAATTGGGGTTGGCAATAAGGTCGTCAATGCGGCTCATCTCCATAGCGATTTCGTTGCAGACCGGAATTTTTCCCTTCATTACGGCATCCCGAAACCTGCCGTAATATGTTGGGGTAGCAGTGTTCGAGAGCATGATGGGTTAGGGCTCCTTAATGTTTATGGTACTCCAAACATCGTTCATAAATGGAGCGTGTTCTACCCAATTTGTGCCGTTGCTGATCGGCTCTTTTCCAATATCCCGTACCAAGTTCTTGGAATAAATTTCCTTCCACTTCTTACCCGCTTCTTGCATTAACGCTTTGCGTTCGGGAGAATTTGGTTTGGTGTGTTTGGCTTTCTCGTGAATGTCGCGCAACGTGCCCTCAAATTCGTCAGCAGAGCGGTTATATGCTTTCGTCCATCCTCTAGTAGCTCTTTTCTCGAACGACGCTTGCCTTACTGCGATGGAAAAAGCACTATCTTTCTTTGCTTCTTTGGTGCCTCTTTTCGTAAGATTACCAGATTCGTCCATATAGCGTTTGCTGTGGGCTTTGTTAATAAGTTTCGCGCCGCGCTTAGTTAGATTACCATTTCCATCCAAATACCTTGCGCGACCGGCACTGGTGAGAGTTCCGTCTTCGTTCTGAAAACGGCGAACACCCCAGTGCATACCTTTGATACCGTGATGGTAAAGTTGATTATTCAAAAATAAACACCTCCGTGGATTATAAAAAGTTAGCTTATGGAAAAAATTTACAGAAAGGCTTGACGGCTGGATATAGATATGGTAAAATGCCACTATATAAGAGGAAACGAGTGGAAATAATGGCAGATAAAAAACTCACAGTGGAAGATTTCACAAACTTATTATACTCGATGTATGATAAGACCAAAAACGGAATCGAACACGTTAGTCCGCCAATAGAGCAGTTAGCTCAAGATTATTTGAATAAACATTCGGATAAAAACAGTGCTATAAAAGCGATGCTAAAAGCTCAGATTGCCAAATGCACTACGTCGGGCATCATAACCGGATTTGGAGGGCTAGTTACGTTACCTGTTGCTATTCCCGCAAATATCGGAAGTGTGCTGTATGTACAGATGAGAATGATAGCGTGTACAGCTTACATGGCAGGATATGATTTGAATAGTGACCAAGTACAAACCTTTGTGTTCGCTTGCTTAGCGGGTGTATCTATCAACGAGTTTTTGAAGTCTTTTAGCATTCAATTCGGACCTGAATCCGTGAAATTCAAATCGTAAAAGACTGCTGAAAGACCGATAAACACGGCATTTTAATCAAAAATCTTGGTTTATGAATTTGCACCAAATGGGTGCAGAAAAATTGCCCGTAGAAATGCCTGAAACGTTCGATTCTATGCGCATTTAGAGCTTTTTTCAGAATCCAAGTTTCACGGATTCAGGTT
>JAFPUM010000062.1 GCA_017395425.1 Clostridia bacterium | reverse complement strand
GGACCAGGGCGGTTAATTTCTGTGATCACGTCCATTGAGAATTCTCTCAAGGACGATGAGCATCAAAAGTGCCATCAGGAAGTAGAATTCCATGATGCAGCACCCCCTTTCCATGATTCATTTCGGTATTTAAAAAAACCGATAGAACAAATGGAAAAGGAGACCAACCGCCTGCCGTATTTGACATGTGCAATTTGAAAAGAACCCGCGACGCAAATGCCGCCTTCCAAGGAACAGTATACAAGCCCTGTCGGATTTTGTCAAGTTTTTTGAAAGTGCTGCCCTTGACAAATGAACTCCGGCGGGGTATAATAAAAACAGAAGACGACACCGCGTGCGGTTTCCAAAAATTGCACAGACGGTCGGTCTCCTAAAAGTTTGATTAGTTTTTTGCTAAACTAACCGCCCTGATTGAGCCCGGGGCGGTTAATTTCTGTGATCACGTCCATTGAGAATTCTCTCAAGGACGATGAGCATCAAAAGTGCCATCAGGAAGTAGTATTCCATGATGTAACACCCCCTTTCCATGATTCATTTCGGTATTTTAAAAATCCGATGAACAAATGGAAAAGGAGACCAACCGCCTGCCGTATTTGACATGTGCAATTTGAAAGGAAAAACCGCGACGCAAATGCCGCCTTCCAAGGAACAGTATACAAGCCCTGTCGGATTTTGTCAAGTTTTTTGCAGTCCCCTCTTTCGATTCGGAGGGAGACTGTTTTTTTATAAGTTTTTTTGATTTTAGCGAAAAAAGAGGGAATTGTATATTGAATCTTGTATCTGATTTATGATATAATGAAAAACAAATGTTTTTATCGGATACGGCGAAACCGTTCATTTTTATCCGGAAACGGGGGTTGTCCAAACATGATGATTATGGGAGTGGATCCGGGCTATGCGATTGTAGGCTTTGGCTTTGTGCGCTATGAACCGCCGCGCTTTATCCCTGCGGAATACGGTTCTATCGTCACCAAAGCGGGCGATCCGTTTGAAAAGCGGCTGGAGATTATCTTTCGTCGCACGGTGGAACTGATTGACAAGCGCAAGCCCGACGCTATGGCAATTGAAAAACTGTATTATGCCAATAATGCCAAAACCGTCATCGGCGTGGCGGAAGCGCGCGGCGTGATATTGCTGGCGGCTCAGATGCGTCATGTGCCGATTTTTGAATATACCCCGTTGCAGGTCAAGCAGGCAGTCACAGGATACGGTCAGGCGATCAAGCCGCAGATGCAGGAGATGACCCGACGGCTGCTTTGCCTGCGGGATATTCCCAAGCCCGATGACACCGCCGACGCGCTGGCGATTGCGATTTGCCACGGTCAGAATTGCAAAGTGACCCGTCGGCTGGATCTGATGCAATATAATTATAAGAATAACCATCACAGCGAATAATCAAATAACTGCTGTAAAAAGGGACAAAGGTGCAAAAAAATGATTTATTCTCTATCCGGTAAATATCTCACCGCCGAACCCGGCTTTGTGGTAATCGAATGCGGCGGCGTGGGCTTTCAGTGCTTCACGTCAATGTCTACTATCACCCGTCTGCCATCGCAGGGGTCAAATGTCACGCTCTATACCTATATGAATGTGACCGAAAGCGCCATCACGCTTTACGGCTTTTCCGAGAAGACCGAACTGAGCTGCTTCAAAATGCTGATTTCAGTTTCGGGCGTAGGACCCAAGGCGGCGCTCTCGATTCTCTCCACGCTGACGCCGGAGGACGTGGCGCTGGCGGTGGGTTCGGGCGATTACAAAGCCATCACCCGTGCCAACGGCGTGGGAACAAAGATTGCGCAGCGCGTGGTGCTGGAACTCAAGGATAAATTCAAGAGCATGGGAGCGCCCGCCGATCTGCCTGCCGCACGGGGCGCCGCGCCGTCCGCTCCCAATAACGCGGCGGCGGCGATCAACGCGCTCATGGTGCTGGGCTGTCAGCCGTCCGAAGCGGCACAGCTTGTTGCCAAACATGACGCGACCCTTCCTACCGAGGAAATTATCCGACTGGCGCTGGTGGATATGGCAAAGGGTTTGTCGTGATATAATAACATCAATTGCATTCCAAAAGGATTTATGAGAATATGAAGAAAAAGAAAGAGGACGAGGTCAAGTCCGTATCGTTTGACGAAGCCGAGAACGCCTATTTTGATGGCACCGACGATATGGACTATGAAAACCGCATTGTTGACCCGCAGTACAGTCCGGAAGACGCGGAGGGGGAAAACCCCCTTCGTCCGCAGACCCTCGACAGTTACATCGGGCAGGATACAGTCAAAGAAAATCTCTCGATTTACATCAGCGCGGCGCTTGCCCGTCACGAGAGTCTGGATCACTGTCTGCTGTACGGACCGCCCGGTCTGGGCAAGACTACACTTGCCGGCATCATTGCGCACGAAATGGGTGTGGGACTGCGCATCACATCGGGACCCGCGATTGAACGTCCCGGTGATCTGGCGGCGCTGCTCAGTTCGCTCAATGCCGGCGACGTGCTGTTCATCGACGAAATACACCGTCTGTCGCGGACAGTGGAGGAAATTCTCTATCCCGCGATGGAGGACTTCGCCATCGACATCATGACCGGCAAGGGACAGGGCGCGATGAGTTATCACCTGCCGCTGCCGAAATTTACGCTGGTGGGCGCGACGACCCGTGCCGGACAGCTTTCCGCTCCGCTGCGCGACCGGTTCGGCGTGGTGCTGCGGCTGGAACTCTACACGCCCGAACAGCTTGCGGATATCGTGGAACGCTCGGCGGGGATTCTCGGGATTGCCATTGATCGGGAAGGCGCGCTGGAACTGGCGTCCCGTTCCCGCGGCACACCGCGTATCGCCAACCGGCTGCTCAAACGGGTGCGTGACTTTGCGCAGGTCATCGGCAACGGTGTGATTACCTGCGACATAGCCCGCATGGCACTCGACCGGCAGGAAATTGACGAGCTGGGGCTGGATAAAATCGACCGGCTGCTTCTCACAGGCATCATTCAGTTTTATAATGGCGGTCCGGTGGGATTGGAAACCATTGCCGCCGCCATCGGTGAAGAAGCCGTCACGATAGAGGATGTATACGAGCCGTATCTGATGCAGATCGGCTTTCTGGCGCGTACCCCCCGCGGACGCTGCGTGACCCACGCGGCGTATGCGCATCTGGGACTGAAACCGCCGGGGGCAGCGGATACCGGCGGTCAGCAATCGCTGTTTGACTGATCGGCAGGCATCGATAATACTTTCCGAAAGGAATGGGGAATATTAAATGAAAATGACAAATGACAGAGCGGCTTTTTACGGAACGCTCGGTGAGACGATCGACATCTATCAGGTGGAGCATGTCGTTGCCGCTGCGTTTCATCAATTAGGCGGCAGAGTGAGTATACGGGGCAGCCGTCAGCGTGTAGTTGTCGGGCACGATACCAATCCCGCTTCCGACATGATGGAGGCAGCCGTCTGCGCGGCTTTGTGCGCGGCAGGTGCCGATGTGCTGGCGCTCGGCACCGTGCCGTCGGGTGCGGTTTCCTATCTGACCGCCCGCTGTGAAGCGTTGATGGGCGTGATGGTGACAGGCGGATCCTTCGATTATGATGCCGCCGGGCTGAAGTTCTATCGCAGCAACGGTAAACCCGTGACAGGGGAACTCCTGCAAAGCATTCACGCAGCGATCGACAGCCAGACCGTTCTCAGCAGCAAGCAGGCGGGACGGATCCTGCGGGCGGATAACCGGGTGCTGAATATGTACCGTCATCATCTGCTCAGCGCTTCCAATTTCACGATTTTTGAGAAACTCAAGGTAGCCATTGACTGCGTGGACAGCGCAACAGAAGCCTTTGCCAAGGATTTGCTCGAGCAGATGGGCATTGACGTGGCGGTTTACGAGCGCGACGATGAACTTTCGGATAAGCCCTATCAGAAGTCCGCCGCCATTTCGGAATTTGTGAAGGATACACACAGCAGCCTCGGCTTTACGTTCAATGTCAACGGGGAAATCTGTCTGGCAGCCGACGCGGAAGGGAAGCTGCTGGATACCGAAAAACTCGCCGCGATCTTCGGACGCGTGCTGGGCGCGGTGAAGCATGAGGATACCACACCGCAGACTGTCATGGTCAGCCAGAGTTGTCATGTGGCGCTGGCTCCTTATATCAAGTCGATGGGCGCGGAGTGCCGTGTGGTCACGGGAGATTACAGTTATCTCGCGGAAGAATTTGAGAATTTTGACGCGGCGAGCGAAGAGGGACAGGGCGTTCTCATGGCAGTTGACCGCGACGCGGGTTTGATTTTCCCTCGGGTGTCCGCTGTGCCGGACGGACTGCTGACGGCGGTGATGACACTCACCTGCCTGCACCGTACCGGTCTGACGCTGGTGGAACTGTCCCGCGAGATACCCAAGCTCATACGCAATACCTGTATGGTACACATTCCATCCGGCGCCAGTCTGCCCACGCTCAATACCACCGATCTGCCCGATCAGATTAAAATGCTGCGTTCCTATCTTTCGGGCGACGGTCGTGTGGTGCTGACCCGCCCGGAACGCAGTAAGATTGAAATCATCGTGGAGGGGATTGACGCGCGGCAGGTGGAGAGCGTGACCGGGCAGACCGAGCGGTTTGTCCGAAAGAGTCTTCAGGAAAAGAACGGTCCGATTTATGAGACAATGCCTGTCGAAAAGAAAGCGCCGCCCGCGGATTCATCATCCGCCGACGTCCCAGCAAAGGAACCGATGCCGTCATGAGATATACAACCGATTGGACAGAATATGAGCTGATCGACGCTTCCGGCGGTGAGCGGCTGGAACGATGGGGGGATGTGATTCTCATCCGCCCTGACCCGCAGATTATCTGGAACACGCCGCGCCGCAATCCTCTCTGGCGCAATGCCCACGCCCGCTATCACCGTTCTTCTTCGGGCGGGGGACGCTGGGAAGTCATGAAGCACATCCCCGACGTGTGGGAACTGCATTATAAAACCCTGACCTTCCGTATCAAACCGATGGGCTTCAAGCACACGGGTCTTTTCCCCGAACAGGCGGTGAACTGGGACGATATGGCTGCCATGATCCGTGCCGCCGACCGTCCGATACAGGTGTTGAATCTGTTTGCCTATACGGGCGGCGCTACGCTGGCATGTCTCTCGGCGGGCGCGAATGTCTGTCATGTGGACGCATCCAAGGGTATGACCCAGTGGGCGAAGGAAAACGCCGCCGCATCGGGACTGGATCAACTGCCGCAGCGCTGGATTGTGGATGACTGCATCAAATTTGTGCAGCGGGAGATCCGGCGGGGACACCGTTATGACGCGGTGATTATGGATCCGCCCAGCTATGGGCGAGGACCGGGCGGCGAGGTCTGGAAACTGGAGGATCAGATTTATTCGCTGGTGGAGCTTTGTGCCGACGTACTGAGTGATCACCCGCTGTTCTTCAATATCAACAGCTATACCACCGGTCTCAGCCCTTCTGTGATGAATTATCTGAACGGCGCGATACTCAAGCCGCGCTTCGGCGGCGTGATTCAGGCGGACGAAATCGGTCTGCCGGTGACGGAAACAGGGCTGGTTCTGCCCTGCGGCGCGACCGCGACATGGCAGGCGGAGGAAGCCTGTATGTAACAATAGGAAAGTACCGGTAACAGTATTTTCAAAGACATGAAATAAAGGAATGTATTATGGAACACACAAACATTACCTCTGACAATCTGGAAATACAGATTTCGGCGCAGGATGTGTATTTTGAATATGAAAGCACCGACGGCAGTGAGCCGAAGCAGGTGCTGCACGGCGTATCGATGGATATCCGCAAGGGCGAGTTTGTAGCGCTGCTAGGGCACAACGGATCCGGCAAGTCCACGATGGCAAAGCACCTCAATGCCATTCTGCTGCCCAGCGGCGGAAAGGTGCTGGTGGGCGGTATGGATACTGCTGACGACGAGCTGCTGACCGAAATTCGCCGTACCGTGGGCATGGTGTTTCAGAATCCCGACAACCAGCTGGTTGCGACGATTGTGGAGGAAGACGTTGCTTTCGGACCTGAGAACCTTGGTGTACCGTCGGCAAAAATCCGCACGCGGGTGGACGAAGCGCTCAAAGCGGTAGGGATGTATGAATACCGTCGCCACGCACCTCATAAGCTCTCGGGCGGACAGAAGCAGCGGGTAGCCATTGCGGGCATTATCGCCATGCGTCCCAAGTGCATTGTATTTGACGAGCCAACCGCCATGCTCGACCCGCGTGGACGGCAGGAGGTCATGGAGACCATTGATAAGCTGACGGGAGAACTCGGCATCACAGTGGTGCTGATTACGCACTATATGGATGAAGCGGCGCGTGCCGACCGGGTAATTATCATCAACGACGGCAGCATTCTGACAGAAGGAACGCCCAAAGAGGTTTTTTCGCAGATTGATATGCTGCGAAAAGTTCATCTTGACGTGCCGCAGCCCACGGAACTGGCGCAATATCTGTATGACATGGGCTATACCGACATTCCGCGGGATGTACTCACGCCGGAGGAATGTGCCCGGGCGATCTATGAAGCGCGGCAGCAGCGTGAAGCTGCGCCGCAGCAAAACGGCGGCTGAAGGAGGATGTAGGTTTGGCATTAATCGAAACACAGGATTTGCGTTTTGTCTACGGCAAGGGAACACCGTTTGAAAAAGAAGCACTGAAAGGCGCGACACTTGCCATCAACCAAGGCGAGTTTATCGGTGTGATTGGTCACACCGGTTCGGGTAAATCGACGCTGGTGCAGATGCTTAACGGATTGTTGAAGCCCGATGCGGGAAAAGTCTTTCTCAATGGCACGGATATCTGGGCAAAGCCCAAGGAAATCCGCAAGGTACGCTTTGAAGTGGGACTGGTGTTTCAGTATCCCGAATACCAGCTTTTTGAAGAGACGGTTTACAAAGATATCGCGTTCGGTCCCACTAATAAAGGGATTACCGACAAGGACGAACTCGACGCGATTGTGCGCCGGGCGGCGGAATTTGCCGGTCTGAAGGAATCGCTGCTGGAAAAATCGCCCTTTGACCTTTCGGGTGGTGAAAAGCGTCGGGCAGCCATCGCGGGTGTGATCGCGATGGAGCCGAAGGTGCTGATTCTCGACGAGCCGACGGCAGGACTGGATCCCAAAGGACGCGACAGAATTCTCAATCAGATCCGGAAATACCGGGAGCAGACCGGCAGCACGGTGCTGCTGGTGTCTCACTCGATGGAGGATATCGCACGGATAGCGGATCGGGTGCTGGTGATGAATCACGGTAATGTGGAGATGTTCGATACTACGGAGAAGGTCTTTCAGCAGGGCGAACATCTCGCGGAAATCGGCCTGAAAGTGCCGCAGGTGACGCAGATTTTTCTGGAACTTAAAAAGCTGGGCGCCGATGTGGACACGGGCGTTTATACGATGGAGCAAGCCAAAGCGGGCGTACTGTCCTATCTGCGGGGTTCGGAGACAGAAGGAGGGAGCGGAGCATGATTGCGGATATTACCATCGGGCAGTTTATGCCCGGCAAATCGTTCATTCACAAACTCGACCCGCGCATGAAGATCATTGTGATGTCGGCGCTGATTGTGTTTGTCTTTCTGGCGAAGAATATGCTTTCCATGGGGCTGATGCTGGGCTTTGTATTCCTGCTGATGCTGCTCACGCGCATTTCGCCGGTGATGTACTTTCGGGGGCTGAAAGCCATCTGGTTCCTGATTCTTTTCACCTCCGTACTGAATATGCTGTATGTGCGGGGCGATACGGTACTGGTGAAATGGGGTATTTTCACCATCACGAAGGAGGGACTGTGGCAGAGCGGCTTTATCGCCATGCGGCTGGTGCTGGTGATTGTGATCAGTTCCATGCTGACCTATACCACGTCGCCCACCGATCTGACCGCTGCCATCGAACGTCTGCTGCGTCCGCTGAATATTTTCAAGGTGCCGGTGCATGAGCTGGCAATGATGATGACGATTGCCCTGCGGTTTATTCCGACGCTGCTGGAGGAAACCGAGAAAATCATGAACGCGCAGAAGGCACGCGGCGCCGATCTGGAAAGCGGCGGCATGATGAAGCGCGCCAAGGCGCTGATACCCATTCTGATACCGCTTTTTATCTCGTCGTTCCGGCGAGCCTTTGAACTGGCAACCGCGATGGACTGCCGCTGTTACACCGGCGGCGCGGGACGCACGCGGCTGAACGTACTGCGCTACCGCTTCCGCGACGGCTTTGCCTTTGTGATGGTGGCGGCGGTGTGTGCG
The DNA here is from genome assembly GCA_017395425.1 of Clostridia bacterium. Lineage (GTDB taxonomy): Bacteria > Bacillota > Clostridia > Oscillospirales > Acutalibacteraceae > RUG762. Next base: position 128,451 of record JAFPUM010000062.1, on the reverse strand, counting down.
GGTATGATTTATCTCAACACTTTAGCGCCGGCATTGGTGCATTAGTTTTTTATTGGAATTCCATTGCAGTGAACTATTCCGACCGTCGTACCCTTTTTTGTACGGCGGTTGTTTTTTTGGGTTGAAAAACCGTCTGAAATATGATACAATAAGAATGGAAGAGCGGGGTGAGAGACATGATACAAGAGGAAAATCTGTTTTACGACGAGGATTCCTTGGTCGATGAGGAAAAACTGGAAATTGTACGTCAGCTCAGGCTGATTGACGATACCTTTTTTGCGGTTTGCTTTGAACAGGATATCGAACTGACCGAACTGATTCTCAAAATCATTCTGGAAAAGGACGATTTAGAGGTAACGTATGTCAAGACCCAGCATACCATCCGAGGATTAGGCGGACATTCGGCATTGCTCGACGCATTGGCAAAGGACAGCAGCGGCAAAATCTATAATATAGAAGTGCAGCGGAGCAATCAGGGTGCCATTCCGCAGCGTGCGCGGTATTACGGCGGTCTGATTGACAGCCAGTCTCTCCGGGAGGGAGAGGAATATAAGGATTTGCATGAAACGTATGTGATATTCATCACGGAACATGATGTGATGAAGGGCAATCTTCCCATATACCATGTAGATCGGATGGTCAGGGAGACGGGTCAACCGTTTTGTGACGGTTCATGTATTATCTATGTAAATGCGTCTTTTATAGATGATACGCCGCTCGGTCGATTGATGCAGGACTTCCTGTGCAGTGACCCGCGACGGATGAATTATGATCTGCTGTCGAGAAAATCGAGTTATTTCAAGGAAACGGAAACGGGGGTAAAGAAAATGTGTAAACTGGTACAGGACTATGCCGACAAACAAAACATTGCTTTGATTGCAAAAATTGCCGAAGCCGAGACTAAAGCGCAGGCAGCCGAAACCAAAGCGCAGGCAGCCGAAACCAAAGCGCAGGCAGCCCAAGCCGAAGCGCAGGCAGCCGAAACCAAAGCGCAGGCAGCCCAAGCCGAAGTTCAGGCAGCCGAAGCCAGCCGTAAAAAAATGGTACAGAGCATCAGCCGCAAAGGATTCTCGCCGGAACAGATTGCGGAATTGGTTGATCTGCCGTGTGAGACGGTGCGTGCGATGATAGAGGCATGACAAACGAAAAAAACCGCGGACGGTTTTCCCATTGAATGGGAGCGACGTCCGCGGCTTATTTTGTTCTGCGATGGAACCGGGCGGAATATATTGAATGAAGAATTATTCCGCGTCAGATTTCTTCTTTCTATAAACCAGCGCGCCGCCGATACCCAAAAGCGCCGCCGCACCGATGAGGATAATCGGGAGTGCGCTGAAATCGCCGGTGCCGGGGTTATCGGAGCCGGTACTGGTGGTGGCGCCGATATTGGCAACCACATAGGGACTGAACGAATCGCCTGCGAACCGAATCCAGCATTTCTTGCTGGCGTTGGTGATTGTCCAGCAGCGAACGCCTTCCGCCTTGTTGTCGGTGATATGGAACAGCACCGCGTTTTTAAGGTCGCTCTCTTTGAAATCGGTCATATCGAGATCGACGTAAATCGAATGGTTGGGGAGCATGGTCAGCATGTCGCCGTTGGCATTCATCAGAACCACATTAAACACTACCGCACGGCTGAAATCCACGTTCTTGGCATTGCTGTTCTTGCGGGCGGTTTGAATATATTGTTTCGCGTCGGCAGCGCTGTAACGGACCGAAATGACCTTCACATCTTTAGCAAGATAAGTGTTGCCTTTGGCGTCCTTGGCAACGGGCTGATCATTGGCGTCAGGGGTGGGCGTTCGCGTGGTAATGTCGGTGAACACATAGGGGCTGCAGGAGGTGATACAAAAGGCGGCATAGCATTTACCGTTTCGTTCTTCTATCTGAAGGGAGGAATTTTGTTCCACACTGCCGCTGTCGGTGATATGGAAGAGTTTGGCTTTTGCCAATTGTGTCTTGTTATATCCCGAAACCTCAAATTCCACCCAATACCAGCGATCATTTCTCAGTTTAACGGTAGTATTGCCTGCTTTGAGCGTTACATCATATACCACCGTGTTGGTGGTATCGGCATTTTTACCTGCGGCGCTGTCTTTGATTTTTTTGAGGTAGCCGTCAATGGTCGATTTATCCGTTACCTTGCTGACGCTTTGGGAAATTTCGCTTTCCTTATATTTTTTACTGGGATCCGAAGGATCAACCGCCACAATCAAAGAACCGCCAATTGTGTTCACTTCTTCATCGATTTGTTTTGCCCGAGTATCGGCAGCGAAATAATCAGAAGAGTTTTTATTTGACACACTGTCGAGGATTTTTCTGGCGGCGGAATAATCCTGCTCCGCGGAATTGACCTTGTCATAGAAAGCGGCGGCATCGTCCTCGGTCATGTCTAGTGCATCTGTGAGCTTCTGATCGGCAGAATTCAAAAGAACAGTGGCTTGGGTGATTTTTTCCTCGTCTGTCGAAAAAGCAACTACAATATCGGTTTGTGCCTGCTCGTATCCCCATTGTGTATAGTCTATTTGGTCGGGAATCCCTTGATATTTGGTGAGCGCTTCTTTGTCAGCGGCTGTCAGCTTGTTATACGCATTCCGAGCGGCGTTCAGTTCGGTATTAGCTTCTTCCAGACTGGCTTCACACGCGGTTTTTGCCTCCTCCGGTGTGGTATCTTTATTTTCGATAATCTCATAAACCGCAAGAATCTTTGCGCCGGCATTTTTCAGATGATATACCGCTTCCACGCAATAAATCTCCTTTTTGTCCAGTTCAGCTTGCTGGATTGCCTCGTTCGCTGCATCTATTTCCTGTTTTACTTTTGCGCGGTTATACTCTATATCCCGACCGTTTTCTGTCCTGCTGAAAGAAACATCATTCCGAACCTGAGCGAAAGCATTATTAGCGGTAGATAATTGATTAGTTGCCGTTTGTATGGTGTCGTTGGCGACTTCAGGATTATCGCCTATACCGACTTTGGCTTTTTCTTTTTCATCTGCGAGTGTGGAGCGCGCGTTGGCAGCGCTGCTTTGTGCGGCTCTGGCACTATCTAATGCTTCACCCAGGTTTTTGGTATCCAAGAGAATTTGAATGGCTTGGTACGCATTCGATACTGCGGTTTCGGTTTCACTTACCAGCGTTTGAGCTCTTGATTTTGAGTATGTTTCTTCTCCTACTGGTACTGAAATATCATCGGAAGTAACACTGTCCAAAGCCTTGTTAGCTTCTCCGAGAGCGGTGGAAGCGGCATCTAAATACGCCTTCTTCTGGTCAAGGGTGTTTGCATCATCAAATGCCGCAAGCTGTGTCCGAGCTGATTGAATATAGTTTATGGCACTCGTCAATGCCGCTTCCTGCTGTTCCGTTGTAGGCTCCTGTGGTTCCGTGCTATCATCTGAAGCATACACCCGCACGCCGGGAGTGGCGGTGGGAGCATACTGCCCCATGAATTCCTTCACGCCGATGGCGGAGACAATGAGTGCCGCCGTCAGTGCGAGACTGAGCAGCCCTCGTCTGATGTTTATTTTCGGTTTCATGTAATTTCATACCTCCTGCTGTCGGAATTTTTATCGCTCATCCAGCCTTTGATACACGATAGCATCACAGGCATAGTCTTCCTCCATAATTGTATCACACTGTAATGAAAATGAGAAGGGGTCGTGAAAAATATTCCACATTAATTTGCAGTGACAGCGCCGTTTTTTTATGAAACCTGTTTTTATTGTAAAAAAATGCTTGACAAGGGAAGGAAAGTGTGATATAGTATTTCAGACAATAAAGCAGTTGGCAGGCGTTTGCCGCCCTCACCTCCGTTCTCTTCCGGTTATGAAGCAGGCGGACGGTCAATCTTTCAGATGACAAGGCGTTTTTTGGCGCGTTGTTTTTGGATGTTTGCGCGGGGGCAGTCGATGGTTTGCTTCCGTCTTTTTTGTTGCATTACAAAACGTCATTTTTATTTGGGGGTGCTTGGTCATAGCCAAAGAACAACAGGTGCAGATTAACGAAGATATTCGTGACAGGGAAGTGCGCGTCATCAGTGCCAACGGCGATATGCTCGGTATCATGAGCTCGTCGGAAGCGCTCAACAGGGCAGCGGAGGCAAATCTCGATCTGGTCAAGATCGCTCCGCAGGCAACGCCGCCCGTCTGCAAAATCATGGACTACGGGAAATACCGTTTTGAACAGCAGAAGCGTGAGAAGGAAGCCAAAAAGAATCAGCGGACGTTTGATATCAAAGAGGTCAGGCTCTCGCTCAACATCGACACACATGACTTTGAAACAAAAGTCAAACAGGCGATCAAGTTCGTTCAGGGCGGAGACAAGGTCAAGGCGACAATTCGGTTCAGAGGTCGTGAACTGGGACATCCGGAGCACGGTCTGGAAATCATGAAAAAATTCGCTGAGGCACTGACCGAGGCAGCGACGGTGGAAAAGCCCGCAAAGCTGGAAGGACGCAGCATGATTATGTTCCTTGCGCCTAAGCCCAACAAGTAAAAATTCCAATCGAGGAGGATATTCCAAATGCCCAAGATCAAGACTCACAGCGGTGCAAAAAAGCGTTTTAAAATAACGAAGAACGGCAAAGTTCTGCACGGCAAGACCAACAGAAGACACAAGCTCAACAGCGCCAAGAAGTCTACCAAGCGCAAGAGAAACCTGAGAAAAGTCGCCATTACCGACAAGACCAATGTGGCACAGGTAAAGAGACTTCTTCCTTACAAATAAACCCGCCGCTCTGGGAAGAAGCGCTGCAAATTCAGACTAACATCTATTGGAGGTAACATATAATGGCACGTGTAAAGGGTGCTCTCGCAACACGCAAGAGAAGAAAAAAGACATTGAAGCTCGCTAAGGGCTACTGGGGCGCAAGAAGCAAGCATTTCAAGATGGCGAAGGAAGCCGTCATGAAGTCCGGCAACTATGCGTATATCGGACGCAAGGCAAAGAAGCGCGATTTCCGCCGTCTCTGGATCACCAGAATCTCCGCTGCCTGCAAGTTCAACGGCATTAACTATTCGCAGTTCATGAACGGTCTCAAGAAGGCAGGCGTGACCCTCAACAGAAAGATGCTCTCCGAGATTGCCATCAGCGATCCCGCCGCCTTCACCGCGCTGGTAGAGACTGCAAAGGCAGCCCGCCAGTAATTATTGAATTCCTGCCGATTCCCGAATCGGTGTCAGCCGCGTCGCGTCAGCTTTTTCGGAAGCTCCCCGACGCGGTTTTATCTATGGAAAGGGTGGAGACAAGGCGAATGATCAGGATTACATCACGCGACAATCCCGCCTATCGGCGTGCCGTCAAGCTGATGGGGAGCGCCAAGGAACGGCGCCGGTCGGGGCGTATTATCTGTGAAGGCGCACGGCTTTGTGCCGACGCGGCGGACAGCGGCGTGACAGGCGAGGCACTTTTTGTGACCGCTGCCGCAGGGGGAAAATATAAGGATTACATAGATAAGCTTATGGCGCATTGTACCGAGGCATATGAAATTACCGAGGAACTGGCGGCGAAACTCAGCGATACCGAATCGACACAGGGCGTGTTTCTGGTGGCGGAGACCCCCGCCGTGGACGGGGATTTGCATCATCTGAAAACCACGGGACAGTATGTGCTGCTGGAAAATCTCCAGGATCCCGCCAATGTGGGCGCGGTCTTCCGCACCGCCGAGGCATTGGGGATTGACGGTATCATTCTGACCGACGGATGCGCTTCCTGCTTTGCGCCAAAAGCGCTGCGTGCCGGCATGGGTGCGATGTTCCGCATACCGATTTTCCGCACGTCCGACCCGGTGAGCGATATGCGGGCAGCGGCAGAGCGGAATATGCGTCCGATGGCGGCGGTTCCCCGTGAGAATGCCTCCGATGTAACGGCGATTCAGTTTTTCCGGGGCGCGATCATCTGCATTGGCAACGAGGGCAACGGACTGACCCAGGCGCTCATCGAAGCCTGCCCCGAATCAATTACCATTCCCATGAATGGTCGTGCCGAATCGCTCAATGCGGCGACTGCCGCGGCGATTCTGATGTGGGAAATGGTGCGGGGTTATCGGCGGACATGACATTTTTGTGCTGATTTTTAGTTATTCATAAAAAATTCAAAAAAATAAGCGGTTCACGCGATATACTATATATCAATTATACTGGCAATCGAAGGGAGCGTGAGTAGAAAACATGGGATCATCCAAAAGGGAAATGGTATCCGAACATGCGGTTTACGGAGTGTGGCTGCAATTGGTGATGGGAGAAGGCAGCCGCAAGGTGCCATTGCTGCTGGATTATTTTGGTTCCTGTCGGGCGGTGTATGAAGCCGATGAGATTGAGCGTCGGCTGAGTGGTTTGCTGGTGCCGGGCGAAATCAAAAAAATGGAGGAAACGCCGCTTGATCAGGCGAGTGAAATCGTAGACGCGTGTGTCCGGCTGCATTATCAGATACTGACGCCGGATGATGCCGCTTATCCCGGTCGACTGCGCAATATTGCCGATTATCCTGCGGCATTGTATATCAGCGGGGAATGGCCTGCTATTGACGATGAAGTGTGCATTGCCATGGTGGGAACCCGCCGCGCCAGCCGTTACGGTTACGATACCGCCATGAATATTGCACGCGATCTTGCCGCCTGCGGTGCCATTGTGGTCAGCGGCTGTGCCAGAGGTATTGATACAGCAGCGCATCAGGGCGCGCTGATTGGCGGCGGAAAAACGATGGGTGTGCTGGGGTGCGGCATCAATACGCCCTATAATATGCAGAATGAAGGGCTGCGCCAGGTGATTTCCGCCAGCGGTGCGATCATTTCGGAATTTCCGCCGGGAGCGCCGCCGCTGAACTATCATTTCCCCATACGTAACCGGTTGATTTCGGCTTTGACGCTGGGGGTTGTGGTGGTAGAAGCGGGCGACAGGAGCGGTTCGCTGATTACCGCCAATCTCGCGCTGGAACAGGGAAGGGACGTCTTCGCCGTGCCGGGTCAGGTCAGCAGCCCCATGGCAAAAGGGGTCAACAAGCTGATCTTTGACGGCGCCAAACCGATTGAAGACGCGTATGGCGTGTTGGAAGATTATGTGGTACAGTTTCCGCATAAAATCCATCTGGAATATTTCGGACGGAACGTGCGGGTGTACGACAGGGGTGTGCGTCCTAAGTGGGAACGGGAGCCGGTGGAAAAACAGAAGAAGCCTCCTGCATCGGTTCGGTCGATACCGTCAGATCAGGCGGTCAAACCCCGTCTCACGGAGATGGAAGCAGCGGCCGACCGTATGCCCGAGCCGGAGAACAATGCGCCGGTGGGAATGTCGGAAAACGCTGTCAAGGTGATGCGCGTATTGAGCGGCACACCCAAGCCGCCGGAGGACATTGCCGCGGAATCCGGTGTTCCTGCTGCCGAACTCATGAAATGCCTTACGGAACTGGAACTGTACGGTAAGGTACGGATTTTACCCGGAAAGAGATATACGGGAATCAAATAGTGTTCCACAAGCGAGAAGGCTCAAGAATAAAGAAAGGCATGATCGATTTGTCGAAATTGGTTATCGTGGAGTCGCCTGCCAAGGCGAAGACCATCAAAAAATATCTGGGGTCGGGGTATGACGTCGTTGCGTCGATGGGTCATGTGCGCGACCTGCCCAAGAGCCGTCTGGGGGTGGACGTCAAGCATGATTTTAAGCCCAAGTACGAGATTATCAAAGGCAAGGAAGAATTGGTGGAAAAGCTCCGCAAAGCAGCTGAAAAAAGCGATTTCGTCTACCTCGCGACTGACCCTGACCGCGAGGGAGAGGCCATTTCGTGGCACCTGGCGTATATTCTGGGATTGGATCTGAATGATCAGAACCGCGTGACCTTCAATGAGATTACCAAGGGAACGGTGCAAAGCGGCATTGCGCATCCGCGGAGCATTGATATGAAGCTGGTCAATGCCCAGCAGTGCCGACGTTTGCTGGACAGAATTGTAGGTTATCGTCTCAGCCCGTTTGTCTCGCAGAAGATACGGCGGGGACTGTCGGCGGGACGGGTGCAGTCGGTGGCGGTGCGCGTGATCTGCGACAGGGAAGAGGAAATCCGCGCCTTCGTGCCGGAGGAATACTGGACCATTGAGGGAAAATTTATCCCCAAAGGCAGCCGCAAAGCGTTTCCGGCGCAGTTTTACGGTACCCCTGAGGACGGAAAGCTGTCTATCCGCACCAAAGAGCAGGCGGACGGGATTCTGTCGGAGCTTGAGCAGGCGGAATTTGCCGTGTCCAAGCTCAAAAAGGGAACCCGCCGCAAAACCCCCGCGCCGCCCTTTATTACCTCCACGCTCCAGCAGGAGGCGAGCCGCAAACTCAATTTTCAGAGCCGCCGCACCATGAAGGTAGCACAGGAATTGTATGAAGGTGTGGAAATTGAAGGCATGGGCGCGGTGGGTATCATCACCTACATGAGAACCGATTCACTCCGTATCTCTGATGATGCCCGCGCCGAAGGCGTGGAATATATCCGCAACCGCTGGGGCGAGAAATATCTTCCGCCCAAACCTTACAGTTTCAAGACCAAGGCGGGCGCACAGGACGGACATGAAGCCATCCGTCCCACCATGCCCTCGCTGGATCCCGAACGCATCAAGGACAGCCTGACGTCGGACCAGTACAAGCTCTACAAGCTGATCTGGTCCCGCTTTACCGCCAGTCTGATGGCGCAGTGTATTCATGATACCGTCAGCGTGGACATCGCGGCGGGCAGGTATCTTTTCAAGGCGTCAGGCTACACGGTTAAATTTGACGGCTATACGGTGCTGTATGAGGAGAGCAAGGACGAGGACGACGAGAACAGCGGCGCATTGCCTCCGCTGGAAGAGGGAATGCCGCTCAAGGTCAAAGAAATCGGCGGACAGCAGCATTTCACCCAGCCCCCCGCACGGTATACAGAAGCGACGCTCATCAAGGCGCTGGAAGAAAACGGCATCGGTCGCCCGTCCACTTATGCGACGATTATTACCACCGTAGTGGGGCGGGAATATGTCGTGCGTGACGGCAAGGCGCTGCGTCCCACGGAACTCGGCGAACTGGTCAACAAGCTGCTCAAGGAACGTTTTTCCAAGTTTGTCAATCTGAAATTCACGGCGGGCATGGAGCGCAATCTCGACAGCATCGCCGACGGTTCCAAGGAATGGATTGAGACGCTGGGCGAATTTTACGGGGATTTCGAGCAGAATCTCTCCGACGTCAAGAAGGCAATGGAGGGAATCGACATGAAGATTCCCGATGAGGAGACCGACATTGTCTGCGAGAAGTGCGGTCGAAAGATGGTGATTAAAACAGGGCGTTACGGCAAATTCATTGCCTGTCCCGGTTTCCCGGAATGCCGCAATATCAAGAAGATTGTCCATGAAATTGACGCGGAATGTCCCAAGTGCGGCGCGAAAGTCGTGCAGAAGAAGTCCAAACGCGGCAAGGTGTTCTACGGCTGCGGAAGGTATCCGGAATGTGACTTTGTGTCGTGGGACGAACCCACCCGCGAGAAATGCCCCCAGTGCGGCAGGATTCTCTATAAAAAGCAGACCAAGAAAATCAATAAACTCTACTGCGCGGAGAAGGAGTGCGGTTACAGCCGGAATCTGGAGACAGCGGAGGAAGGTGCCGAATGAGTGTGACGGTTGTCGGCGCGGGACTGGCAGGCTGCGAAGCGGCGTGGCAGTGCGCGGAAAAGGGTGTGCAGGTGCGGCTTTACGAGATGAAGCCGGTAAAGTTTACCCCCGCCCACAAGAACCCTGATTTCGCCGAGCTGATCTGTTCCAATTCGCTCAAAGCGGCGCGGATCGATTCGGCAGCGGGTCTGATGAAGGAGGAAATGCGGCGGCTGGGATCACTGCTGCTGCGGGTGGCGGACGAATGCGCGGTTCCTGCGGGCGGTGCGCTGGCGGTGGATCGGAATGCTTTTGCCGCCAAGGTGACTGCCGCGATACGGCATCATCCGCTGATTGAGGTAATCGGGCAGGAGGTCACGGCGATTCCGGAAGATGAGGTGGTCATCATCGCGTCGGGACCGCTCACGAGCGAGCCGCTCTCCAAGGCGATCGGTGCACTGTGCGGGCAGGAATTTCTGAACTTCCACGACGCGGCAGCGCCGATTGTGACCGCTGAGAGCATTGATATGGAGTGTGCCTTTACCGCTTCGCGCTATGACCGGGGCGGGGAGGACGATTACATCAATTGCCCTATGAATAAGGAGCAGTATGAAGCGTTTCAGGAAGCGCTGGTAACGGCGGAACGCGCACCGCTGCATGAATTTGAACAATCCTCCACAAGCGGCGTCAAGGTGTATGAGGGCTGTATGCCGATTGAAATTCTCGCCTCCCGCGGCAAGGACGCGATCCGCTACGGTCCGATGAAGCCGGTGGGACTGCGCGACCCGCGCACAGGACACCGTCCGTGGGCGAATCTCCAGCTCCGCAAGGAAAACCGCGAGGGCACGCTCTATAATCTGGTGGGATTCCAGACCAATTTGAAATTCGGCGAGCAGAAGCGGGTGTTCGGCATGATTCCCGCGTTGAAAAATGCGGAGTTCATGCGCTACGGCGTGATGCACCGCAACACGTTTTTAAATTCCCCCAAGCTCCTGAACGGCGATTATTCGATGATTGACCACCCGCGCATCTTCTTCGCGGGACAAATTACCGGCGTGGAGGGCTACATGGAATCGGCAGGCTCCGGGCTGCTGTGCGGTATCAACGCCGTGCGCACCTTACAGGGCAGAGAACGTCTGATACTGCCCGATTTCACCATGCTGGGCGCGTTACAGGGGCATATCTGCAACCGTGACACCAAGGACTTCCAGCCGATGGGAGCAAATTTCGGCATTCTGCCGCCCATCGAGCCGAAGATCCGGGACAAGCGGGAGCGGTATGCGGCGTTGAGCGCCCGTTCGCTGGCATTTTTTGACGGCATGGCGAATTGACAATTCACATAAGAAAGGACAACGGTGAAAGCTATGAAAATTATCGTGGACGCATTCGGCGGCGATAACGCACCGCTGGAAATCATCAAAGGCTGCGCGATGGCGGTCGAAAAATTCGATGATGTGGACATTATTCTGACCGGCGACGAAGCGACGATCCGCAAGGTGGCGGAGGAAAACGGAATATCTCTCGACCGGATGGATATCGTTCACGCGCCGGATGTCATCAGTATGTCCGACCACCCCACCGAGCTCATGAAATCCAAGAAAGACAGCTCGATGGCGCTGGCGCTGCGGCTGCTGGCGGACGGCGAGGGCGACGCGATGATCGGCGCGGGCAGCACCGGCGCGATGCTGACCGGCGCCACGCTGATTGTCAAGCGCATCAAGGGCGTGAAGCGTCCCGCGCTGGCGCCGATTATGCCCAACGCGAACGGTATGTTCATGCTGATTGACTGCGGTGCAAATGCCGACTGCCGCCCCGAAATGCTGGTGCAGTTTGCGCATATGGGTTCGGTGTACATGAAGAACGTCATGGGCGTGGAAAACCCCCGTGTCGGACTTGCCAATATCGGTACCGAGGAAACCAAGGGCGACGAACTGCGCAAGGCGACGTTTGAACTGCTCAAAAAGGAGCCGAATCTGAATTTCATCGGCAATTTTGAAACCCGCGACATTGCCGAAGGCGGCGTGGACGTGCTGGTGGCGGACGGTTTCACCGGCAATATCATTTTGAAAACCTATGAGGGCGTAGCGTCGATGGTGGCGCATAAATTCAAGGACGTCTTTACCAAAAACGTCAAAAATAAGCTCGCAACGGCGGTCATGCTGGGCGATATCAACGAGGTCAAAAAGTCGATGGATCATAATGAATACGGCGGCGCGCCCTTCCTCGGCGTGAAGAAGCCGGTGTTCAAGGCGCACGGCAGCAGTAAGGCCATTACGATCTGTAACGCCATCAAGCTCACCCGCGAGTTTGTATCGAGTGACGTGATCGGTAAGATTGCGGCGGATATCAGCGCAGGCAGCGAAGAATAAAGACGCGCCCGTACAATGGGGTGCAGGGGACTGGTTCCCTGCCGAGGTCAAGGGCGAGTAGCCCTTGCGGGGGCGCGGGGGCAGAGCCACCGCAAGTGAGGCCAATGGCCGAACGTGCAAGACGCACCAAGATAACGAATAAGGTTGGGCGAATACAGGAAATGAGCAACTTCAAAATCAATTTTTCACTGAAACCGCTTGACGACATCACGCCGTGGGGCGGAACTAAGCCAAGTCTGCACTGGTTCGGCATGACCGACGGACAGCTTTGGATTACGGTGGGAGAAAACAATATCTATGAATATTCCCAAGCGGCCATTGACCATTTTCATTGTGACCTGCGTTATAACGATTATCAGTTGTCCCGCTTTCTGGAGGATTTTTCGGACACCTTCCGTTTTGTGAGGGAGCCGATTCCCGCCGCACTGTATAACGGGCTGGATACCTTTCGGAACAGGGTACACCACTGGCATGACGCGCAGATCGGCGACGATGATGACGACGACGCCTACTGGGACTTTTTCGAGAACGAATACGAACCGCTGACAGACTGGTATCAGCGGCGTTCGTTTGATTCGGGACATCTCGTCGGCGGGCCGTATTTCAGCTTTTGCCGCTGTGGTGAGACCGGAGAAAAAATCAAAATATGCTGGGAAAGCGACGACCGACTGGAAAGCGGCGGCCATATCTGGACGGTGCCGTGCGGCGTGTTTGAATTGCCCTACCGCGAATTTGTGGCCGAGGTTGAGCGGTTCTATACGGCATTTTTTGAAGCGATGGACAAACAGGTGGAGCGCGCGCTTCAAAAGGATTGGGGCGCAGTCGAGGTGGACAAGGCGTATCTGGCAAAGGAGCACGCCGAACGCAAAGAGGGCTTTTCCCGAGCGGTCGCGCTTCTCTCTACGCCTTGCACCCCCGAAGAATGCACCGATTGGGCGAAGGTGGAAACGCTTTACCGCAAAATGACAGCGGAACTTTTGTAAATTAGGAGAGGGGTCGTTTCAAATGTCAGTATTAAACCTGTCAAGAGAAGATTTTCCCATGAGCACGGCGCACGCCGAGGGCATGATTCCCATGAATTCCGTGCGCGACAATGACGAGATTTTTTATCATCAGGACGTGGTGTATGCCGAGCGCGGGAAATTGCAGCTGCATTTGCAGATTATCGGTCCCATCAATGCCGAGCGCGACAGAACGCTGGTGATATTCATTCCCGGTTCGGCGTTTCATCGGCAGAATGTCAAGGAGCGCGTGCCACAGCTTGCTTATCTTGCCCAACGCGGCTTCGTGGTGGCGCTGCTGGAATACCGAGGGTCGGAGGACGCGTCCTTTCCTTCCAAGACGCTGGACGCGAAGGCGGGTATCCGCTTCATGAAGCGTCATGCTGCCGAATACGGCATTGACCCGAACAAAATCGTGACAATGGGCGATTCCTCGGGCGGTCATACGGCGATGATGGCGGGCTTTACGCACGGCATTCCCGCATTGGAGGAGGAAAGCGATATTTCCGCCGAAGTGCGCGGCGTGATAGACCAGTACGGCCCTGTGAATTTCACTACCATGAATTTTCAGCCCTCCTCGCAGGATCACAGCAATCCCTACAGCCCCGAGGGGTTGGAACTGGGCGGCGTGAACGTGCTGGATTATCCCGAGCTGGCCGAAGCCGCGGCGGTGACAACCTACGTTTCGCCCGACAGAGAGATACCACCGATTCTGATGTTCCACGGAACGAACGATGAATTGGTGCCGTTTGAGCAGAGCTGTGAGCTGTGCAATGCGCTGACGAAGGCGGGCAAGGACGTGACCTTCTATCAGGTATTGGGCGCGCACCACGGCGGTTGGGAATTCTGGACGACAGAGGCGCTGGACATTATCGAGAAATTTATACGCAGGGTGACGGAATAAATGAGCGTGAATGTGCAGGGCTATTTGGAATATCTGAGCACGCCTTGGGGCAAATTGTTTTATCAGATGGTGTGGCACCATTTGAATTATGAAGGCAAGAAGATTCTGGATTTCGGCAGCGGTTTTGGCGTCACTGCCGATTATCTGGCGGAGCTTAACGACGTGACAGCCGTAGAGCCGAATACGGAAATGCTGGCACACCGTTTTTGCGAAAACGGCTATCAGCAGATTGTCGGCGGTATGGAAACACTCGCGACCATGCCCGACCGTTCCTATGATGTGATTGTGTGTCATAACGTGCTGGAATATCTGGCAAATGCCGAGGAGCGCGCGGCACTGCTGCGGGAATTTTATCGCCTTTTGCAGCCTGATGGGGTGGTGTCTGTCGTCAAGCATAACAAGGCGGGAAAAATCATGCAAAAGGCCGTCTTTGAATACCGCATTGACGAGGCAATCGGCCTGCTGCGCGGTGAGAACGGCACGTCGTCCAATTTCGGCGAGGTGCATGAATACGAGTTGGACGAGCTGGCGCGGGACAGCGCGGGGCTTTTGGCAATTGACAAGCTCTACGGCGTGAGAATGTTTTACGGCTTGCAGCGGAACGAGGTAAAAACGGAGCCCGATTGGCTTGCCAATCTGTACGCGCTGGAATGTGAGGCCGAGGAAATCCCCGCATTCAGAGATATCGCGTTTTTTCATCATGTGATGTTGAAACAGACCAAATAACGGAGAGGAAGTTGTAACTATGTCAGAAACACATCTTGACCCGTCGTATCTGGAAGATACCATCGGGTATCAGTTCAAAAACCGCAAATATCTTCTGACGGCGCTGACCCATTCGTCCTATGCCAACGAGGGAAAGCATTTGCAGAGCAACGAGCGTCTGGAATTTTTGGGAGATGCGGTGCTTAGCATAGTGGTGTCGGAGCACCTTTATGCTAAGTTCCGCAGCAAGCAGGAGGGCGAACTGACCAAGCTGCGTTCCTCGCTGGTGTGTGAGACGACGCTCTGCGGATTTGCGAAAAAAATACAATTGGGCGAATATATCATGTTCGGTCGCGGCGAACGTCACACGGGCGGCGATAAACGCCCGTCCATTCTCGCCGACGCGTTTGAAGCCTTGATTGCCGCGATTTTCCTCGACGGCGGTATGGAACAGGCGCGGAAATTTGTGATGGGCTTTATTCTGGAAGAGCTGGAACACCCGAATCTCCACCGCGGCAAGGATTACAAAACCATGCTGCAGGAGATCATTCAGCAGAATGCCGAGGAAAAACTCAGCTATGTGCTGGTAGGGGAGAGCGGTCCCGATCACAACAAGCATTTTGTGGTGGAGGTGCATCTCAATTCCAATGTCATCGGCAAAGGCGGCGGCAGAAGCAAGAAGGAAGCCGAACAGAATGCCGCCAGAGAAGCGCTGCTGCTGCTGGGATATTAATTTGCAAAGAGCAGGGAAATGGAGTTTGAAAATGGAACAGAGCGAAGGGCATGTCAAATTGAGTCGATTCCTGTGCCTGATTCTGCGGCACAACCCCGGGGCAATCGGCATCCAAATTGAGCGTGTCGGCGGATGGGCGAATGTGGAGGAACTGATCGACGGCATTAACGCAAAGAGCAGATATCACATAGATCGTCCGCTGCTGGAACGCATTGTGGCAGCCGACCGCAAGGGTCGTTACAGCTTCAACGAAGACGGCACCAAAATCCGCGCCAATCAGGGACATTCGATTGACGTGGTGATCGACATGGAACACCGCACGCCGCCCGAATACCTCTGGCACGGAACGGCGCAGCGGTTCATGGGCAGCATCATGGCAAAGGGATTGCTGCCTGGCAATCGGCAATATGTCCATCTCTCGCCGGATTATGAAACCGCCGTCACGGTAGGGTATCGCCACAGCAAACCCGATTCGCCTGTCGTATTAAAAATCCACGCGGGACAGATGGCGGCGGACGGCTATGACTTTATGATTTCAGATAACGGCGTGTGGCAGATCAAAGAGGTGCCGCCGCAGTATTTAGAGCTGTTTCAGCCGGAAGAATGACGGCGGAGAGAAGGGACAAGAATGATACGGTTTGCCAAAAAATCCGACTTGCCGCAGGTCAACGCCATCCGGCGACAGGTGCATGAGGTTCACGCGGAGGGACGTCCGGATATTTTCCGCCGGAAATTCGGAAAGAAGCTGGCGGCGCTGATTCATGATATGTTCCGTGAGAAATGCAGCCGGATTGTCGTAGCGGACAGGGACGGCGAAATAGGCGGTTTTGCGGTTCTCGATGTCATTGAAAAGCCGAAGTCGCCCTGCGGTTTTATGAATCGGTAGGGTTTCAGACGTACCGGCGTTATATGGAATACAAGACTTGACGAAGGAGAAGCGATATGCATTTAAAATCGCTTGACATGATGGGGTTCAAATCGTTTCCCGACAAGGTGAAGATGTCGTTTGTACCCGGTATTACGGCGGCTGTCGGACCCAACGGCAGCGGCAAGAGCAACATCAGCGACGCGGTGCGCTGGGTACTGGGGGAACAGGCAACCCGTATCCTGCGCATCAAGTCGATGGAGGACGTGATTTTCGGCGGTACCGCCCAACGCAAGGCACTCGGTTTCGCGGAAGTGGTGCTGACCATTGACAACCGCGACCGGGCGCTGGATTTTGACAGCGACGAAGTCGCGATTACCCGGCGATACTACCGTTCGGGCGACAGTGAATATAAAATCAACGGCAAGCCGGTTCGTCTCAAGGATATCAACGAACTCTTTATGGACACCGGCATGGGTCGTGACGGCTATTCCATTATCGGACAGGGCAAAGTGGCGGACGTGGTCAACGTGCGTTCCGAGGAGCGCCGCAGTATCTTTGAAGAAGCGGCGGGCATTTCCAAATACCGCTACCGCAAGCAGGAGGCGGAGCGCAATCTTGCCCGCGCCGAGGAAAATCTGGTGCATCTCGACGTGATTCTGTCGGAACTGGAAGGGCGCGTGGAACCTCTGCGCCGTGAATCGGAGAAAGCCCAGCAGTACCTTGTCCTGATGGAACAGAAAAAGAGCGTGGAGATCGGACTCTGGCTGACCACGTTGAGCGATTCGGCACAGCGGCTGCGGGACTGGGACTATAAAGAAACGCTGGCACGTTCGCAGCAGGAAGAAATCGATCAGGCGATTGAGCAGATCGAAGCGGACATTGAGCGCAAATTTCACCACAGTAACGAACTCGCCGCCAAGCGCGACGAGATGATGCGCCATTCCGCGGAATTGGAAGAGAGTGCCGCCAAAACCGACGGCGAAGCCGCCGTGCTGGAAAACGATATTTCCCACCGCACCCGACGGATTGCGCAGCTGAAACAAGACATCACAGCCTTTGAAAGCAGCGGCGACAGCATGAAGCGGGAGATGGAACGTCGGCGGCAGGAAATCACCGAGAAGCAGACCGCGCTTCAGGAAAAGCAGGCGGAGGCGGAGACGTTAAAGCAGCAGTCCGAAACGCTTCGCACGTCGGACAGCGCGTTTGAAGCGAAAATCAACCAGTTGACCGTCCGCCGTGCCGAGACCACCGCTTCGCTGGCGCAGGCGCAGGTGAAGCTTGCGACCGCGCAGTCGCAGTTGGGCGAAATCAGCAGCCGTCTGGAAAATGTGGACAGCGAAATCGAACGCCGCCAGCAGGACATCGAAAAGCTGCAATCCTCCAAAACGCTCACCGAAGAAGCCATCCGAGGCGCGCGGAACCGGCTGATCGAAATCGACAGCGAGAAGGACGCCTTTCAGTCGCAGCTCACCAGGCTCCGGGAGCAGGGCGTACAGGTCCGGCGGGAGAGCGAAAACGCGGAACTTGACGCCAAGGGGCACGAGCGCAAGGCACGCATTCTCGAAGATCTCGAAAAGAGCATGGAAGGCTTTGCGGGCAGTGTCCGTTCCGTGATGAAGCTCGCGGAAAACGGTACGCTGCGCGGCATTCACGGACCGGTGTCCCGCCTCATCAACGTTCCGAATGAGTATGCAACCGCCATTGAAATCGCGCTGGGCGGCAATTTACAGAATATCGTGGTTGACAGCGAGGATGACGCCAAACAAGCCATTGCTCAGTTAAAGCAGAACAGGGCGGGACGCGCTACCTTCCTGCCGCTGACCACCATTAAACCGACGCGTTTCAATGAGCAGGGCTTGTCCGGCTGCGAAGGATATATCGGCATGGCTGCCGAATTGGTGACATATGACCCGAAGTACGCGAATATCGTATCCAACGCGCTGGGAAAAATTGCCATTGTGGATACGATTGACAGTGCCGTCGCCATCGCGAAGCAATACGGCTATCGGTTCCGGCTGGTCACGCTGGACGGACAGGTGGTCAACGCGGGCGGTTCCATGACGGGCGGTTCACTGGCAAAAAACGCGGGCTTGCTGGGACGGCGCGGCGAGATTGAAGCCCTGCGCCGGAAGGCTGCCGACTGCCTGAAAAAAAGCGAAACCCTCAAAGGTCAGTTTGCTACGCTGGAACAGGAAGCCGCCGATCTCAAAGCCAAAATCCGCGAAAATGACGAGAAACGGCAGATAGTCAGCGGTGATCTGATCCGCTTTGAAGCCGATCTGAAAAATATATCCGCCAATCTCGAAACGCTTGTGGCGGAAACCGAGCGTCTGTCTGCGGAACGCGGGAGCGCGGACGAGCGGACCGCGTCGTTGCAGCAGAACATGGAAAAAGCCGATGAAGCAGTGACATCGCTCCAAGCGCAATTGACCGCCATTGAGAAGGAATTCACAGACAGCAGCGAAGCCCGTGCGGAAACGGCACGCAGGCGGGAAGAAAATTCCCTTGCGTTGAGTGAGGCGAGTATGGCGGTCATGTCGCTGTCCAAGGACATCGAGGCAGCGAAACATGCCGTCGCGGATATGGAGAGCCGGCAGGGAGAACAGGCGGAACGCATCGAAGGTATGAAGCAGGAGATTGTTTCATTGGAACATCAGAACGCCGAAACGACCGTGCAGGTGAAATCCATGCGGGAGAGCGCCAAGCGGAACCGCGCCGAGGCGGACGCGTCCCGCGAAGGAATGACGGCGCTTGCCAAGGAGCGGGAACAGACCGAAAGCGAGATTCACGGATTGCGCAAGCAGTCCAAGGAGAAATCCGTCCAGCGCGAAGCCATTACCGGCGAGGTCACGCGGCTGGAGGAACGCCGTGCGGCAGTCCAGCGGGAATACGACGATATTATCCTCAAGCTGCTGGAGGAATACAACCTCACCCGACGGGAAGCGGAGGCGCGGTTCGAGCCTGCCGGGAACCGTAGGGAAGCGGAGCGGAAGGTCAAGGAGCTTCGCGGGAGCATGAAGAAGCTGGAGCCGGTCAATCTGGGCGCGGTGGAGGAATACAAAGAGGTCTTTGAAAAATACACCATGTACAAAACCCAGATTGAGGACGTGCAGAAATCCAAGGCGGAGCTGAATAAGCTCATTGAAACGCTGACCCGGCAGATGAAGGAACTTTTCGTTCTGAAATTCGATGAAATCAACGGGCATTTCAAGACCATCTTCACGGAACTGTTCGGCGGTGGCAGCGGCTATCTGGAACTCACCGACCGCAGCGACGTCCTCAACTGCGGTATTGAGATTCACGCGCAGCCGCCGGGCAAGACCATCAAAAATATCGACCTGTTCAGCGGCGGCGAAAAGACCGTCATTGCCGTGGCGATTTACTTTGCCATCATGAAGGTCAATCCCTCGCCCTTCTGTATTCTGGACGAGATTGATTCCGCGCTGGACGAACGGAATGTGGACAATATCGCGGAGTACTGCCGCCGCATGAGCGATTCCACACAGTACATCATCATTACCCATCGCAGGGGTACCATGGAAGTCGCCAACATGATTTACGGTGTGACCATGCAGCAGGACGGGGTGTCCAAGCTGCTGGAACTCAACATCGACGAAATCAGTCAGAAACTCGGTGTAGACTGACGCATACGCCATCTTAAACCCAAAACAGTTCCCCCGGATGAGCTTCATCGGAGGAACTGTTTTTTTTGGCTGTTCGAAAAAAAAGTTCGAAAAAAAATAAAAAAATGAAAAAAGAATGCAACCCACGCATGATAAACCGTGCTTCTATTTTACGAGAGGCCTCTTCAAGAAGATACGAACCATACAAAAACGGAAGTGATCAATTATCATGGAAGACCAAGCGATTGTCCGCCTGTTTGTGGCGCGGGATGAAACCGCGATTGGGCAGACGCAGACCAAATACGGCAGCCGACTGAAATACCTTGCCTATGAAATTACGCAGGATACGCAAACGGCGGAGGAATGCGAAAACGACGTATATCTCGGCGCGTGGAACGCCATACCGCCACATGAACCGTATGATTACTTTTACGCATTCCTGACCCGTCTGACGCGCAACGTCGCGCTCAATCGCTGCCGGAGTCTTCATACACAGAAGCGCAAGGCAACGGTCGATGAACTGACCGACGAACTTGCCAATACCATTCCGGGCGGCAACGATGTGGATGAATTCATCGACGACACCGTGCTGCGGGAATCGCTCAACGCCTTTCTCGCCACCCTGCCGGAAGAGACGCGCAACGTATTTGTCCGCCGTTACTGGTATATGGATTCGGTGGAACGCATCGCGGAAGGATACGGTATGTCGGAGAGCAAGGTCAAATCCATGCTGTTCCGCTGCCGGAATAAACTCAGACAAACTTTACAGAAAGAGGGCTACAATTTATGAAGAACGAAATGAAAATGGGTGCATTGGAAGCCATGAGCCTGATCAACCCCGAATATGTAGAGGCGGCGGTATATCCCGCGGCAAGCGCGAAGAATCGTTTCTTTGTGACCGGAAAAATGTGGAAATCGGTGGTCGCGGCGGCGGCAGCCGTGGCAATCTGTGTGACGTGCGTGGGCTTTGCGCCGCAGGTCAAGGCATTCGCGGATCGGCTTTTCAATAGCTGGGTGGAAATGAACGGCGATGTGGTGGAGATGGAAGGCACGATGAATAAAATCCACATCAAAGACAGTCTGACATTCCCCGAGGAAGATCAGGTGAAGCAGTTCCGTCAGGTCAAAGACGCGGAAAAATACCTCGGCGTCAAGCTGCTCCACAGCAAACTTGCCTCCAAAAATAACGTGCGCACTGTCACCATGATTGCCGAGCATCGCGGGCAACTGATTACGATTGAAGATGACGCCTATTGCCTGTTCCATGAAACCATTGACGACGAGGGCAATCTGCGGTGCGATGGTGAGGACGCCTACGGTATCAGCTATGAAGCAAGATTCCTGACCGACCGCAGCAGCAGTGACGGATATATCCACAGCTTTGCCAGCGCCGAAATGCAGGAAACCTATACGACGGAAAAAGGACTGAAAGCGGGCATTTTCATCGCTTCCGAGACCTATCATGCCGTTCTTTATCACGACAGCGTCGAGTATGTGTTTGCGTTTACCCCGTGGCGCGACGATCCCGGCAACCGCACCGAAGCCGACCTGACCAATTTCAAGGCATTTCTCGATACCCTGCGCTGACCGACATTGCGACCTCTGAGCTACTTTTCCGGCTCAGGGGTCTTTTTTGCGGGAATGGATTGCAATCTTTTACAAGTTGTGGTATGATAAATGATACGGGTGTGGAATGATTGGGATAGGAGCTGTTTTGTATGACCATACGGGAAATTCGGGAAGAGGATTTCGACAGCCTCATGCGGCTATATACCCACCTGCATGAAACTGATGTTCCCACGCTGAATGAAGAAACCGTCGCTGTCTGGCAAAAGATTCTGCGGGATGAAAACTATCATATCATTGTCGCTGAAATTGACGGAAAGCTCGTCTCGTCCTGCACCTGCGTGGTGATACCCAATCTGACACGGGGACTGCGTCCCTATGCTTTTGTCGAAAACGTGGTGACAGACGAAGCGTATCGGGGGCAGGGATTGGCAACCGCTTGCCTGGATTACGCCAAGGAATTGGCAAAACGCGAAAACTGTTACAAAATAATGCTGCTGACCGGTTCAAAAGCGCAAAGCACACTTGCATTTTATGAGCGGGCAGGCTATAATTGTAAAGATAAGACAGCCTTTATTCAATGGCTGTGAGTTTATTTGTGGAGAGGAAGAAGGAATTATGGGTTTTTTCAAAAGCCTGAAGGAAGGTTTGAAAAAGACGCGCGACGGCATTATGGGTCAGATCGACGCGCTGTTCAAGCGGTTCACCAAGGTGGACGAGGAACTGTTTGAGGAACTGGAGGAACTGCTGATTGCGGGCGACGTGGGTATGCTGACCGCGGAGAAAATCTGCGATACCCTGCGCGGCAAGGTCAAACAGACCGGCACCACCGACCCAAAAGAAGTGCGTAACCTGCTGATTGAAACCATTGCCGAAATGCTGGAGGGAGATATGTCACTCAAGCTCGACACCAAGCCGTCCGTTATTCTGGTCATCGGCGTGAACGGCGTGGGCAAGACCACCACCATCGGCAAGATGTGTGCCCGTTTCCGCAAGGAGGGCAAGAAGTGTGTTATCGCGGCGGCGGATACCTTCCGCGCGGCGGCGATTGAACAGTTGGAAGTCTGGGCGGAACGCGCCAAGTGCGATCTGGTCAAGCACACCGAAGGCAGCGACCCGGCGGCAGTGGTGTTTGACGGCATCAGCGCGGCGAAGGCACGCAAGGCGGATATCCTGATCTGCGACACCGCCGGACGGCTTCATAATAAAAAGCACCTGATGGACGAACTCGCCAAGATCAACCGCGTCATTGACCGTGAAGCCCCCGACAGCTCCCGCGAGGTGCTGCTGGTACTCGACGCAACCACGGGACAGAACGCTATCAACCAGGCGCGTGCCTTCAAGGACGCGGCGGGGCTGACCGGCATTATCCTGACCAAGCTCGACGGTACGGCACGCGGCGGCGTGGTGCTGGCGATCAAGGAGGAACTCGGTGTGCCGGTGAAGTATATCGGCGTGGGCGAGCGCATTGAGGATTTGCAGCCCTTCAATCCCAAAGCATTCGCGGCGGCGCTCTTTGACAATGCCGACCGTATGGGTGTGGAAAATAAGCTCTTCGGCACGGAAGAGGACGATGACGACGACGATTTCGACGATGATGATTTCGACGACGACGATTTTGATGATGATGACGAGGAATGAGAAACGGCATGGAAACGACAAAATTCGTAGTGGCAACGCATAATGCCCATAAAGTGAAGGAATTTCAGCGCATACTGGCGCCGCTCCATATTGATATCCTGCTGCCGTCCCAGTGCGGCGGCGAGGACATCGACCCGGTGGAGGACGGCGAGACCTTCGAGGCAAACGCGATTATCAAGGCGACCGCCTTTGCCAAGGCACTGGGAATGCCCGCGCTGGCAGACGATTCGGGCATCTGTATTGACGCGCTGGGCGGGGCGCCGGGGGTGTATTCGGCACGGTATTCCGGCGGCAGTGACGATAACAATAACGAACTGGTGCTGAAGAATCTCGAAGGCGTACCCTATGAACAGCGCACGGCGCGGTATGTCTGCGTGATTTGCTGCGCTGATCCCGATGGTTCCTACTTCACCGTGCGCGGCGAATGTGAAGGCAGAATCGGTTTTGAATACCGCGGCGAGAACGGCTTTGGCTATGACCCGCTGTTCTATATGGACAACGGCAAGACCTTCGCCGAGATTTCGGGCGAGGAAAAAGATGTGCGCAGCCATCGCGGTAAAGCGCTCCGTCTGCTGGCGGAGAAGCTGGCAGAGAAACAATGACAGGCATCAGCAAACAGACGGATGTTTTGAGATGATTTGGTATAGGGAGGAAGAGCTATGCTCAACAGTAAACAGAGAGCGTTTCTGCGTTCACTTGCGGCAGACGTCGATACCATCGTGATGGTGGGCAAGGGCGGTCTGACCGACAATATTGTCAAGCAGACCGAGGACGCGCTGACGGCGCGGGAACTGGTCAAGGGCAAGGCGCTGGAGACGTCTCCGCACGACGCACGGGGCTGTGCCGACCGATTGGCAGCCGCGACAGGCGCGGACGTGGTGCAGGTGATCGGACGCAAGTTTGTCCTGTTCCGGGTCAACAAGGAAAAGCCGGTCATTGAACTGCCCAAGGCAAAGGGCAGAAGATAACGCCATGAGAATCGGCTTTTTCGGGGGAACCTTCAATCCTCCGCACAATGGGCATCTGCGTCTGGCGGAAGTCTGGCGGGAACGGCTGGCGCTGGATCGGTTTCTGATGATTCCCACCGGCACGTCTCCCCACAAGACGCCCGCCGACGTGCCGGGTGAAACGCGGCTGGCAATGTGCCGTCTGGCGGCGCGGGAAGCGGGCGGGTGGCTGGAAGCCAGTGATTTTGAGGTGCGGCGCGAGGGCAGAAGCTATTCGGTTATTACGCTGTCAGCGCTTCATGAGCAGTATCCCGACAGCGACTTCTATATGATCATGGGCGCGGATATGTTTCTGTCACTGGAAACATGGTATGATTTTGAACGGCTGAAAACGCTCGCCACCTTCTGTGCCATGCCGCGTGACGGGGTTTCGGCGGGGGAGCTGGAAGCATATGCGACGCATCTTGCCGCAATAGGCTGTCCGGGGATGGTCGCGGACGTGCCGCCGATGGACGTATCGTCGTCCGGAATCCGCGAACGCGTGAGAAAGGGACTGCCCATTGACGGACTGGTGCCGACAAGCGTGGCGCGGTATATCGCGGAAAACCGACTTTATCAATCGCCGCCGGAGCGGTGAAAGGACTGACTGTCATATGACCGACGAGGAGCGAAAGTATTATACCCGTCAGATACGGGAACGATTGACCGACTGGCGGTTCCGTCACTCGGTGAATGTAGCGCGGGAAGCGGTGCGTCTGGCTGCACGATACGGCGGCGACCCTGATCAGGCGGAACTGGCGGGACTGCTGCATGATGTGACCAAGGATATGAGCAAAAAGGAACAGCTCGATCTGATGGCGCGGTGGGGACTGACGTTCAGTGTGTATGAGGAACACGCGCCGAAACTGTGGCACGCCGTGACGGGCGCGATTTATGTGCAGCGGGTGTTGCGGGTGGATGATGAAGATATCCGCAACGCCATTCGTTATCATACCACCGGACGGGCAGGAATGAGCCTGCTCGAAAAGATTATCTATGTGGCGGACTGCACTTCCGAGGAACGCGACTACAAGGGTGTGGACAAAATCCGGAAAGCGGCGGACAGCAGTCTGGAAGCTGCGATGGAAGAAGCGCTGGCGTCCAGCCTGCAGGATCGTCTCGATGATCGGACTCCCATGCATCCCGATACGGTGGGGGCTTACAACGAACTTCTGATGGCAAAATACGCGTTGAAGAAAAAATAAGCTTTATGGTTTGCGAAGGAGGGAAGCGCGATGGCTTACCGCAGGGATGACGGTACCGACGGTTCGTATGAGGCATACGACGAAGGATATCAGGCATATGATACCGTTGAGGATCATGAGGCAGAGGATCATCTGTTCCGCAGCCGACAGACGGGTATGTCGCATGAACCCGACCGTCACTACACCAAGCGCGACCCTTCCCGCCGACGGGAGAGAGAATTGGCGATGGCACAGCGACGCGCCGCACTCTCGGCGGAACGTCAGTCCCGCACGTCAAACGGACGGATACATACAGGGAATGTATGGGGTAAGGCCGATTCAAAAATGTCTGCGGAAAGCGGTATTTCTCACGCTGCCGGAACCCTGTGGCAGTCCTTATGGTCGTCGGTCAACGGTTCGCAGCGTCAACGGGCTGCTGCCCAGAGGCAGCGGCTGATCACTTCCGTGATTGCCTTGTGCCTGTGCCTGACGGGACTCATCACCTTCGCGCTGGTGTCGGTATATCGCTCGAAATCGGTGTTTTCCGACAGTCCGCTGGATGACAGCGCCATTCAGCAGCGATTGATTACCGAGGAATCCAATCGTGACCGGGTGACGTATTTTCTTATTGTGGGAGTGGACAAAAGCAGCAAACTCACCGACTGTATCTGGTTGATGTGCTTTGACAATGAAGCCCACCAAATGAACGTCATGCAGATTCCCCGGGATACCTATGTGGGACGGGACAGTCTCCCGCCTCACAAGATCAACGCGGTTTATTCCAATCCCCAGACCGTGGACTGGTGCGACAAATGCAAAAGAGCCGTGGCGCAGGATGAAACCGAGAAGGGACGTCACACCGTCTGCGGCAAAAAGGTGACGCAGAAGACCGAGAGCAACATCAGTGCTTTGATCCGCTGTATCAACAGCCGTCTGAGCCTGCCGGTCGATCACTATGTGCTGTTCGACTTTGAAGGCTTTGAACAGATCGTAGACGCGATGGGCGGCTTGGATATCTATCTGGAGCAGGAGACGAAGGTGTACCCCAACAAAACGGATTATGAAATTCTTCCCGCCGGAGACAACCATCTCGACGGTCGCATGACGCTCAACTTTATGCGCAACCGGCAGATTTTTTTGGACGGCGACCTCGGCAGGGTGCGGGCGCAGCGTCGCATTGTACGTGCCATGATGGAAAAGGTTTTCGCCATGTCACCGCTTCAACTGTTCGGACTGCTGCGGGCAGGCTACGGTGAATTCAGCATCGATATGAGCCTGGAAGAAATCCGTTCCTTCATTGCGCCGGTCAAGGGGTGTTCCCCGGAATCGCTGAATATGTTTACCATGCCGGGTACGGATCATTGGGTCAAGCCCAATCCTTCTTATTATCTCTGCGATGAAGCGGAGACGGCGGCTAAGATTAACGAATACCTGATGCCGTACAGTGAAAAGCTGACGGCGGACGATATCCGGTTTCCGGTATTGACGGATTAACAAAATTGATTACATAAAGGAGAATGCAAATGGAATCCAAGGAACTGGCGCTGTTCTGCGCAAAGGTTTTGAACGACAAGCTTTCAAAGAATCTCTCGGTGCTGTATGTGCAGGAGGTCACGACACTGGCGGACTATTTCGTGATTGCCACCGGCGGCAACGCCACTCACGTCAAGGCTTTGGCGGACGAGGTGGAATTCAAACTCCGGCAGGAGGGAATTGCACCCGGTCATATCGAGGGACACGGTTCCCATTCGTGGATTGTCATGGATTACGGCGCGGTAGTGGTACACGTGTTCAGTGAAGAAGCGAGAGAATTCTACGATCTGGAACGGCTTTGGAAGGACGGTCAGAAGCTGGAGCTGGACTTTGACTGAGCAGCGGAAAAGTAAGAAGCAGGCTGCGTAATTAGCCGCGTAGCGGCGCGGGGTGCAGTAGCTGTCACTAGCGACAGCTTTGGTGAGCTCCCTGCCGAGGTCAAGGGCGAGTAGCCATTGCGGGGAATGGGGCAGCGTCCCATAAGGCAAGGGCTACTCGCCCTTGCCGAGCGAATCGCACCCAGATTCACAACGGGGAAAGGCGAATTCTGACAATCTTCCCTCCCTCAGCGAAAGGAGACAAGCGATATGAATCACATAGGAACCCAACCCATCGAAACCGAACGGCTGATGCTCCGTCGATTCCGTGCGGAGGATGCGCAGGCGATGTTTGACAACTGGGCAAGCGATGACGACGTAACAAAATTCATGACGTGGCAGTCCTATCGCCGGGTAGAGGACGTGAGTGCGTATATCGATTATGTGAACAACAACTACCTCAATAACCATTATTACGACTGGATCATTGAACTGAAATCCATCGGACAGCCCATCGGCAGTATCAGTGCGGTCAACATGGACGAGCGCATCGGCTGGGTGGAAATCGGCTACTGCATAGGCAAGCGCTGGTGGCATCAGGGCATCATGACCGAAGCGCTGAGCGCTGTGATTGCCTTTTTATTTGACGAAGTGGGCATGAACCGCGTGGAAGCCCGCCATGATGTGCGCAACCCCCATTCGGGCGGCGTCATGCGCAAATGCGGTCTGCAGTACGAGGGTACGCTCCGGCAGCGGGGATGGAATAATCAGGGCGTCGGAGACATGAGCTATTACGGGATTCTCCGGGCGGAATATCATAAGAAATGATAAAAATACCACCGGTATGGATTGGCATTTCAAAATGCTTGTTTTCCATACCGGTGGTTTTATGCTGTCGGGTTGTCTTTTACTTATGATACTTTGTGCCTGCCTGAATAGAGAAGGCACGGTAGAGCTGTTCGCAGAGCATGACGCGGGCGAGCTGGTGGGGGAAGGTCATGGGCGACATGGACAGCCGCAGGTCCGCGCGTGATTTAACGGCATCGCTCAGCCCATACGAACCGCCGATGATCAAGACCACGCGGCTTTTGCCGTTGACCGCCGCGCGGGACAGTTCCTCCGCCAGTGCCGGTGAAGAGAGCAGCTTTCCCTCAATGCACATCGCCGCCACATAATCACCCGGCGACACTTTAGAGAGAAGGCGATCCCCCTCGGTTGCGATGACCTTTGCAACGTCCGCGTCACTATACGATTTCGGAAGACGGCTTTCGGGCAGTTCTGTCACGGAGAATTTGCAGAATGCTCCCAGCCGTTTGGCGTATTCCTCGCAGGCGTCCCGCCAGTAGGCTTCCTTGAGATTTCCCACGCAGAGAATCTGAACCGTCAGCATGGTTTCATTTACCTTCTTTCACGGGAGATTTTCGTCATGACCACGACTGCCGCAGCAGTTTTCCAATGCGGCGCCGGAGTGCCGGAGAAATGCCGGTGGGCGGGGGAATGGGTTCCCCACGCAGGCGGCGTTCAATGGCGTAATATACTTCATCCTCCGTCATCTCATCGCAGGGACGGTCGCAGAAGGGCAATTTGTTGCCGCAGACCAGCCGATAGGCAGTCACGCCCAGCGCATAATCATCGGTTGCCGACGTACAGGGCTGACCGCTTCGCGCTTCGGGTGCGCAATATCCCTCGCTGATGGCGCGGGCAGGCTCCCCGCGTCGGATCACACTGCCGAAATCCCCCAGCAGCCAGCCCCTTCGCGGATCGTAATAGAGATTGTCCGGCTTGACGTCGCCGTGAACCAGTCCCCTGCGGTGAATGGCTCGCAATGCGGCAGCAATATCGCGGCAGATGACGGTTACTTCCCGGTCGTCGGATGGCCGGGACAGACGGTTCTCCCAGCGTTCGGGGAAGGTGAGGAATTTTGGCATCAGCAGAAAGATTTCACAGCGGTCGGAAGTGCCGGAGGCGGTACGGCGGAGCGTATCCGCCAGCAGCGGCACTAGGTGTCGTCCTCCCCGCAGCCGACGTCCCGCTTCCACATCCCGCAACGCCGTTTCCCAGACGTCGTCGCCCGGCGTACATTGATATACTTTCAGGACAAAAGCCGTGTCTCCGTTTCCGCCGTCTGTGCGGCAGGCGGAATAGACACGGCTTTCCTTGCCCTGATACAGCAGCGTTCCGGGACGGTAGGCATGCCCCTGGAGCGTTACCGTACCGTCCGGATCGGAATTGCTGCCGAAAGTGGCGGAGAAAGAGCGGCTCATCGTTTGTCATTCTTGACGCTGCGAAGCACCAGCGCGCTGATCGTGCAGAAGATCACGATGGTCAGCACAATAACGCCCCACGTCATGAGCAGATTTCTTGCCGAATGCTGATAAAGGGGATTGCGATTGAGTTCATAGGTCTGCTCAAGCAATTTATCCTTGTAATTGAGCGAAAGGTTATTCCACAGTACGCCGTTCAGGTTGGCGGTATTGCTGAAGGCCTGCATACCCCAGCGGCTCACACACACCCATGAGAGAATCTCGGTGACGCCTTCGAGCTTGAAGAGAATGCCGGAAAAAAGAAGCTGCGGAATCAGAATAATCGGCGCGAACACCATCGCGCGGTCGGTATTTTTGACCATAGAGGAGACCAGCAGCCCCAGTGACGAAGATGACACCGTAATGAGTACCAGTGTAAGCATCATTTCTATCAGAGAATTGTGGAAAATCACGCCCTGCTCCGGCAGACCGATGGTGGCGGCGAACACCGCCAGCATAAGACCGCACTGTACAATGGCGAGAAGCGTCTGTACGGCGAGTTTGGAGCAGATGTAAGCGCTCAGCCGCACGTCGGACATATATTCCCGTCGCACGATGTTGCGTTCCTTACAGACCTCCTGAATGGAATTCATCAGACCCACCCATATGCCTGCGCAGGAGAGACAGAAGAGCATGGACTGGGCGTCGAAGTAGGATTTGAACGTGTTTTCCACGGTCACGAAGGAGAAGAGATAGGCGATCAGGGGACCCTGCAGCAGGAAGAAGAGCAGTCGCATTTTGTCGTTCCAGATCAGGTTCATATAACGTGCTGACAGCACACGGAACTGATGCAGGAAGGATTTATGGTGTTCCTTCTCAAACTTTTTGCGGCGTTCTTTTTTCTCGGCTGCGGAAAGGACGGGTTCCTTGACTTCACCCATTGTGCGGGTCTTGTTGTAGGGAGAGGCGTTGAACTTTTCTTCCCAGCCGGCGGGGTCCTGTTCCACCATGGTGTAGGCGTCGGTGAGATCCTGATCTTTGGGAATGCCGAAGAAGGAACGCGCGTCGGCGGGATTGCCGCAAAACGCCACATAGCCGCCCGCGCCCAGGAAAATAAGCTTATCGCAGAGATGGATGTTGTTGGTGTTGTGGGTAATCATGATAACGGTCTTGCCGTCATTGCTCATGCGTTTGAGGGTGTGCATGAGGGTACGCTCCGTACCCGGATCCAGACCGGAGGAAGGCTCGTCGAGGAAGAAAAGACAGGGGTCGCTCATCAGTTCCACAGCGATGGAAGCGCGTTTCTTCTGACCGCCCGAGAGCTTGCGGATGAGTTTATCCTTGTGCTGGGTGAGTTCCACGGTCTGAAGGACTTCCTGTACTCTCGCTTCCCGTTCGGCGCGTGGAGTGCCGTCGGGCAGACGGAGCTTGGCGACGTAGCGGAGCATACTGATCAGGGTAAGGTTTTCATGCACAATATCCTGCTGGGGAACGTAACCGATTTCATCCTTCAGTTCCTCATAATGCTCGTAGAGATCACGGCGATTGACCAGCACCTTGCCGACGGTGGGATGATCAAAACCGTTAATACAGTTCATCAGGGTGGACTTGCCCGAACCGGAGCCTCCCACAATGGCGACAAAATCGCCCGGCTCTATCAGCATACTGGTATCGTCGAGAATTTTCTTGTCTTTTTTGAAACCCTGAGGCACTAATTTAGCGATATTGACCAGTTCCAGCGACATACCTGCCTTTTCCCGCCGGTAATAAATGGAACCTTTGGAGAAATTGAATTTGGTGTTGCCGATACTGAAAACGTCCTCGTCGTGCAGTTCATAGCGTTTGGCGGCGAGCGGTTCGTTGTTCATCATGACGCCGGTCACACCATTGCCCAGAACCAGCGAATATTTGTTGACGCTGTCCTGATGAATCTCGGCGGTATCAGGTTTTGCCTTGGGGTCGTCGATGACGATATCGCAGCGTTTGTCGGTGCCGATTTTGGTAACAGGTTTGGTGAGTGTGTAATTGTTCCAGTCGGCGCCGGAATTTTTGTCCGAAAAGACAATGGTAATGCCGCCGATAACCGACTGGGTCATATCGTCAATGCGAATGGAATCGCCGTCCTTCAACTGGATTTGTTCCACCCGCTTGCCGTTGACATAGGTGCCGTTGGTGCTTTTGTCGTCGGTGACATAGCAGCGCCCGTCCTTGACGGTAAAATGACCGTGGCGGCGGGATACGATATCCGACGCGATCATAATGTCGTTGGTGTCGTCGCGACCGAAGGAGACGGTTTCCTTGCCAAATGCCATCAGATTATATTCGTCCGGAATATGGCTGTAATCAAATACCGTAATGGTACAGCCCGCGCTGCCTTCTGATCCTGTATCCGCGGAATTGGTTTTCCACATATCATTCTCCAAAATCACTCAGTCCTCCGTTTCGTGTTTATTCTGTAATCTGTTTGCCCATTGCCTCAACAGCCGCACACAGAGCGGGCATGGCATCCGCGTGGATGGCACCGAAGATGTCAAGCCGGATACCTCTGGGAGCGAGTGCCGTGGCGTTTTCGATTTCCTTGAGTCCGCGGCAGCCCTTATCAAAGCAGCTGCGCGAATGTACATGAATCGTCCGGACAAAGCGGCTCATACCTTCTTTTTCGAGAAAAGCCAGTGCACGGTCGCGATGTTCCTCGCTCTGACTGATGACAGCCAATGAACCAAAGGAACTCTTCTGCCGCTGATTGCTGCCCCGCTGCACCCAGAAATCCGAATCCGCGAGTGACTGCGTGAGCGAAGCCGCATGGGCACGGCTTTGTGCGAGAACACTGTCCCGCTCATTCCATGCCGCGAGAAGAGTCTCGCCGTAACAGGGGTCAACCGATTGATAGCCCTCGCCGTCGCAGAAGGAAATTCCCTCTGTGAGCGGACTGTCGCCCATTGAGACTATCAGTGCCCCGCTGCCTCCCGTACCGAAGACAGAAGACGCTCCCAGTGAGAGCAGCGCATAGTCCCCCGAGGTGCCGCAGAGAGACGTATCAAAACTGCCGCCGAAATCCGTGCCGCAGTTTTCGATCAGGATGAGTCCCATCCGGTCACAGATAGATTTGATGGTATGCATCACTGCCGGCATACCGCAGAAGTGATCGACAATCACAGCGCGGGGATAGAGCTGTCCCGACGCGACCACCTGGCGGACAGCCGTGTCAAGTGCGCGGGGATCCATGGTCAGGCTGTCAGGTGCGACGTCGCACAGAACCGGCGCTGCCCCGTGTATCAGAATGGATTTGATCAGGCGGCAGGGCGCGAGTGCGGATACGAATACCGCGTCCATCGCGCTGAGCTCAAACGCTTCAAACAGCGCGTTCATGCTTTCTGTGACACCCGAAAACGCCATGCACTCCGCCGCGCCGAGCCGATCGCCCAGTTTGCGACAGAATGCCTCTATATTTTGTTTACTCATCGCGCATTACGCACCGTCCCTTCCACATGGCGCGGTTGCTTCTCTGCGCCATCAAGCCCGAAGGCTTTTATTCCACGTTATTATAGCATATTCCCTATAAAAAATCAACCGGGAATTGCGATTTACTATTCATCATTCACTGTTTTTCAAATATTATTTTTGCCGATAGACAACGGTGGTTTGGAATGAATAAAAAATAAAAGAATTTTGCGAAAAAGGCTTGACATTTTATTATCATTATGATAGAATATCAATGTTGCTGAGGTATGCAAATGCAGAAATCCGGGTGTAGCGCAGTTTGGTAGCGCGCTTGAATGGGGTTCAAGAGGCCGTGAGTTCGACTCTCGCCACTCGGACCAGCAATGATGAAAAAGACCGCTGATTGCCGTGTTGACGGTGATCAGCGGTCTTTTTCTTTTGCGTGCGCCCGAAAAATCCCCCTGCATCCGGTAAAATCTTCCGAATGCAGGGGGTTCATGTTGTCAGTAGGAAAATGAAAGCATTACTTTTTGAGCGCGATGGCTTTCTTGGCGTGCGAGACGATGTTGGCGGCAGAGAGACCGAAAAGGTCAAGCAGTTCCACCGCGGAACCGCTCTTGCCGAAGGTGTCGTTCACACCCACGCGAAGCACGGGAACGGGACACTCTTTACAGACCACTTCGCACACCGCACTGCCCAGACCGCCGATGATGCTGTGTTCCTCAGCGGTAACAATGGCGCCGGTCTTGGCGGCACTTTCGAGTACCAGTTCGCGGTCGATCGGTTTGACGGTTGCCATGTTGACGATACGCGCAGAGATGCCTTCTTCATGGAGCAGCTTGCCCGCCTCAATCGCCTTTTCGACCATCAGACCGTTGGCGATAATGGTCACATCAGCGCCTTCACTCAGCACCACGCCCTTACCGATCTCAAACTGATAGTCACTGCCGAAGACCACTGGCACCGCCAGTCTGCCGAAGCGCAGGTAGCAGGGACCGTACATCTTCGCGACGGCTCTCGTGGCAAGTCTTGCCTCGGTGTCGTCCGCCGGGACGATGACCGTCATGTTCGGAATGGAGCGCATGAGGGAGATATCTTCGCAGCACTGGTGGGTGGCGCCGTCTTCGCCGACGGAGATGCCGCCATGGGTTGCGCCGATCTTGACATTGAGCTTGGGATAGGCGATGGAATTGCGGATCTGCTCAAAGGCACGTCCCGAAGCGAACATCGCAAAGGAACTGGCGAATACCACGTTGCCGCAGGCTGCCATGCCCGCCGCGATGCTCATCATATTCTGCTCGGCGATGCCGCAGTCGAAAAAGCGTTCGGGGTGAGCCTTCTTGACCTTGGAAGTCTTGGTGGCGCCCGCTAAATCCGCGTCAAAGACATATAAATTGGGAATCTCGTCGATGAGTTCGACAAGGGTATCGGAATAACCCTCACGGGTTGCAATTTTTTTAACGTCTGCCATTTTCAGTCAACCTCCCTGCTTATTCCGCCGCCAAAGCGTTGTACTGCGCTTTCAGCTCGTTCATGGCTGCCTCGTACTGTTCCGCGTTGGGGGCGACGCCGTGCCAGCCGACCTGGTGCTCCATAAAAGAAACGCCCTTGCCCTTGACGGTGTGCATGATAACCGCCGTGGGCTTGTCCGTCACGGTTTTGGCCTCGGCGACAGCCACTTCGATCTGATCGAAGTCATGACCGTCGATTTCCACGGTGTGCCAGCCGAATGCCTGGAACTTTTCGGGAATCGGATAGGGCGAGTTGACCTCGTCCATGGTGCCGTCGATCTGAAGGTTGTTGTTGTCAATAAAAATAGTGAGATTGTCGAGCTTCTTGTGAGAAGCGAACATAGCCGCCTCCCAGACCTGTCCTTCCTGAATTTCGCCGTCACCCAGTACGGCATATACGCGGTAATCCTTCTTGGCAATCTTGCCGGCGAGTGCCATGCCGACGGCACACGAAACGCCCTGTCCGAGAGAACCGGTGGACATATCCACACCCGGAATGCCCTTCATATCGGGATGTCCCTGCAGATAGCTGGACGGCTTGCGGAGATTCTGGATTTCGTCTTCGGGGAAGAAGCCCTTGACTGCCAATGCGCCGTAAAGCGCGGGAGCGGCGTGTCCCTTGGAGAGTACAAAGCGGTCTCTGTCTTCCCACTGGGGATTCTTGGGATCAACCTTCATCTCCCGGAAGTACAGGTATGTAATCACGTCCGCGGCGGAGAGAGAGCCGCCGGGATGACCGCTCTTGGCGTGGAATGTCCCCTCGATGATGTGCTGTCTGACCTTGCAGGCCAGCAGGGAAAGCTGCTTCTTCTCGCTGAATTCCATTTGTCTGCCTCCTGTTATAAAAAAGCAAAAAATATCTCAATGGCGGGAACGCGCGAATGATGCGGATTCCCGTCTTCCTACCCAATTCTATGAATATATCATCTATCATTTGGAGTGATTTGTCAAGCAAATCGGAGAAAAATCACATCATCCGTGCGAAAATCTACAATAGCGGCAAAAGTTATTCCGCGCGCGCCGCTAATTTATGCAAAACAGCATGGAAATAGTCGGGCAGGGAAGAGGTGAGCGAGAGGGTCTGACCGGTGCGCGGATGCACAAACGCGATTTCCCGCGCATGAAGGCACTGACCATCGCAGCAGGCAAACTGCTGCCGTGTGCTGCCGTAAACGGGGTCGCACACCACCGGGTGTCCGAGATATGCCATATGCACGCGGATCTGATGGGTGCGTCCGGTTTCAAGTGTGAGGCGGAGATGGGTGTAGGAGGATTCTCCGTTCATGCCGCCGAAGCGCTGCAACACGTCATAATGGGTGACAGCGGAGCGGCTGTTTCTGTCCGTGACCGCCATCTTCTTGCGATCGACGGGGTGACGCCCGATAGGGGCGTTGACAGTGCCGCTGTCCTCCCGCAGATTTCCCACAACAACCGCCTCATACCGCCGCGTGAAGCTGTGCTCCTTGATCTGTTCCGCGAGGGAGCGGTGGGCAAAATCGTTTTTGGCGACGATGAGCAGTCCGCTGGTCATCATGTCGATACGATGCACGATGCCGGGACGCTCCACGCCGTTGATGCCGGAGAGTGAATCCCCGCAATGATACAGCAGCGCGTTGACCAGTGTGCCGGTGTAATGACCCGCCGCGGGGTGAACCACCATGCCTTTGGGCTTGTTGACCACCAGCAGGTCGTCGTCCTCATAGGCAATGTCGAGCGGAATGTTTTCGGGCAGTATATCGGGCTTGCGGTTTTCGGGCAGCGTGACGGTGATTTCGCAGCCGGCGGGAACCTTGGTCTTTTTGTCGGCGGATTTTCCGTTGACTGTAACCGCGCCATGTTCGATGAGCTTCTGGAGGTAGGAGCGGGTCAGGTCGGGCAGCAGTTCCGCGAGGGTTTTGTCCAGCCGGGAGCCGTCATTTTCCAATAGAAAACGGTACGATCTGTCGGAGACGCCGGTCTCCGACAGATCGCTGAAATACAAATCTTCCATGCGCGGTTAATCCTTTCCCGTCTTTTGGGAAGACAGCCAGCGGGTGAAGGGATTTTCAAAGCGCAGTTTTTGTTCGTCCAGAAAAAAGAGAATGAACACCATGAGCAGTCCGGCGCCGACGGTGACGCAGCAGTCCGCCACATTGAACACCGCGAAAGAGAAGAGCGGACTGACGTCGATAAAATCCACCACATAGCCCAGCCGCACGCGGTCGATCATGTTG
The DNA here is from genome assembly GCA_017395425.1 of Clostridia bacterium. GTDB lineage: Bacteria > Bacillota > Clostridia > Oscillospirales > Acutalibacteraceae > RUG762. The sequence continues at coordinate 92,024 of JAFPUM010000062.1, read as the reverse complement.
CCCAGACCGCCTGCCACGATGAGTACCGCGGCGATGCGGCCGGTGATATGGTGGAAGTACCCTTTGAACCAGCCGTATACCACAGCCGCCATAATGACAACCGTGATGAGCATGAAAAACCACCGCTGACTGGACAGCATACCGAAGGCGGCGCCGCGGTTCTGCACATAGGTGAAGTCCAGCAGACCGCCGATGACATGGTGAGATTCGCCCACCGTGAAATGCTTCATCACCAGCAGCTTGGTGATCTGGTCGGCTGCCGTGAGCAATACGACAGCCGCCAGTGCAAGAAGGGATGCAATCATTGTTAAATCCTCATTTGTCTGTGTTGTTCAGATGGGGAAGGAAACCGGTTATCCTCTGACAACCTCCGCGCAGCGGCGGCAGAGGGTGGGATGCTCGTTGTCCTCGCCCACGTCGTCGGAATGCTTCCAGCAGCGTTCGCACTTGGCGCCTTCCGCCACGGAGACGGAGATGCCCAGACCTTCCACATCGCAGGGGTTCTCGTCGCAGGTGCCGCTGACGATCTTCACGCCGGATACGATAAACACGTCTTCCAGAATGTTGGCGTTGGATTCGAGGAATTCCTTCAGTTCGCCGTCACAGTAGAGCGTGACCACGGCTTCGAGCGATTTGCCGATGCGCTTGTCTTTACGGGCGACTTCGAGCGCGCGCTGCACGTCGTCGCGCACGGCGTGGATTCTGTCCCAATCCGCCGCGAATTGCTCATCGTACTTTACGCCCCAGACCTGCATGGGCATGTCGTTGAGCAGCACGGATTCGAGGATATCAGTGCGGGTGTGGGGCATATACTGCCAGATTTCCTCACAGGTATAGGCGAGAATCGGCGCGAGCAGACGGGTCATGGCGTCGAGAATCATATACATGACGGTCTGCGCCGAGCAGCGGGACATGCTGTATTTGCCGTCGCAGTAGAGTCTGTCCTTGATGACGTCGAGGTAGAAGTTGGACATATCCACCACGCAGAATTTGATGATGGCATGATAGACCTGATGGAATTCGTAGCGGTCATATGCCTCGCGGCAGGTCTTGTTGAGCTCATTGAGCTTCATGATCGCCCAGCGGTCGATGGGGGAGAATTCCCACATCTGCACCATATCGAATTCAGGGTTGAAGTCATAGAGGTTGCTGAGCATGAACCGGGCAGTGTTGCGGATTTTGCGGTAGGATTCGGAGAGCTGCTTGAGAATGTCATTGGAGATTCTCACATCTACCTGATAATCCGACGAGGCGACCCACAGACGCAGGATATCCGCGCCGTATTTGTCCACAACCTCGCGGGGGAGAATGCCGTTGCCCAGCGACTTGGACATTTTTTCGCCCTTGCCGTCCACGACCCAGCCGTGGGTCAGCACTGCCTTGTAAGGCGCCACGCCGCGCCACGCGACGGAGGTCAGCAGTGAGGACTGGAACCAGCCTCTGTACTGATCGGCGCCTTCGAGATAGAGATCCGCCGGCCATGTGAGTTCGGGACGCACGTCGCAGACTGCCGCGTGGGTTACGCCGCTGTCAAACCAGACGTCCATGATGTCCTTTTCCTTGTCAAAGTCGGTGCCGCCGCAGTATTCACAGGCAGTACCGGCGGGAAGGAGGTCTTTGGCGTCGCGAGCGTACCACACGTCGGAGCCGAATTCGCCAAACAGCTTGGCAACGGCGAGAATGGTTTCCTTCTTGATGTGCGGCTTGCCGCAGTTCTTGCAGTAGAAGATCGGAATCGGCACGCCCCAGCGTCTCTGACGGCTGATGCACCAGTCGCTTCTGTCGCGCACCATCTGGGTGATGCGTTCCTTGCCCCATGCCGTCACCCAGTCCACGGTGTTGATGGCTTCGATGGCTTTATCCTTGAAGCTGTCCACCGAGCAGAACCACTGTTCGGTCGCGCGGAAGAGTACGGGCTGTTTGCAGCGCCAGCAGTGGGGATACTTATGCTTGATTCTCTGGGAGGCGAAGAGGAAGCCGGTTTTGTCCATGTGAATGGCAATGGCTTTGTTGGCGTCCTCGGTGGAAAGACCCGCGAACTGACCGGCTTCTTCGGTCAGCACGCCGTTGGCATCGACAGATACCACAATGCCCACTTCGGGATACCTGTTGCAGACGTTGAAGTCATCCACACCGAAACCGGGCGCGGTATGGACGCAGCCGGTGCCGGATTCCAGCGTGACATGGTCGCCCACAATGATGAGGGAAGTCCGGTCAAGGAAGGGATGCTGCGCCTTCATGTATTCCATCTCGCTGCCGAGCATTTCACCGACGATTTCGTAATCGGTGATGCCGGCGAGGGAGAGCGCCTCTTCATAAAGACCGTCCGCCATGATGTAGGTTTCCTTGCCCGCCCTGATGAATTTGTAGGTGTATCTGGGGCCGAGGCAGATGGCGAGGTTGCCGGGGAGGGTCCATGTAGTGGTGGTCCAGATGACAAAGTAGGTGTTGTCCTTGTCGATGCCGAGCGCCTCAAATTTCCCGAGGTCGTCGGCGACAGGGAACTTGACGAAGACCGACACGCAGGGGTCTTCGGAATATTCGATTTCGGCTTCCGCGAGTGCGGTCTGACAGTCGGGGCACCAGTAGACCGGTTTCAGACCTTTGTAAATCTGACCGTTGCACGCCATTTCCGCGAAGATTTCGATCTGCTTTTCCTCAAACTTGGGCAGCAGGGTGATGTAGGGATCATCCCACTCGCCGATGTTGCCCAGACGCTTGAACTGGCTGCGCTGGTCGTCGATGTAGCCCATAACGAAGTCGCGGCACATGGCGCGGAGTTCGAGGTCGGACATCTTGGAAGCCTTCTCGAAACCGGCGGCTTTTCGCGCCTTGAGTTCGGTGGGCAGACCGTGGGTATCCCAGCCGGGGACGAAGGGAGCGCTGAAGCCCGCCATATTCTTATAGCGGACGATAAAATCCTTGAGCACCTTGTTCATCGCGGTGCCGAGGTGAATGTCGCCGTTGGCATAGGGAGGACCGTCGTGCAGGACAAACTTGGGTCTTCCGTCGGTTCTTTTGAGAATGCGGTGATAGATATCCTTCTGTTCCCATTGCAGCAGCATTTCGGGTTCCCGCTTGGGAAGGTTGCCGCGCATGGGAAATTCGGTTTCGGGGAGATTGAGCGTGGTATTATAATCCTGGCTCATTGGGAATAGCCTTCTTTCATTAATGAAATCTTTTTATGATGATATATCAGACGGGCGATGGGTTTGCGGTGCTGACAGGCAATCAACTGAACTTCCGACGGAAGCTGCTGCGGTCGTCGTCGTAGCCGCCGCTGCCGGTGTCATAGGCGGGAGCACTGAAATCGTCGGTACTTCTGCGTCCGCCCGCGGTGATCAGGCTGGCGGGGTCGGTCTGACTGCCCGCACTGCTGCTGAAATCGCCGAAGTCACCGCCGCTGATGGGCGTGCGGTCGAAGTTGGCGGCACCGCGCCGGGTGTCGTCATAGCTCTGACGGGGGGAGTTGTCAAAAGAGGGGAAACGCTGTTCGCTGCTGCGGGCAGGCGGGGGAAGGGTAGTGGTGGCAGCGGCAGGAGCGCTGTCGTCGATATTCACCGTGAAGCCGCCGCGGGACTGTCCGATGCGTTCACGGGGGAGAATGGGCTGTTCGTCGGGCGTATAGGATGCCGTATCGCTGCTGTCAGCGTTGTCGGGGAGAGCGTAATCCTGACGGCTGTCGCCATAACCGCTGTCGGCGGCAGGTGGATAGCTGTCGCGTGTATCATAGCTGTCGCGTGTATCATAGCTGTCGCGTGTATCATAGCTGTCGCGTGTATCATAGCTGTCTCGGCTTCCGTAGCTGTCGCGGCTGTCAAAAGTGTCGCGGCGGGAGGAGGAATAGGGGGCGTCCCGGTCGAGCATAGGGACGGCGCCGAGTGCGTCGCGGGTATCGGGGCGCATGATGTCCTCGGAGGGAATGCTGTTGATGAGGGTGAGGTGATCCTTGTAGGATTTGAGCAGCCGCGCTTTGAAATCGGCAATGTCGCGCTGCATACGTTCGATGACATCGCGTTCGCGGTGTATTTCCATCTGTGCGTTGGAAACGATTTTTTCCGCCTTGATGGTAGCATCCTTGAGAATGATTTCCGCCTTGTGCTTGGCGTCGCGGAGCGAAGCGTCACCGACTTTCTGGGCGTTCATGAGGGCGTTGCGGATGGAGTCCTCCTCCATCTGATATTCCTCCAGCTTTGCGGTCAGGCTTTCAAGGCGCTTGAGCAGTTCGGCATTTTCCTTGAGCAGCGAGTCGTAGGAAAGCTGCACTTCGTCGATGAAGGCTTCCACGTCCTCGGCACGGTAGCCGCCGAAATTGGATTTTCTGAAATTGACGTTTCTGATTTCGTTCAGGGTAAGCACTGTACCGACCTCCTTCTATAACATCGTGAATCTATTATACATATTTTCGGGCAGACAGTATCAGTCTTCCCTTGCGGGTGACGTCTCCCATGTCGTCAATCACAAATTTGCCCTTGCCCCGGACGGTGACCGTGTCGCCCTCGCGCACCTGCTGCGAAACCTTTTTGCATTCCACCGAGCGGATAAGAACCTGCCCGGCGGAAATCCATTCTTCTGCCTGCGCACGTCCCACGCCGCAAAGAGCGGCCACAATGCAGTCCAACCGTGCCGAAGCCACCGTTTCAGTGACAGCGCGGAACCCGTGTGCGGTCGGCAGCGGGAACTGGCAGCCCGGCGTGAGCGTTACGCCCATACCGCCGATTTTTGTGACGTTGTCAAGCAGCGCACGCGTGACGGTGGGACGGCAGAAGAATACGCACCGTCCTTCTTCAATGAGAATATCGCCAAGGCAGTTCCGCTCGATGCCCTGCGCCATGAGCGTGCCAAGGACGCTGCGGTGTTCGGGCTTTTCGGATTTCCGGCAGGTGACAGTCACGGCGTCGATGGGAAATTCATCAGGCGACGGGGACATAAAGTCGGGAAATACGCCGAGCATACGGCGTTCGGCTTCCTCAAATCCGCCGTACAGCAGCCGGTTAATATCCTGTCGCCGCAGGAAGTCCGTTGCGGCGGTCTGCTCCGCTTCCGTCAGAAAAGCGGTAAAAACCGGCGTGCCGCGTTTGCGGCAGAGAAACACCGCGTCCTTCAACTGTGCGGACAGCAGACCCGCGTCGGGCGAAACGCCGGAAGGGTGACCGTTCGGAGATTGTTTCACAGATGTGTCTCCCGCTTATCCGAAGAAGACGCCGCTGTTTTCCAGTTCGCCGATGACGTCCTGACCGATGATGCCGACGTTGTAGGGCGTGACCATAAAGGTGGAATGCGCCACCTTGGTCAGTGCGCCGCGGTTGGCATAGGCAACGCCGCCGAGGAAGTCCAGAATACGGCGTCCCACTTCCTTGTTGGTGTTTTCGAGATTGATGACCACCGTGTGGCGTTCGAGCAGGCTGTCAGCGATTTCATATGCTTCTTCCAGCGTTTCGGGTTTGCGGATAATCACCTGCAGCTGCGCAGTGGCGTGAATATTCAGTACGCGACCTTCGGGAGAACTGCTGCCGGATTTGGGCGCAGCCGCATAGGTCTGTCTTCTGGCAGAAGTGTTCTGCTGGGGCTGGGCGGGAGGTGCCTCGTTGAAATTGCGTTCCATATATGGTTCGTTACCGAATTCATCCGTTTCCTCTTCTTCGCCGTAGCCGTCCGAATAATCGTCAAATTCCCCTTCGGTGGCGTCCACGTCGTCATAAAAATTGTTCTTCTTTGCTTTGTTCCAGAATGCCATAAGAAAATTACCTCCATATGTGTGATGTGCGTTTCTATCCCGTCATATCAGTGATAGATGCGTTTGCCAAAGAGAGCCGATCCCACGCGTACCATCGTTGCGCCTTCGAGAATCGCCTCGGCGTAGTCAGCCGACATACCCATCGACAGGCAACGCATTGCATAATTACTATTATGGATTTTTTTGTTCCCAATGTCAATAAACAGTTTGTATATTTCTTCAAAATATCGTCTGGTTTGTATGATTTCGCAATCCGCGGGGGGAATTGCCATGATTCCTTGTATATTTATACCATTATAAGAGCGTATTTCATCAATGAGTTCCCACGCGGCTTCGGGGAGTACGCCGGATTTATTGGCTTCCCGCCCGATATTCACCTCCACCAGCACGTCGGTGACAATACCGAGTTCCTCACTCCGGGAAGCAATAGCGGCTGCCACGCGGGCGGAATCGACCGATTGAATCATCTCCACCCGTCCGACAATCTGCCTGACCTTGTTGGTCTGGAGATGACCGATCAGATGAAGGTGTTTGTCTTCCTTGTTCAGCGCGTCGTATTTGGCATTGAATTCCTGCACGCGGTTTTCGCCCATATAGTCGATGCCGAGCGAGAGCGCGTGATTGATGACTTCCACGGGGACGGTTTTGGTGACAGCCATGAGGGTGACGTCCTCCGGCGTCCGTCCCGATTGTATAGCGGCTTCGGCAATCCTTTCACGGATGTGCCGGTAATTTTCTTCCACATCGCTCATGCGCTGCCGCAGTGCTTCCGATGTCTCAGTCAATGATTTTTCCTGCATACAGACCCTTTCCTTCCGTAACCACTTCGTCGTAGAGTGCCAGATAGCCGCTGCCCTGTTCGTTGTTGGCGTTACAGATGACGAAATCGTCACCGTTATACAGAATATCTATCTGACGGTAATATAACTGACCGCTGACGTTGACATAAACGCAGGAATGGCGGTCTTCATAGGTATAGAGCAACTTGCCGTTTTCATCGTACTCTTCCTTTTCCCTTACTCTCACATGCAGAGCGCTCTTTTTAACCAAAAAGCCCTTATAGGCGTGAATCTGAATTTTGACGGGCTGGGAACGCATTTCGCAAAGTTCCGAGAGAAGCGAGCTGCACTGAAAAATGGCAAGCAAAGTTTTGCCGTCGCCCTCATTGAGGTGAGTGAGGGTGGCCTTCATGCTGCCGGTGCGGGAATAGGGGAGCAGCAGTGTATAAGGGGTACCCACCACAAGGTTGTCCCGGGCGTCCTCCGCCGAAACGGGACAGGCGAGATACCATGTAAAATTTTTCAGCAGTTTGCCGGCGGAGGTCTGGGGCACCGATACCTTGCGCGACATGATCTGATCAAGCTGCTGCGCCGTGAGTTCATCGAGCATGGACGTATTGAGCAGATTTTCATAGCCGTCCGGCGAGCTGACGTAATAGCCGGAGGAGGGGGCGTTGATAGAAGCGGGAGCCTGTACGCCGGAGGACATCAGCGATTCCTTTTCCAGTGTGAGCGCGTCGATTCTGTCCTGATAGTTTTCGATTTTGCGCATAGCCACCAGACGCTTGCTGAGCAGATAGGATACGTCGCTTTTGATCTCGCTCAGATGACTCAGATCGGATTGACCGTCACAGTCGCCGAGCAATGCCATTTGCTCGGCCATAAGGTTGTCGATGGTTTTGACGGCGTTGGCACTGTCTTCGGAGGCAGTGACCATGCTTTCGAGTTCCCCGATTTCACGGTCAATCTCTTCTATACGTTCGTAAGCCGCGGCTGCCTGGGAGGAAGAGAAAAGATGAATCACCGGCTGTCCCTTCAGCACCTTGGCGCCGTTTTTGACGGCGCTGACCGACGAATCATTGACGCTGCCGCTGATGAGAATTTCATCGCGGATTGCGATGCCCTCCGTATCGATGGTTTCCATATAGGAAGAAATCACTGTGGTTTCGGTTTTTATGTCGGTGTAAAATCGCAGATAAAGCTGATAGATGACAAAGAATGTCAGTAGGGCGGCGCCAAATCCCATTCCCGCCTTGACCCACGGAGATTTGGCGTACTGACGCAGCGCGGCGTCAACTGTCAGCCCGACAGGCGGAGGGGCGGCAGGAGGCGTGTCGTGAAGAGAAGCACCCGAACCCGCGCCGCTGTCTGACGGCGGGGAAATGACTTCATCAAATCCGCCCGGCGCGTGGTTAAAGGCTGTCGGTGTGACCCGCGGCGCGTTCGGCATACCGGAGGTATCAAGAAAATCGCCGGGATTGCCCTGTTCAAACGAAACCGCCCGCTGGGCAGCTTCGGGGGATGTATCGGTTTCGACAGGCGGCTGAAATGCCTGTCCGGCGCGGCGATCTGAAGAGCGCCCGTGCTGTGTATCCTGTGTGTTCTTAGCCATAAGACATCTCCCTTTTTGTGAATTTCATTCTGTGAGTGCCAGTGACCGGCGGATCATTTCTTCTGCCCGCGCTGCCAGCACGTCGAAGGAACCGTAGTCGTCGGCGTAGATCCATTCTATTTTATCATTTCGCCGGAACCATGTCAACTGTCGTTTTGCCAATCTTCTGGTTTCGCGCTTGAGACGTTCCACAGCGGTTTCCAGCGGTTCTTCTCCCCGCAGAAAGGGGAGAAGCTCCTTGCAGCCGATAGCTTGTACGGCGGTTTTGCCGTTGGTTTCGGCATAAAAGCGGCGTGCTTCGTCTATCAGTCCGGCGGCGAGCATATCATCTACCCGACGGTCAATGCGGGCATAGAGCGTCTGACGGTCACGCCACCCCAGACCCACAATCACGCTGCGATAGCGGTCGGGTTCACTGCGGGAACGGCGGTTCCATTCCGAGAGCGTAACGCCGGTGAGCGTGAAAACCTCCAGCGCGCGGAGAATGCGTTTCCGGTCGGCGGGGTGAAGGCGGGAGGCGGTTTCAGGATCTACGGCGGTCAGACGCGCCAGCATGACTTCGCCGCCGCGTTCTCCGTACTGTTCCCATTCCGCTGCCAGTGCGTCCCGCAGAGCCTGATTATCGGGAATATCGGGAAAGAGCAGATTGTTCAGCAGCGAATCGACATAAAGCCCCGTACCGCCGCAGACGATGGGAAGTCTGCCGCGGGCGGTGACATCGGCGATGACCTGATGTGCCAGTTCACAGTAGTGTGCGACGGAGAAGGTCTCCTGAAGGGGGACAAAGTCGATAAGATGGTGGGGAATGCCCTGCTGTTCTTCGGGGGTAGGCTTGGCGGTGGAGATGGAAAGCCCCTGATAGATCTGCATGGAATCGGCGGAAATGACCTCCCCATCAAGGCGCTGTGCCAGAGCGACCGCGAGCGCGGTTTTGCCCGAAGCCGTTGCTCCTACCACGGCGGCTACATTGACCGGTTCGCTCATGACTGAATCCTCCCGAAATATTTCTCGATCTCGCGCCGCGTGAGCGAAACATAGATGGGACGTCCGTGCGGGCAGTAGCGCACGTCGGGGTGATGTATCAGGGTGAGCACCAGCTCGCTGAGTTCGGCGAGCGTATTTTTATCTCCCCCCTTGACGGCGCTTTTGCAGGCAATGGTATGGTAAATCCACTCGGTGTAATCGGTTGTCACCGCGTCGAGCCGCTCACCGAGTTTCCCGGCGATCTCGAGAAACGCGTCTTCCGCGTCCTGTCCGGACAGAATGGTGGGGACGCTTCGGAGAATCACGGTGCCGGTGCCGAAATCCTCGGCTTCAAAACCGGCTTGGGCGAGCAGGTCGAGGTGTTCGGTGACAGCGTCGTACTGCTGCTTGTCGAGCGTGACTGGGAGAGGGGAGAGCAGCATCTGACTTTCGGGGGCGTCCGCGTGACGCATGAGCCGCTCGAAAATCAGGCGTTCATGGGCGGCGTGCTTGTCGATGAGAATGAGTTCGCCGCCCGATTCGATAAGAATATAGGTGTCAAAAAGTTCCCCGACAATCCGGTAATCCGGCAGCAGAAAGCTGTCGGCGGGCGGCGTGACAGGCGAAGCTGGTTGGGGTTCGGTCTGAACGGGAAGTGCCTCCGTAACAGCGGGTTCGTCGGGAGGCGTGTCGTTCTCCGGTACAGGCGCAGGCGGGAGCGTCCCGTGAATTTCGGGCTGCGTCTGACGGACCGTCTCGCCATAGGATGGACGGAGAACCGGCGAAGGCTGGGCGGGACGTTCCGGGGCAGAAGGTGCCAGTACGGTAGGTGCCGTGCTGGATTCCCGGCTGGCAGGGGGCGCGGCTGGTATCGGAGAGGCGTCGTTGAGGCTGACCTGTACGCCCTTGTATTCGTGCATATTGGGTGCTGCATTGACCCGGCGGGTCTGAGGGAGTTCCATCTCGCGGGGAGAATCGAACGTCGACAGAGAAGATTTGACAGCAAAATAGACCGCCTCATAAACCGGACGTTCGTTGGTGAAGCGCACCTCCAGCTTGGCGGGGTGTACGTTGACGTCCACCGCCGAGCAGTCGAGGCTGATACCGAGAACACAGGCGGGATATTTTCCGATCATCACCGCGCCTTTGCAGGCTTCTTCGAGCGCGTTCTGCATGGTGCGGCTGCGGACATATCGCCCGTTGATAAAGAAAATCTGCATCGAACGATTGGGACGCGCCTGTGTGGGACGGGAGAGAAAGCCTTCTACCCGCACGGCGTTGTATTCGTATTGAACCGGCAGCAGTCCTGCAGTGAATTCCCGACCGAGTACCGCGTGAACGGCGGATTTGAGTTTGCCGTCGCCGGGCGTGAGCAGTGCCTCCCTGCCGTCGCGCAGGAAGCGGAAGGAGATTTCGGGGTGGGAGAGCGCCACGCGGTCGATGACGGCGGCAATGGCGTTGCCCTCGGCTTTGTCGGACTTGAGGAATTTGCGGCGCGCGGGGGTGTTATAGAACATCTCGCGCACGATGATGGTAGTGCCGACGGCACAGCCGGTGGGTTCGCACATCACCTCGTCGCTGCCTTCAATGCGGTAATGGACGCCTTCGTCGGAATCGGCGGTGCGGGTGATGAGATCGAGCTTGGAGACGGCGCAGATGGAGGCGAGCGCCTCACCGCGGAAGCCGAGTGTGGCGATGCAGTCGAGGTCCTCGCCGGTGCGGATTTTGCTGGTGGCGTGGCGGAGAAACGCGGTCGGCACGTCGTCAGGCGCCATGCCTTCGCCGTTGTCGGTGACGCGGATATACGCCGCGCCGCCATGACGGATTTCGACGGTGATGACCGTGGCGTGCGCGTCGATGCAGTTTTCTACCAGTTCCTTGACGACGGAGGAGGGACGTTCCACCACCTCGCCCGCCGCAATCAGTTCGGCAGTATGTTTATCAAGCAGTTTAACTTTTCCCATAGTGTATTTATCATCTTCCTACCATTCTGTCGAGTACATCCAGATTCGGAATGGTGCCGTAAGGGCGGAACAGATTGCGCCACTGATACGCGCGGTATTTCCAAGGATTCCGGCAGAGCATCAGGGCGTGAATACCTATCGCCGAGGCACTTTCACAGTTGACCGCCACATCGTCCACCAACAAGGCTTCTTCGGGCAATACGCCGAGTTGACGCAGTGCCGTCCGGTACATGGTCGGGTCGGGTTTTGTGGTACCCAGTTCGGACGATATGACGAACGCGTCAAATCTATCATACAGTCCGAACGCCTTGTAACCTTCCCGCAGGGAAGGCCACGCGTTGGAAACCACAGCGAGTTTACAGCGCCAGCGCAGGGCATTCAGCATCCGGTACGCGTCGTCATAAAACCGGTATTTGTCCGTATTGTAAACCAGATCCGCCGCGACTTCCTGCGCCTGCTCCCGGCTGACGCCGAGTTCCGGCAGTTCTTCAAAGAATATTTCGTAATAGCGCCCGAAATGGGTGAGTTCCTCTTCGAGGGTGACAATGCGTGTCTGGGCGTCGAGATAGGCGAGCGCCTTACGATGGGCGGCGCGGCGTTTATCGGGGGCGAGCGCGTCGTATCGGGCGCGGTCAACCGTATCAAAATAGCGCGGAGAGACAAACCAGTTGCCGGTCGCGGTGGTATTGAGCACCTGCCCCGAATCGAGCAGGACGGCTTTTATATGATTGAATTTCACTTTTTCCCGCACTCCTATCGTCCGATGCGCACGCTGCCCACGTCGAAGCATTTGAACAGCGAGCCGCGATGGGTGAGCGTTCCTTCCATACCCTCGCAGACCTGACGGTAAACCCTTCCGGTAACATAGCAGCGGACTTCTCCGCGAGAGGTTTCAAAGCGCAGGAGCAGGTTGTCATAAGGAATACCGTCGGCGCCGACAGAGGTTTCGGTGATTTTCTCCACCAGTACAGCCTCTTCGGAAGGTGTAAAGGCTTCGTGGAACAGCAGACGGTCGAGCAGAGCGGGAAGGAACCGTTTTTCGGACAGTCGGAGCAGCAGGGCAAAGACCGCTGCCAGCGCGAGGAGCACAGTGAGGAGTTTTGTCATACAGTCACCGCTTTCATTGATATCAGGAGGATGTTCAGATTGAGATGGCGGGGGAGAGGGAAGGCAGACCGAACAGCCGTTCCGTGTTGCGACGCGTACAGGTCATGAGTTCCGCTTCAGAGACGTGCCTGTATTTCGCAAGTTCCCGCGCCACATAACGGACGTTCTGGGGGAGGTTGGTGCGGGCAAGTCCGGGGACGTTGCGGGGGATGAGATAGGGGGCGTCGGTTTCGATGAGCAGGCGGTCAAGCGGAATCGACGGCACCGCCTGACGCAGATCGCCCGCGCGGCGGTCGTCGCAGATCCAGCCGGTAATGCCGATGGAAAAGCCCATGTCGAGATAGGTTTCCACGGTGGCTTTGTCACCGGTAAAGCAATGCACCACCGAGCGCCTGCAAAGGTCGGGGTGTTTTTGAAAGATTGCCGCGAAGTCTTTGGACGCGGCTCTTTCATGCAGAAACATGGGTTTGCCGAGCTTCTCGGCAATGGCAATGTGATGATGCAGACAGCGTATCTGGTTTTCGCGGGTGGAATACATCCGGTCGAAGTCCAGCCCGCATTCGCCCACGGCGACCAGCTTCGGATTGGTTGTGAGCATTTGCTCGATGCGGACGAAATCCTCTTTCCGCGCGGAATCGGCGTTGTGGGGATGAATACCTGCCGTGCCGTAGGCGTTGTGATTCTGCACAAAGCGGTGGGTTGCTTCATTGGACTTCATATCCGAGCCGGTGATAATGCAGCAAACGCCCTCGTTCCACGCGTCAGTAAGAATGGTTTCGGGATCTTTGAACTGTCGGCAGAATAAATTCAGACCGATGTCGTAATAGAGAATGGATTTCATAGTGTCGTTCCTTTTATTTTACCAGTTCCGCGAGTTCTCCCAGAATCTGAAAGGACTGCATGGGCGTGAGGTTGTTGATGTCAAGCTGTTTCAGGCGGAAGACGGCTTCGGCTTCACCGGGTGGGGTGAAGGAGATAGCGGTCTGTTCGACAGCGGCTTTTTTTTGGGATATTTCGGGTTTGCCGCTTTCCAACTGTTTGAGTATCTGCCGCGCCCGTTTGACCACCGCGTCGGGAATACCGGCGAGTTTGGCGACTTCAATGCCGTAGCTCTGATCGGCGCCGCCGCTGACAATGCGTCGCAGGAAGGTGATGTCGTCGCCGCGCTTCTTAACCGCGACGGAATAATTCCGGACGCCTTTAAGGGTGTTTTCGAGTTCGGTGAGTTCGTGATAATGGGTGGCGAAGAGCGCCTTGGCGCCGAGCTTCTTTTTGTCGGCGACAAATTCCAGCACGGCGCGGGCGATGCTCATGCCGTCGAAGGTGGAGGTGCCGCGCCCGATTTCGTCGAGAATGAGCAGGCTGTCTGCCGTAGCGTTTTCGAGAATATAGGCGACTTCGTTCATCTCCACCATGAAGGTGGACTGTCCCGACGCGAGGTCATCGGAAGCGCCCACGCGGGTGAAAATGCTGTCCACCACGCCGATTTCGGCGCTGCTGACCGGTACAAAGCTCCCGCACTGCGCCATGAGGGTAATGATGGCGACCTGCCGCATATAGGTGGACTTGCCCGCCATATTGGGTCCGGTGATAATGGCGACGCGGTTGTCGCGGTTGTCGAGGTAGACGTCGTTGGGGACGAACTGTTCTTCCGAGACGGCTTCCACGACGGGGTGACGGCTGTCCTTGAGAACGATCTTGCCGGATGTATTGACCAGCGGGCGGGTGTAATTGTTGTGCACTGCCACTTGGGCGAAGGAACACCACACGTCGAGACGGGCAATTGCGTCGGCGGTCTGCTGAACGCGGTTCTGACAGGCAGCCACCTGTTTGCGGATATCCTCAAACAGCTCATATTCCAGCTTGACAATTCTGTCCCGCGCTCCCAGCACCCGTCCCTCCATTTCCTTTAATTCCTCGGTAATGTAGCGTTCGCAGTTGGCAAGGGTCTGTTTGCGGATGTAATGTTTGGGAACCAAATCCTTGGAAGCGTTGGAAACTTCGATGTAATAGCCGAAGACACGGTTGTAGCCGACTTTCAGCCTTTGAATGCCGGTGCGCTTGCGTTCCTGTTCCTCAATGGAGGCGATGAATTCCTTGCCTCCGCTCATATCGCTCTGGAGCACATCGAGGTCTTTGCAGTAGCCGGGTTTGATCATGCCTCCCTCCCGCACCGTGAGAGGGGGTTCGTCCACAATGGCGCGTTCCACAAGATCGCGGATATCGCTGAGCGTGTCGATGGACTTGAAAATATGCTTTATTTCACCGGATTTCATGGATTTAACGGCATTTTTGACAGCAGGGAGCGATTCGGCGGCATAGGCGAGCGAACGGATTTCGCGGGCATTGGCGGAGCCGTAGACAATACGGGTGATGAGGCGTTCGATGTCGCTGATGCTGCGAAGCGCCTGAACGATTTCGTCGCGCAGCACCGCGTCGCCGCACAGTTCTTCCACCGCGTTCTGCCGCGCCTGAATCTGCACGGGATTGACCAGCGGCCGTTCGATGATACTGCGGATCATGCGTTTGCCCATCGGGGTTTTAGTCTTGTCGAGTACCCACAGCAGGGAACCTTTTTTGGACTTGGTGCGCATGGTTTCGGTGAGTTCCAGGTTGCGGCGGGTGGAGACGTCAATGTTCATATAGATATCGCCGACGTAGTAATGGATATGGTCAAAGCAATCGATTCTGGCGGCTTTCTCGGGATGTTCCTCGGCTTCTCCGGCAAGCTGGGTGGCGTAGATATAATTGATAAGCGCGCCGATTGCCATCACCGTCACCGGATAGGTGAGAATATGGCTGTCGTCGATTTCCTGTTTCGTAAACTGCACGTTGACAGTGGCAAGGGTATGGTCATAGTCAAATCTGTCATCGTCGAGCAGTTCGAGCGAAGCGTTCAGACGATTTTTGATGAATTTGTCCAGCCCGCCAAGACTGAGCGTGGCAGAATTAATCAGGATTTCGTGCGGTTCAAATTTGCCCAGTTCGCCGCAGAGTTTCTGGATGGCGTTCCCGCCGGTAAGCTGCGTGACGTTGAGCTCGCCGGTGGAGACATCAGCGACGCAGAGACCGATGGTGCCTTCCTGCGAACAGATGGCGCAGATGTAATTGTTGCGGCTTTCGTCCAGCATAGCATTTTCGATGATGGTGCCGGCGGTAATAATGCGGATGACGCCGCGTTTTACCAGTCCTTTGGTGGTGGCGGGATCTTCGAGCTGCTCGCAGATGGCTACCTTATAGCCTTTGTCCACCAGCCGTGCCGCGTAGGATTCATAGGCGTGGAACGGCACACCGCACATCGGCGCACGTTCCTCCATTCCACAGATTTTTCCCGTGAGCGTCAAATCCAGTTCCTTTGATACCAGCTTCGCGTCATCAAAGAAAAGCTCATAAAAATCCCCCAGTCGGAAAAAGAGCAGCGCGTCAGGATTCTGCGCTTTGATTTCGAGATATTGCTTTATCATAGGGGACATTTCTGCCATATTGTCAAGCACCGCCTGTTTCTTTTTTTGTTGCGTACTCTTTATTATAGCATATCTCCTGACAAATTGCAAAGAAAATTTGCCGGATTCAAGCAGCAGGAGAAAAAACAACTTCCTGCATTGTCAGAACAGTACAGGAAGTTGCGTGAAAAAACACAATAAGGGTTATTTGGCGGTGATGGATGCCAGTTCATAGACGCCGTTTTCCAGTGCATTGTCATTGGAGAGCAGGAGCGGCTTTGCCTTTTCGGAAAGTGTTTCGGCGGGATTGATAAAACGCACGCGGAGGATGTAGTCGCCCGGAATTGTCTCGTCGGGAATGAAAAAGACGCTTTCCACCTCTGCGTTGGGGAGTACCTCCGAGAGCCGGAAATCCGTGTCCTGGCAGGTATAGGTCACATTGCCGAGAGAATCGATCAACTGATATTCCGGCACCCAGTCATAATAGAACGGTGCCACGCCGTAATTGGTGAAGGCAGTGAGTATTTTGCCGGTGCGTTCTTTGGCTTCCACTTTGGCAATAGCGAGGTCGTAACCAAAGGACGCCGAAACCGCTTCATACTGAGCGTATTCGGGCGTGTCCTTTTTGGGAATTCCTCCCTGACCGCAGCCCATGAGCCACGACATATGGAACTGTCTGATGCAGTAATCCAGCGCCTCGCGTTCGGTACCGCTCCAGAGCGGTCCGAAGGGCGGGTTATACATAAAGCCCGACAGTTCTCCGCCGAACATCTGTGTTTCCCATCTGTCCCAGAGGGGCATATAATTCCCGTTCTGACCGTCGATGAAATCGTAGAACTGCTGAAGTGTGCCGTAGGAAGGGTCTACCTGTTCCAGCAGGTTCTTCCAAGCCTTGCTTTGCGTGTGGAAATCGGAGGAATTGAAGAGGAAGTTGTCATCATGGAAGCCGATGTCGTAACGGTTGGCGTTGCCCAGAGAGGGGTTGCGCGCCATGAGTTTGGTTCGGGTGAAGGACTGGGTAAAGGCTTCAATCAGGCGGTTGAGATTCTGGTTGGTCATGACGCAGCTCGTGTTGGAACAGTTGCTCATGTTCCATTCTCCCCACGAGCCGTAAAGTCCCATCTGGACAGCGGCAATACCGGGATGACCGTCATAAGCCTCAGCGAATTTTCCGACAAAGTCGATCATCGCGTCAATGAGCCGTTCGTCATTGAAATCGGGGTATTCCACAAAGTCATCATCTAACGGATCGGAATAAATCCTGCCGTCTGCTTTGAGTGTATCGTACAGTTCTGTGGGCAGGAAAAGGCCGTGGGTTCCCTCGGCATTCTTGCCGGGATTGAGTATATAGACCCGCAGGATGGCGGTATTGCCGCGGGAATTGACCTTATTGAGAAATTGGTCGATTTCTTCTCGGTCAAAGGACGCGGCGCCGTTTTGGATGTGATAGATATGGCTGAATTTCAGTCCGATGTATTCCATTGAATAGGAAGGATTGGCTTTGTCGGGATCGTTTTCGTGAAAGGTGGATACAAATCCTTTCATAGGATTGGGAACGATGGGCGAGGTATGGGTGAAGGTGCGGGGAGTGATGGTGTAGCGCATTGTGATGCACGAGGTCAGCACCGCAGCCGACAGGGTGACTGCCAGCCAAAGCGCGGTCAGGCGAAGGAAACGTTTCTTCATTGATCAGAACCTCCTGTATGTCCAAGGGCAATGTCCGCAATATCCGGCGGCGTATGGGCGATGAAATCCGCCCCCTCTTTACGCAGTTCCTGTTCGGAGCGGAAGCCCCATGTAACCCCGCATTTGACGAGACCGGCGTTGGCGGCAGTCCGCATATCCACGTTGCTGTCGCCGACATACAGCACTTCACCGGGATGGACATCCAGCCGGTTCATGACGTCGAAGCAGGCGGCAGGGTCGGGCTTGCGGGGAAAGCGGTCGCACATGCCCTGAATCACGTCAAAGGCGTCTTCGCCGAAGATCTGCGTGACGATAGCCTCACTCAGGTCATGCTGCTTGTTGGAAAGGACGGCCAGTTTGAAACCGTGCTGCCGGAGCAGTGTGAGAAGATCAGGAATGCCCTCATACGGGGCGGTTTTGTCGAGCTTATGCGCGGCATAACGGGCGCCGAAATCAGCGAAGGTGCGTTGGATGATGTCCGGTGCGGTGCCCGGCGGAAGCATCCGCTCGATGAGCTTGGGAATGCCGTTGCCCACAAAGGTCTTGTAGCGTTCGGTGGGATGGGTGGGATACCCTTGTGCCGCCAGCACGAAATTGGCACTGTCGGCGAGATCGTCGATGGTATTGAGAATGGTGCCGTCGAGGTCGAAGATGACAGCCTGATATGGCATGGACTCACACTCCTTTACAAAAAGCACGGCGGTTCAATGGCTTCCTTGCTTCATTGAAGAGCCGTGCCGGTTTTTTGACAAAATCAGAAGGTTACAGTTTATTTTTCGCAGACGGCGATGATCTCCACCTCGGCGAGAACGTCCTTGGGAAGCTGTGCCGCCGCGACGCAGGAACGGGCAGGTTTGCTCGTGAAGTACCTGCCGTAAATCTCATTGAAAACGCCGAAATCAGACATATTCTTGAGGAAGCAGGTGGTTTTGACCACGCTGTCGAAGGTCAGACCCGCCTCGGCGAGAATCGCGCCGATGTTGCGCATAATCTGTTCGGTCTGTCCCTCGATGGAGTCGGCTTCCACCGCACCGGTGGCGGGATTGATGGCGATTTGTCCGGAAGCGAAAAGGAAGCCGCCGGCGATTTTTGCCTGCGAATAGGGTCCGATGGCGTCGGGCGCGTTTTTGGTGTAGAGCGTCTGAATCATAGTAGGATACCTCCGTGGTTCAAAGGATGATGAGAAATTATAAATTGACGATTTTAAAACCGTTGTCGCTGAGAGCCTGCCTGATCTGGTTGATATGCTCGCCGTTTTTGGTTTCGAGCAGGAGCCGCAGATAGCAGCCGTTGACGTCGGAACCTTCATTGGCACGCTCGTGGTGAATAGAAATCACGTTGCCGCCAAGCTTTGCGATGGTTTCAGACACGCCGAGGAGCTGACCGGGTTTGTCAATCAGTTCGAGCGTGAGGGAGCAGGTGCGTCCGGTCATGAGCAGACCGCGGCGGATGACGCGGGAGAGAATGGTCACGTCGATGTTGCCGCCCGAGACCACGCAGACTACCTTCTTGCCCTTGACGGGAACCTTGTTGAACATGGCTGCGGCGACGGATACCGCGCCCGCGCCTTCGGCGATCATCTTCTGCTTCTCGATCAGAGCCAGAATCGCGGCGGAAATTTCGTCATCGGAAACGGTCACGATGTCGTCCACATATTTCTGGCAGGCGTCAAAGGTCAGCGTGCCCGGTTCCTTGACGGCGATGCCGTCGGCGATGGTGGAGACAGAAGGCAGGCATTCGATCTTGCCGTCGTGAATGGCGTTGAACATACTGGGCGCGCCGGCTGCCTGTACGCCGTAGACCTTGATGTTGGGGTTGAGCTTCTTGATGGCAAATGCCACGCCCGCGATGAGACCGCCGCCGCCGATGGGTACGATAACCGCGTCCGCGTCGGGGAGTGCGTCGGCAATTTCCAGACCGATAGTGCCTTGTCCGGAAATGACGGCTTCATCATCGAAGGGATGAATGAAAGTGTAGCCCTTTTCGTCACGCAGTTCGAGGGCGCGGCGGTAGGCGTCATCATAAACGCCGTTGACCAGACAGATATCCGCGCCGCGGCGACGGGTGGCTTCCACCTTGGAGATCGGCGCGCCGTCAGGGAGGCAGATGAGGGAATAGATGCCGTTTTTCGAGGCGGCAAGCGCTACGCCTTGCGCGTGGTTACCGGCGGAACAGGCGATGACGCCCTTGGCTTTTTCCTCATCGGAGAGGGTAGCGATTTTGTAGTAGGCGCCGCGCACCTTGAAGGAGCCGGTTACCTGAAGACATTCAGGTTTGAGATAGATGTCCGCCTCGGGATTGAGTTCGGTGGTATGCACCAGATCGGTACGCCGCAGAACGCTTTTCAGCACATAGGAGGCGTGATAGAATTTATCCAGCGAAAGCATGGGATTCACCTTTCCTTAATATATAGGCATTTGATTATGTTATATTATCTACCTCCCGGCGGCGCTTGTCAACAGGAATTTGCGAGATTTGTCGATTCGTCAAGAAGAATGGCAGGGGGAGGAAGGTTTTTGGGGATTTTTTCCGGAAAATCCCCAAGAAAGAAACCGCTCCTTATCACAAAGAGCGGTTTTCCGATTGACAAAAAACGTCACAGACGATATAATAGTGAATGAAGGCGGGACTGCTCCGCGCTCACAATTACATAACGGCAGGCGGTTGGTCTCCTTTTCATCACTAAATCGGGCTATCCCGAAATAAATGATGAAAGGGGGCGTTGCATGATGGAATATTATTTCCTGATGGCACTTCTGATGCTCATCGTTCTTGAGAGAATTCTCAACGGACGTGACCACAGAAATTAACCGCCAGGTCTCGCACACCTAGCGGTTAGTAAAACAAACTACTGCTTCGGAGACCGACCGCCGCTGTATTGTGAACCGCGGGCAGTGCCGTCTTCATCGTTCCATGCACATTATACGCCGCCGGAAGCAAAATGTCAAGGGGCGCTGCTATTTCCGATTGACAAAAAACGTCGCAGAAGCTATAATAGAGAGTGAAGGCGGGACTGTTCCGTGCTCACAATTACATAACGGCAGGCGGTTGGTCTCCTTTTCATCACTAAATCGGGCTATCCCGAAATCAATGATGAAAGGGGGCGTTGCAAAATGGAAGGTCTGTATGCTATCCTTATGTTCCTGTCCTTGGTCGTCCTTGAACGAATCTTCAACGGCGGCAACGGCGGGAACAATGGCGGCAATAGCCACCACGACGATAACGAAAAAAATTAACCGCCCCGGTCCTAGCAAAACTTGGGCAGTTAATTTTTAACTAAAACATTTTTTGGAGACCGACCGCCGCTGTATTGTGAACTGCGGGCAGTGCCGTCTTCATCGTTACGCTCTTATTATACCCCATCGAACGCGCAATGTCAAGGGGCGCTGCTATTTCCCGATTGACAAAAAACGTCACAGACGATATAATAGTGAATGAAGGCGGGACTGTTCCGCGCTCACAATTACATAACGGCAGGCGGTTGGTCTCCTTTTCATCACTAAATCGGGCTATCCCGAAATAAATGATGAAAGGGGGTGCTGCATGATGGAATATTATTTCCTGATGGCACTTCTGATGCTCATCGTTCTTGAGAGAATTCTCAACGGTCGCAATGACAGAAATTAACCGCCCCGGTCGTAGGAAAACTGGGCGGTTAATTTTTAACCAAAAACTTTTCTGGAGACCGACCGCCGCTGTATTGTGAACCGCGGGCAGTGCCGTCTTCATCGTTCCATGCACATTATACGCCGCCGGAAGCAAAATGTCAAGGGTGCGATTCATCAAAGCGATTGTGAACTTTACGTGATAAACAAATGAAATATATTTGTTGGAACGAACAAAAACTTAACACTTGATTCGTGAAAACGAACAAATATTAATCATTTCCTTGTAACATATTGAAATTTTTTGGTGATGATGTTATAATCTTTCCAATGATTAGGAACTATGCAGAATTTAATCAGTCATTTTCTGCTTAAAAATACAGTTTGCTTGCGTGTTTCAGCAAGTGAAATGTATTAATTATTTCTGCATAGTTCCTTAGTATTATCTTGGGATAATCATGTGTAATTATCCATCATATAAGGGCGATCCGTGGATGGGATTGCGATGGGAACGGCTCCATCTTTACCAGATTTTTGACACTCGGGAGGCGCGTGCTTTATGAATCAGCGGACTTTCCATTCGCACATGAAGAGAAATGTGCGCAAAAATATCAGAAAACATTCCGGCGGCGTCAGGATCGTGGCTGTTTTTTTGGCGACGGTCATGGCGTTTTCTGCGCTTTCCGCGAATGTGTCGTCTATTGTGACGCTGTTGGATACCAAGGCGGCTGGAGCGGGCGATCATGATGAAATGGAGTACCGCGAAGCGGATTTGACGCTGTATGATTACTTTTCAGACGGAGAGCTCGATTATAATTCCAGCGGACATACCGGCCCCTACTATGACGGCGACGGATATGAAAGTGCCTCAAATGGCGCGAATAAAAATTTCTATTTTAACGATTCGCTGCAGGCGGCGGGGTACGCGAGCCGGGCGCAGGACGCAACGCATACATGGGACGGCGGGAATCTGTATTATTTCCCACTGTATGTCGGTATACAGCACAATAATGCCAATGATAATATTTCATCTAGGGCGAATGACGCCAAATATAATTACAGTCTCACGGTCAATTCCGAGGCTGATACCGCTAAATCCGCAGCCGCGCAGGGCTTGGTGGATGACACGCTGGTAGACGGCACCATCACGCAGGGCGGTCACCGCGTCAAGCTGCCGTATTTTGATGAGGAGTTCCTGAGCCGAAAGGCCAGTGATTATCTTTCCGGCAAACCCGCTCAGGCACTGGGAAAGGTTTACTCCGGCTATAAGTTCCGGTTTGTCAAGAACAGCAACACTTCTTCCGGTTACTACAATTATTATGAGTACAACAGTTATCAGAGTGCCGGTATGGGTCTGAGTTTACCCAGTAAATCGACAACCTTCACGGCGGGCGATCAGGCTGACGGATATACTACCAGAAATGACGTAAAAGGTTACTCCGGATTCTTCCCGATTCGGTATTTCGAGACTGATGAAGACGGACACAACTACGATCAGATCAACTTCTGCTACGGCGCGAAGTTTGAAATGAAATTCACCATGTCCAATACCGGCACCATCATCAAGCAGAATACCAGCGGTCAGTTGCAAAGTACCAAAGAACCGATTCTCTTCACCTTCTCGGGAGACGATGACGTCTGGGTATATGTGGACGGCAAGCTGGTGCTGGATATCGGCGGCGCGCATGGCGCGGTCGGCGGTGAGGATATGCCTGCATTTGACAATAACGGCAACCTGACGAATGCGGGCAACTGCGCGTGCTTTGTGGATTTTTCCCGTGTGGATAAGAGCGGCAATGCCAAGACTCCCGGCAAGTACGTCACTTATGTCAAAGACACCCCCTATTATAATCATTGGGGTGATGCCACCTATAGCTCAGGCTCGGTAGAAGATCTGAGTTCCGTGCTGAACGATGATTTTTACAGAGATGCGACCAAGGAGCACACGCTGACGGTATTCTATCTGGAACGCGGCACGCGTGAATCCAACTGCCATATCGCGTTTAACTTCCAGGTGGCCGACGCGGTGACTGTCACCAACACGCTCGACAGCAGCGGCGTCAACGAGACGCTCAGAGATGCGACACTTACAGCGGCGCAGAAGGACGCGGCGGCGTTCAAGATCATGTCCAACGGCGGCACCTCGGCGATTGCCAGCCCTGACGCGGGAACCATTGACAACAATGCCAATTTCACCGGCACCACGGCAACCGGGAAAGTTACGATATCCTACAACAGCAACGGTGCCGACTCCGGCTCGTATCCTTCGCGAGAGGTAGACGCCGGAACTACCATCAAACTGCCGGAAGGCTATCGACTGGTTAAGGACGGGTATTATCTGACCGGCTGGATAAAGGACAATACAGGCGACATAGTGACCACCTATACCGCCAATGCCGACGCCACGTTCTATGCCCAGTGGAAGAGAAATCCGATCACGGTTGCGGTACCCAACGCGCCATCATTGCTTCAGGTGAACGGTCTGACAATTAACTCTATCGGAAACGGCAATGATGATTTGAAATACAACAGCGGAAAGACGTTCTTCAACGCAACAAAGAATCCGCCGGGAAATTTGTATTTCAAGGACAACAACAGTAACCAGGTTCCGGGCAATGACAGCGGTTATCAATATAGTGCTGCGGGGGGCGCGACGGTAAATAGTGATAATTTCAAGATGGAGAACGGCTATTTCTTCGTAATGAATCACACGGGCAACAGCACCAATACGATTACGCGGTATGCGTTGAGTGATATTACGATTAACCCCGACACCGGCGAGGCCGCGACATCTTATACCAGTTACGACACGTGGATTTACTGGTACAATCAGCTCTATCTCCAACTGGTTACGTCGCGGACACGCATTTTAGCCCACGACGCGGCGAATTCGCCCAATGTCTCCACCGAAGTGACGACCTATAATACCGCGCTGACCAATTATTACAATATGCTGCCGGATTCCACGTCCGTGAATGATCTGAAAACTGCCATCAACAATCTGAATACCAATATTCCGGCGGTTGTTTATGACTATTCGTATGCTTACAGTGACATCAGCAACGCTTCGGACCGCGTGACGTTCTATGTGTACTCCGACAGTGCGCCGACCGTTTCGATCACGAACGCGCCGTCCGGTATCACCGGCACGGGCTACACGGTGAGCGAAGCGGCAGCGGCTCCTGCGGGAACCACCCCGCCCACGGGTTATACTGCCACCAAGTATTACACCGTGACCGTGGCGAAGAATATTATCACCACGGCTACGCCTCAGGGCGGCGGTGTCGATGTCGTGACCACGGAAGCAACCGAAATCAGTATCGGCACGAGTGGCGGCACTTATACCAAGACCTCCGCCGAGATTGCAACCGCGCTGCAAACCAAGACCCACTACTGCTGCTATGCCGGCGAGGGCTGGAGAGATATTGATGACCCGGCAGTTACTTACTCTGTAACTGCTACAAAGAAAGTCTGGTTTTACGGAGATCCCGGTACTATCTCTTACTCGGCAGCCAGTGGCGTATATACCGGTACTGTAACGGCTTCATCGGATATTACCAACTATTATATGGCTACGGTTCCGTCCGAAATCACCAAGACCGAGGGCGAAACTACAACGACCTATTCAGCGGGTGACATCAGTTTGTCCTTCACGCTGAACAGCGGGAGTGTATCCACCACCGTTCCGACAGGAACAGCGTATGGTTATTTCAATACCGGAACCAGTAATGGCTGGCATGCTTTGAAAACAGTCGTGGTGCAGGTGCCTAATTGGAGTGACGGAACGGCAAGAACATGGTGGTACGCTATGTATTTGTATGTGGAGGAAAACAAACCGTCACCGTTGACATGCGGTACATGGCCGAATACGACGATACAGATGGAGAGCATCGCGTCTCCGACCATTGCAGGCAACGACGGAACCGGTTCATATCCGAAATTCTATTACACCTATGTGCCCAGCGCGACAGGCATTAAACATGTGTTTAAAAGCACTACTGATTCATCTGATGAAGACAAGCGAAGCGAAGAAATCACCACCATCGATAAAGATATTCTTTTGACTTTTAAGAATCAGGTAAGCAGTAGAATTTACTATAACGATGCGTCGGAGATCACTTCCAGCAGCAACAGCACTTATTATAGCCTCACGGCGACATATAAGGCTGCTGGTGCCGCTTCCGGCGGAGCAACGCCGATGAATCTGACCCCGCGGCGGTCGAGCGGCAATAATAATGCTACGGCTGCAAACGATTCGGAGAAGGGACAGTTTGTCAATGCCGCTACCTCGGCGGGTGCTTACGATACTGCCAACGGTGTGAATTTCAAGCTCTTCAACACGGCTGACCCCACGCAGGAGGGCGCGGAGTCCATTGTCAGACGCACGAACGAGGACGACGGCGAGTTCTATCTGCACTTCGGTCAGTCGGGAAAATTCACCTATCAGTTCCAGCGTGCCACGGGTATGAAGATTGCCCAGACCGGCAATTACAGCACCTATACCGCGAGAAACGTGGTTGATGTGGCTTCGGAGAATAAGAAATCGCCCATGTACGAGCGTTACCGCACCACATGGCAGCTGAGCGACGCGGCGGGCAGCAAGATCACGCTTAAAAATACACGCGAGGACTACAACGTCTATAATTACAACGGCAATTCGGTAAATTTCACCACATCTATTGACGGTGCAACCGATATGTCGAGTGATTTTAGTTCCTCCACCTATTCCGACGCGGGCGCGATTTATTTCAATAATATCGCGCAGAACGCGACAGGTATTATCGGAATTGACCTGACCGCTAAGTTTACCAGTTCCATCATCACCGGCGACCTCTACATCAAAAAGGTAGTCGATGACAAGGCGCTGGAGTCCTATACGCTTTACAAGACAGCACATTCTGAGTATGCGCCGGAGTTCAAGTTCAATGTGCGGTTCTATGACATTTTCGGCGGCGGCGAAGACGCGACGGGCGTGTATGACGGCGTGTATTATGTCAAAGACCCCGGCGGCTACTATTACGGCACCGACGGAAACAAGTACAAGCGCACCAAGACGGAGGTTGACGGTGACTCGCTGGTTCACACTTATCAGCAGGTGAATCCCACGAATAACAGCAATATCGGCGACCCCTTCAAGGATACCACAGTGACGGCGACAACTGCCGGTATCAAGCGCACGGCGGGCGACTATGTGATGACCATTCCCTTCACAGAGGCTTCCAAGACCGACGGCGATCCGGTGGTGAGCGGCGGCACAGTGAAAATGCTGGTCATCGAGGATATCCCGGTTGACACGAAGTTTGTGGTCAAGGATATCGTGCTGACCGATACCACTACTGCCGACCCGAAGTATGATCTGAAAACCATCACCCGTTTTGATACGAACGCAGCCGGCACAAGTCTGCCGCAGACTGGCGATCCCCTCACCCAGGTGGATTATTCCACCGAAACGACCGCTGCAAATGATGTGGTCAAGGGAACTCTGACCACCGAATCCGGCAGCGCTGTCAAGGAGAAGATGGACGCCACCTTGCAGGATGCCGTTTCACAGGCTTCCGGCGCCATCGCGGAATATCGCACCGTAGCGAATACGGTGGAGCCCAGCGGAACGATTTCTTCCACAGTGAAGTACAACGGCGCCGATACCAAGCTCAATTTCCTGCTCGGCGCGGGTCAGGCCTACCTCATCATCGGCAAGAAGGTCAACCACCTCTACTATTATGAGAACGATTCCGACACAGGCAACAGCGACAACCCGGCAGGCTTGCTGGGGACAGGGCTGACGGTGGGCGGTCAGATGCCGGCAGCAGACGACGTCAACGGCTACCAGCGCGCGACCAACGCCAATCAGACCTTTATCTTTAAGATTGATGAGTACGAACCGAACGGGTCTGGCGGATGGAATTCGATTGCAACCTTCTACGAAACCATCAGCTTCGGCACAGGCGACACGGTGGGCAGCTACAAGTACCGCGTGATTGACGCGGATGCCTCCCATAAGTACGAAGTCACCGAAGTCACCGACTGGTCGTGGAAGTACACGGGCAGCGCGGCAAGTGCGTTGCCAGACGGCAACAGCACCAGCGGCGTGACGGCGACCGTCACGGTGTTTGATGCGACGGGCTATGAAGTCACCCCAATTGGCGGAGCCTCATCAACGCAATACGCCAACGCCGCGAAGGTGGAATTCTACAACACCAAGAATCCCGCTACCCGCGACGTCGAAGGCGATACGGACATCGCGGAAAACACCGTAACGATTCAGGACGCGGCGTAACGCGCGCAGGAGGAAGCCGAGATGAAATTAATCCGATATGTACTCAATTGCCTTGTAGGCGTGGTAGTCGCGGGACTGATGACAGTGTTCCTGCTGCCGAGGCTCTTCGGCTACCAACCCTACATGGTGGTCAGCGCGTCGATGCAGCAGAGCTTTCCCGTGGGCAGCCTGATCTTTGTGAGGGACGCTTCGCCTGAGGAAATCCAGGTGGGCGATCCCATCACCTTCACTGCCGGGTCGCTGGTTGTCACCCACCGGGTGATTGCCATCGACAGCGAAAACCGCGTCTTTACCACCAAGGGCGACAGCAACAACGCCTCGGAAATCACGCCTTTTGACAATCTCAGGGGCAAGGCGCTGAATTTCTGCATTCCCAATATGGGATATTTCTCAGCGTGGTTTATTACCCCGGCGGGACGGTTCATCACTGCGATGGTGATTCTCTCCACAGCGGCGCTCAGTGTGGTGCTGGGCAAGCTCGATGAGCTGGATGAACCCGAAGAACCGGAGAAACCGGGCGAAAAAACGGAAACTGAACCTATCAACGATCAACCCGCCGCAGTCGGCGCGAAAGAAGGTGAATCCGGATGAAAAAACGCAAGAAGAAGCTGTCACGTACTGACAGATATATGATTTACTCCGCGTTTGCGGCGGCGGCTGGAATTATGATTATTTCCGCGTCGGCAGTGGTGAGTGTTCACGCTTATCTGACCGCACAGTCCAATAGTAAGTCCAATCCCTTTGCGCCGGCGCCGGATTTCACCTATACCGATACAAATGTGGTGGAACCGAACGGCTCCAGCTACAAAATTGAGGTTGATCGCAACAGCAGCAGTCAGCAGGATTTGCTAGTAAAGACGGCTGAGAACAAGGATAAAACCGCGAAAGTGCAGAATATTCCCAATGATGACGCCAACGGTTATCTTCACAAGCCGGTGTTTGTGCGTGTGACGATGGTAGCCAATATCTATGACAACGACGGTTGCAACCTCACTCGCAAATATCCGAATTGCACCCCCTCTTACACCATCAACACGGCTGATTGGACCGCGATTGGCAGTGACCCGACTTACTACTACTATAAAAAGATCATCAGTCCGGGGCAGGATACCAGCGAGGTGTTTACATCTGTAACGATAAACCATGCGGAATTGTTGCCCTCAGCAGCCAAGGTGAAGATCAGCGTTATAGCCGATACCGTGCAGGCAGTTTCCACCGACGGCAACTGGTCGCCGAGCGATTTCAGCACCACCGAGGTGGCGCAGGCATGGGGCAAAACGCCGGGCGGTACCCTCAGCGGCACGCTGACGTGGAGTTAATGAAAAAAAGTGCATGAAGCGGTGAGAGCAGCATAAGCACGCCGCTTGCAATAAACGAGGAATTTCTTTTTAGGAGGATTACTTATGAAACAGAAAATCAAGAGCGCGCTTTTTGCGATGCTCACGCTGGCGCTGATATCCGCCACAGCCGTGGCGTACACGCTGGCGGAGACGTCAACCAATCTTGACGGCAAAAACAATAGTTTTACCAATAACCCCGCAATTGATGTTGCTTTGGGCGAGCCTTTCTGGGACAGCTTTAAGCATGGAGTGGCTGCTACCTCAGGACAAATTCCTCCTGATGATAGTAATACAATTACTCCTGATACCAACACCGATGACTCCGTTACCTCTAAAAAAGGGAACGAGCTTGGATATAACATGGCACAGCGCTATAAGTCCGGCATGGAGATTCCCAAAAATCCCAGTCTGAAAAATACCTCCAGCGAGGCAGTCAACACCTTCGCAAGAGCGGAAGGAACCGCCACGAGTGCTACCGTACAGGATTTAACCTCGCGTGATGAGTGGGTTGCGATGAAGGTCACGTACAAAGTTACCGTACCCACTGAAGTCTATAAACAGAAAGCAAGCCAGACTGCCAGTGCAGATGGTTCAGCTGATCATCCTTATGATGTGGAAAGTGCTAGCACACTTGCAGGTGTGAAGACTTATTCAGAATATGATAATGGTTCTAATGCTGGTTTTAAATATGCGCTTGCGAGTATAAATTTTAACACCACAGATTGGGAGGATGTATCAACAGATACAAAAGAAACCTTCTGGCAGTACAAAACAAATCTGTCTCGTGACGCCATCACAAATCCGTTGTTCAACAAGGTTACGATCAACACATTCTCAACTGCGAATGGTAAGGTTGTCTATGTGAATGACGGCACGAGTACATTTAAGGCGTTTGTCTTGGATTTGACCGGAACGGGCGCGTCCACCACAACCGTATATGTAAAGAATCTGCCCGATTTTGAGATCGACTTGGCGGGTTATGCGGTTCAGGCGGATAATCTTGCTGCATACACGAATGCGACGAACGAACTGAAGTCGCTTGCGGGTTTAAGCTGATTTGCGCAACTGTGAATCGAATGATGAATTGTAATATCCGATAGAAAACAAGGAGGATCCTGTTATGGAAAAAAAGAAGAGCAAATCCCTCCGCAAGACGCTGCTTCTGGTCACGGCATCGGTTTTGACCGCAGCGATCAGCGTGGGTGTGACCCTGTCGTACCTGACAGCGAAAAGTAATACAAAAGAGAACACGTTTACGCCGTCCACATCCACCATCAGCGGCAAAGTGAAAGAGCCTAAGTTTGATGCTGATAAAAATTACTATTTCAGCCCCGGCGATGTAATTCCCAAGAACCCGATGGTTGAGAATACCAGCTCAGAGGATTCCATGTTTGTCGGCGCGAAGGTGCGGTTCTATATTGACCCCATCGGTGACGGTAGTCATGAAGTGCAGGTCAGTTATGAAACTTTCAGCAAATTTGTAACGGTTTATCAGGGAACCGGAGGCACTGGTTCTACTGGATTTGATACAAATTGGACATCGATAGATTCGGGTATAACTGATACACTGGCGAAAGCTTTCAAGTTTAGTGGAACCAGTTCCGGTGTTGCAGGAGAAGTCAAATCAGGTGAAACCACTCCCGCGATCTTCGGCAGTGTAACGCCCAGCAAGAATATTTACATTCCCGATAGCGACGGTGCGGGTAAGACGGCAGTGACTACTTCAAATGCGGGAACTAATGATCAATTGGCCACAATTGGAGATAACCTGAGCAGCTATCAATTCTCCGGTTTCAAATTCCGCATCAAGGTCGATGCCTTTGGCGTTGCCAAAGACGCCGAAGTGGGAACACTTTCAGACGCAGAAAACTTTATTAAAGGCGGCTTGAACGGCATCGCGTAAACATTCCACAAATTGACCCAAAAACGATCCGCAATCGGAGGTGACTGCCTTGGAAAAAATGAAACAGAATAAGCGATTTTTGACAGGCTTGTGCGCACTGATGGTTGCCGTTGCAATGGTGAGCGTGGGCGTGACGCTGGCAGCGACGAAGATGTTCGGTTCATACCGCAACACCAACGTCTTTACCATCGGTAATGTAGATATCGAACTCATTGACGAATACACAGAGCCGGCGTCCGTAAAGGCGGGGGATATCGTGCAGAAGAAAGTGGCTGTCAAAAATACCGGCACGGTTCCCTGTTTTGTCCGCGTTTACCTGAAAAGAAGCTGGGATTACGGTACCAAGCCCGACCCCGGCGCGGATAAAATCGTGCCGGAGGTAACTGGTGGTGCTTACGATGATACCAGCAATTTTCGTTGGAAACTGGGAATTAATCCTTATGCGGACGATGCCGGCAGTGCATTCAAGGACTTTGACTGCTGGTATTACCAGGCTCCCATCAGTGTGAATGCAGAAACGAAACCTCTCATTCAACAGTTTCACCTTGATCCTCCTGATGCCGGAAAGCCTTATAACGGCATCACTGGCAGTATTACCGTGATGGCGGAAGCGGTGCAGAGCGAGTATATCGGTGCCGCAATCGAAGAATTGAGAGGTAGCAACGGTCGCAATTATATCATCGAATGGCCCACGACACTCAATGGTGAAACGCTGAAATTCGAGGCGAAGGAGGGGACGATCACTCCATGATCATCAAAAAATGGATGCGTGCGGCGGCGGCACTCGCCGCCTGTGCGCTGTTCGTCTCCGCCGGCGTCTGCGGCACAGGCGCCTTTGTCCAGAAGGACGTCATCAGCGGCTGGCATCCTTACGCCTACCGCAATGTCTCGGTGCAGGGTGTGAATGAGAACGATTTTGCGTTTACGGTCAAGAATAGCTCCGACGCTGCCGTCAATTCCCAGACGCACAATTTCTTTGATGTGGGCTACGGCTTGGACGACAGCGTGTGGAACAGCGGCTATAATTGGAGCGATGACACCCAACCCCAGCTGCTTGTCCCGGGCGATACAGTTTCAGCCGCCTTTGAGGTGAAGAACACCGGTTCAAAACCCTTCCGGCTCTGGTTCTATGTCGCAAAGCCGCAGGATTGGAAGAAGAAGCTCGAGAGATTCACCGCCACTGACAAGAATCAGTATATCGCATGGAACGCCGCAACCAATGATTATACGTCCGACCAGCAATACGCCGCCTCTCAGAAGCTGCTGAGCAGCTTTACCGTGACCGGCACGGGAATGCCTTCCGTGCCGACCGTCTTCACCCAGGAGAGCCAGATTCCCGCGCCGCAGAATGCGGTAGGGGTGGATGGCATATTGGCAGGCGAGGGATTGTCTGAGGACACGTATCTCCAGAATTATAATTGGAAAAACGCCTTCTATGGTGCAAACGATGAATCAGAAGATAGTACTGAATATCATATAGGCTATCAATGTGGTTATAAGGATTGGCCATTTATGGCTCCTTATTCAGAAGATGATGAGTTGTTCATGTTTGCTTATCACTACGGACGGTATGATAAAGGCGAGGAAGACGGTCTGGCAGGTAAAGCTTCCTCCCCCAATTCACACGATGAAACCGTCCCGTCGGGCGAACGCAAGGATCCTTTGTATTATAAGAACTACTACACAGGCTATCTGTCAGGACGGCGGCTGGCAGGTTATCAGGACGCGCAGAACGGCAGTCATAACAGCACAGACGATTACTATAACTACGGTTATCTGCGCTGGAGATATATTGTCGGCTATCAGGACGGTCAGGCAGGAGCCGAAAAAACCAACCGTATAGCACAGGATGACAGCATCAATCCTTCTACGATAGCCAGTCACGTCGGTCACGATGAAAGTGAAATGATGATTGGCTACGATAACGGTTTCCGTGACGGTTCAAAGGTTCCTGTCAGTTCGCAGGATACGGTGAGAGACGCCTATGAGGCAGGCAAAACTGACGGTAGTTCGACTGATCCTTACAGAACCAATTTCAGTTACACGTCATCCAATGCTTCCATCGCGGAGGAAATAGTTGAAGCCTATCAGCAAGGCTATGAAGACGGTGTGAATGAGAAGTGTAAAAACCAGACGAAAGATGTCACGGCGTTCAACAATGGCTATCAGGCAGGTTTTACCGCCGGTGCGGCAGACAGCAAAGCCAACAAGGACGCGTACACAAGTTACAAGGATAATCAGTATAACGGAAACGATTCCAAGTGGTACAAGTATGGCTATCTGAACGGCTATGAAGAGGGGTATGCGCAGAGTTACTACTCGGTCGATGCCAAAACAGTTGTGTCCGACAATGAGATGATCCGGGCGTATGATATGGGGTGGTTTGAGAGCAACGTCTCAAAGGATTATTCCATCTCGCTGAAAATCCCGGAATCCATCACTAATCTGCCCCAGACCATCACAACGGCGCGTTCGGGTCAGCCCTTCTCGGTGACGCCTCTTCCCGCCTCGCCCGGCACGTCCGAGCCAATCCCCACGGTGCCGCTGGCAATTTCGCCGGTATCGTCGGTTTCGTCTTCGCTGCTGCGTTCCCTGAACACGGTGGGCGCTACCGCTCTTCCGCACGGTTTCGGCGGTACAGTGGCAATGATGGATTTTGTATTTGTGGCGGAATACGCGGAAATGATTCTGGCACCCAGTATTCCTTCCCCCGACCCCGATCCCGTCACGCCTTCCACACCTACCACACCTTCTACTCCCACCACACCTTCTACTCCCACACCCGACCCGCCGGTCCCCAAGACAGGCGACGGAGCCATTCCCTATGTGGCGGCAACGGTTGCGTGTGTGTGCAGCGGCATCGCGTGCATGGTGCTGGCTTTTGCACCCAATCGCAGAAAGAAAGATACCATAGTGTGATTTTTCAACGACAAAACAGTGTGATTCCCAAGAGGATATGCCATAAAAACGGCGTGTCCTCTTTTTTTGCGTGGTAATATAAGCATTGAATGGTGATTCTATGCGCAATTTATATTGACAAAAATGTTGGAAAAGGGTATAATAATATTACAAAATACAAGGAGGCACCTATCATGGCAAAAACAACCGCCAATATCAGCATTGACCCCGAAGTAAAAGCGAGGGCGCAGGAACTTTTTGCGGATTTCGGCATGGACTTGTCCACAGCCATCAATATTTTTCTGCGTCAGGCGATTTATGAAAACGCCATTCCGTTTGAGATTTCCAGACGAACGCCTAACGATGATACGATTGCGGCTATGGACGAATACTTTGAAATGCAGCGGCACCCGGAAAAGTACAAACGGTATGCTTCATTCAAAGATGCGATGAGAGAGGTATTGGAAGATGCTTGAGATTGTTCTTTCCAATAGATTCAAAAAGGATCTGAAGCTAGCCGCCAAAAGAGGTTATGATTTGAACCTTCTTGATTCAATAGTGGAGAAACTTGCAAATCGTGAGACGCTCGAAGAAAAATATCACGACCATGCTTTAGCAGGAAATTATAGCGGATTCAGAGAATGTCATATTGAACCGAACTGGTTGTTAGTATATAAGATTGACGATAATGAGTTGATTTTATTCCTATCACGTACAGGCACGCACAGCGATTTGTTTTGAAAAGAGGAATGACCTTGGTACGAAATGATATTGAATCCTTCCTGCTCGATGTGGAGAAGCCGGGGCGGTACGTCGGCGGCGAGCCGAACAGCGTCGTGAAGGATAAGGCGGACGTGAATATCCGCTTTGCCTTCTGTTTTCCCGATGTGTACGAAATCGGTATGTCCCATCTCGGCATGAAAATCCTGTACGGACTGTACAACACCATTCCGGACGTGTGGTGCGAGAGGGTCTTTGCGCCGTGGCCGGATATGGAAGCGAAAATGCGGGAACACGGCATCCCGCTCTACGGACTGGAGAGCGGCGACAGCGTGAGGGACTTTGATTTTGTGGGCTTTACGCTGCAATACGAACTCAGCTATTCCAACGTGCTGACCATGCTGCATCTGGCAGGGATACCCATTCTGGCGGCGGAGCGTGCCAATGACGATCCGCTGGTGGTGATCGGCGGACCCTGCGTCTGCAATCCCGAACCGCTGGCGGAGCTGGCGGACATCGTATCGCTGGGCGAGGGGGAAGAGGTGAGCATTGAGATGTTCGACCTCTACCGCGAGCATAAGAAAAACGGCTTCGACCGGAAGAAATTCCTGCGCGCGGCGGCGGAGATTCCGGGCTTGTATATTCCGTCGCTCTACGACGTAACCTACAAGGCGGACGGCACGATTGCCGCCTTCACGCCGCGTGACGGAGCGCCGGAAACGATACAGAAACGCATCATACAGGACATGAGCAGCGTCTACTATCCCGAAAATTTCGTGGTGCCGATCATTGAAATTGTCCACGACCGGGCGGTAACGGAGATCTTCCGCGGCTGTATCCGCGGCTGCCGGTTCTGTCAGGCGGGCTATATTTACCGTCCCAATCGCGAGAAGGATTTCCGCACCGTGGACAGTCAAAGTCATAGCCTGTGCGATACCACCGGCTATGACGAGATTTCGCTGTCCTCGCTGAGTTCGAGCGATTACACCGAGCTGCCTGAGCTGCTCGACAATATGCTGGACTGGACGGAGCAAAGCAAGGTGAGCGTATCGCTGCCGTCGCTGCGCATCGACGGATTCAGCGACGAGCTGACCGAGAAATTAAAGAAGGTGCGTCGCGGCGGACTGACCTTTGCGCCCGAAGCGGGCACCCAGCGTCTGCGCGACACCATCAATAAAAATGTCACGGAAGAAGAAGTGCTGAACACCTGCCGGACAGCGTTCAAGGGCGGCTGGACGAACGTCAAGCTGTACTTCATGCTGGGACTGCCCACCGAGACGCTCGAAGATGTGGAAGGCATCGGGGTTCTGTCGCAGAAGGTGGTGGACGAATTCTACCGCAACCCGGACAAGCCCAAGGGCAAGGGCGTGAATGTCACGTCGAGCGCGTCCACTTTTGTACCCAAGCCCTTCACTCCCTTCCAATGGGAGCCGCAGGACGATATTCCCACCATACACATGAAACAGCAGCATTTGCGCGACAGCGTCAAGAGCCGCAAGATTACGCTGAATTGGCACGACGCGGACACAAGCTTTCTGGAGGCGGTTTTTGCGCGCGGCGACCGGAAACTCATGAAGGTGCTGCTCAAGGCGTTTGAGAAGGGCTGCCGATTCGACGGCTGGGACGAATATTTTTCCCTCCCCCGCTGGCTGGAAGCCTTCGCGGAATGCGGCATCGACCCGGCATTTTACGCCAACCGCCGCCGCGATTATGACGAGATACTGCCGTGGGATCATCTGGATTACGGCATTACCAAGGAATTCCTGATTCGCGAGCATAAGAAGGCGCTCGCGTCCCAGACCACGCCGCACTGCCGTCAGCAATGCGCGGGCTGCGGCGCGAACAAACTGACGGGAGGTGTGTGCAGTGTCTTTAAAACCAAGCATGAAGAACGTGGTTGACATTCAAGGGACGCTCTGCCTGCCGATACGGATTTATTTTGTCAAGCAGGGAACGTCCAAATATATGTCGCATCTGGATTTAATGCGCTGCATGATCCGCACCATACGCCGGGCGGGCGTGCCGATCTGGTACACCGAAGGATTCAACCCCCACCCGTTCATGACCTTTGCGCTGCCGCTGTCGCTGGGTACGGCGGGACTGTGCGAGAGTATGGACGTCCGTCTGACCGACAGCATGGGATTCGATGAGGTGAAAAGCCGTCTCAATGCCGCGTTGTGCGAGGGCATTGAGGTGACGGAGGTCAATTATGTGGGCGAAAAGGCGACGGCGATTCATTCGGCTGTCTACCGCATCGGGCTGACTGCGGCAGACATGGGCGGAGAGGCGCTGTCCGCCGCGCTGGAGGATTATCTGTCGCAAGCGGAAATCATCGTCCAGAAGAAGAACAAAAAGAAGCAGCTTGTGGATATCGACATCAAGCCGCACGTCATGGATTTTTCCGTGAATACAGAGGGTGACGGTGCGGTGCTGGCAATCCGATTGCCGGCGGGCAACGCGCTCAATATCAACCCCAATATTGTCCTGAAAGGCTTTGAAAAGGCGCGGGGGATTTCTTTTGAACGCTGCGATACCGTGCGAGAAAAGCTGCTCACCGAGAGCGGCGAGGTATTCCGATAAAATAACCGGGAGGTAAAGGATTATGAAAAAAAGACTTTGTGTATTGCTGGCATTTGCCATGCTGACGGCAAGCGCGCTGTGCGGCTGTGACGGACTGGGCAGCGTGTCGCCGTCCGATCTTGTATCCCTGTCCGATCTGCTGTCGGGGAGCGATATGACGACGACGGTGCATCGCTTCGGCAAGGGCGATCTCACCGCCAACGAAAAGGTGACGCTGGGCATGACCCCCGATGAGGTCAAGGCGGCAATGGGTCAGCCTGACAGCGAGAACACCTTCACGGAGGATCAGTTTATCTACGGACCCTATACCGAAATGACCTACGGCACACTGCACCTGTCATTTTTTGACACACTGAACGGCAAGGTAGAAAATTTCACGCTCGGCACGATATGGAGTGAAGACCCTGCTGACGTTTTTGCCAACGGTCTGCGTGTCGGCTGTTCCGCCGATGAAGTGATTACGTCGTTTGTGGTTGACCCTGACGCGCCGAAACTGCGGTTTGACAACAGCGATTCGGATTACGGTCAGTATCTCTACGGCGATTACAATGCCAATGATATCCTCGACATCAAACCCAAGGATAAGCTGGAATATGCCTATATCCACCGCTGGGAAACCAATGAGGAATATGACAACACCTATATGATTGAATATTATTATTCCGACCCGCTGGTATGGAACGAGGATGAAACCGCCTATTCGGGAGAATATTACTCGATGGTCTTTTACATGGACGGCGAATCCGATGTGGTAACGTCCATCAGGGTCGGTCTGGATGCGTGGATGTAAAAATCTTTTGAAAACCCCTTGACAAATCGTATCTCATATGGTAAAATCAGAAAGCTGTGTAACAGGCGTTTTGTCATAGTCATGGTCGAACGCCGCTACCAAAGACAGCAGGTGCATGAATGGAACATGTTCAATGTGTTTGTCATTGTGGCAAACCGCCTGCCGAGGGAAACAGAGCTTTTTTCAAGAGAACAGAGGCTGTCGTGCGACAGGCTGTGTTTGTGTCTGTAAAAATTTCTGTCCGTCCTTGGCTGGTTCAGGGACGGACATTTTTGTATGGCTGTGATTATATTTTCAGAGGTGAAACTATCATGCCGAGTAAAGCAGTATTGGAGCAGAAGCAGGCGCTGGTTGCCGACCTCTCCGACAGAATGAAAGCCTCTGTCGCGGGCGTTATCGTCAACTACACCGGTATTTCTGTTGCCGATGATACCAAGCTCCGCAAGCAGCTCCGTGAGGCGGGCGTTGTCTACACCGTAGCCAAGAATACCCTCATCAAGCGCGCTGCTGCCGACGCGGGTGTAGAAATTGATGACGCAGTGCTCAACGGTACCACCGCTATTGCCACTTGCGAGACCGATTACATTGCCGCCGCCAAGATTCTCAACGATTACGCTGAGGGCAGCAAGACCGGCTTTGCCATCAAGGCTGGCTTCATTGACGGCAAGGCGATGAATGCTGACGAAGTCAAGGTTCTTGCGAAGACGCCTTCCAAGGAAACCCTTCTCACCCAGCTGGCGTTTGGTCTCAACGCAACCATTCAGGGTCTCGCGATTGCCATCAAGGCGATTGCCGACAAGCAGTCCGAGGGCGCCGAAGAGGCTCCCGCCGCAGAATAATTTCTGCCACTTGATTTTGATTTTTATTTATGGAGGTAAACTACCATGTCTGAGAAGATTGCAAACATTATCGAAGAAGTAAAAGCCATGACCGTTCTCGAGCTCTCCGAGCTTGTCAAGGCGATTGAAGAAGAATTCGGCGTTTCCGCCGCTGCTGCTGTTGCCGTTGCCGCTCCTACCGCTGGCGGTGCTGCTGCTGCTGAAGAGAAGACCGAGTTTGACGTCATCCTCAAGGATGCCGGCGCTGAGAAGATCAAGGTCATCAAGGTTGTCCGCGAGATCACCGGTCTGGGTCTGAAGGAAGCCAAGGCTCTGGTGGACGGCGCTCCCGCTCCTGTTAAGGAAGCTGTTTCCAAGGACGATGCCGAGGCTATCGAGGCAAAGCTGAAGGAAGTCGGCGCTACCGTCGAAGTGAAGTAATTTTACTTTGGCTTGATTTACCACTGAATATTGAAAATCCGTCGGCTGCGGCTCTTGTCAAAGGGCTGCGGTCGGCGGTTTTTTTTGTGTTTGATAGAAATTCCCGTCACAGTTTCCGATATCGTCCGAATGTAACAGATGTAAGGAGCAACCTTACCAAATGAACCGGTTCATTGCAATCAAAAAAACAGTGAGGTGAAGTTTGTGTCGGATAAAGAGATACTCGATTTGCTGGAGGACGACCCGTCGGAGGGACTGCGCGAGTTGATCGAAACCTATTCGTCCTTTGTCTATACCATTGTGTACAGCAAATTGAGATCGGTTCTTGCCGCTGACGACATCGAGGAAATGGTCAGCTTTGTGTTCAGCCGCGTGTATGAAAAACGCACGGACATTGATCTCAAACGAGGAAGCTTGAAAGGCTATCTTTCCACGCTTGCCAAGCGTATGAGCATTGATGAATACCGCAGGCATATCGCACGGGTCAGCATGGTGGAGATGACTGATGAAATTGCCGCCGTTACTGCTGATGCGACCGATATGCAGGAGAATGTGGAACGGCGTCTGGCGCAGCAGGCGTTGGTGGACGCCCTCAAACGGCTGGAACAGACGGACAGGGACGTGCTGGTGAGGCGGTATTACTACAATCAGAAATCCGCCGAGATTGCGCGGACGATGCACATGAGCGACGCGGCGGTGCGAAAACGACTGTCCCGCGCGGTGGATAAGCTACGGACGATATTGCTCAGTCAAGGAGGTATGGATACATGAAACAGAATTTCGAGCCGGAAAAGGAGCTTCGTGAACTGTCGTATGACGCTGTACAGGAAGTGACAGGAGATTTGGAATTAGATAAAGACACAAAACAGCGGATTCTTGAAAAAACATTCCAAAAAGTCCGCGTGGCGTCCCAATCGGAGACGGTGAAAGCATGCAGTGTGAAAAGAGGGGTTTCCATGCGGAACAAAATGAATTTCAAGAAACCGGCAGTCGCGGCTGCCGCCGTGGTGCTGGCGTGCAGTGTGGGAGTAGGTTCGATGGCGGCAGCCGGTGCGCTGCACAAAACCTTCGGACAGTATTTCCATTCGCTTTCCGAGAGCCATTATGAAGACCTGTTGTTTGACGTCAACCAAAGTGCCAGCGACAAGGGCGTCACCGTGACGGTCACGCAGGCTATGTGTGACGGTAACGCGCTCTATGTTATCGAAAAGGTGGAATTTGACCCGTCGGTGCTGGTGCTGACCGATGAGATGTTTCGTATCAACGAGTACGGGGGTTACACTGACGCGCCCTGCTGGGCGTATGACCAGCTCATCAATGTCAAGGAGACGGATGCCGATCCTAATAAAGATATCGGCGGCGTTTCCGAACGGCTGTCCACGTTCCGTCGGCTGCTGGAACACGACGCGCACAGCGTGACGTGGCTGCGGGTGTACGGCGGCGATCATCTCAGCAGCCGCGTAGATCAATTTTTTACAAACGGCAGCCAGTTTATCCTGCGTTACAGCGGTATGGACAATTTTCCGGGGCGTGATCTGACTGAGCCCTACGATTGCCATATGGAGATTGCCTTCCATATGGGAAAAGTGTCCAAGCCCAACTGCTACACACTTCCCGAAGAGGTCTACGGCTTTACGCAGGCGGCGGATGAGGACGTTGCCGACATGGTTATCAACCCGTGGTATATGAATTTTTCGGGAGCGGCGGGTACCGGCAAGGTGCTGGATACCAGCCTCAGAACCATTGACGTGCCGGAAATCGAGGTTACGATGAAGGACGGTACTTCCTATACCGAGAAGAACGGTATTTCCATGCCGGGGGATTATTTTGGCAGGGATTATTCGAAGTTTGATCACTTTCACTGTTATTTTGATACGCCGGTGGATATCCAAAATATCCGTTCCATCAAGGTTTACGGCTACGAGATGAAGCCCGGCAAGGTGGCTGCCGACAAGTCCAAGGAAAAGGCATATGAGAATACAGACGGATTCCGGATTCTGCCTGCCACCTCGCCCGCGACATTCCCGGATGAATGGAAAAAGGTGTGGTATCGGACCGAAATCGAGACATATGGCGTTCCAAGCATCAGCAGCGATTACGGACATTTTCAATATCGCGTCAAGGGTGTGAAGGTCTACGATAATCTGTATGCCACGGGTCCCAAGGACAGGGTATATCACGATGATTACAGCATTGAATTCGGATATGATGAAGAGACAGGTCAGCTCGCCAAAGACTGCTATCTGCTGGAATACGCGATAGAGCTGCACAATATTGACGCCAACTTTACGGAATCGCTGAGTACCTTTGATTGGGAAGATACAGGCTATTTTGAAAACCTGTTCTATCTGGAGCTTTACAATGGCAAACAGCCGTACAATAACTATTGCCCGGAGGTTTATATCCGAGAAAACGAATATGACGTGACAGAACAAATTTGCTCCATCAAGCTCGACAAGGGGGAGACCAAGACGTTTCATGTCAGCTTTCTGGTCAAGGACAACCACGCCGGCGGTCTGGAGCAGGTGGGGCTGTGCGTGTGCAGCGACCGCGACGAAGGCAAGATGACCTATACCAATCTCCGCAAGGTCATTGAAGAATTCAGGCGGAATGCTTCTAAAAAATGATTTCCAGTGCGGTTGCCGTGCGCCGGATTGACTTTCACGGAGGTGTGTGATAAAATGGCAGCAATTGGCTATAACCATTCGTAGGGAGGCAAAACCATGATCTATACGGTGACGATGAATCCGTCCATAGATTATATTGTACATCTGGACGCGTTTGTGAACGGCATGACCAACCGGACGACGGGGGAGCGCTATGAGATTGGCGGCAAGGGCGTGAATGTGTCCCGTGTTCTGGCGGAGCTGGAACTGCCCAGCACCATGCTGGGCTTTACAGCGGGCTTTACGGGCGACGCGATTGAAACACAATTGCGCGGACAGGGCATACAAGCCGACTGGATTCGCTTGCGCGAAGGCGTGTCGCGCATCAATGTCAAGATAAAAGCCGACCGGGAAAGTGAAATCAACGCACAGGGACCGCCGGTCAGTGAGCAGGAATGGGAACGTCTGATGGCGAAAACCGACGCGATGGGGGAGGGGGATACCCTTGTACTGGCGGGGAGTATTCCGCCCACCGTCCCGCCGGACGCATATGAGCGGATGCTGGCACGGCTGGAAGGAAAAGGCGTGCTTACGGTGGTGGATGCGACAGGAGAACTGCTGCGGCGATGCCTGCGTTACCGTCCGTTTCTCATCAAGCCCAACCGGCAGGAACTTTCAGAACTCTTCGGACTGTCCCTCACGGATGAACGGCAGATTGCGTCATGCGCTGGGGAGTTGAGCGGGCTGGGTGCGCGGAATGTGCTGGTGTCACTTGGAAGTGACGGCGCGATACTGTTTGCGGAGGACGGTTTATGCTATCGTTCCGGCGTATTGAAAGAGCCTGTGATCGGCACGGTTGGCGCGGGCGATTCAATGGTGGCGGGCTTTCTTGCGGGATTTATCCGCACGGGAGATTATGCCTATGCCTTACGGCTCGGCACCGCCTGCGGCAATGCCACGGCGTTTTCCGAGGGACTGGCGAAAAAGGATAAGATTTGGGAACTTTTTTCGCAGATGGAATAAAAAAAGCGGCGACGGTCTCCGAGCTTTTTCGGAAACTGCCGCCGGTTTTCTGTTTTGGGAGGGTTCCTTGTTTGCATTCGCCCTTCCCCGTTGTGGGTCGTGTCTCGTCTCGCTCGGCAGGCTAAAGCCTGCCTGCCGTGGCGCTGCCCCGGTCCCTGGCAGGGCTCCTGCCCTGCACCCGCCAAAGGGACTCGTCCCCTTGGAATCCCCGCCGCCGGGGAAAAATACGCGGGTAATTGCGGGTCGCTTTTTTATTTTTCTTTATTCATTATTCCTTATTCTTTCTCGTCGGTACCCCTGCGACCCTGACGGTGATATCGTCGTCCTCGTGGGCGGGGCGGCGATTGATGGCACGTCGCAGCAGAAAACGGGCAAAGGCTTCGGGCGGTTCCCCCGCGTATTGCTCCAGTAATTTCTCAAACCACAGACTGTCGTCTGTCGGCACCCCGTCGGACAGCATCACGATGAGATCACCTTCTTCGGCGGTAAAGGCATACCGTGCCGTGTCGGTTTCGCGCAGAATGCCCAGCGGGAGCGACTGCGGATCAATGCGATTGACCACACCCTCCCGCACATGATAAGATTGCGCTGCCCCCGCTTTGAAAAAGACGGCACGCCCATTGAGAAGATTCAGCCGAAGACAGTCCACCGTGGCAAGAGATTCCTTTTCGGATTTGAGCATAAGAGCAGCGTTGGTGATTTTGACTGTACTCTCACAGTCGAAGCCCCCGCGAAGCATACGGGAAAACAGCGCGCAGGTCATCGCACCGTCCACCGCAGCACGTCCGCCGCTGCCCATGCCGTCACTCAGCAGCAGATAGCCGCAGCCGTCGCCGTCCTCAAACTGCTCACAGGCATCTCCGCAAAAGCGTCCGCCGTTGCAGCAATGCTGGGCTGTGCCGACATCGAGACGGTAGAATGGCTGTTCCGTCAGTTCCATATGCAGCAGCCCATCCTGTTGTTTTACCGTTTGCGCGCCGAATACGCCGTCCAGACATTCCCCGACATACGCACCCAACTCACTCTGTTCCAATATGGTGCTGTAAGTCTCACAAAGCGTCATTATCACGCTGCGCCGGGAGTGCCGGTTTTCACTGCACTGCACGCGGATTACCTCATAGCCGCCGGTTTTGAGAGCGTCGGTCAATCGATCCGCGGCGCCGATATCCTCGCGGTCAGGCTGCGCCAGTTCATCCCCCAATTCTCCTAGCAGCAGTGCCACGCCATCGAGCTGCTGTCCCATTGCCGTGCGTACCTGCGAGATTCTGCGATGGGTGCCGCTGTGAGCGTTACGGTATGCCAATTGTTCCCTGAGTTCGGCAAAAAAAGCCTCCTGACGAATGCAGGTGATGCCCAGTGCGCGGGAAACATCCCGTGGAGAGCCGAGGCGGTTTTCGCGCAGACCCGATAGGAGCCGCCGGACGCGTTCCTGCTGCCCTCTGTCGCTGTCGCCGCAGCAATGGTCGCGGCAGGCGCAGTCGGCACAGATTCTTGCCTCTGCCCGCTGGAAAACGGTTGCTTCTTCCTGCGTATCGTCGTGCCTGTACAATCCCGCCGACACTTTCTCCACGATTTCCGATACACCCCGCAGAGCGGACGATGACCGACGCAGACGTTCTCCCGTTGCCCGGCTGTATTGGTCGGTGAGCAATGTGTCGTCGCTTTTCTGATGCAGGAATCCGACTGTTTCAAGCAGTTGTCTGACGAATCGGGAGGGAACAAGACAGGCGATGACACCTGCCGTGGTTACCTCTGCGGCGAAGAAGACGTCAAATTGTCCCGTCGCCAGCGAACCGGTCAGGCAGGCGGCGATATACACCGACGACGCGAATATGCGTCCATATCGCGCCGCGTAACCTGCCAGCAGACCCGCCGCCGGGCAGACGGTTCCTTGATAGAGGCTGAACTGTGCCAGCGCCGTAACGCAACCTGCCGCCGTACCGGCTACCGCTCCGCCGATCTCTTTCAGAAACGGCAGTACCAGCAGAACCGCGAGATGCAGCGCGACCCGCCCGGGAGAGAGCCGTCCGACTTCCCACCG
The DNA here is from genome assembly GCA_017395425.1 of Clostridia bacterium. Classification (GTDB taxonomy): domain Bacteria; phylum Bacillota; class Clostridia; order Oscillospirales; family Acutalibacteraceae; genus RUG762. The sequence continues at coordinate 47,691 of JAFPUM010000062.1, read as the reverse complement.
GCAAAGTGGCAGAGCCGCCGCACAGATGACAATCAGCAGCGATACGACTGTTTGCCTGCGCCATCTGACTGCCGTATGTGCGGGGTGAGAAAGAAGGGGCGATGCTCCCACAAAGCACATGGCAGCCAGTCCCGCCAGAATACCCTCCACGGCAAAGAACAGCGAATGGTAAGAGAACAGGGAACCGATGGTACCGTGAATGATCATGCCGGTCAGCCAGACGCCTGCCAGTGCGGTGAAGAAAGGATAATACCGGGCGGTATTGATGCGGGGGAGTTCACCCAGCGCCCAGCGGATGCCGCCTACCGCGAGTAAGGCGGAGACATGCCGCAGACCCTCAAGCGAGGCAAAGAACGACAGTCCGTCGGTCAGACAGCCCGCCACGCCGCCGATTACCGCAATGGTGGCATATTCCGTGGGAACAGCCGCGAGAAAAGCGGCTCCGAACGGGAAATAGCCTCCCGGCAGCGGCGCGCGGTTCATGAGCGCACTCAGCAGCGCCACGGTGAGCGGGGGAGCAGCGCGGCGAAGGAGTGCGGAGAGTTCCTGTCGTTCCTCGGGTGAAAAACGGATAGCTGTATTCTGTGCTTCCATAAGGATCCTCCTTTGAGTGGGTACGCCGAAAGGAACGGCGCAAAGATAATTGTACATTGTGAATTGTGAAAAATTTGTCGGAATTTGAAAAAAGGAAAGAAAAAGCGAAGCATAATTAGCAGAGCGTTTTCACCAGGCGGAGCGCGGGGTTCAGCGAATACCAAAAAGGAACCCTCCCGGACGGATTTGCCCGGAACCCGCAATTCTTACCTATTGACATCTGTCCCCCGCGACAGTATAATGAAATTATCGATCAAACGAAAGGATGATTCTATGGCAGCGCGTGGAACAAAATCATCGCGTCAGGGCTGTTCGATGGCTGCTTCGCTGCTGGCACTGGCGGCACTTGCCGCATTGCTGGCAGGGGGCATTCTGATTGCCCAGCGGTGGAACAAACATCAGCAGACCCGGCAGGCATCCACCATTGCAACCGTTGACATTACGTTTCCGGAGGGACGCACCGTGCGGCAGTACGCGGCGCTGCTGGAGGAAAAGGGCGTGTGCGGCGCGGCGGAATTCTATGCCGCCATGCGGGACAACGACTATACGCAGGATTTCTCCTTCCTGCCCGACCGCGATATCCTGCTCAATCGGGAATATCCGCTGGAGGGGTATCTGTATCCCGATACATACAGCTTTTATGTCCCCGAATCGGCGGATTCCGTGATACGGCGTTTTCTGAAAAATTTTGAAGCCAGAGTGTCGGACGAGCTGGTGGAACATGCCAATGCCAACGCGGAGAATTTCAAGCGGGTGAAGATGTCCTTTGACAACGCGGTGATACTCGCATCCATCATTGAACGCGAATCCTCCACCGATAACGAACGCGCGAAAATCGCGGCTTGTTTCTACAATCGCATGGAGAATCCCTCCGTATCCGGCACCGGCGGCAAGCTGCAATCCGACGCGACGCGCTATTATCCCTATGTGGTAGGGAACGCGCCGGAAGGATTTGTGAGCGAATACAACACCTACGATTTCGCGGGACTGCCCAAAGGTCCGATCTGTTCGCCCTCGCTGAGTTCGATCAAGGCGGCGGTGTATCCCGACCGTTCCTGCAAGGCGTATTTCTTCTACAACGACATCAACGATAAGCATTATTACGCGGAAACCTATGAGGAGCACCTCCAAAACATCCGCTATTGCCGGGAACACGGTCTGGCAGCCTGAACGGTTTCGTCTATATTGTTGACGGGCAGAAGGAGATTTATACCGTTTTTTTCCATAACAAACCAAAAAAGAGGACAAGCCCTGTGGCGGGACTTGTCCTCTTTTGTCATTTTGTGGAAGGCGGCGGATTGATGGGCAGGTTGGTTTCGTCCACCAGATAGTGCGGACGGCGCTTGACCTCGTAATAGATGCGTCCGACGTATTCTCCGATGATGCCCACCGACACCAATTGCACGCCGCCAAAGAAGCAAATCGCGAAAATGGTGGTAAAGTAGCCGGGCAGGTCGATGCCGTCGAAGAGAATGCTCAGGAGAAGGCTGCACAGATACAGTCCGCTTACCACGATGGCGGCTGCGCCGAGATACAGACAGAAGCGCAGCGGTTTGTCGTTGAAGGAAAGCACGCCGTCCACGCCGTAGCGCAGCAGCGAACGGAAGTTCCACTTGGTTTCGCCCGCTGCCCGCTGGCGGTTGCGATAGGTGATAACGGTCTCCTTGAAGCCAATCCATGAAAACAGCCCCTTGGAGAAGCGGTTGTATTCGTTCATCGAGAGCAGCGCGTTGAGCGCTTTGCGGCTGAGCAGCCGGAAGTCACCGATGCCGTCGGTGAGTACCACGTCGGTCAGCCGATCGACCAGCCGGTAATACATACGTGCGAAGAAGGAGGACAGCGCTTTGTCCCCCGTGCGATCGCGCTGGGCAATGACCTGATCGTACCCTTTGCGGGCTTCCCGGAGCATTTGTGCGAGCAGCTCCGGCGGATGCTGCAAATCCGCGTCCATGATGGCGGTGTATTGTCCCGTGGCATAGCGAAGACCGGCGAGCATAGCGGATTCCTTGCCGAAATTGCGGCTGAAGGAGATATATTTCAGATGGGTGTCGTTTTGCGCGAAGGACTTTAACTGTGAAAGCGTGCCGTCCTTGCTGCCGTCGTTGACGAAGATCATCTCATAGTCCTCGCCGTCGGACACCAGCGCCGAGAGTTCATCCGAGAGCGCCCGGTAGGTCATGGGAATCACGGATTCTTCGTTGTAGCAAGGGACAACGACGGAAAGCAGCATGGGAAGCGATTCATCTTGTCGGGTCACGATTGTACTTCCTCCCTCAATGCGTGATACAGTTCCAGAAATTCGGCTTTGGTTTCGGTGAACGGACACTCACTGTGTTCGATGTGGATATGAATCACCGGCGGCGGTGTGATCAGCACGTCCCCGTTGAAAATCCGGAATTCGTGGCAGAGCATCGCGTCGTCGATTTCCTTGACCAGCGCGGCTTCTTCCTCATCCGGCGGGTCGATGTCCAGTGCCGCCAGAATGTCCCCGATCAGCCGGGCTTCGCACTCGCGGTAATAGGGAAGCTGCCGTTTGAGCGGGCGGGTCATGTCGCCCATATAGGCTTCGGCGGCATCGTGGAGCAGGCAGAGCAGCCTTACCCGTACTGGATAATCCCGTGCCGCAGCTTCCTTTTCGCAGTTGACGCAGTGACGCGCCACGGAAAAGAATTCTTTGAAATGACCGTTGGCGCGGCAGATGAGACTCAGCGAATGGGCGATATCGGTGATGTCGATGTCCTCGCGGTCGGGGGCGGTGGGGTCAAACCGCCGTCCGCTGATGGTGGTAATATAGGACTTGTTACAGGTTTCTTCTTTCATGATGACAGTATCGCTCCCTTATTTGTATGTATTATTATACCACGCGGCTTTGGTTTGATAACACGGGTGTGACATTGATGGGAAAAAAGCGGCTGATTATTCTTCCCGGAATTGCAGCTCATACAGTTCCCGATACAGTCCGTCCCGCGCGATCAATTCCGCGTGGGTACCGTATTCGGCAATACGTCCCTGGGTGATGACGGCGATTTTGTCGGCGTTACGAACTGTCGAGAGCCGGTGCGCGACAATCAGCGTGGTGCGTCCTTCGCAGAGTTCGTCGAGCGCCTGCTGAATGAGCAGTTCGGTGGCATTGTCAAGTGCGCTGGTAGCTTCGTCGAGAATCAGAATGGCGGGATCCTTCAAAAAGACCCGCGCGATGGAAATGCGCTGTTTCTGACCGCCGGAGAGCCGCACGCCGCGTTCGCCGATCTCGGTATCGTAGCCGTTGGGCAGCGACAGCACGAACTCATGCAGATTGGCTTTCCGGGCAGCCGCGATGATCTGTTCCTCGCTGGCGTCGGGATTGCCGTAGCGGATATTCTCACGGATACTGCCTGCGAAGAGAAAGACGTCCTGCTGCACAATGCCGATGTTCTGCCGGAGCGACGTCATCGTGACGTCCCGGATGTCGTGCCCGTCGATGAGAATGGTGCCTTCTCCTTCCCGGAGGGGATAAAACCGGGGAATGAGGTGGCAGATGGTGGTTTTTCCACCGCCGGATGGTCCCACCAGCGCGATTTTGCCGCCTTGGGGGATGGTGAGTGAAATGTGGTCGAGCGTGTGATTTTCACCGTTCTCAGTGTAGGAGAAACAGACGTCGCGCAGTTCGATCTGTCCTTTGACGTCGGTGAGCGGCTGTGCGTCGGGGGCGTTCTGTTCGGGGGAAATCTCCATGATTTCGATAAAACGCCGGAATCCGGTCGCGCCGTTCTGCCACTGCTCCATGAAGGAGATGAGGGTCTGCACAGGGGTGAGAAACAGGCTGACCGAGACGATAAAAGTGGAATATTCACCGAAGTTGATGCGTCCGGCATAGAGGAACAGTCCGCCCGCCATGAGAATCGCGACGTTGAACACATCGGTAATGAACGAGGAAGAAGAGTGGAATTTACCCATGGCGCTGTATGAATGGGCGCAGGCGTCGATATACCGTTGGTTGCCCACTTCAAATTTATCCTGTTCACGCTCGGCGTTGGTGTAGGCTTTGGTGACGCGTATGCCGGAGATGGCGCTTTCCAGATCGGCATTAATGACGGCATTGCTTTTGCGGCGTTCGGCGAAGGCGTCCCGCATTTTGCGGCGGTAATGCAGGGAAACCGCCATCAGAAGGGGAACGCAGGCAAAGATGATCAGCGTGAGATAGATGTCGATGGTGCAGAGGTAGCAGAAGCTCAGCAGAATCATGACCGAGCAAGTGAGCAGATTTTCGGGACCGTGGTGCGCCAGTTCGCTGACTTCAAACAGGTCGTTGGTCATACGGGTCATGATGGCGCCGGTTTCGTGGTCGTCGAAGAAGGAGAAGGGAAGCCGCTGCAAATGGGCGAAGAGTTCCCGCCGCATTTGTGCCTGCATATAGGTTCCCACCATATGCCCCTGATACTGCACGAAATAGCGGAGCAGCATACGGATAAAATAGACTGCCAGCACGCCCAGTCCGGCGAGTATGATGGAACGGTAGGCGCGATGGGGAATATAATCGTTGAGCAGGCGGTTGGTCATGAGGGGATAGACCATGCCGATGAGCGAAATCGTCACGGAGGCTGCCATATCGGCGGTAAACAGCCGCAGGTGCGGGCGGTAGTAGGAGAGAAAGCGCTTGACCATAGGGATTTATACCTCACTTTGCGGATTGTGAGTTACAGTATAGCATAAATAAGCGGTAAGGGCAAGCAGTATTTAGGGGAACGCTTTTTCCCATTATGACATCCGCCCGATTTGACAAACGCGGGAAAATATGATAAGATAGCCCCATCGAAGATAACAAAACCGAAAGGAACGGGATATGATATGTGGGAGATGCTCTGGCCGATTGCGTTGGTGGTGCTGGCGAATATTTTCTACAACATCGTTACCAAAAGCACGCCGTCCGACGGGAACGCAATGCTGTCGCTGACGGTGACGTATCTGGTGGGAGGACTGTGCGCCTTTGGATTGTACTGGCTGGGAAAAGGGCGTGAGGGTCTCTGGCAGGATTTCGGCAGGCTCAACTGGACGTCCTTCGCGCTGGGACTGGTGGTCGTGGGACTGGAATTCGGCTATATCCACGTCTACCGCGCGGGGTGGAACGTCAATACCGCGCCGCTGGTGGCGAATATCTGTCTGGCGTGCGCGCTGCTGTTTGTGGGATTTCTGCTGTTTCACGAGACGCTGACGCTGCGGCAATTGCTGGGAGTGGCAGTCTGTGTGGGCGGTCTGGTGCTGGTGGCAGGAAAATAGAACAAAGACAGGCATTGCGGCATAAATACCGTCATTGTGACCTATATCTGAAATTTCTCTCTGCATTTTGTAAAAAATATTGCTTGACTTTTTGAATTTTTTGTGATACAATGAACCCAATGAGCAGGAAAAAGTTGGTATGCCCTGCTATCCAAAGGTTTGACTGTGCGTTCTTCTGTGCGGCGTGCTTCGGCGCGACGGACGGAAGAAAAAATATCGTTCCCCATCCACAAATTGCAAAGCCGTCCTTACCGCAAAGGACGGCTTTGTATTTTCCGGCGGTTTCTTGGTGATATCGCAAAAGGCAATGTTTAAAAGCCAACGTTCCTCATGGAAATGCTCGGATGACCGACGAGTCGTTTCCATAAGGAACGCTGGCAAGTGATATGAAAAGAAGATAAAGTCACAATAGAGGGAGGAATCAAAGCCTGTCCCCGACTTTTATTATAGCATAGCCGATGGAAAAACCATGTAAGTTTTTGTTGGTGATGAAAAAATATTTTCGTTCAGTGAAGGACATTTATCGACCGTTACGAATCTGGTTAGCGTAATACGCGATAAATTCCATTACAGTAGGATTTGCCTTGTCAGGGTCGATATGTCCATGGTAGTTTTCAAGAAGCACATCGATTTCCACGGTGTTCCATGTACGGGTGATGGCATGTTGCATAGCGCGTTCCACGCTGGCGGAAGATTTACCGTGGGACTGAGCGATGATGTCAAAGAGACGGCGGGTATGTCCGTCAAGATACAGTTCGATGCCTTCCGCGAGATAGTGGTATCCGAGGAGCTTGGAATTGATATGAAGTCGATTGAGTGCGGCGAAGATGCTGGTACGGCGGAGGACGGTTGGAGAAATGCGGGGTTCCAGAGAAGGATTGGAAAGCACACACAGCATATCAGACAGCAGATCGGCCACCATCTGCGGAGAGTAATCCGTCTGATGCTTATAGAGAATATAGTCCGCGCCCAGTCGGCGCGCTGCCTGATGGGTGGTCTGGCTGGGATTATGGGTGGTTACGAGGATATACGGCCAGCGTGGCAGCTTTGAGCGGCATTTCTGAAGGTCGGTGAGAAAGGTGATGCCGCTGCCGCTGCCCCGGTGAAGCTCCAGATCAAGAATGACGGCGTCGGGCGCATGATCGCGCACATAAGACACAGCCGACTCTGAATCATGGGTTGTTTCACAAAGATATATGTCGTCCCGCTGCCCGAAGCATTCGCGCATTGCCTGACACTCGGCTTCGTCATCCTCGATCAGCAGCACGGACGGAATGGCGTTGCTTTGAAATAGACTTTGCATATTTATTCACCGCCTTTTCAATTATTATATAGGAAACGCTGTGAAAAATCAATTGAAATGCGCTGTTTTTTTTCTGTTACAACGAAATACAGTTTTTTGGTAATACCGACTTTTACATATAGGAGGAAATAATGTTGCACCATTTTAATGATACTACATTCGATTGGATGGATACCCCGTTGAAATACGGAACTTTGTGTGTGAATGTTTACACATTGTTTTTGTCAGTGTACCCCCAAGCACCGGTCGGCAGCAAACGCATAAAGGGACTTTTGTCGATGCTGCTGCCCTTTCTGGGAATGGTTTTGCTGCGACCCCATGTAGCGCCGCTGCATTTGCAGGTGATGGTCACGCTGGTGTGGCTGGGACTGATGCTGTATTTTCATCTGCGCCCGCGCGAGGCGTTGGTTTACACCTTGATCTGCTGCGGCGTGGGGTATGCGGCGATGTTTGTGGGTGCCTTTCTGTCGGGTGTGATCGGTGTGTGGTATTGTGAACTGGTACTGGGAAGCTATGAAAAGGCGGACGCGGTTTATGAGTCTCTCCCGGCTCACATGATCATGGCAGGCTCGATTGTGTTGCTGCAATGCGGGATAGTGGCGCTTTTTCTGCGTCCCAAAAGGCTGAAAAGCGGCATATCGAATCTGATACAGTATGGCAAGGAGGATGTTGGCGTCTATCTGATCGGTTTGTTTCTGACGGTCATGACGCTGTTCAATTTTCTTTGCTGGAAGAATATCCTGGACGTCAGCAATACCATTTTGTTTGCGGCAGGCATGGCGTGTATTATGGCGATGTATTTTTCGCTGCGGTGGGATATCCGTCAGGAATATGTGCGCCGGTCGAATGTCGATTCACTCAAGCTGCTGGAAAAAAGTCTGGTGGAAAAGGAACGTCAGCTTGGGGAGCTTCGGGAGGAGAACGACCGGCTGGCGGGTATGATTCACATGGATAACAAGCTGATTCCCGCGATGGTGCAGGCGGTCAGGCAATGTGCGGAGGAATGCCGCGGGCATGAAACTGACGGATTGGCGGACAAGGCGCTGGCGATTGCCGCAGAACTCGACGACATTTACCGCAGACGGAGTGAAGCTGCCGTGGCATATGAGGCGAATGCACGGCAGTTTCCCAGCATGGGAGCGGTATCGACCGACGCGATTGTGGCTTATCTGGCGCGTCGGGCAAAGGAGGACGGCACGGATTTCACCGTGGAACTGCCTTCCGACAGCGGAACGTTCCTTGCGCTGCTGGACAAAGCCGTAGAGCGGCGTGATCTGAATGTACTTCTGGCAGAACTGACCGAAAATGCTCTGCTGGCTGCCAGAGAGAATGGGGATACGGTGGGACGAAAAGCGGTCAGACTGGTGTGGAGCAAAGGAGAGGACGGCATTTGCCTTCAGGTGAGCGACAGCGGTAAGCCGTTTGATCCCAAGGTGCTGCAACAGATGGGGCGTCGACGTATTACCACCCGCTGTGAGAAAGGCGGCAGCGGCATGGGTCTGATGAACGTGGCACGGCTGCTGTCCCGATATGGGGCAAAATTCACGGTGACAACCGATGATGAAACGATGTCCCCGTTTGTCAAGACGGTGTGCGTACAATTTGACGTTCTGTAAAAAATGAACGAAGACGAAAAAAGCAATCCTCTTTCCGCGATGTCCGGAGGGAGGATTGCTTTTTGTGACTGCCTGAAAATCAAGAGAAGCTGTCAGAGCCTGGCTTTCAACTGCTCGGCGTGGAGACGGGCGAAGTCGGCGATTTCCTTTACGACGCCGTCCGAGAGCGGTACGGGAATACCGGCGCGTTCGAGGGTTTCAAAATAGCCGTACTTGCCGCCGATGGCGCACAGGTCGAGGTAATGCTTCCAGCCGTCGCCGGAGGTGAGCTGTCGGCGATAGAGGGAAAATGCGCCCATCTGCGCGAGGGCGTAGTCGATATAATAGAAGGGATAGAGGAAAATGTGCTGTTTCTGCATCCAGAACCCGCCGCTTTCGAGGAAATCGTTGCCGTCATAACGGCGCCACGGCATATATTTCTGTTCGATTTCCTTCCAGAAGCGCCGCCAGTCAGCAGGACCGGCTTCGGGATGTTCAAAGACGCGGTGCTGGAATTCGTCTACCGATACCAGATAGGGAATGGAACGGAGAGCGCTGCAAAAATGGGCATAGCGGTATTTATCGGCGTTTTCGCCGAAAAAGCGTTCCATATAGGGATAGGTGAAATGCTCCATGGACATGGAATGAATCTCGTTGATCTCGCTCGTGGAACCCGCCATGGATACCAGCGGCAGACGGCGGCAGGCATAATAGAATTCAAAGGCGTGACCGGCTTCATGGGTCAGTACGTCCACGTCAGCGGAGGTGCCGTTGAAATTCGAGAAGATGAAGGGCGCCTGATAGTCGGGAAGCCATGTGCAGTAGCCGCCTAAATGCTTGTTTTCACGCGTGACCAGATCAAAGAGTTCATGCTCGGTCATGAAATCGAAGTACTCCTTGGTCTGGGGGGAAAGTTCGCTGTACATCCCGTGCGCCTTTTCCAGCAGTTCTTCGGGCGTGCCGATGGGGAGGGCGTTGCCTTCGGGGAAGATGAGTTCCTCGTCATAGCATTGCAGCTCGTCAATGCCCAGCCGTGCCGCCTGCTCGCGGTACATCTCGTCGCAGAGAGGTGTGATGTATTTTCTGACTGCCTCGCGGAAATCCGCTGCTTCGCGTGCGGTGTAATCATACCGTCCCCGCGCAGGATAGATATAATCTACGTAACTGTCAAAGCCGAGCTTTCGCGCGATGTTGCAGCGCACGTTAACCAATTTGCCGTACTGTTCCTCCAGAGTGGGGGAGATATCCTCATAGAGTTTTGCCCACGCCTGAAAAGCGGCGCGGCGTTCTTCGCGGTCGGTGGACTGCATATGGCGCAGCAGACCGTAGAAATTGCAGGTTTCGCCCATGAATTCCACGGAGCAGGAAGCCGCGGTCTTGGAATAGGCGGAGGAGAGGGTGTTTTCCTCGATCATATCGGGAATAATCTCGTCATTCATGAGAGATTCCTCTACCTCAGCGGTTTTGAAGAAGTGGCTGCCGTAAATTTCCTCCAGTTCCGGACGGGCGGGACTTGCCAGAAGCGCAGCCGTCCATGCCTTCATCAGGGGGGTCAGGCGGGGAATGGATTCGTCAAAAAAGGCAATCTCACCGTCGTAAAAGTCATCTTTCATGTTGACGGTATGGCGGATATAGGCGATACTGTACATGGTCTCCAATGTCATGGAGCGTTTGTTCCAGCGCAGAAAGACTTCATGCGCCTCTTCAAAATTCTGTGCGCTGCGCAGGGCGTCGATACAGTCCTGCATTTCTTTGGTGAGCGCTTCGAAATCGGGGCGCTGATAGGGTAATTCACGAAATGTTTCCATAGGAAAAAGATCTCCTTTCAGGTTGATTGTTTACGGTGCGATGATGTTCATGTTGTCTATTTATTTTTTATTGAGCCGCGACAGCGGCGTTTCCGGAAGGGCTTTGCAAAAAAATGCACATGGGTTAAACTGGTGTCTTCATATTGTATTACATAATCATTCCGCTATGATCCTGACGACAATCTAAGGAATCTGAAAGAAATAAGATGATAGTTTCTATCAAAAAATCATGAAATACACAAGCTTTCAAAAGAAAGTGCTATCAAGTTAAATCTTTCAGATTCCTAAGATGTATTCAACATATACGGTATCATCTTGTATCTGATAGAGAACCAGATACCATTTTTCAATATACATCTTATGATATTTGTTAGGAAGAATCGGTTCTTCATTGAAGAAAGGGTATCTGGTAGGCATTTCTGAAAGAGAACGCAACGCCTTCATAATTTGCTTTTTCTTAGAGACAGCGGCTTCCTTGTTTAGTTGTTTCAAAAAACTCATATGTGTTCCCAGCATGAGTTTAGCTCTATCGGAAACGATCACCCGGTATTTCTTATGTCCTTCCATATATTATGCCTCGTTGATAATGTCGTCAAGATAACTGTCAAGTTCATCAAGCGTACAGCCAGTATTTCCGTGCAGCCTGTCCTCTTCAACGGCAAGAAGTTCCTCTCTGAGTCGGAGCATTTTTTCTCTGCGATTGAAGGTTTCAATGTCCATAACTACTAAATCGCCTTCGCCATTTTTGGTCAGGAACACGGGTTCCGCTGTTCTTCTGCACATATCAGCGATTTCGTTGTAATTCTGTCTGATAGCGGCGGATGGACGTATATTCATAAGTTACCCTCCATTTCAATTATTATAGTAATATTGTGACTATATTATAATTGAATTATGCATCAGTGTCAATGGTCAATCGGAAAAAGAAAAGCGATTCAGTTTTACAATTCGTGCGGCAAATTTCAGTGATTTTTCGAGAAGAATACTGCTTTGCATTTATTCTACATCTCCTTAATTTGAAGTTCAGTGAATAGTGAATAAAGAATGGTGAATAGTGAATAGTACAACAGCGCGGCGGAGGTTATCTCCTTACGTTATTCTCTATTCACTATTCACCATTCACTCTTCACTTAGCCATGCTTTGCAACGCAAAGCGGGCGCTGTTGGTGCGCCTGACAGGACTCGAACCTGCACCCTCGCGGATCGGTTCCTAAAACCGACGTGTCTGCCATTCCACCACAGGCGCATGAGGATTTGATAAATTGTATCCCGTATAGATTATCACAAATATCCATGGGAATCAAGTGAAAATTTTGTGATAAATAGGGCAGATCGCCATTAGAGAGCGAGAGACACTATGGCAATGGGTTTAGAAAAAAATTGTGATAATGGACAAAAAAAAGGACTTTGACAGGGGGGATTACTACTATCGGGAGAGTGAAAGTAGATTGACATTTACATAGCAAAATGCTATAATGAAGAAAATGACATATGAAATGAGGTAGTTTGATTGGTTAAACAAAATGACGGTTATGATATCAGGCAATTGATATCTCTGCTTTTGAGTAAGATTTGGCTGATTATTGTATGCGCCATATTATTTGGCACATGCTCCTTTTTGTACACAAAATTTCTGGTGCCGCTCAAATATGAATCTTACACATCCCTGTATGTCAGAAGTGACCGTGTGACTGCCACCTCTACTACGCAGGAAGAAAATAACAACAGCGTGAACCTGAGCAATCTGACATTCTCCAAGTCGCTGGTGGATACCTATGTGGTGGTGCTCAAGAGCAACTCCGTGATGGACAAGATCGGCAATCTGCTGGTGCTGGAATTTGATGAAGAAACGCTTTCTTCCGTTTTCAGGATTCAGGATGGCAGAATCGATACCGATTCCATTAAGAGTTGCTTTACCATGACATCCATTGAAGAGACGGAAGCCATGAAGATTTCCGCTGTTACGACGGATCCGGAGATTTCGGCTGCACTGTGCAACATGATGGCGCAGGTAGCGCCCGATTTTCTGATTCGCGTGGTGGGCGCCGGTTCCGTGGAAGTGATCGACCCCGCTGTTCCCAATTATACGCCCGTGTCGGCGAGTGCCGTGAAGAACGCGCTTCTGGGCGCTTTGGTCGGTATTGTGGTGGCAGCCGGACTGATTTTTGTGGTGGATTTCTTTGATGATACCGTCAAGACCTCCGATGAACTGTCCGAGTTGTTTGACAAAGCGGTACTGGGTGATGTGCAGAAAGTTGTCACAGAAGAGGATAACAAAAAGAAGAAAAAGAAGGGTCATTCCACTAGTTCGCCCAGAATGCTGTTGGTGGACAAGGTGGTTCCGTTCAACGTGGTGGAAAGCTACAAGTCCATCCGCACCAATATCATGTTCGCGCTGGGAACCTCCAATAAAAAGATTATTGCCATTTCCAGTCCGAATCCCAGTGACGGCAAATCCACCGTGTCGGCGAATATTGCGCTGGCATTTGCGCAGACCAACAGCCGCGTGCTGCTGATCGATGCCGATATGAGAAAGCCGGTGCAGCACAAGACCTTCAAACTCAGCAATACCAAGGGACTTTCCACTCTGATTGTCAATATGTCCACCCCGGAGGAATCCATCAAGTCGGACGTCATGGAGAATCTGGACGTGCTGACGTCCGGACCTATGCCTCCCAATCCCTCCGAGCTGCTTTCGTCCGATCAGTTTGCCGCCCTGCTCAAAAAGCTCGCCAAGCAGTATGACTACATCATTCTGGATACACCGCCCATTAACGTGGTCAGCGACGCGCTGGTCATGACCAATTCGGTGAGCGGCGTGGTAATGGTCATCAAGCACAAGATGTCCACTTACGATGATATTGCTGAATCACTCAAGCAGTTGGAATTTGCGGGTGCCAATATGCTCGGTTTTGTACTCAATGATGTGCAGGGCAGCAGAAGAGGCTATTATTATAACTACAAGTATAAGTATAAGTATTCCTATCGTTATCGCGACTATGCCTACCGCGACTATGCTTACCGTGACTATGCCTACCGCTCCAACCCGAAAGATGAGGAAAATGATGACGCAGCGGCAGATGACAAGACGGTGGATGAAACCAAGGATACGGCAAAGAAATAAAGGATTCTGTCCCTTGACAGCGAGGCGGCAGAGCATCATACAGACGGGAAGAAGCGGAAAACGGGAAACCGGATTCGGCTTCTTCCTTTTTTGATATATCATTCCGAAAAAAACGAAGAATTAATGATAAAAAAATAAAAAAACTATTGAAAAATTGAAATAAATTTGTTAATATAGAAGAGGCAAAAGTGACGTGCCAAGGTATTTCAGAACTTTTTTATTCAGACAATGGATGAAAAAGGTTATGTGAAAAGGAGTTGTTTTATTCTATGAATTGGTCAAGATCCGAATTGAAGACCAACGCGAAAGCCGCTCTGAAAAAGTATTTTTGGAAGGCTTTGGTAGCAATGGCTATCGTAGGCTTGCTTGGCAGCTGTGCATCGTGGATTACCCAGACGGTTTCCTGTCTGGTGACCGGTGCGGACGCGACTGAGGTAAACGCGCTGACGACCATCGATCAGGACGAAATGCAGGCGCTCATGAACGGCGATTATTCCGCCATTCAGCCCAGTGAGCAGGTGCAGGCGGCATCCTCCCTCCAGGGCATTCTCAATCTGGTAGTGGAAGTACTGCTTACGTTCCCGCTGTCCGTCGGTCTGCTCCGTTTCTTTGAGATGAGTCGCGGTCTGAAGACCGGTTTCGGCGAAATCTTCACTCCTCTCAAGAAGTTCGCTCATGTCGGTTTGATCATGCTCTGGATGGGTGTGAAGATCGCTCTGTGGAGCTTGCTCTTTATCATTCCGGGTATCATCAAGTCTTACGAGTACAGCATGGTGCCGTATCTGCTGGGTGAGAATCCCTCGCTTTCCAGCAAGGAAGCCTTCAGAATGTCCAAGGCTATGACCAAGGGCAACAAAGGCAAGCTCTTCGTGCTGGATCTCTCCTTCATTCTCTGGCATATCTTGGGCATCTGCACCTGCGGTCTGGCTTACATCTGGATTGCTCCCTATATGCAGGCGACCAAGGTAGAGGCATACTACAAGCTGAAGGCTGATGCTGTGGGCAACGGTTCCGTGCAGCTGCAGGATGTTCCTGACATCTGCCTGCCCGCAGAACAGGCTCCCATCGTCCCTTTTGATCAAGCAGCAGCTGCTCCCGCTGACGCAAGCGCTGCTGCACCTGTAGAAGCTGCTGCCGCTGCCGCTGCTGTCACCGCCGCGTCGAATGCTGCCGAGGAAGCTCCTGCTGCTGAGGAAGCTCCTGCTGCTGAGGAAGCTCCCGCTGCTGAGGAAGCTCCCGCTGCTGAGGAAGCTCCCGCTGCTGAGGAAACTCCCGCTGCTGAGAAAACTCCTGCTGCTGAGGAAGCTCCTGCTGCTGAGGAAACCCCCGCTGAATAATCGCAACAGCGTACTTTGTACTGTTCCGTTGAAACACAGAATCATTGATTGTCGTTTGATATAGTTTCTGAAATACAAAGGCAAACCGTTCCGATCTGTGCCATTTAGCACAGGTCGGAACGGTTTTTCTGTGTAGCGGATCAGTCGGGAATGCGGGACCATGACACAACCGGAATGCCGTGATCCAGTTTGGCGCTGAGGGTGAGCAGTCGATTGACGGCGGCATCTCCCCGACTGCCGAAGAGCGGCATGGGTTGAAAATTATTGACGGTACTGCCGGAGGAAGTAGTAAGACAGGGAACGACAGATACACGGGTGCGGCGGCTGCCGTTGCTGTCATCGGTGAAGGAGGCACGGAGGATCACGGTATCGGGACTGCGGGCGGAGGAATTGCCGCCGAAGCTGAAATTGCCGAGGCTGTAAGCGATATAATGACCGTTGTAGACCTCTATGCCCTGTAAGACGTGGGGGTGATGTCCCACCACCATATCCGCGCCCGCGTCAATCATGCTGTGTGCCGCTTCCACCTGCCATGATTCGGGGACGCCGCTGCCTTCGATTCCCCAGTGCAGATTCACGATTATGACCGTATCGCTGTTGCGATAGGAACGAATCGCAGCTTCCATTTCGGTGCGCAATGCCGGGGTATAGTCGCCGCCCACCATCGAAAGAGAGAGAAGCACGACGCGATACGTACCGATTTCGGTGACGGCGGGGGAGAGTGCAGTGGTATAGCGGATTTTGGCGTCGCCAAGACAGCGCAGGGTATCGTTGTAGCCCTCGTCAAAGTAATCCATCGAGTGGTTGTTTTCCACTGTAACCGCCTCGACGGAGGAATGGGTGAGAATATCCACATAGGCGGGTTCGCCGCGGAAATAGAAGGTCTTGTCCTTGTGGCGGCGGGATTGGGTGAGGGTGCCTTCGAGATTGACCACGGTGAGATCGTCGGCGGCGAAGACGCTTCTGGTTAAGTCAAGGGGATAGGTGACACTGCCGGATTGACGGTAGACCGAAGGAAACAAATGAGGGCTGTCGGTTTCATTGAAATAGGCGAAGGTGCAGTCGCCGGCAAAGGAGAGCGTCACACTGCCCGCGAGTTTTTCGCCCTGACAGTAAGCGGAGAGAGCTGCCCGTCGGAGCGTATCCGCGTCAATTGACTGACATTCGCCGCCGTCAAGAGAACGTTGCGCGGCTTGTATCTGCTGCCACGCTTTTTCGGGAGAACCGCTGCCCCCTGCCCCCTGATTGCCGAATTGCACCAGACCGTCCAGCAGATCGGCGAGAGGCTTGACCTTATAATTCTTCGCGCAGGCAAGCTGCCGCGCAAGCGTGGCAAAGGCGAGAAAAGCATCATCTCCGCCATCGGAGGCGAGAGAACGGATGATTTTTGCAGCGGAGGCGTCGGGTTTGGTATAGACCCAGAGTGTCGCTTCCACTTCCTGATGTTCGGAATACTCGGCGCGGATGGTGACCTGTCCGACGCTGTGGGCGGTAATCATGCCGTCGGACGCGACGGAGGCAATGGAGGGATCGCTGCTGAACCATCGCGCGTCGGTGAGTTTTTGTCCGTCATAGAACGCGCCGCAGAGATAGGATTCGCCGGTGCAGAGTGCGAATTCCTCGTCCGACAGGCTGAGACCGGTGGTGGAAAGCGGTCTGTCTCCTTGCGAAACGCTTTTCGCACCGCTGCCGAGATGGAGCGCCACAACCGTTGCGAGCGCACTGAGCATGAGCAGACTGACGATGACGATACGGGAGATACGTTTCATTTTCTGGTATCACCTCCGGTAACGGTTTACAACGGATATTATGAAACAGATGTGTCATTCCAATCGTACTCGCGCAGCCTGCCCTCATTTTGCAGTGCGGGATACTCCCATTGGCGCAGGACTTCATAGGCGCCGACGGCGACGGCGTTGGAGAGATTGAGACTGCGCGCCTGACCGATCATGGGCAGCCGGACGCAGCGGTCGGGGTTGGCATAGAGCAGCGATTCAGGCAGACCGGCGGTTTCTTTACCGAAGACGAGGTAGCAGTCGTCGGGATAGGTGATATCGGAATGGGTGTGCTGTGCCTTGGTGGAAAAATAATAAAACTGTCCGCCCGGGTTCTTTTGAAAAAAATCGTCGAGCGAGGCATAATAGGTGATATCGAGCAGATACCAGTAATCCAGTCCGGCGCGTTTGAGCTTTTTGTCGTCGATTTTAAAACCCATCGGTTCGACCAAGTGCAGACGGGCACCGGTAGCGGCGCAGGTGCGGGCGATGTTGCCGGTATTCTGGGGAATCTCCGGCTCCACCAATACAATATTCAATCTTGCCATTGTGACGTTTCGTCTCCTGTGATAGAATGATTGGCATAAATTACCATGACACTTCATAGCATTTTATCCATACATATATAATGAATCAAAATTGCCGTCTTGTCAATAATAAAAATGCGGACGGTTTGGCATGGTGATAAAACCGTCCGTCAAAGAAAGGGAGATGAGCGGAAATGACCGGAAGAAATCAGCATCTGATGAAGGGCATCGGTCTGGGAATGCTGCTGGGCGCGGCAGTCGGCGCGGCAGGTTTCGGGAGCGTGTGCGGTATGCCGAGTAAGCGCAAGCTCCGGCGCCGTCTGATGAACGCCGCCGACAATATGGGCAGCGCGCTGGAAGATTTTTACAACATGATCAGATAATCGCGCCTTCCTGTTATACAAACAGAAAGTAACTGCACAGCCGTCGGGTGCTGATGGTTCCGCAAAGGAATTTTTCACACCGGACGGCTGTTGGTTCACTGGTTGCATTCGGGAGAAAGGCGCATATCCTGTAATAACTGCGTGTGCAGTTGAATGTGATTGGAAAGGTGTGGACATAATGGACATGAATGCAATGAACAGTGTAACCAACGGGGAGAACGGCTTTATTTCACGGCTCGCGGAACTGATTCTGAGCAATCCCCCGGCGGCATTTGCGGATATACGCGGCTCGGAGGCGTATCCCGACATCGAAGGCAGCGTGGTATTTTACAGCGAACCGCAGGGCGTACTGGTGCTGACCGCTGTGACGGGACTGCCCGTTCCCGACGAACCCTGCGGCAATACCATTCACGCCATGCACATCCATCAAGGCGGTTCATGCAGCGGCAATGAAGAAGACCCCTTTGCCGACGCGGGTTCACACTACAATCCCAACGATTGCCCCCACCCGCAGCACGCGGGCGACCTGCCGCCCATCTTTGCCAACAACGGCAGCGCGTGGAACGCGGTTCTGCTGGAGCGGTTCAGCGTGGATGAGGTAATCGGCAAAACCGTCATCATTCACAGTTCCTACGATGATTTCACCACCCAGCCGTCGGGCAATGCCGGCGCAAAAATCGCCTGTGGCGTGATTACGACGGTGTGACGGCAATGACAAACCCGCACAAGGTTTGATTCTTTCAGACCTTGCGCGGGTATTTCCATTCATTCCGCATTCCGCATTACGAATTCCGCATTCCCCACCATGCCCTTCCACAATTCCCGCATGGCGGCGCCGAAGGTGACTTTGGGCGCGTCGCGGTCGGCGAGAATGTCGAATTCGCCGACGGTTTCACTGCCGAGGGAGAGACGCACGGTGCCGATGGGCTGTCCCAGTGCCACGGGGGCTTCGAGCGATTCAGGAAGCTCCACCTTGACCGAGATGTCCTTGCCCTTGCCCTTTTCGGTGAGAACCTTGCCTTCCATCTGTACGAACGCGCCGATCTGCTTTTCCATGCCGCCGGTAACGGGGATGTCGGGCAGTTCCGGCTGAATGGCGGAGATGTCGGTGAGTTCCCAGTTGGCAAAGCCGTAGTCGAGCAGTTTTTTGGCGTCGGCGAAGCGGCTCTTGCTGTTGGGCGCGCCGAGAATGACCGCGATCATGGTCATACCGTCGCGCTGTGCCGCCGCGGATATGCAGCAGCCCGCCTGACTGGTGGTGCCGGTTTTCAGACCGATCGCGCCGTTGTACTGCTTGATGAGCTTGTTGGTGTTGGTTAATTGCAAGGTGCCGCCGCGCAGGGTATCCATCCAGATGCGGGTGTAATCGGTCACAGCCTCATGCCGGAGTAATTCCGCTGAGGCGACGGCAATATCCTGTGCCGAGGTGACGTGACCCTCCGCGTCCAGCCCGGTGCAGTTGCAATAGAAGGTGCTGCTCATGCCAAGCTGTTCGGCGCGGTCGTTCATCATGGCGACAAAGGCGTCGTTGGAGCCGGCGAGATGTTCGCCCAGCGCGACGCAGGCGTCATTGGCGGAACCGACCAGCGCGGCTTTGATAAGTTCGTGGACGGTCATCTGTTCGCCCGGCTCCAGCCAGATTTGCGAGCCGCCCATCGAGGCAGCGTACTCGCTGCAAGTCACGGTTTCGTCAAGGGTAAGTTTGCCCGCGTCGATGGCTTCAAAGACCAGCAGCATGGTCATGACCTTGGTGATGGAGGCTTCGGGCAGACGCTCCTGTGCGTTGAGCGCATAGACAATCTGTCCGGTTTCGGCGTTCATCAAGGCGGCAGCTTTGGCGGTGAGGTCGAGGTTGTGCTTGGGTTCGGAGGACGGGGTCTGACTGACGGCAGCAGCATTGGCGGGCGGCAGGGTTTCCCCGTAGGCATAGACCGTCCGCGCAGAGGGAGCAACCGGCGCGGCGGCAAACAGTACGGCAAGCAGCAGAGAAAGAGCAATGATTTTCTTCTTCATCTTATTCATACACGTTCCTTTCGGTGATATCATTCCTATGGGATAGTGTATGCGGAATGGTACAAAGATATCCCAAAAAATGATTTGCATTGGAGAATTTGAAAATAGTTGTTGCACTTTTGCGAATAGACGTGTATAATGGTAGGCATATGATGACACTAATGGGGGAACGGGAGGTTTTTGGAGTGGATCATTTCAAGCTCGTATCGGATTACAAGCCGACCGGCGATCAGCCGGAGGCAATTGCGAAGCTCGTGGAGGGATTGCGGAAGGGATATCATGAACAGGCGCTGCTGGGTGTGACCGGCAGCGGCAAGACCTTCACCATGGCGAACGTCATCGCGCAGATGAACAAGCCGACCTTGGTGCTGGCGCATAATAAAGTGCTGGCGGCGCAGCTCTGCAACGAATTCCGCGAATTCTTTCCCGAAAACGCGGTGGAATTTTTTGTCAGCTACTACGATTATTACCAGCCGGAATCCTATATTCCCACAACCGATACCTATATCGAGAAGGACTCTTCGGTGAATGACGAGATTGACCGCCTGCGTCATTCTGCGACATCGGCGCTGTCCGAGCGGCGCGACGTGATTATTGTCGCGTCGGTCTCCTGCATTTACAGCATGGGCGACCCGATTGACTACCGGAACATGGTGATATCCCTGCGCCCCGGTATGCAGAAATCCCGTGACGAAGTATTGCGAAAGCTCACGGAAATCCAGTACAGCCGCAACGATATCGAATTCACCCGCAACACCTTCCGGGTGCGTGGCGACGTGGTGGAAGTCTTTACTTCCTACGGAAAGGATACCGTCATCCGCATTGAATTTTTCGGCGACGAGATTGACCGCATTTCGGAAATCAATTATGTCACGGGCGAACTCAAAGCCGTGCTGAGCCATATTGCCATTTATCCCGCATCGCATTATATTGTGCCGGAAGAAAAGATGGGGCGTGCGCTCGACGAGATTCACGAGGAAATGGTGGAGCGCGTCAAATATTTTCAGGAGAACAACAAACTCATAGAGGCGCAGCGGATTGAACAGCGCGTCAAGTACGACACGGAAATGCTGATGGAAGTCGGTTTCTGTCCCGGCATCGAGAATTATTCCCGCGTGCTGTCGGGACGTCCCGCAGGTAGTCCGCCTTTCACGCTCATCAACTATTTCCCCGATGATTTCCTGCTGCTGGTGGACGAATCCCATGTCAGCCTGCCGCAGGTGCGCGCGATGTACGCGGGCGACCACGCACGCAAGAAGAATCTGATTGATTACGGCTTCCGTCTGCCGTCGGCTTATGACAACCGTCCGTTGCAATTCGATGAATTTTACAGGCTGATTCATCAGGCAATTTATATCAGCGCCACGCCGGGACCCTTTGAGAAGGAACACAGTGAACAGATTGTGGAACAGGTCATCCGACCGACGGGACTGCTGGATCCGGAAATTTCCGTGCGACCCACCGAAGGACAGATTGACGATCTGGTGTCCGAAATCAATACCCGCGCCGAGAAGGGATTCCGCACGCTGGTCACGACTCTTACCAAGAAAATGGCGGAAGACCTGACCGAATATATGGAATCGCTGGGAATGCGGGTGCGCTACCTGCACCACGACATCGACACGGTGGAGCGCATGGAGATTATCCGCGACCTGCGTCTGGGCGAATTTGATACGCTGGTGGGCATCAACCTGCTGCGCGAAGGGCTGGATTTGCCCGAGGTGTCGCTCGTGGCGATTCTCGACGCGGACAAGGAGGGGTTTCTGCGAAGCGAAACGTCGCTGATTCAGACCATCGGACGAGCCGCGCGAAACGCGGAAGGTCAGGTGATTATGTACGCCGACAGCGTGACCCCTTCGATGGAACGCGCCATTGCCGAGACACAGCGCCGCCGCGACATTCAGATGAAATACAATGAGGAACACGGCATTGTCCCCCAGACCATTATCAAGAAGATTTCCGACGTGATTGAGATTACCCAGCACGACGGAGACGGCAAGCGCGAAAAAGCCGGCAAAAAGCTCACCAAATCCGAGCGAGAACATCTCATCAATGAACTCACCAAGCAGATGAAGCAGGCAGCCAAGCTGCTCGATTTTGAGCAGGCGGCGTATTTACGTGACAGAATTAAAGAATTGCAGGGGAAATAAGTGCGCGCCCATTTTGGCCGCCGAGTTGAAAGAAGAGTATCATCAGAAAAATCAGGATGGATAAAAGAACACAACACAATCCACTGAGGAGGAAAAGAAAAATATATGCCAATGGATAAAATCATTGTAAGAGGCGCGCAGGAAAACAACCTCAAAAATATCACGGTGGAATTTCCGCGCGACAAAATGGTGGTGTTTACGGGGCTGTCGGGGTCGGGAAAAAGCTCGCTTGCCTTTGATACCATTTTCGCGGAGGGACAGCGGCGTTATATGGAATCGCTCTCATCTTACGCGCGGATGTTCATGGGACAGATGAGCAAGCCGGAGGTGGATTCCATCGAGGGACTGTCCCCCGCGATTTCCATCGACCAGAAAACCACGTCTAAAAATCCCCGTTCCACCGTCGGTACCGTCACGGAAATCTACGACTATCTGCGACTGCTCTATGCCCATATCGGTATCCCGCACTGTCCGATCTGCGGGCGGGAGATTCAGCAGCAGACCATTGATCAGATTGTGGACCGCGTGCTGGCAATGGACGAGGGAACCCGTATTCAGGTGATGGCGCCGATCATCAAGGCGAAAAAAGGCACCCATGCCAAGGAGCTTGACAGCGTGCGGAAATCCGGTTTTGTACGCGTGCGCATCGACGGCAATATCTATGATTTGTCCGAGGAAATCAAGCTGGAAAAGAATCTCCGTCACAATATCGAAGTGGTGGTAGACCGACTGGTCATCAAGCCCGAAATCCGCAGCCGTCTGGCGGATTCCATCGAGACGGCTTCCAACCTGACAGGCGGTGTGAGCATTGTCAATGTGGTGGGCGGCGAGGATATCCTTTTCTCCCAGAATTACGCCTGTCCGGAACACGGTGTGAGCGTAGAGGAACTGACACCGCGTATGTTCTCCTTCAACAGTCCGCAGGGTGCCTGCGAACACTGTACCGGTCTGGGTATCTTCATGAAGGTCAATCCCGATCTGGTGATCCGCGACAAATCGCTGTCACTCCGCAAGGGCGCCATTCATGCTTCCGGTTGGTACACCACCGACGAGAATTCCATTTCGATGATGTATTTCAAGGGCTTGGGGAAAGAATACGGCTTTACGCTCGACACGCCTATCAGGAAAATGAGCGACGAAGCGGTGAACGCCATTCTCTACGGCACAGGCGAAAAGCAGCTGGAATTTACCCGCGTAAGCTCTATGGGACGCAGTAAATTCATGGGAAAGTTCGAGGGCATAATTCCAAACCTCGAACGCCGTTATTCCGAGACGCAAAGTTCTTGGTCAAGGCAGGACATTGAAGCGCTTATGACAGAAGTGCCCTGCGATTTCTGCCACGGTGACCGTCTCAAACCGGAAATTCTCTCGGTCACGGTGGGGGGACTGAATATCGCGGAATTCTGCAAGCTGTCGGTGACGGAAGCGCTGGAATTCCTCGATACACTGGAAACAAAGCTGACGGAACACGAGCATTTTATCGCCGACCGCATCTTAAAAGAAGTGCGGGCGCGGCTGGGGTTCCTGAAAAATGTGGGACTGGAATATCTCACACTGTCCCGCTCGTCGGGGACGCTGTCAGGCGGTGAGAGCCAGCGCATCCGACTGGCGACGCAGATCGGATCCTATCTGACCGGCGTGCTGTATATTCTCGATGAACCGAGTATCGGCCTGCACCAGCGCGACAATGACAAGCTGCTTGCCACCTTGCAGAAGCTCCGCGATCTGGGCAATACGCTGATTGTGGTGGAACACGATGAGGACACCATCCGGGCGGCGGATTATGTGGTTGACATCGGACCCGGCGCGGGCGTGCATGGGGGAGAAGTGGTCTTTTCCGGCACGGTGGACAAACTGATGGAATGCGAAACATCTGTCACCGGACAATATCTCAGCGGTGTGCGGAAAATTCGCGTGCCGGAAACACGCCGACCCGGCAACGGGCATTGGCTGACTGTCAAGGGAGCAGCCGAAAATAATTTAAAGCATATTGACGTATCCATCCCGCTCGGCACCTTCACCTGCGTGACCGGCGTATCGGGCTCCGGCAAAAGTTCGCTTGTGAATGAGATTCTCTACAAGCGCCTTGCCTGCGAACTCAATCGCGCCAACATCGTCTGGGGACGGCACGACGGCATCGAAGGACTGGAATATCTTGACAAAATCGTGGATATCAGCCAATCCCCCATCGGCAGAACACCCCGTTCCAATCCCGCGACCTATACCGGGGTTTTCACCGATATCCGTGACCTGTTTGCCAACTTGCAGGAATCCAAACTGCGCGGCTTTGACGCGGGACGGTTCTCCTTCAACAAGAAGGGCGGACGGTGCGAAGCCTGCGAAGGCGACGGCATTATTCAGATCGAAATGCACTTTCTGCCCGACGTGTATGTCCCCTGTGAGGTGTGCAAGGGCAAGCGCTACAACCGCGAGACGCTGGAAGTCAGGTATAAGGGCAAGAGCATTGCGGATGTGCTGGATATGACGGTGGAGGACGGCGTATCCTTCTTTGAGAATCATCCGAAAATCGTGCGGAAGCTGAAAACGCTGTATGATGTGGGACTGGGCTATCTGAAAATCGGACAGCCCGCCACGACGCTTTCGGGCGGTGAGGCACAGCGCGTCAAGCTGGCAACCGAGCTTTCCAAGCGGGCGACCGGCAAGACCATCTTCGTGCTGGACGAGCCGACGACAGGACTGCACACGGCGGACGTTCACCGGCTCATTGAGGTGCTGCAAACCATCGTGGAAGGCGGCAACACCGTCCTCGTGATTGAGCATAATCTCGACGTGATCAAGACCGCAGATTATCTCATTGACCTGGGACCGGAAGGGGGCAACCGGGGCGGAACGGTCATTGCTGCCGGAACCCCCGAAGAAGTGGCGCAGAATCCCGCGTCCTACACGGGACACTACTTGAAAGCCTTGCTTTCAAAGTGAATAATGAAGAATGAATAGTGAATAGTGAAGAATGTCGGAAGCGCTTCGCGCTTGGAATATAGATGTGGAAAAGGCGAGTGAATTGTTTATGGCGAAGAATAAGGATGTCAAGACCAATGCCATGCGAATTCTGGACAGCATGAAGATTGGTTATGAGACAAAGACCTATGAATGCAAGGACTTTGTGGACGGGATACAGATTGCCGATCTGCTGGGTCTGCCGCATGAGATTGTGTACAAAACACTCGTGGCACAGGGGGCGAGCAAGCAGTATTTTGTGTTCGTTATTCCTATCGAAGCGGAGTTGGATATGAAAAAAGCGGCGAAATCGGTGGGAGAAAAGTCGGTTGCCATGCTGCACGTCAAGGACATCAATGCCGTAACCGGCTACATTCGCGGCGGCTGCACGGCGATTGGCATGAAGAAGCAGTATGTCACGCGGATTGATGCTTCCGCACAGACGCTGGCATCCATGATCGTCAGCGGCGGTAAGCTGGGCGTACAGCTCCGACTTGCGCCGGACGATCTGCGTGCCGCCTGTCAGGGAGAATTTGACGATATCATCCGCCGTTAATCCGCGCGGCGACAGCACGCGCAATCCACCAAGCGGCAGGATTCTCCGTGGCAAGACCCATCCCGTGAGGTACGCGGGCGGCGGAAGCCGTATTCGCCCCGGACGCGAGCAACGGGGCAAAAGCCCGGACGCGAGAGACCGGCTTTTCTTTTCCCATCACTCCGGAACGTCCCCTGCCGCCAGCCATATCCAGCCGCGTTTTTTTCCCAGTGCGCCGAAGTTGGTGATCCGGGTACCTTGCCAACAAAAAAAGGAGCGAATCCGCCTCATCAGCGAATTTCGCTCCTCATTTTTTGTATGGGAAACAGAAACGCATTACGTATTCAGAATGGAATTGGCTTTGGGCTTGGGCGCGGGCTTCCCGCCCAGAATATCCTCTTCATAGACCCGGATGGCTTCCTCAATGGGACCGTCGTAGTAGACCTTGCTCTGATAGAGGACGATGCCGCGCTTACAGAACTGTTTTGCCATAGCGCTGGAATGAGTGACGAGCAGCAGTGTGGTGTTGTCTTCGGCAATGATTTTGTTGACGATATTGCTGCACTTCTTGCGGAAGGCGGCGTCGCCCACACTCAGCGCTTCGTCCACGATGAGAATTTCCGGCTCGATGTTGGCGTTGATGGCAAAGCCCAGACGCGCCTTCATACCGCTGGAATAGGTACGCACGGGCTGGTCAATGTACTCGCCGATATCGGCAAATTCCACAATGGCGGGCTCATATTTCTGAATGGTCTCGTCGGTCATGCCGCGCATATGCCCGCGCAGATAGATATTTTCCCGCCCGGTGAATTCGGGGTCGAAGCCGGCGGTCAGTTCCAGCAGGGCGCTGACCTCGCCGTTGACCTCAATTTCGCCTGATGTGGGGAAGAGTACGCCGGTAATCATTTTGAGCAGGGTGGATTTTCCCGCACCGTTCTTGCCGAGAAAGGCAACGGATTCCCCGCGGCGAATCTCAAAGGTCAGGTCGTCGTTGGCGGTGTTGAGGGAATAATTGACCCGGTTGATAAAGAGCGAAAGCAGACGGCTTTTTTTGCTTTTAAAAAGTTTGAACTGCTTGGTGACGTGATTGAGGCGTATGACCACATCGGTGTCCGGCGGCACATAGGCGTGGACAGCGGGTGATTCCTGCGCGGGTGGATTCTCGGAAGTCTGGGGAGAAAGCGGAAGATCGGACATACGGGGGAAAGCCTCCTTTGCCGGGATTGGAATTGAGAAAAATTACAGAACGTCGGGTAAATCCTTGCGGGTTTTGTTGTAGATATAGAGACTGGCAGCCCACATGACCAGTGTAATGGCGAAAAACGCGAGGGTGGATTTATAGCGGCCGGGTTCCCAGAACCACTTGTGGTAGATGTAGCAGTCGCGGTAGCCGGAACAGATGTAAGTGACGGGATTGACCCGCAGCATACGGCGCAGCCAGACATTGTGGATTCTCGACGCGTCATACATGATGCCGGACATCCAGAAGACCGCCGTGGTAAGCGATTTGATGAGGTTGCCGTAATCCTGACTGAGAATGGAGAGCGTCGCGTTGAAGAGCGTGAAGGGGGTCATGAACAGAAACTGACATGCCATATAGTACAGAAGCTGTATATAATAGACCGTCGGCCAGTGGCGATAGAAGCAGTAGATGAGAATCACCACACCGGTCAGCAGGAGATTGACGAGCATTTTGGAAAGGCTCACGAAGGTGGGAATGGTGGAAACGGGAAAGCGCATTTTTGTCACAAGGTAGCTGTATTTTTTAATGCAGCCGGTTCCCTGCGTGAGCAGCTCGGAGATATAGAACCACGGGATAATACCGCCGATCAGCCACAGGAAAAAAGGAAAGGTCATGCCTTCGGCGTTGGTCACGGGCTTGGAAGCGCGGATTCCTACCGAGAAGGCAAAGAAATAGACAAAAATCGTAATGGACGGTTTAATGACAGTCCACAGCCAGCCGAGACTGGCGCCGCGATAGGTCTTGATAATGTCGGCACGTGCGAGTTCCAAGAGCTGCTTGCGGAAGGTGTAATGTTCCGAAAAAAAGAGCTTCAGACTTTCCATAGATCAATTCATACCCTCTTTATGGTCAGTGTGGAGAGTGAGACAGTGATAACGGGGGGAAATTTTGCCGGGATTATTATACCATAGAGAAATGAAAAAATCAATACACACGGATAATTACACACGGAAACACCAAATAATTACCCATTCCGCATTGCCAGCACTGCCTCAGCAAGGGGAATGTCGCTGGGATGGGTGATTTTGAGATTGGCATTGTCGCCCAAAGAGAGCGCTACCGGCAGACCCCGCAGCCGCAGCACGGCAGAAGCGTCGGTGACGCGGCTTTTTTCCTCCGGGGTCAGGGAACGCAATATGTCACAGAAGGACTTCATGCGGAAGGTCTGGGGCGTCTGCACGCTGTAAAGCTCGGTGCGGTCGGGAACGCTGTCGATCACGGTGCCGTCGCGGGAGACGCAGATGGTGTCCACGCTGGGGACGGCAGCCGTGGCGCCGCCGTACTGCTGGGCCGCTTCCACGCTGGCGAGAATCATGGCGTGGGTGACAAAGGGGCGCACGCAGTCGTGCGTAATCAGAATGTCGGAATCCTCCGCCGGGCGGAGTGACAGAAAGAAATCGCAGGCATTTTCGAGTGACCCGGTGCGGTCGGCGCCGCCCGCGATGACGTCGGCTTTGCCGCGCAGATCGGGGCATTGGTCGAGCAGCGCACAGGTATCGTCGATATAGGCAGCCGGCACGCAGATCACCGTGCGGTCAACCGCGTCGCAGGTGACAAACTGCCTGACCGTGTGAATCAGAATAGGCGTGCCGTGGAGGGGGAGAAACTGTTTGGGCAGATCGCCGCCCATGCGTGTGCCTTTGCCGCCCGCGAGAATTGCCGCGTAAACCATCAGAGCCGTCCCTCCTTTTTCAGATAGGCATAAAACGCCTCACAGCCTTCCACAATATCATTGTAGGCGGTCTGGAAATCGCGGGTGTACCACGGATCGGAGATGTCGCGGGGATTTTCGGAATAATCCAGCAGGCGGCGGATTTTTGCGTCCGGGTCGCCGCCGGTCAGACGGTACAGCGCACGGACGTTGCGGCTCTCCATGCCGAGGATATAGTCGCAGCGGGCGTAATCCTCGGTGGTAAAGACTGCCGCGCGTTTGGCGGAACAGTCGATGCCGTGGGAGGCAAGCATGGCGGCGGCAGGCGGGTAGACGCGGCAGCCCTCTTCCTCCCGGCTGGTAGCGGAAGAGGCAATGGAGAGCGTGCCTCCCCGCCGCCGGACGATATCCTTCATGATAAACTCCGCCATGGGCGATCGGCAGATGTTCCCCAGACAGACAAACATAATGTGCAGCATTTGTCAAAAACTCCCTCTGTGTGGATGGTTTCTCTTTCATAGTTTACCATAGAAACGCGGATTGTCAACCCCAAACCGATGGCGTTTATGGAACTTTCCGAAAGAGAATGTCAGCAATCTGAACAAATACCATTGACAAACAGACACGCAGATGATATAATTACAACAATCATTTTTGTATGAAAAGGGGTAAGCTAAAAACATGTTCAAATCACTTTATCGGCTGCAGGAGCACCCGGAACGGAAGCTGGCGGAGGCGATCCTGAATTGGAAGGGTGTACTGGTTATGCTGCTGCTGTTTATCAGCGAGCAGTTTATCGCTCTCGGCATGAGTTACGCCATTGGTTACCTGAATGCCAATTTTGGAACCAATATGGGACTGGAAGAACTGAATCTTTTCACGGAACTGACGGTGCTGGCGCTGATGGTGTTCTTCTTCGGACGGTTTTACGGGATCAACCTGCGCAATATCTTCAAGGATTTCAAGGCGGTTTATATCGGTGCGCCGATTCTTTGTTTCATCGGGGCTTATCTGGGCGAAATTATCGCCAATATGGTGCTCATGATGATCCGGGGCAATGCCGGTCAGACGTCGAATAATGAAGTCGTCATTGAAATGCTCGGGAAACAGCCGCTGATGATGGTTGTGATGACGGTGATACTTGCGCCCATCGTGGAGGAATCTATTTTCCGGGCGGCGTTGGCGCGTCCGCTGACCTCGAAGAAGAATGTGCTGTGCAAGATACTGGGCTATGTGATTTCCGCATCGCTGTTTGCGCTGCTTCATGTGTATCAGTACGCTTTCTTTGTGTATGACGAAGCGGGAGCGATAACAGGGCTGACCTTTAATCTGGATGAATTCCTGTCCATACTGGTTTATATTCCGATGGGACTCGGTTTTGTGATCTGTGCCGACTTCTGTAAGAATTTCTGGGGTTCGGTGGCCTGCCATATGATTACCAACGGTGCAGCGGTGGGTATGCTGCTGCTGCTGAGTCTGCTGCAGAGCTACGGTATTGACGCGGGTGCCGTTCTGATGCCTTGGCTGCGATAAGCGTCGCCTGATTCAAATGAAAAAAACAACCGCCTTCGGGTTTTCTCAACAGGGAAAGTCCGGAGGCGGTTTTGCATTGTCAGTGATTCAGAAAATAATCGGCGAGGTCGGCACAGATACAGAAGGTGCCACGGCTGTCATAGCCGTTGGAAGCGCCGGTGGAAAGAATGACGACGCCGTTTTTGGTGTCGGGATTGTAGCCTATGAAGGAGAGGGTACCGTAGGCGGTGCCGAGGTGGTAATAGAGTTTTTTCTGCCCGTAGAGATTGGTCTGATACCGCAGGGGCATACACTGTGAAAAGCTGTGACCGCGGGCGTAGCCGCTGGTGACGGAGGTTTCCATGAGGGCGACCGATTCCTTGGAGAGATAGCGGGTTCCTTGATAGACGCCGTCACCGGCGAGAATAGCGGTGAGTTTGCCCATATCGCGGGCAGAGATGGTCAGACCGCCCGCAAAATAAGCGGTGTTGCCGCCGACAGCCTTCTGATGAAAGCTCTTGGAAGAGGCAACGCTTCGGGTGACGCTGTCGCTGGGATTATACAGGGCGGCGAGCTTCGCGGGATTTTTCAGATCGCCCGACGTGAAGGAAGCGTCGATACCGAGCGGCGTGAAGAAACGATCGGCAGCGTAAGAATTGAGGTGCTGTCCCGCAGCCACTTCCAGCGTGGAGCCGGCAAGTCCGACAGCATAGTTATTGTAGGACCAGGCGTTGGAACTCCGGAAGGACGAAGAAGCGGTAAGCTGCTTTGCTGTGCCGGAACGGGTGCCGGAATAGCCATTGTCCCTGAGGTAAGAGGTATGGGTGAGCAGCTGGCGAAGTGTGGTTTTGCGGTAAGGCTTAACCTGCCAATAGGTGCCGATATTTTCATCGAGATCGATCAGACCCTCTTCCCGCATTTTCATGGCATTCATGGCGACTGCCACCTTGGAGATGGAGGCGATGCGGATTTTATGGTCGGCGGTCATGGGAACGGACTTTTTGACGGCGTAGCCGTATTCGTATGTATCCGTGACGGTGCCATTTTTGATGACAGCGACCTGAACGCCCACCGCGCCGTATTTTTGCGCGATGCGGTTGAGCGCTTTCTGCGCGTCGGAGAGAGCAGGCGTTTCGGTGATGATACAGGAATCGGTCTGTGCCAGCCACGCAATGGTATCATCCGTGAAGCGCACCTTGTACCAGATGTTCTTCTTGGCGGTGGTATAGCTCTCGATATAGGGGAAGGTTTTGCCTTTGGCTGCCTGACCCGCGACTTTTGCCGAATGCCCCGGTGTGACGTGCGCGACGGCGGAAGACGCGGTGACGCGGACGTATTTGCCGGGCTGGGGTATGGTGCCGGTAGGAAGTGGCGGCGCGGTGGGGGAAGTGGCGGAAGCGATTTGGGTTGGGGATACGGCGGCAGTGGTGGTAGTGGCGATACCCGTCGCAGCGGTAAGAATGCTGTACCGACCCGAAACCCACCCTTCACTGTTTGCGGAGAAGCGGATACGATACCAGACGGTGTCGTCCGATGCCTGACGATTGCCGAGATACCCGTAAGCCGCACCCTTGACCGCTATGCCGAGTGTGGGATAATCGGTGCCGCAGCCGATCCGGACATTGACCGTGTTGCCCGTGATTTGTACTGTCTGCGTGGCGGCGGTGACGTCCTTGGCATATTTGCCGGTAATCCAGCCCTTCCGGGAACCGGAAAGGGCTATCTGATACCAGTTCTGACCGGAAGCGTCCTTCTTTTCCGCCAGACAGGCGTAGATTTCATTCTGATAGACACTGTCGATCACGGTGTAAGAGGTTCCCGCGCCGCTGCGCACATTGACGGAACCGCCTGTCACTTTGACAGAGGCAGACGCCGCGAAAACCGGCAGGGCAGCGCAGACCGTCGCCGTCAGCAGCAGGACGGTGATGAACAGCCGCAGGACGAATGCGCGAAGGGGACGGGAGAGAAGTTGACTGCGAGACATGGGAATTCATGCCCTCCTTGATCATGATGTGAAAAAATAAGCAGATAAAACAAAGGCATCAGCCGGTATGTTTTCTGAATCGGTTAGCACGGTTTATTGTATCACATGGTGAACGGTTTGGCAACCGCTGATTGCAGTTGGATAAAGAGATTTCCGGCAGGAAATTTTGGTGTGTTTGACAATGTGACGCGAAACGTATAAGAACCGTATATAGTGAATAATGAATAGAAAAATGCCGGAAAGCGGGGGAAAAAGTTGAAAAATGATATATTGACATTTGTCTGACTATCTGCTAAGATAGGTGCTAATGGTCTTGATTTTGCATGATAGCAATTTTGAAGTTAATGATTCACGGACGCGCCAAAAAAGGCAGGTATCAAATCGAGTGAGCAGTGAGGAATGGAGGAGTGGAGAAAATGCCGCTTTCCCCCATGACAAACAACGAATGAATCACAATCCATTTCATGTGTGCGCCCGGCTTTGAAAAAAGACAGAGAAAAAAACTAATACAGCAACAAAAAAGGTCAGCATATCCTTCGGAGCGCCCTTGCACCCTTGCGCCCTTGCACTCTTGCACAGCAATCTGGACAGGGAACTCCGGTATTGTTACATCGACCGGTTCACAAACGGTTGGTTTAATGCTATATTTACTGCGATTTGTCTCGGCTTGGCAGGTTTTTCAGCTAACGGCTAACGGCTATCAGCTAACAGCTCATAACCTGTGGCGGGCAGAAAGCTAAATTTCAGTAAAGGAGGATGTTGTGATGGCTGAAAATATCATTAGTCTGAAAAACATCTCGGTGTCGTTTGACGGGGAGACCATCCTCGACAAGCTCAATCTCGACATTCAGGACGGCACCTTTGTGACGCTGCTGGGCCCCTCGGGGTGCGGCAAGACAACGACCCTCCGCATTATCGGCGGCTTTCAGGAGCCGGACAGCGGGGATGTTTTTTTCGGCAAGGAGCGAATCAACGATCTGCCCCCTCACAAGCGGCAGCTCAACACCGTATTCCAGCGTTACGCGCTCTTCCCGCACCTCAACGTGTACGAGAATATCGCGTTCGGCATGAGAATCCGTCACAAGAGTGAGGCGGAGATCAAAGCGAAAGTGGCGGAGATGCTCAAGCTCGTCTCGCTGGAAGGCTTTGAAAAACGGCGCACTTCCACCCTTTCGGGCGGACAGCAGCAGCGCGTGGCAATTGCCCGCGCACTCGCCAACGATCCGAAGGTGCTGTTGCTCGACGAGCCGCTCGGCGCGCTCGATCTCAAGCTGCGCAAGGAAATGCAGGTGGAACTCAAGCGCATTCAGAGCCGTCTGGGCATTACGTTTATCTATGTGACCCACGATCAGGAGGAAGCGCTCTCCATGTCGGACACCATTGTGGTGATGAACCACGGGGTGATTCAGCAGATCGGTTCGCCGACGGATATTTACAATGAGCCGGAGAACGGTTTTGTTGCGGACTTCATCGGAGAGAGCAACATCGTGGACGGCATTATGCACGCCGACTGCGATGTTGAATTTTGTCATGCGCGTTTTGAATGCGTGGACACGGGCTTTGCCAAGGACGAGGAAGTGGACGTGGTGATTCGTCCCGAAGACATTGTGGTGGTGCCGAAGGAAGAGAGCGACCTGCGCGGCACGGTCACGTCGGTGACGTTCAAAGGCGTACACTATGAGATGTATGTCAACGTGCCGGGCGAGGAAGAGGAATGGATTATCCAATCCACCGTCGCGCAGGAAGATGGCAAGGAAATCGGCATGACAGTCACGCCCGAAAATATCCACATCATGAAGAAATACACCGGCGACTATGCCGGCGACGAAGAATTTGAATAACGGAGGGCAGTCAATGAAAAAGGATTCATGGGTTGCCTCGCCGTTTATGGTGTGGGTGATCGTGTTCACGGTGGTGCCGCTGGGTATGGTCTGCTGGTACGCCTTTACGGATGCGTCAGGCGCGTTTACCTTGGACAATATCGCGAAAATCGGCACTTACTGGAATTATCTGAAGGATTCGCTGGTGATGGGCGTGGTGGCGACGGTCTTCTGTCTGCTGCTGGGCTATCCGCTTGCCTATATCATGTCCCGCGCGAGCTGGGCGGCGCAGCAGACCATGATGATGCTGCTCATGCTGCCCCAGTGGATGAACTTCCTGCTGCGCACTTACGCGTGGATGACCATTCTCGAAAACAACGGTCTGATCAATCATCTGCTGGAAAGTGTTGGTATGGAACCGCTCCATATGATCAACACCAAGGGCGCGATTATTCTGGGCATGGTGTACAACTTTCTGCCCTATATGATTCTGCCGATTTATTCGGTGATGGAAAAGATTCACGTCAGTCTCTTCGAGGCTGCCAACGATCTCGGCGCGGACAAGCTGGCGACCCTGCGGCGCGTGGTGTTTCCGCTGAGCCTGCCGGGGGTTATCACGGGCATTACGATGGTGTTCGTGCCGTCGGTGAGTACCTTCGTCATCTCGAAGCTGCTCGGGGGCGGCAGCAATATGCTGATCGGCGACGTAATCGAGCGGCTGTTTGTGGGCGCGGCGCCGAATTACAATGTCGGCGCGGCACTCTCGCTAGTGCTGATGGTGCTGATTCTCATCAGCATGGCGATCATGAAGAAATTTGACGACGGTGAGGAAACAGGGGGGTTGATGATGTGAAAAACGCTTCAAAGATACTCTCTACGATTTATACGGTACTGATTTTTCTCTTTCTCTACGCGCCCATCGTGGTGCTGATTGTGTTTTCGTTCAACGCGACCAAGAGCCGTTCGGTCTGGAAGGGCTTCTCCCTGCGGTGGTACGAAAACCTCTTCAACGATGAAACCATTCTCGGCGCACTGTGGGTGTCGCTGGAAGTGGCGGTACTCGCGGCGGTCATCGCCACAATCATCGGCACGGCGGCGGCCGTGGGACTGAAAAGCATGAACAAGAACCTTCGTTCCGTCATGCTCACGCTCAACAATATCCCGATGGTCAATCCCGACATCGTGACGGGCATTTCCATGATGCTGCTGTTTGTGGCGATTTTTGGCGCGACGGGACTGCTTCGCCCCGGCTTTACCACCTTAGTGATTGCCCATGTGACATTCTGTATTCCCTATGTGGTTCTCTCGGTGCTGCCCAAGCTCAATCAGATGAACCCGAGTATCTACGAGGCGGCGCAGGATCTGGGCTGTCCGCCGCTGAAGGCGTTTATGAAGGTGGTCATGCCGGAGATTATGCCGGGCATTATTACGGGCATCATGATGGCGTTCACCCTTTCGCTGGACGATTTCGTCATCAGCTATTTCACGAGCGGTTCGACGGCGCAGACGCTGCCGATGGTGATCTATTCCATGACCAAGCGCCGCATCAGTCCGAAGGTCAACGCGCTGTCGGCAGTGATGTTCCTCATCGTGCTGGTGCTGCTGGTTGCTATCAACGCGCGGCAGATTGCCGAACAGCGCCGCAACCGAAAAGCCCATAAGGAAGTTTGAAGGATTTTCAATAAAGAAAGGATTTTGATACATGAAAAAAATCGTATCTCTTGTGATTTCCGCAGCGATGCTGCTGTCCGCATTGTGTGTGACCGGCTGTGCCAAGGACGAAGGCGTTCCCATGACGGGCGAGGAGATTTATGTCTACAACTGGGGCGAATACATCTCCAACGGCGACGACGGATCGCTCGACACCAACAAGCAGTTTGAGAAGGAAACCGGTATCAAGGTGCATTATCTCAACTTTTCCAGCAATGAGGAAATGTATGCCAAAATCAAGAGCGGCAGTATGACGGTGGACGTCATCATTCCCTCTGACTATATGATCTCGCAGATGATCCGCGAGAATATGCTGGAAAAGCTGGATTTCAACAATATCCCCAACTTTGAGAACATCGACGAAAAGTTCCGCAAGCCCGCCTTCGATCCCACAGGCGAATACTCCGTGCCGTACACATGGGGCTGCACCGCGATTTTCTACGACAGCCGCTATGTGGACGCCGCCGACGTGGATGAGAACAGCTGGGATTTGCTTTGGAATGAAAAATACGCCGGCAAGGTGCTGATGTTCAACAACCAGCGCGATGCGTTCGGCGTGGCGGAAGCCAAGCTCGGCTACTCCCTCAACAGCGAAAATCAAGAGGAACTGGAAGCCTGCTATCAGGAACTGGTCAAGCAGGTGCCCGTTGTCAAGGGCGGGTATTACGGCGACGAAATCTTTGACAAGATGGAGAGCGGCGAAGCTCTCATTGCTCCCTATTACAACGGCGATCTGCTGATGCTTCAGGAGAGCAACGAGTATATCAAGGGTTATATTCCGCCTCATGCCAACACCTTTATTGATTCCATGTGTATTCCCACCTGCTGCCAGAACAAGTCTGCTGCGGAAAAATACATCGATTTCATGTGCCGCGAGGATATCGCTCTTGCCAATACCGAATATATCGGCTATGCCTCTCCCATGTCCTGCGTGGTGGAGCAGCTCGATGAGGAAGCCACCGGCGCATTCTTCTATCCCAGTGATGAAAAGCTCGCCGAGTGCGAGGTTTTCTATGTCCTTTCGGATGAAACCAACGCGTTCCTCTCCCAGAAGTGGGAAGACCTGATGAACCAGTCCAAATAAAAAAACGTCCTCTGACGGACGCTGAAACCAAAAAAACAGCACGGCGCTCGAACCTACAGTCCGACAGCGTCCGCGCTGTTTTTTCCTTTTTCATTTTTTCACGGGCAGGCGTTCACGTGAAACGCCGCCGCATTTCCATCATGCTTTTGGTTGCTCAAAAAGCCAGAAGGCGGGTGCGTTCGAGTTCCAGCGCGGAAAGCGACGCCTTCAGTTCCACGATGCGCGTCTGGATATAATCCTTCACCGCGTCACTGGCTGTGTCGAGACTCATGGACAGTGCGCGGTATTCTTCATTGGCGGAAATCAGCCGGTCGTCGATTTCAATGATCCTTTCACGCTGGATCGGATCGCGGGTAAAGGTGAAGTTGCTGCTGCCGGTGAGATTGTTTGCCGGCTGATAGGGTGACATCATGCCGTTATAGTCACCGTTTCTCACACAATTGGGTTGATCTGTCGGAAAAATAAAACCGTATTCACTATACATCTGTCATGCCTCCCGTATTATCTTGATTGTATCCCTCGCGTCCGGCACTATGCCGTATCGCCGGACGACTATTCGGATTGCCGTAAAACCTCTGTGCGTACTTTTTACAAAAAAAGTGACACTAAAAAAGCAATCCATGAAGTTTACGCGTTACATACTCCAAATATGACTCCTCTGATCTGACGGTCCAGCCCGACTAAAGAGGAAAAA
The DNA here is from genome assembly GCA_017395425.1 of Clostridia bacterium. Lineage (GTDB taxonomy): Bacteria > Bacillota > Clostridia > Oscillospirales > Acutalibacteraceae > RUG762. Next base: position 10,635 of record JAFPUM010000062.1, on the reverse strand, counting down.
CATGCGGATAACGATCCGCTTATGGCGAATGTGACGGACAAGAACCTTGTCCAAGCGGAAAAACCGTCAATTTTAACAAAAACAATACACAACTTCCAATCATATTATACCACGGGAAGCTTTTAATTTATGAATTTTTTGTTAATAAAAATTAAATTTTTGTAATAATTCGACAAATCCAATTGATATTTTTCTGTCAAAAACACATCTGTCAGAATTGTCACCCTTTGTCAATGAATCATTTGTAAAAATAACGGTTTACAGACGTGGCGAAAAATGCTACAATAAAGTGATACAAATGAAGTAAAACCATTAACAGACGGAGGACATCGCATGATTACAGTTTCTAATGTCAGCCTCAATTTCGGCGGCACCACGCTTTTCAAGGACGTAAACCTCAAATTTACGCCCGGCAACTGCTATGGCATCATCGGCGCCAACGGCGCGGGCAAATCGACCTTCCTTAAAATCCTGTCGGGAGAACTGGAGCCTTCCACCGGTGAAGTGGTGATTCCCAAGGAAATGAGAATGTCCATTCTCAAGCAGAACCACTTCCAGTACAACGACTGCACCATCATGGATACCGTTATCATGGGCAATCCCCGCCTGTATGAGATCATTCAGGAAAAAGACGCGCTCTATGCCAAGCCGGATTTCAGTGAGGAAGACGGCATTCTCGCCTCCGAACTGGAGGGAGAATTCGCCGAACTCAACGGCTGGGACGCCGAAACCGAGGTATCCAAGCTCATGAGCGGTCTGGGTCTGGGGGAGATCGATCCCTATGTCACGGTCAGCACGCTCAATGACCGCGACAAGATCAAGGTGCTGCTGGCGCAGGCACTCTTCGGTCAGCCGGAAATCATTCTGCTCGACGAGCCGACCAACCATCTTGATATCCAGTCCATCGCATGGCTGGAGGATTTCCTGATGGATTATGAGGGCACCGTGATTGTGGTATCCCACGACCGTCATTTTCTCAACAACGTCTGTACCCACATTGTGGATATCGACTACACCAAAATCAAAATGTATGTGGGCAACTACGATTTCTGGTATCATTCCAGCCAGCTCATGCAGCGCCTGATGAATGATCAGAACAAAAAGCGTGAAGACAAGATCAAGGAATTGCAGTCCTTCATCGAGCGCTTTTCCGCCAACAAGTCCAAGGCAAAGCAGGCGACGGCGCGTAAGAAACTGCTCGATAAGCTCACCGTGGAGGAAATGCCCGCTTCGTCCCGCAAATATCCCTTTGTGGTGTTCAATATGGACCGTGAAGCCGGTAAGGAAATTCTATGGGTGGAGGGCATCAGCAAGACCGTCAACGGCGTGAAGGTACTCAACAACGTCTCCTTCCGCGTGAATAAGGGCGACAAAATTGCCTTCGTGGGTGACAACGAGATTGCCAACACCACGCTGTTCCAGATTCTCATGGGCGAGATGGAGCCGGATGAGGGTTCCTTCAAGTGGGGCGTGAGTACCACCCAATCTTATTTCCAGAAGGACAGCTCGGAATATTTCGACGGCTGCGAACTGACCATCATCGACTGGCTGGCGCAGTATGCCGACGACGCGCTCCAGACGACGCTGCGCGGCTTTCTGGGCAAAATGCTCTTCTCGGGCGATGACGTTCTCAAGCCGGTCAATGTTCTGTCCGGCGGCGAGCGGGTGCGCTGTATGCTGTCCCGCATGATGATGTTCGGCTCCAACGTGCTGGTGATGGATCAGCCCACCAACCATCTCGACCTCGAAAGCATCACGGCGGTCAACGACGGTCTGATTGCCTTCAAGGGCAATATTCTCTTTGCCTCCCATGACCATCAGTTTATTCAGACGGTGGCGGACCGTATCATTGAAATCATGGATGAGGGCTGCATCGACCGTATGATGACCTATGACGATTATATCGAGGCGCGTCCCGCCATTCTTGCCGCGAGAAACAAGGCGTAATTAGCCGCGAAGCGGCGGGGATTCCAAAGGGACGAGTCCCTTTGGCAGGGGCGTGGGGGCAGCGCCACCACTGGGGAGTGGGGCAAAGCCCCACAAGCACCGCTTTTGCGGTGCTTGCGAGACGAGCCCGCATCAAAAACGGGGGGGAAGGCGAATCCTGAAAAGGAACCCTCCATCAATAGACTTTCCCAAAATCTCCATCTGTACAGCTATCAGGAAAGGTTGCTGCGAAATGAAAAATATCGTATCCTTTGTAGAGAACAAAAACGTAGTCATCTGGGGCATGGGACGCGAAGGCATTTCCACCTATCGCTATCTCCGTTCGCTGTACCCCGATCTGCACCTGACGCTGGCGGATGCCAAGCCGGTGGATCTGACCCTCTATCCCGACTGCAATTTCATCGAAGTCGGTCAGGACAACACGGATGACCTTGCCGCCTTTGACTATATTTTCAAAAGCCCGGGCATTCCGGTGTTTCATCCGGAAAAGCTGCTGGATAAACTGACCTCCCAGACCGAGGTGTTTCTGACGGCATTCGGGAAGAATACCGTCGGCATCACCGGTACCAAGGGCAAGTCCACCACGTCGTCTCTGCTCTATCATATCCTCAAGCGGCACGACGACAACACGATTTTTGTGGGCAATATCGGCATTCCCTGCTTTGATTTCATTGAGAGCGTGGATGAAAACACCACCGTGGTCTTTGAGATGAGCTGTCATCAGCTGGAATTTGTGCGGCATTCGCCCCATATCGGCGTGATTCTCAATCTGTATGAAGAGCATCTCGACCACTATGTCACGATGGACAATTATATCACCGCCAAGAGCCATGTGTTTACCTATCAGCAGGCGGATGACGTGACGATTCTCAATGTCAACGATCTGGAAACACTGGCGAAGTACCCCCGTCCCGGTCGTCTGGTCACGGCGTGCGACGGTCTGGGAGAAGACAAACCGGCGGATATTTCCGTGAAGGACACCACTGTCACTACCCCGCACGGTTCCATTGTGATTGCGGAAGAAGACACGTCGCTGCCCGGAAGGCACAATCTTTACAATATCGGCATTGACTACGCAATCTGCCGCGCGCTGACCGATATGAGCGAAGCAGAATTCAAAGCGTCGCTCGCGACCTTCCGACCGCTGGCGCACCGGCTGGAAAAAGTCGGCACCTTCGGCGGCGTGACCTATTATGACGATTCCATTTCCACCATCTGCCGTTCCGCCATTAACGCGGTGAAGGCGCTCGGCAGCGTGGGAACCCTGATTCTCGGCGGCATGGATCGCGGCATTGACTACGCCGATCTGGCGGACTTCCTCCTTACAGCCCCCGTGGATAACCTCGTGCTGGTGGGTACCACCACGCAGCGCATGAACGAACTGTTCACGTCCCGCGGTATCGGAGAACGTATGGCGATTTATCCCTGCCATGACTTTGAAAAGGGCGTGCGCAAGGCAATGGAAATTACCGAGCCGGGCAAAATCTGTCTGCTGTCCCCGGCGGCGGCGAGCTACGACATGTTCAAAAATTTTGAAGTGCGCGGCGACGCTTTCCAGAAGCTGGTCAAAGGCGAATAAACCGTATCGCACGCGCATAAATCCCGTCTTACAAACGCATACTAACGATGAATGCGAGTGAAAGGAGGGAGCAAGGATTGGCAGAGCTATTTGACAATACCCGACCGGTGACGCTGTTTTCCGCGACGCACCTGTGTTTTCTGGCGCTGTCGGTGCTGTTTTGCGCCGGCATGATTGTATTGGGCAGGCGGTTGGACGACAAAAAGCGTCGAAGGCTGCTGATCGTGCTGTGGGCGGCGTTCACCGTGATCGAACTGGGCAAGTATGTGTATTTTGCCCTGTATCCGGAGGAATTCGACATCCGGACGGGACTGCCTCTCCATCTTTGCTCGGTTTCGCTGTTTACCTATCCGCTGGCGGTGTTTACGGAGAACCGGACCTTCCGCAACTTCATCTACGCGGTGAATCTGCCGGGCGCGTTCTTTGCGCTGGTCACGCCGGATATCGGCAACAGCACCGCTTTCAGCTTCTATTTTCTCCACCTGATGATTGCTCACACCTTCATCGTGCTGATACCGCTGTATATGGTATGCTGCGGTATGTTTCGTCCGGATACGCGGCGGCTGCCGTCGGTCGCATTGATGCTGGGACTGCTGCTGCTGCCTGTGGCAGCGGTCAACCGGCTGCTGGGCAGCAATTATTTTTTCATCAACGGTTCTGTGCGCGGCACGCTGACCCAGACCTTTGCGGACTGGCTGGGCGAGGGATATTATCTGATTCCCATGTTGGCGGCACTGCTCGCGGTATGGGGCGTTCTCTATCTGCCGTTTGATATCGCGGCGTTATCCCGTCATCACTAAAGAAAGGAATGCGACCCATTGAAACGTGAAATCGGCATGGATACCAAGGAACTGCTCTATGAAAACTGGCCCGGGCAGTTCGACACCTTTTCGCATATGGAATTTGCCTGCGCGATTCCGCAGGTGTTGTTCCTCATCTCGACAGTCAAGTCCAACGGCAAGCCCAATCTCTGCTTCCACTCGTGGAGCAGCTTCGGGGGTGACGCGGGAGGCTATTTCGCGGTCATGCAGAACGTGAGCCATCTGTCGCACACTTACCAGAACATCGTGCGGGAGGGAGAATTCTGCGTCAATTTCGTGAGTGCGGATTACTATCCCAACTGCATTGCCACGGTGATGGATAACGGTGTAAATGATGATGAGTTCGCCGCGGGCAATTTCACGCCGGAAAAGGCGATGACGGTCAAGGTTCCCCGTGTCGCGCAGAGTTTTCTGACGCTGGAATGCGAACTGGCGTGCAACGTCGATCTTTCGCGGCAGGGGCTCAATTCCATGATCATCGGACGCGTGCGTCACGTGGCTGCCGCGGAGGAATACATAGCGGGCGTGGACAAGCGTTTCGGCAAAGAAGGTTTTATGTACAACATTCACGAACCCGCCGATTACGCGACCGGTCAGCTCGCGGACACACATCTCGCTTCGCTGGAACTTCGCGGACGGTACGCCGACTGGAAAGACAAACCCTTCGGACAGTGAAATAGTGATCAGTGATCAGTGGTCAGAAGACATAAAGGAAAGGCGCCATATCATATAAAACGATGTGGCGCCTTTTTCTTTATTATTTATTCTTTATTCTCTATTCTTTCTTGTTTTAGCGAGCGAACGCGAGCGCATCATTCTCCCATTGCCTGTACCTGACTGTCTTCGTCGGAGGTGGTGATGGCGTTGGGGTCAACCACGACGTCGTCATAATGCTCGGTGGAGCGCAGCACCACGGTGGTTCTGCCGGGAATGGTGAGCTTGCCGCCTTCCAATGTGACGACAGCTTCTTTTTCCTCGGTTTCGGCGGGAGCCTCGGAGGACGCGCCGAGAACGGGGGCGCTGTCGGTTTCGGTTTCGCCTTCGGCAGCTTTGGCGACAAGATAGCCGCGCAGCTCCGTGAAGTCGGCATAACCGAGAGCGCTGAGGTCAAAGGAATCCTCTTCCAGACTGAGATTGTGAATGACCATGACTGCCGTACCGTCATACACGCAGGTGTAGGCGGCAATGTTGCTCTTGCCGAAATCGCAGGCGGTCACGGTGCCGCGGGCAATCTGGGGATTCTGGTTCTTGAGCTTGAGCAGCAGACGGTAGTGGGTCAGAAGGGAGTTTTCATCGCGGAGCTGTTCGTAAACGCCGTCCACATCGTCCTGCTTGACTGTCAGATCGCTGTTGGGCGGATAGGTCATCTTGGAGCCGTCCTCAGAAGCCGACCATTTGATGGGCATACGGGCGGTGGGGTCTTTCTTGGTGCTGTCGGTGGTGTTGCCTTTGAGACCGATTTCCTCGCCGTAATAGATGAAGGTATTGCCGGGCATGAGCTGATAGAGGCTGGCAGCCATCTTCTTCTGTCCAAGGGTGGTGTAATAGCCGGAGGAACGTCCCATATCGTGGTTGGAGAGGAAGGGAGCGTCAATCGCATCGGTAGCGGATACCAGTTTGAGCGTATTATTCCAGCTTTGCAGACGTTTGGCAAAGGCGGCGCCGTCCTTGCCCTTGACGGTCTTGGCAATCAGACCGGCGTTGTTGGCATAGGTGAAATTGAAGAAGCTGTCGAAGCCGCTGCGGAAATACTCCTTGACGGTGGGAGTGCCGGTCCATGCTTCACCGATGGTATAGAAGCCGGGATTTTTGGTTTTGCAGTATTCCTGAATGCGGCGCAGCACAGCGGTGTTGCGGTTGGTGTCGTTGAAATAGAAGTAGAGCACCGCATCAAAGCGGAAGCCGTCCACGCCCTTGCCGATCCAGAAATCGCAGATTTTTTCCACTTCTTCCCAAACGTATTCGCTGTCGTAATTGAGTTCGGGCATATCGTCGCTGAAATTGCATTCATAATAGCAGTCGGTGCCGGGAATCTTCTGATAGCGGGCGCCGTTCATCTTGTAATAGGTATAGCTGCCGGACGTAATCGCGGTGCCTTCGGCTTCCATCTGCTCGTTGGTGACATAGCTGTAATAGGTGGCGTATTTTTCGTCGATGTCAATGTCCCGTTTGTCCTGCTGGGCGCGTATGACTTCGCAGAAATTCCTGAACCACTCGTGCTCCTTGGAAGTGTGATTCAGCACCATATCAATGATCAGCGTAATGTGGTGTTCATGGCATTTTTCCACCATGTTTTCAAAATCCGCCATGGTGCCGTACATCGGATCCACGTCGAAGTAGTCTTTGACGTCGTACTTATGATAGGAAGGGGAGGGATTGACGGGCATGAGCCAGATGCCGTTGATGCCGATGGAACTGCTGTTGGAAGCCGAACCGACGGGGTGGAGGTAATCGAGCTTCTGGGTGATGCCGTTGAAATCCCCGTAACCGTCGCCGTCGCTGTCATAGAAGGAGCGCACGAAGATTTCATAGAAATTCTTGTATTTGTCGTCAAATTCCGTAATTGCCTCGTCCGGTACGGAGGGAACCTTCTTTTCGGGTTCTTCCTGCTGGGAGCAGGCACTGAGCAGCATCACCGCTGCCAGCAGGAGCGCCAGCAGGGAGCGGGTGTTTTTTCGGGATTTCAAGATAGGTCATCCTTTCTTTGGTTGAATTCACAAAAGCCGTTCACAAACAAAATGAGATTTTGTCCGATTTGTTTTCATTATATAGCATGGCGGGGGCAATGTCAACCAAAAAAATTTGACGGAATCCCCCTTTAATCTATTGACAGTTGCCGTGATTTGTGGTAATATGCAAATGGCAATTTTTAACTCTTCGGGAAGGTTGTGATTTTGTTGGCTCAAAAGGAATCATGTTCATTTCCGCGCGCTTCGGGCATTTTGCTGTCGATAACAAGTCTGCCGTCTCCCTACGGCATCGGCACGCTGGGCAAAGCGGCATATGAATTTGTTGATTTTCTTAAAAAGGCGCATCAGCGTTATTGGCAGGTGCTTCCGATCGGACCCACCAGTTACGGCGATTCGCCCTATCAGGCTTTTTCGGCATTTGCCGGAAACCCCTATTTTATTGATCTGGACACACTGATTGAGGAAGGTCTGCTTCATTCGGATGAAGTGAATGCCCATGACTGGGGCTGGGATTCCTCCAAGGTGGATTATGCCAAGATTTATGAGTCCCGGTTTGTGGTACTCCGCAAGGCGTTTGAACGCAGCGGTCACAAGGGAACGCCTGAATATAAGGCGTTCTGTGAGGAACATACCTTCTGGCTGGACGACTATGCCTTCTTCATGGCGTTGAAGTTCCATTTCGGCGGTCAGGGCTGGGTGGACTGGGAGGACGATATCCGCCTGAGAAGACCCAAGGCTGTCAGAGAATACAGAGCCATGCTGGCGAATGATATGGACTTCTGGAAGTTCCTCCAGTTCAAGTTTTTCGAGCAGTGGGATCGCCTGAAAGCCTATGCCAACGCGAACGGCATCAAGATTATCGGCGATATTCCGATTTATGTGGCAATGGACAGCGCCGACACATGGGTGCACGGCGATATGTTCCAGCTCGATGAACAGAGAAGACCGATCAAGGTCGCGGGTGTGCCGCCGGATAATTTCTCCGCCGACGGTCAGCTCTGGGGCAATCCCCTTTATGACTGGGACGCGATGGAAAAGACCGGTTTCTCGTGGTGGAAGCAGCGCATGGGAGCCTCCGCCAAGATTTACGATGTCATCCGCATTGACCATTTCATCGGTGTGGTGAAATATTATTCCATTCCCGCCGGCGCCACGACTGCCATTGAAGGCAAATGGATGCCCGGTCCGGGCGCAAAGCTCACGACGGCCATCAATTCCGTGCTGGGCGATTCGCTGGTCATCGCCGAAGATCTTGGCGTGAGCAACGAGAAGGTCGAGGCGCTGCTCAAGAAGATGAACTATCCGGGCATGAAGGTGCTTCAGTTCGGCTTTGACGGCGGCAGCGACAATGTCTTCCTGCCCCATAATATCACCGAAAACTATGTGGTTTACGGCGGTACCCACGACAATGAAACGCTTGTCGGGTATTTCTGTGACGATAACAAGGATATTGAGGATCTGCGGTATGCGGTGGAATATCTCCACTGTGAAACCATCAACGATATTCCCGAGGCGATTATCCGTGTGGGCTTTATGTCCTGCGCGCACACGGTTATCTATCAGCTTCAGGATTATCTCGGTCTCGATAATTCCGCGAGAATGAACTTCCCGTCTACCCTCGGCGGTAACTGGGAATGGAGAGCCAACAAGACCCAGATGTCTGACAAGCTGGCGGAGCGAATCGCACGCCTTGTCGAAATTTACGGGAGGTAAATAATTTGAACACTACTTTTCAGAACGATGTCATTAAGTGCCTGGAGCTTGACGCCGGCAAAACATTGAATACCGCGACAACCAAAGAGCTTTACAACGCGGTCTCCAAGGCGGCTGTGGCGCAGGCTTACCGCGGTGCGGACAAATTCGCCGGCACAAAGAGAGCCGCCTATCTGTCGGCGGAATTCCTCATCGGCCGCATGATTTACAGTAACCTGCTGAACCTCGGTCTGCTGGAAGATACCAAGGAACTGCTTGGTTCCGCGGGTATTGACATCAGTATTTTTGAGGATATTGAGGACGACGCGCTGGGCAACGGCGGTCTGGGTCGTCTGGCAGCTTGTTTCATCGATTCCGCTGCCACCCAGAATATTCCGCTCGACGGCTACGGCATCCGCTATAAGTACGGTCTTTTCAAGCAGTATTTTGAGAACGGCTTCCAGAAGGAAACCGCCGACGACTGGCAGTCCTATGGCGACCCGTGGTCTATCCGCCGCGATGAGGAAACCGTGCTGGTGTCCTTCTCCGGTCAGACTGTCAAGGCGGTTCCCTATGATATGCCGGTGATCGGTTACGGCGGCAAGACCGTCAACAACCTGCGTCTGTGGCAGGCGGAGCCGGTGCATTCGTTCGATTTTGACCAGTTCAACCGCAACAACCGCGCAGCCTCCATTGCGGAGAAAAATGACGCGGAAGTGATCTCTTCCGTGCTGTATCCCAACGATGAGACGTATGAAGGCAAAGTACTTCGCCTCAAGCAGCAGTATTTCTTCTCGAGCGCGTCCCTGCAGGATATGATCCGCAAATATAAGGCGCGTCACGGCTCGGATTTCTCCCAGTTTGCTCAGGAATACGCCATTCAGCTCAACGACACACATCCTGTTGTCTCAATACCGGAATTCCTGCGCATTCTTGTGGAAGAAGAAAAGGTGGATCTGAAGGATGCCGTCGCTTACGCGAAGGATACCTTTGCCTATACCAACCACACCATCATGCCCGAAGCACTCGAAAAGTGGGACATCAACCTCTTTATGGATGTCATTCCCACGGTTTACACCTATGTGGTGGCGCTCGATAAGATGCTTCAGGAGGATCTGGAAGCGGCTGACATTACCGGCAGCAAGATGGATATTTACCGTATTCTCTGCGACAACCGCGTGCATATGGCGCGTCTGGCGATTTACGCTACCCACTCCATCAACGGCGTGGCGCAGATTCACTCCGACATTCTCAAGAACACCGCGCTCAAAGAGTGGTATAAACTCTATCCCGAGCGCTTCAACAATAAGACCAACGGCATTACGCAGCGTCGCTGGCTGGCGCTTGCCAATCAGGAACTGGCTGCCTTTATCACCGGTAAGATTGGCGAAGGCTGGCTGACCGATCTCTTTGAACTCAAGAAGATGGAGCAGTTTGCCGACGATCCCGATACGCTCAATGCTTTTGCCGAGATCAAGCACCAGAAAAAGGTCGAGTTGGCGCAGTATATGCAGAAGATGGACGGTCTGACCGTGAACCCCGACTTTATCTTTGATATTCAGGTCAAGCGTCTGCACGAGTACAAGAGACAGCTTCTCAATGCCTTCTCGATTCTGGATATCTATTTCGGCATCAAGGAAGGACGCATCAAGAACTTCCAGCCCACCGCCTTTATCTTCGGCGCCAAGGCCGCACCCGGCTATTACAGAGCCAAGGGCATTATCAAGTTCATCAACGAAATCGGCAAGATGATTGCTGCCGACCCCGAGGTCAGCCCCTATCTTTCCGTCAGCTTCGTTTCCAACTACAATGTGTCCTACGCGGAGAAGATCACCCCCGCCGCCGACGTGTCCGAGCAGATTTCCACCGCGGGCACCGAAGCCTCCGGCACCGGCAACATGAAGTT
>JAFPUM010000061.1 GCA_017395425.1 Clostridia bacterium | reverse complement strand
TGCGGATGGCGCAGCCAGATTTTTCGTCAGATGAAGCCAAAACCGCAGGCAATACTTTGTGTATTAACGAGGATTTTGGCAAAATATGGCGGAAAATATGCAAGCCAGACGTGCGTGGAGAGATACTGAACAGGCTCTAAGTTTACATTTGAGGAATATCCTGTTTTTTTATGATGCAAAAGATCAGCCGTGCGCATGATTGCCCGGCTGGCTTTGCGTAAAGTGACAGTTTTGTCACCGTGCAATTCACCGTGTTGTCATTTTCGGGAGATAAAATGACAGTATCACAAAAGCGGGAGGAATCAACACACATGGAAATATTACGGTGTGAACATCTCAGCAAAATCTACGGCGCCGGAGAAACGCAAGTGACCGCGCTGGATGACGTATCCTTTTCGGTGGAAAAGGGCGAATTCGTTTCGGTCATAGGACCGTCGGGGAGCGGCAAGTCCACCCTGCTGCATATATTGGGCGGTGTGGACAAACCCACGTCGGGCAAGGTATTCATTGACAATACGGAACTGCACGCGCTGAAAGAAGATCAACTCGCGGTCTTCCGCCGCCGTCAGATCGGCTTGGTCTATCAGTTCTACAACCTCATGCCGGTACTCAATGTCGAGGAAAATATTGCTCTGCCGCACCTGCTGGACGGGCGTGAGCTTGACAGGGAGCGGCTGGATGCCATTATTGACCATCTCGGTCTGACCGAGCGCCGGTATAACCTTCCCCGCCAGCTCTCCGGCGGACAGCAGCAGCGCGTTTCCATCGGGCGCGCGCTTTACAGTCACCCTGCCGTTCTTCTCTGCGACGAGCCGACCGGCAACCTCGACCGCAAGACCGGCGAGGAAATCGTCGGGCTGCTCAAGGAATCCAACCGCAGCCAGAAACAAACGCTCCTTCTCATCACGCATGATGAAGCACTTGCCATGCAGGCGGACCGTATCCTTTATCTGGAAGACGGAAAAGTCGTCAAAAACGAAGTCCTTCGTCATCATTCCTGACGGGAAGGAGGAAGGATTTCCGTGAACAACAAGAAAATCATTTTTCACGTCACCCGGCAGTATATGAAGCGCAATCCCGGACGCACCGCCGTCACCTTTACCGGCATCGCGCTGATGGTCATGCTCATGACCTGCGTCTTTGTGGGCAAGGACACGACGGTGCATTATCTGGAAAAAATTGCCGCGCTGAAATCGGGAAGCTGGCACCTGACGGTTTACGATATCCGTGCGGAGGAAATGCCCGTCATCGAAGGGATTGATGAGACCGACCGGCTCGGCTTTGTCAGACGTCAGGGCTTCACCGATTTTCCCGCGTCCGGAAACGGGGACAAACCCTATCTGGAAGTCAAGGGCTATTCGTCCGCCGCATTTGAACTGCTGGGAATTCATGTGACGCAGGGACGTCTGCCGGCAAAGGAAAACGAAATCGTCATGACCGAAACCGTCCTGAATGACGGCGCGGCTGTGGCGCTCGGCGACGTGATTCAAGCGGCATTCTTTGACCGTTCGGTTACCGGCATCAACCAGTCGATTTCGGAAAGCGTGTTTCCGTATTATAATTTAACCGTTTCATACGGCGAAACGGTGAGCGTACCGCTGGACTTCCCCTATTTTGCGGAGAATCCGGATTTCCGCCAGAACAAGGATTACAGGGGCACCGGCGGCAATTATACGGTTGTGGGGTTTATCGCCGCGCCCTATTTTGAAAGCAAAGGCAGCGCGGGCTATCCCGCCATTACCTGCCTGCCGGACGGCACCCTGCCTGCCGACGGAGAAACCTTCAACGCCGTCATGACCTTCCGGAGCACCGACGCGGTCACGCCCGTCAGAAACCGCATTCAGGACAGCACACAATGCACCACCGAAGTCAACAATATGGTGCTGGCTTTCAGTGCCAACGGTTCGGATTCGGTCATCAGTGCCTTGACGGTCTTTGTAGAAGTATTCTTCGTGGTGCTGATTATGGCGGCGTCACTGATTCTGATTTACAATGTCTTCCAGATGTCCTACCGGGAACGCACCAAATATTTAGGAATGCTTTCTTCCGTCGGCGCGACAGGGCAGCAGAAGCGGTTCAGCGTGTATTATGAAGCCATCTTTTTGCTGCTTTCCTCTCTGCCAGTCGGCATTCTGCTCGGCATCGGCGTGGTCAAGGCGGGGATGACAATGCTCCAGCCCAACCTCGACAGGCTGGTTCAGACCTTTGAGATCATCGTCTATGACAAAATTCCCGTCACGCTGTCGGTCAATGCCGCTAATCTGCTGCTGGTGGCGGGCATGAGCCTTGTGACCGTGATGATTTCGGCGCTGATTCCCGCTATCAGGATGGGCAAAATCGGTCCGGTTGAGAGCATTCGCGGCAATACCGGCGGCAAAAGCAAGCGCTATCCCACCCGTCTCTGGCTGCTGCGAAAGAACCGTGCGGAAGGACTGCTTGCGGTTTGCGGCACGTCCCGCTGCCCTCATTTAACGCGCGGCATTGTGCGGAGCATCGCGGTGTTCGGCGTGCTGACCGCCGTGACGCTCTACGGTGCGCAGTCGGTCATCCGCATGGTCAATACCAAACTGGGTACAAATGAATTTGTTTACAACCTCAAAGGATACAACTATGTGCTTTACGGCGACTTTTCTTTTGAAGACCTCTATGACAGCGCGAAGGAACGCATAGAAAGTGACAGCGCTGTGACCGATACCAAGGAAATCATTGATTTCTTCGGCAACAGTCAGATGAAAAGCAGCGGCCTCAGCGATGAATATTGGGAGGGCTATGAGGATATTCTGCGGCGGTATGTCCCTTCCGACGAGGAAAACGTGCAGGAAACACTGGCCGAAGCCAGAGAATACCCCACTTTTCTTCATACGCTCTGTCTGGATAACGAGGACTTCAAAAAGCTGGCTGCCGCAGGGGGCGCGGATTTGTCCACCGTGAATGACGAAAGCGCACCTGCCGTGCTGCTGTACCGCAAGGTGGAGCTGTCCACCGACAACTTGATTTTCGGCAGTAAGAAACCGGATTATCATTTCATCGAGGTGCAAAACGCCTTCCGATACCAAGTCGGCGAAACGTTCCCGCTGGTGCTTTACCAGCCGGACGCGGAGGAAGTGAATTACCCGCTCACGGTCGCGGGATTCCTCGACGAAGCCGCGATGGCACCTTACTTCACCCTTCACAGCGAACATCCCGTGGTGATTATCAATCAAGCGGCAGCGGACGGCATCATGGAGATGTATCAGGACGCAGACAGAGAATACTCTTTATACGATAAACTACTGCTGTTTCAGGTGAAGGACGGCGAAGGCGACACATTGCTCCGGGAACTTTCACAACGAAAGGAACAGAACGAGGAGCACATCAACGTGATGAGCTTTGATATGCTCAACACCGGCGGCTTTGAGCATACCGTTGTGGCAATTATCCGCATACTTGCCTATTGCTTTACGGCTCTGATTTCGACGGTGTGTCTGCTCAATCTCTGGCATTCCGTCAAAGGAAGAGCGATGGAACGCCGACGCGAAATCGCCATGCTTCGTTCGATGGGCATGACTAACCGACAGCTCCGCCGTATGCTGGCGGCGGAAAACATGCTGATGACAGCAACCGGACTGCTGATTGCCGCGGCGCTGTCCTCCGCTTTCATGCTGTTTCTCAACCGCGTGATGATGGAGCGGTTCGGCAGGATGACCCTGCCGGTTCCTTATGGATGGATCGCCGGAATGGCGCTCGCGGCATGTATTGTGATGGCACTCATGACGCTCGTGTGCTACCGGTATTCCGGCAAGGAAAGCATCGTAGAGGACATCCGCAACGAAACGGTGTAAATAATTTGTACCGCATGGTCTTGCGTTTGGCAGAATCATGCGGTACAATGATGTCAGAAAGGATGATGGTGCTGTGAAAATTCTGGTAGTAGAGGACGATCCGATCATTCAGGAAGGACTGCGTGTCGCGCTGACGCAGGAAGGCTGTGACATACTGGCGGCGGAAAGCGTCAGCAAAGCAAAGCAAGTTTTTCACGCAAACAATGACATTGATCTGTGCCTTCTCGATATCATGCTGCCCGACGGAACAGGCTATGACGTCTGTGCCGCCATACGCAAACAGGGTGACATACCCGTGATCTTTCTGACTGCCTGCGACGATGAAGTGCATACCGTCCTCGCACTGGAGCAGGGCGGGGACGATTACATCACCAAGCCCTTCCGAATGCGGGAACTGATGGCGCGCATCAAAGCAGTTATGCGGCGTATGGGACGTCATGAAAAAGAGAACGAGGTCGTATGCGTGGGAAATAACGAGGTCAATCTTCGTACCGGCAAGATATATCGCGGCGGAACCGAAATTCTTCTGACGGCGATGGAATACAAGCTGCTTCTGATTTTTCTGAATCACCGCGGTCAGATTCTGTCGCGCGGGCAGCTGCTTCACCATATCTGGGATGCGGCGGGCGACTATGTGACAGACAACACGCTGACGGTTTACGTCAAGCGGCTGAGAGCAAAACTGGAGCCTGACGGCGGAGAAGCCGTGATAGAAACCCTGCGCGGCAGAGGATACCGTATGCCATAGGTACGAAAGAACAGGAGAAAATAATGACCATTTTTTTCGGATTTTTCAAACGATACGGAACGTTTATCCTCCTACTGACAACATTGCTGCTTTGTATGATTCTGAGGAACGCTGTGGGCATCTGCGTTGTGCTTTCTCTTTGCATCGCCGCGCTGCTGGCAGCGCGATGGGCGGAACGGTGGCAGATGAGTAGCAGAATCAAGGCGTTGACACGCTATCTCTGCACGGTACAGGACCGGCTTTCGCTGCCGCCGATGGAAACCGACGAGGATGGCGAATGGGGCATCTTGCAGAGCGAAATCTACAAGGTAGTGGCGCTGCTGCGGCAGCAGTATGCCGAGGAAAAACAGCAAAAGCAGTATCTGGCGGATATGCTTTCCAACATCTCCCATCAGATCAAAACGCCGCTCACCGCCATAGGTCTGATGACAGAGCTGCTGGAGCAGCCTTCTCTGACGGAAGAACAGCGGCTGGATTATGCCGGGAAAATCGATACGCAGGTAACGCGCGTCACATGGCTGATCCGTCATCTGCTGACACTCTCCCAATTGGAAGCGGGAGCTGTGGAGATGAAGCATGAGGAAATCTCCCTGCTGTCCGTCATGGAACAGGTGCGCGATGCACTGAGCGTATTGTCGGAGCTGAAAGACGTGGAAATCCTCCTTGCCATTCCGTCAGAAATCACCATAAAGGGCGACAGGCACTGGCTGAGTGAAGCCATGATGAATATTGTCAAGAACGGCATCGAACACAACGATAAGGCAAGCGGGTATGTCCGTATCACCGCGACGCAAACGCCCATTTTTGTCCGCGTAACCATAGAGGACAACGGCAGCGGCATCAACGAACAGGATTTGCCGCATATTTTTGAACGGTTTTATAAGGCAAAAAATGCCTCTCCGCAGAGCATAGGCATCGGCTTGGCGCTGGCGAAACAAATTATTGTCAGTCTGGACGGTAAAATCGACGTGCGAAGCAAAAAGCAGCAGGGAAGCGTATTTACGGTAACGTTCTATGGCGTATAGGAGATAAAAAAACAAAAAACCGTCGGACGTATCCGAAACAGCGTTTCAGAAGTCCGACGGTTTCATTATGTGTATTCAATTTTCAGAAAAGAGAATCTGTTACGACACGCGCTCAAAACGGTCGCCGTCCACCTGATAGGCGATTTCTTCCACGGTCTTTCCGTCGTCATAGCGGGACTTGCGGAAGGTGACAACGCCCTTGCCTTTGGTATCGCCTTCCTGCTCCCAGCGCTGTTCATACACAAAGCGCTCGCCGTTTTCTAACCGTTCGAACTGTCCCACGTAAATGCTGTATTCGCCGTGGAGTTCGGTCAGCGCATTGGATACCTCCACGGACACGCCGTAATCCGTGAGAATTTTGAAATTCTCTTCATAATAGGAACTGATTTTGGCGTCCCTACCAAGGTATTTCAGATAGGCTTCGGCGTAGGCGCGAATCTGTTTGTCGATTTCTTCGCCCACACTGTCATCAGCGGTGTCCTTGAGCGCCTGTTTTGCGACATCGCGGGGGAACATACGGTAGACCGAATCTTCATAGTCCGAACCGTCGAGTGCTTCCTCGTAATGGGTGCAGACATAGCCGCCGGTGGAAGGGTCGGTTTCAAATTGCAGCAGCGTGGGGACTTTTCCGAAGCCGTATTCATCCACCAGCCTGCCGTCGCGGAAGCCATAGCCGTAAGCCGAGCAGAGGGCATATATGTCCATGCCGTTATCGGTTTCCTTGGTGCCGAGAATCTTATGTCCTTCTCCGAGGCACTCATAGTCCGCCCCGTCTTTGGCGGCAACATAGCGTGTCTCGCCGTCGATGGTGACAGGGGTCATGGTTACGCCCTGCGTGGCGAAAATTGCCTGTGTCACTGCCAGATCGGGGGTGTCGGCGACGACGTCGGTGACGGACGCAAGGTCGGTCAGACTGACATCTCTGCCGCCATGACCGTTGTCGGAAGCTCCTCCGCAGCCGGTCAGCGAAAGGGACAGAACGGTACCCAGTGCGATGGCGGCAATCAGTGCGGTTTTGATGAATTTACGGTGTATCATGTATCTCACTCCTGCATAATAAAATAATAAAAGATCGGTGATAAAGGAAGGCTGAAACTGATTTCATGTTAAACGGTTGCACCGGAATTGTCAAGGATGATTTGATGAATTTTATAAACCACACAGAAAATACAAGATTTTATAATAGTGACTATATTCTGCGGTACTTAATTGTGAATTTCGCTGAAATTTGCCTTTCTTTATAATTTTTCATAAAAAGTCTTTCAAATTCCGTTGGAAAATTGCTATATTTATAGGTAGGTTTTTTTGAATCCCCTGCCTTAGGAACTATGCAGAATTTAATCAGTCATTTTCTGCCTGAAATTACAGTATGCTTGTGTGTTTCAGCAAGTGAAATGTATCAATTATTTCTGCATAGTTCCTTATAAAAAACAGCGGAGATTCTCTCACGGGAGTGAAAAGAATATGAGACAGAAAAAAGCAGCGGCATTGCTCATGGCGGCATGGATGGCGGTGTCCCTCTGGTGTCCGGCGGTGTATGCCGAGGGAGACGATGATCCTGGCAATGTGACGCAGGCTGCCGATACGACCAAGGCAACCGAAGCCCCTACGGCTGCCGACACGCCTTCCACCACAGAAGCCGATAACGGCGGCGGCGGTGACGCCAGCGCTGCCAAAACAACGAAAAAAACCACCAAGAAAACCACCAAAAAAAGAGGAACCACCACCTCTACTGCCCGATTGACGGATGACCCGGATTATACGCTTGCCTATCCGACGGCGGTGTACAGCAGCGAGGAGCAGGAAGAGAAGGTCTATGTCGCGCAGAACCCCGCAAACGGCGACGTCTACACGGCGGATGATGTGCGGGTCACAGCGGCAAAGATGACGGACGATGAGGCGGCACTGCTGCTGCGCATGGTGGGCGCGGATGCTTCCCACGGCATGGTGTATGAGCTGAAGCTCACGGACGGGGACGGCATGGAACTGGTCATGTTTAGCGGCGCAACGGTGCCGGTGAACATTACGCTGCCCGAAACCGCCGGCAGTGACAACGTGCAGGTGTATCGCATGAATGACGAGGGAAAGGCAGAATTGATAGAATCGACTGTCAACGGAAATAAGGTGAATTTTTCCGTATCCCATCTGGAACCGTGTGTGGTGACGTGGGGGAGTGGGTCAGGTACCGATACGGTACTGCTGATCGTGGGTCTGGCGGCACTGGCGTCGATTTCACTGTTGCTGTGCCTGCTCATGCTCCGCCGAAGAAAGGCCGACGAAGATGATGAGGATGAGGAAGAGGACGAAGAGGAATAGTCCCTTGCTCAGATGACAGAAATAAAACATATGCCATATCATGAAAATACCCCGCACGACTTGATCGTGCGGGGTATTTTCATTCATGCGGTCGCCCTGCCGGCATCCACCGCGCGGCGAAGCACGCGCAAATCCAGAGGCAGTGGGACAACCGTGACAGAACCCATCAGGTGACGTGCGCGGGCGGCGTAAGCCGTATACGCCCCGGACGCGGGCAGCAAGGCAAAAGCCCGGACGCGAGAAATGTACTTCTCTCCGTCCGGGTACGAAAGAACGTCCCATACAGCCAACCCATATCCAGCCGCGTTTTTTTCCCAGCGCGCCAAGTCCGGTCATCCGTCATCCCGGCAAACGAGCGACAGAGGGCGCCTCCGCGGATTTGGGACGAATCAATCAGCCTCTTCGCCTGAAGGTGATAATGGCGCCGCAGTTGGGGGTGGAGGTCACGCTGACAACCTCATAGCCCTTTTCATACATCTCATTTGCCTTTTCCTCGATGAGCTTCGCACGCTGTACCGCGTCCTTGGTGAATCCGATAACTTCTGTCTTATACATATTGATTGCCGTCCCTTCTGTTTTTTTAGGATGGCTCTATGATATAGTCCGAAGGTTGAGAAAAGGTTAAGATTTGGATGAAGGTTGGTAAAGATTTTACCAAATAGAATTATCATTTATCATCTGATAACAGTGCAGGTAGATTTCTCGCCCCATAGATAACTCGTAATACCGTGACTTCTTTTGTACTTTCGTTTGGCACATAAAAAATACAGTATTTGTTGACTGTTACAATGTGTATATCCTTCTCATCGGAATTTGAAATAGGATATTTACGGAATCGGAAAGGCATTTCGTCAAGAGACTGAATCATATGCTTTAATCGTGCTAACTGTTTAGCTGCAATTTGCGGCGATCGTAATTCAAAGGCAATATAGGAATAAAGAGTGTCCAAATCATTTTCTGCTTCAACCGTCATTTTTACTTTATAGATCATATGCCATACTTTCTCTCAAGATTTTCAAAGACTTCGTTTGCCGGTTTTGTTCGACCGGCAAGCATATCCTGATAGCCTTTTTCCAATTCAGCAGCCAATTCATCTTCACTTAATTCGTCAAAGGATAAAGGTTTCCTGTGTGGAAGTGTTACATCAAAGGGCATACCGTTGTGGAGGATAATTTGGTGATAGAACATATTAATGGCGTTTGAAGCAGGAATACCTAAAGCGGAAAGAATTCTTTCTGCCTGCTCTTTTACATCAGGTTCAACAGTAACATACAGATTAGCGGAATTTGTAGCCATTATTTTTCACTCCTTTCCATTCAATAATTCCCCAAAAACTTAAAATGGGTCATTTCGGTGCTGAGAGCGCAGAGCAGGGAGCAGACGTTTTCGTCGTGGACATTGCCGTTGAAATCGAGGTAGAAGCGGTACTGGAAATTTTTGCCTTTCAGCGGGCGGGACTCGATTTTGGAGATATTCATGCCGTTGGCGGCAAAGCGGGAGAGGACACGGTAGAGCGAGCCGGTCTGATGGGGGAGCGAGAAGGTAAGGCTGATCTTGTCGGCGCCGTCGCGGATGACGAGGTGCTTGGAGATAATGATGAACCGGGTCTGGTTGCCGTCGATGTCCTGAATATCCTCTTCGAGAATATCGAGGTCAAACTGTCGTCCCGCCACGCGTGAAGCAATCGCTGCCTTGGAGGCGTCGTTCCACCGTGCGACGTGCTGGGCGGCGACAGCGTTGTTGCTGTATTCGTTGGTATCAAAGCCGTGAAGCTGAATATAGCGGGCGCACTGGCTGAGTGCCTGTGGATGGGCGTAGACTTCCCTGATGTCCTCCATCTTCGCGCCTTTGGGGGCGAGCAGACAGTGATTCACGGCGACGTCGGTTTCGCCGACAATGTAGAAGCCGTGGCGGGTGAGCAGGTCATACACGTCATTCACCGCGCCGGCAGTGGTGTTTTCAATGGGAAGCACGCCGAAATCCGTGTATCCCTCTGTCACCGCGTCAAAGACGTCCTGAAATTTCGGGAAAAACATCGGTTCCGCATCCTCGCCGAAGAACTGTTTGGCGGCGAGGTCGGAGTAGGCGCCGGTGGTGCCCTGACAGGCGATTTTGGAGCCTTTGAGAATGTGCCCGGCGGTCATGAGACGCTTGCGGAGCTTCCCGTCCTCGCCGTAGAGCAGCTTCTGTTGATAGGCGGAGCTGATGTCGATGAGCGCGGCAAGCAGTGTCCGCGCACCGCTGCCGAATTCGCCCGCCTTCTGCTCAAACGCGTCGAGAATCTCCTGTTCGCGGTCGAGATTGGTGATGGGCAGATTGTCGCGTTTCTTGACCATCGCAACTTTTTCTGCGGCGTGCATACGTTCCACGAAGAGCCGGAGCAGCTCGTCGTCAATGGCGTCGATTTCCTTGCGCACGTCGGAAAGCTGAAGGTGTTGGGGAATATGATTCCTATCGGGAGAATTTCCGGTCATCAGAGCTTGCCAACCTCCTTCATCATATCCGCCAGACCGATTGCCACAGCCGATTCAATGGCAGGCAGGGCGCGGGGGACAATGCAGGGGTCATGGCGGCCGCCGACCGTGAGAATCGCGTCGCGCTGTTCCTTGAGATCGACGGTGTGCTGTTCGAGAGAGATGGAGGGGGTGGGTTTGACGGCAGCGCGGAGGATAATGGGCATACCGTCCGAAATGCCGCCGAGAATGCCGCCGCAGACGTTGCGGGTGGTGACGACGCGGTTGCCCACAATCTTGAAGGGATCGTTGGCTTCACTGCCGCGCATTCTCGCGATGTCAAAGCCCGCGCCGAATTCCACGCCCTTGACGGCAGGCACGCCGTAGATAATGGAAGACAGCACGTTTTCCACGCCGCCGAACATGGGGGAACCGATGCCCGCCGGTACGCCTACCGCCGCGATTTCCACCACGCCGCCCACACTGTCGCGCTGGAGACGTGCCTCATCAATCATGCGCCGCATGGGTACTTCGGTGTCAGGCTTGTTGAGAGCAAAGAAGCTGCGCTGGAGATTGTTGAGATGTTCGGCAGTGATGTCCACCGGGTCAAAGGGAATGTCGAACAGATTGCCGATGGCATAGATGTGACCGCCGATGGTCACGCCGCGCCGTGCGAGAATCTGTCGGCATACCGCGCCAGCAAAAGTCAGCGGCGCGGTCAGACGTCCGCTGAAATGTCCGCCGCCGCGCACGTCGTTGTAACCGTTGTAGCGGACGGCACCGGTGTAATCCGCGTGACCCGGACGGGGCAGGCGCTGGAGCTTGTCATAATCGACGGAACGGGTGTTGGTGTTCTCGATGACGGCACAGAGCGGCGCACCGGTAGTGATGTCGTTGAGAATGCCGGAGCAGACTTCCGGCATATCCTCTTCCTTGCGGGGGGTGGAAGCGGAATCGTTGCCGGGCGCGCGTCGGTTCATCTGGAACTGAATCTCGTCAAAGTCGAGGCGTTCGCCCGCCGGCAGACCGTCGATGACGACGCCGATGCCGACGCCGTGGCTTTCACCGAAAACAGAAATTCTGATATTGTTACCCCAAGTGGATGACATGTGCATTCCCTCCAAGTTGATTGTAGACGTCAAAGAATGACGGAAAACTTTTATTGACGCTGTCCGGCGTGGTGACGGTAACGCTGTCGGAAGCGTTCAGCGCGCCGATAGCGGCGGACATTACAATGCGGTGGTCGCGGAAACCGTCCACCGTCCCGCCGGTGAATTGTCTGACACCCGTGATGATCAATGCGTCAGGGCGTTCTTGGACAGTGCCGCCCAGTGAACGGATCATCGCGGCGGTGGATGTGAGTCGGTCGCTTTCCTTGATACGGAGCCGTTCCGCGTGATCAATTACGGTCACGCCTTCGCAAAGCGCCGCACAGACGGCGAGACACGGCACCAGATCGGGAATCTGTCCCGCGTCGATGTGCTGTCCCCGCAGTTGCCCCGGACGCACGGTCAGGTCGCCGTTGTGAGCAACGGAAATATCCGCGCCGAAGTTCCGGAAGAGTTCCACGGCGGCTCTGTCGCCCTGAACGGAGTCCATGCGAAGCCCGCGCAGGGTGAGTTCACTGCCCAGCGCCCCCGCCGCGAGAAAGAAGCCCGCGTGGGACCAGTCGCCCTCCACCGTGTAATCGCGGGCGGTATAGCGCTGATGACCCGGAATGAACCAGCCGTCGGGCGTGCGCTCCACCGTCACGCCGAAATCCTTCATGCAGCATACCGTCATATCGACGTAAGCAGCCGACTGGAGCGGTGTGGTGAGGGTAATACGGCTGTCGCCTTCACAGAGCGGCAGTGCCAGCAGCATACCGGTGATGAACTGGGAACTGATGTCGCCCGGCATGTCGTATTCACCCGCCCGCAGTCTGCCGCGACAGGTAAAGGGCAGTCCGCCGGATGTTTCGCATTGTACGCCCGCTTGCGGCAGCAGGTCGGCATACAGTCCGATGGGACGGGATACCAGCGTGCCTTCACCGAGAAAGCGTCCGTTGATGCCCGCGGCGCAGGCGACCGGAATGATGAAGCGCAGCGTGGAGCCGGATTCGATGCAGTTGACGTCCAGCGGCGGATTGTCGGCGGCGTTGTTTGTGATGGTTCCGCCGATGCCGTCGATGGTGAGCGTGTCACCGGTGAGATTCACTTTTGCCCCCAGCGCGGTGACGGCGTTGAGCGTGGCTTTCATGTCGTTGGATAATTCGATAGGGGAAAGGACGCTGCGTCCCTCCGCGAGTGCGGCGCAGAGCATGGCGCGGTGAGCGGCACTCTTGGACGGGGGAATATTGACCGTGCCGGTCAGTTTCCCCGGACTGCATTGGCATAGTTGATTCATACCCCGACACCTCCGCGCACAAAATCAGGCAGTCCGGCGCAGGGAATTTGATAGACGAAGGAATCCCCGATGGTTCTCAGCAGCACGATGTTCAGAAAATCGCCCCGCCGTTTTTTATCCAGCAGCGCCGCTTGACAGATAGCTTCAAGGCTGAAATCGCAGGAAAGAGGCATACCGCATTTTGACAGTACGGCTTCGATACGCGCCGCCGTTCCCTTGACCGTCAGTCCCGCCGCCTCAGAAGCGCGGGTCATCAGCAGCATACCGATGCCCACCGCTTCGCCGTGGGCAATGCCTGTGAAGTTCGCGCATTTTTCGATAGCATGACCGAGGGTATGACCGAAATTGAGCAGCATCCGCTCGCCGGATTCGCGCTCGTCGCGTTCCACGACACCCGCTTTGATAGCAATGGAACGGGCGGTAAGGTCTTCGATCATTGCCATGTCGGTGCCGTATGTTTCCATGAGTTCAAACAGCTCGGCGGATTTGATGCAGCCGTGCTTGATGATTTCGCCGAAGCCGTCGGTGATGTAGCGCGGCGGGAGGGTCGCGAGTGTATCCGCGTCTGCCAGCACAAGGCAGGGCTGGTGAAAGCTGCCGACAAGGTTCTTGCCGCAGGTCAGATCGATGCCTGTCTTGCCGCCCACGGAACTGTCGTTCTGCGACAGTACGGTCGTGGGAATCTGTACGAAAGGAATACCGCGCAGATAGGTAGCTGCCGCGAAGCCGCACATATCGCCCGTCACGCCGCCGCCGAGTGCCACGGCAAAATCCGTGCGGCTGAGTTCGGCGGACGCCATAGCGGCATACATCCCGTCAATGGCGGTCAGACGCTTGTGCTCCTCGCCCGCGGGGAATACATGGACAAAGGCAGTGTAGCCTGCCGCTTCCAGAGAAGTCTTCACGGCGTCGGCGTAGAGCGGCGCAACGTTGCTGTCGGAGATAATGACGGCGCGTTCCGCTTTGGGCAGGATTTTTTGGATGAGTCCGCCGCTGCGGGCAAGCAAACCGCGTTCGATGATGACGTCATACGGCTTGCCGGTATTGACATGGATGGTTTTGCTGAAAATGGAAGCACTCATTCGCCCAGTTCCTCCTTGACCATACGGCCGCGTCCCAGAATCTTTTCCAGGGTTTCGCGGTCGTCGGCTTTGATCGCGTCGCACATTTCGGTGATGTTGGCAATGAGTAAATCGAGTTCCTGCGTGAGCGCGTCGGCGTTTTGCAGAAAGAGTTCCGCCCAGAGATGCTCGTTGAGACGTGCCACGCGGGACACGTCGCGGTAGCTGCCCGCTGAAAATCCCCGGTGATGCAGGCATTGGGGACTTTGCACATAGGCGTTTGCCAGCACATGGGGGAGCTGAGAGGTAAAGGCGATCATACGGTCATGCTCGGCGGGTGAACAGACGACGTGCATACCGAATCCGATCTGCCGGGCGAATTGGGTCAGCCACACGACTTCTTCCGAAGTGGTATCGTCTGTGGGCGTAATGATGAAGCTGGCGCCTTCAAACAGAGACGCTTCACTATTGGCATAGCCGCCCTTCTCTTTGCCCGCCATGGGATGCACGCCCACGAAGACGAAGCCGTGCTTTTGGGCAATGGGAGGCATTTCGCGGCAGATGTAGCGCTTGATGCCCGAAACGTCGATGACCAGTGTGCCGGGTTTTAACTTCGGACCGAGCCTGTCCATATAGTCCACGGCTTCTTCCGGGTACAGACCGAGAATGACCATATCCGCCTGCGCGATATTGTCGTCGGTGAGTTCCTCGTGCACGGCGCCATCCTCAATGGCTTTCAGCAGGGTGGCGCGGGTACGGTTGCGCGCCATCACATGATAGTCGGTATACTGTGTGATGGCTTTTGCGAGAGAGCCGCCGATCAGTCCCAGACCGATGACGGCAATCTTTCTGATTTGAATCATAACATTCATTCCTTTAATGCTGCCAATACAGAATAAAAAAATCGTATCTTCTATCATACTAAATTACAGAGAAAAAGTCAATTCGGAATAAGGGGATTCAGGGGAAAGATTTGGGAATTTTTTGTAAAAAAAAATATCCCCCCTTGGCGGCATATGACCAATAGGGGAGACACAAGGAACAGGATTCGTTTATCGGTTGATTTTGGGATTATCGGTAATGCCGAGAAGATAATCGGCGGATACATCAAAAAGCTTCACAAGGGCGATCAGCACGTCAGTAGGGATATCACGCTGCCCCAGTTCATAATTACTGTAAACCTGCTGTGAGCAGTTAAGATAGCCGGCTACCTTTGATTGGGTAAGACCTTTTTTTTCGCGAAATTCTCTTAATCGAGTAAAAACCATGGGGATCGTCCTTTCTGTCCGTTTTCTTCCTTTTTATCTTACCATAAAGAGACAAAAAGTTCAACATTTTACTGCGAAACGTTGTATACATCTTATCTTTTCTGTATATTTAACAAATTTCACTATTGAATACATCAAAATGTTGTAAAAAATAGCAATATACATAAATGCTTTTTTCGCATTTGAAAAGATGTAACGTGTCATTCTATGACATTTGTGGGAAATGTCGTTTAATATAAAACACCCCATACAGTTTTCTCGAATGAAAAAAACTGTATGGGGCAGTGGAAACTCCAAAAAATGGGCAAGCAGACTATCCGTTGCACTGTGCCAGCAGTTTATTGACCAATGTCTGAATCTCATCGGCGGCGTTCTCGGTGGCAGCCTTTTTCTGCACCGACTTGTCGCGAGTGGTGATCTCCACCATGCCGTCCTTCATGTTCCGGGGACTGACCACGGCTCTCACGGGAATGCCCAGCAGGTCGCTGTCGGAGAACATCACGCCGGGACGCACGTTGCGGTCGTCATAAATGACTTCCACGCCGCGCTTCTGCAATTCGTCGTATAATGCGTCAGCAAAGGCTTTGCACTGTTCGTCGTCGGAGCGCACGCAGCAGAGATTCACCTGCCAGGGCGCGATGGACATCGGCCAGATGGGACCGTAATCGTCGTGGTGGGCTTCGCAGACCGAGGCGGCAAGACGTCCCACCCCGATACCGTAGCAGCCCATGATGGGATAGTGGAGTTCGCCGTCGCTGTCCACATACTGCATTTTCATGGATTCGGTATACTTGGTGCCGAGCTGGAAGATATTGCCCACCTCAATGCCGCGGGAGACTTCCAGCGTATGCTTGCCGCAGCAGGGACAGATGCCGCCGGCGTATGCCTTGGCGAAATCGTGGTATTCCACCTCGCCGAAATCGCGTTCCATGTTGAAATGGACGTAGTGATAATCGGTTTCATTGGCGCCGCAGGGGAAATCGGTGAGATTGACCAGCGAATTGTCATACAGTACGGTGACATGTTGGGGCAGACCCTTGGGTCCGATAAAGCCCGCGACAATGCCGCTTTCTTCCGTAATCACAGCGGGATGGATGTCGCAGCCGAGGAAATTGGTGACTTTTGTCTCGTTTACATCGAGATCGCCCCGCAGGAATATGACAATATAGCTGTCGTCCATATTGCGCTGATAGACGACCGCTTTGCAGGTTTTTTCAGGTGTGGTCTTCAGGAGGGCACACAAATCCTCGATGGTGTGAGCATCAGGCGTATGCACTTTCTCACACGGTTCAGACGAAGCGGCGGGAACGTTTTCGGTGAGGCATTCGGCAGCTTCCATATTGGCGCTGTAACCGCATTCGCGGCAGAGTACGATGGAATCCTCGCCGACCGGCGTGAGCAGCATGAATTCATGGGATACGCTGCCGCCCATCATGCCGGAATCGGACTTGACCGAGATGGTTTCGGGAATACCGGCGCGGGCAAAAATACGTTCATAGGCTTTGTGACAGCGGTCATAGTAGGCTTCCAGATCCTCCTGCGAGGTGTGGAAGGAGTAGGCGTCCTTCATGGTGAATTCGCGCACGCGGATCATGCCGGCGCGGGGACGGGCTTCGTCGCGGAACTTGGTCTGAATCTGATAGATCATGAAGGGATATTTGGTGTAAGTAGTGGCATAGTCGCGCACCAGATGTACGGCAGCTTCCTCGTGGGTCATGCCCAGTACCATAGGTGTGCCGTTGCGATCCTTGAAGCGGAGCAGCTCGCTGGCAATGGCGTTGTAGCGCCCCGATTCCTCCCAGAGGCTTCCGGGCATGACGACCGGGAAGAGAACCTCCTGTCCGTCGATGGCGTCCATTTCCTCGCGGATGATGTTCTCAATCTTCCGCAGAATACGTTTGAGCGGCATATACTGGGAATAAATACCGCTTGCCATGAACTTCATGTAACCGCCGCGCACCATCAGCGCATGGCTGTCGATGGAGCATTCGGCAGGTCTTTCTTTGAAGCGGTCGCCCACCAGTCTGTCAAGTTTCATATGAATCGTCCTCCTGAAAAACAAAAATGAAAATACCCCAAACCGCTGTGCATACGGCACAGGACGGTTCGGGGCGAATTTTTAACCAATCAAAAAAATCCGTGTTACCACCCGAATTCGCTCGGCGTCACACAACGCCTCACGCACTCATGACCCGATAACGGCGGGAAAACCGTCAGATTATTGGAATCCGAAGCTCGGGGAGTGGGGAGCATATCACCGAAACGAAGCCTTGCACCCGGCGGCTTCTCTCTGAAGATTCGGAAAGGATATCTGCTGATTCCCGTCATAGCTTTTTAACTTCTCCATTCTGCCATACTTTTTGGAATTTGTCAAGCCCTGATTTTTGATAAACAAATCCTGATACTGACAGATAAAATTTACATATTTTCTATAGGAAGTTAATGAATAGCGGATATAATTAACACAACATTTGGATGAAAAACGGGAGATCACATATGAAAGATAAAAGTAAAGCGATAGGTATTTCGCTGATGGCTGTGATTCTGTTGGTTGTATCACAGATAGCGGCGGAATTGTTGGCAAGTGTGTTTGTCGTGGCTGGCATTCCGATGGGGATTTGCAATACCGTGGCAGGATTGGTATATCTGTATTTTGCATGGTTTCTGCTGAAGCTGTTTCTGGAAAAAATCATGCACCTTAAAAGCGAGGATTATGGAATATCCGCGTTCTCAGTCAAACCGAAGTGGATGGTTGTGGCGCTTTTACTTCCCTTAGCGGTGATAGGAAGTTATGTCGTTTTGTTTCCGGGCGAGTATGTTGCTTCAGGGGCAGACAGCGGAAAAATATTTGAAATATTGAGTGCGGGTATCTTTTTTACGGGAATCGGATCCGGATTTGTGGAAGAGATGGTATTCCGGGGCATTATTTTTCATGCGCTGGAAAAAGCATGGAATAGAAAAATGGCAGTGATCATTCCCTCCGTATTGTTTGGCGTGGTGCATATTCTGGGAATGAATTTCTCCGTGGGAAGTTGTTTACTGGTGATTCTGGCGGGGACAGCGGTTGGTATTATGTTTTCGTTGATTACCATAGAAAGCGGTTCCGTCTGGTGTAACGGACTGATCCACGCGCTCTGGAATATCATCATCATTGGCGGCGGGTTGCATATCGGTGATAAGGCACACGCGGATGCTGTCATATCGTATGTGCTTCATACCAAGTCATTTGCCGTAACCGGCGGGGACTTCGGCATCGAGTCTTCCGTGATATCGCTGATCGGATATATGCTTGTTTCAGTGATGGCGTATTTGATGATCAGAAACCGTTCGTCCCGAAAAGAAAAGGAATCCGTATCCCATCAGGATACCCCGGCAGCAGAAGCAGAATAAGCTGATAAAAAGCATCTCTTCGGGAGACGCTTTTTGTTTTTGTCTGCAGAAGGTTTCATTTTATAAATTATCTTCACCGTCCACAACCGGCGGGCTTGACAGGAGTAACGACAGCGGATATAATAGATATGGAAAGGGTGTGGCGCGGGGATGAAAATGTCCAATTCATTGTCGCAGCATCTGGTTACAGCACAGGACAAGATCAGATGCGACGCGGCTGCCAAGCGAATTATCGGCAACCGGGAAATCCTGGCGTGGATACTGCGGGGCTGTGTGCCGGAATTCAAAGATTGTACGATTCATGATATCGCCTATCAATATATCGAGAAGGAGCCGGAGATCGGGGTTACGGCGGTGGAGCCGGATCTGAGTGACCGTTTCCGCGGTGAACAGATTGCGGGTATGAATACCGAAGACAAAACGATGACGGAGGGAACGGTATATTATGATATTCGTTTTTCGGCAATGGCACCGGAACCGGACGGCAGAGAAATCAAACTGATCATCAATATTGAAGCGCAGAATGATGACACGCCCGGCTATCCGCTGATCAAGCGCGCTCTGTATTACTGTGCGCGTATGCTTTCGGCGCAGAACGGCACGGAATTTGTGCCGCCGCACTATGAAGATATCAAGAAAGTGTACTCTATCTGGGTCTGCACCAATCCCTCGCACCAGCCCCGTCAGGCTATTTCGCAGTACGGACTGCGGGAATCCCTGTTGCTGGGGCAGGCAGGAGTCGCGCGGCAGGATTACGATTTGCTGTCGGTGGTGTTTCTGTATCTGAGCGATACGTTCAACGCACGTTCGGGAGAAATGATCGACTTGCTTAATACCACATTTTCCAGCGATATAGCGGTAGAAGAAAAAAAGAATATTTTACAGAATTGTTATGGCATTACCATGAGCAGAGAATTGGAAGGAGAGGTGTCACTTATGTGCAATATCAGCGAAGGCTATCTCAGACAAGGATTGGAAAAAGGGCTGGCACAGGGTCTTAACGAGGGACGTGCGCAGGGACGCGCCGAGGGACGCGCCGAGGGACGCGCCGAGGGACGCGCCGAGGGACGCGCCGAGGGACGCGCCG
Organism: Clostridia bacterium; assembly: GCA_017395425.1. Taxonomy (GTDB): domain Bacteria; phylum Bacillota; class Clostridia; order Oscillospirales; family Acutalibacteraceae; genus RUG762. The sequence goes on along the minus strand of JAFPUM010000061.1, from coordinate 200,735 downwards.
AGGGACGCGCCGAGGGACGCGCCGAGGGACGCGCCGAGGGACGCGCCGAGGGAATCATTGAAACTACGCTTGGCGCTATCAGAAGTGTGACGGAAACGCTTCATGTAAGTGTGGAACAGGCAATGGGCGTGTTGAAAATCCCGGAAAGTGAAAGAGAAAAATACCGCACGCTTCTGGCGCAGGAGTAAGACGAATCGGACATTTTTGATCAGGCAGTATCCAAATGCAAGTCGGGATTCTCACAGATGTTCGTGTGAGAATCCCGACTTTTTTATGAAAGGAAAAAGCAGTTTGGAGAAGGTGACAGCATGAACTGTGAAGTGTTCATTTCCTACAAACGTGAGGTCTCGGAGGACGGCATACCGATACGAGATCAGGTGATGGCGTCGTCCTTGTATGATGTATTGACCGCAGAGGGTTTAAGGGTTTTTTTCAGTGAGAAGGATTTGTCCGATCCGGAAGAGTCCTATGCCATTTATAAGGCGCTGCATGAGGCTCAGATATTGGTGGCGGTTGCCACGAGCCGTGAAAATCTGGAATACGAGCGGACTTTCAGCGAATGGAGACGGTTCCGCAATACGATTTTGAACGGTGAAAAACCGGACGGGGAGATTGTGACGTATCTGGAACATATGACGGCGGATGAATTGCCTTTTGCACTCAGCGATACCGCCGTGTTTTCTTCAGAGGAAACAGATGCGCTGGTCAGATGGATCAAAGAGGGGCTTGGACTCACGGATGATGCGGCGCTGCATAAAGAGCCTTCGGACAGTTGTGAGCCGTTTGAGGCGCCAATGCACTGTGACGGTGCCGAAGAAAACGATGCTTTTTTGGAATGGCAACAAGAAGGCAGCGCGGATGATCATGATTTTTCCATCATCGATGACGGTGAAATCATCGATGAAACAAAAGAAGAATCTCCACAGAGAAAACGACGGCATCTCCGTCTGGCGGCAGCGGTATTTGTGATACTCGCAGGGATATCATTGGCCGCGGCGATGGCGGTGATTCTCACGCGGCGTGATACCCGGTCAGCAGCCGCACCGTCTGAACCTGTCGCCGCAGAACAAATACACAGTGGATATCGCGAATCGGAAAAGTGCCGCAGCCTCACGGAACTTGCTCCCACTGATCCGGTCAAGCGAGAAGATCACCTGCGTATGGGTGTATGGGAACAGGACGGCGACGATGCCAACGGCACCGAATATCTGGAATGGCGTGTGATTGCCATGGAGGACGGCAAAGCGCTTCTGTTGACGGAATATGTAATTGACCACAGAGCGTATGATGAGACGGAATCCTATAAAAATGCTGATTGGGAGGACTGTACACTCCGGCATTGGCTGCATGAGGTGTTTTTGAAGGAGGCTTTCTCCAAGGAGGAACGGGAAAAAATTGTCCCGGTGATTACCTCGGAGGATACCGGAGACGGCGACGATACGGAAGGATGGGATGATGTACAGGATTGGGTTTTTATGCTCAGCATCGAAGAAGTGCGGCATTATCTGGTTTCCAATGACAATGCCAAGGGATTGGTGACGGACGCCGCTTACGAGAGTGAATATGATTCCGATGAGCGGTACGGCAACTGGTGGCTGCGTTCTTCCGGCGGCAAGCAGGGAAATACCGCATATATCCGTTACAGCGGGAGTGCCAACAGCTATGGCAAGGTAGCGATTTCTCAAAGTATCGGCGTGCGTCCGGCGGTATGGGTGCAACTGCGGGAAACAGATGAATAACGTCCAATAACACATAGCGCATCATTTGTAAAAAAATGACGCGCTTGTCTTTGTGGAAATGAGAAAAGGTTTAATATCCGAATACGTCGAGGGGGGAGGTTTCCTTTTCAAAAGGATCGCGGGTGTCCATGAACCGGATCGCCTTCCCGGTGCCCAGCGCGACGCACATAGGCGCGTCGGTTGCGACGGTCACGCTCAGATTGGTATGTTCGGCGATGAGCTTGTCCATGCCATAGAGTCTGGCGCCTCCGCCGGTGAGTGTGATGCCGTTGCCGGACAGCAGATCGCCTGCCAGCGCAGGAGGGGTTTCTTCCAGTGTCCGCTGCACGGCGCGATAAATCCGCACGGCGGGTTCCTCGAAGGCTTCGAGAATTTCTTCGGAGGTAATGGATATCATGGCGGGCATACCGGTTTGGGCACTGCGCCCCTTGACCGTAACGGTCAGGGATTTTTCGCGCGGTATGACGCCGCCGGCTTCCTTCTTGAGTATTTCGGCGGTGCGGGGACCGATGATAAGACCGTGTTCTTTGCGGATATGCTCGGTCAGCGCCTGATTAAAGGACTGTCCCGCGGTCTTGATCCAATGGGATGCGGCGGTGCCGTTGACCGACATCACGCCGATATCGGTAGTATCGCCGCCGATATCACATATCATGACGCCGCGGGGCTTGGAAATGTCCAACCCGGCGCCGAGTGCTGCCGCGACGACGGTTTCAATCAGACACACCTTGCGTGCGCCGGCTGCCCGCAGGGATTCCACAACTTCCTGTTTTTCCACCTCCGATACGCCCGCCGGTACGCACACTACCACGCGCGGCATAAAGATGCGGCTGCCGCAGACCTCTTTGACATAGGCAGTCAGCATGATTTCGGTGAGACGAAAGTGCCTGATGCGTCCGTATTGCAGCGGACTTACCACAGCAATACGGTCAGAAGTGCGTCCCAGCATATGGCGGGCGTCCGAACCAAAGGCAAGAATTTCGTCGGTATCACGGTCCACGGCTACCATGGTGGGTTCGTTCAGCGCAATCTCCCTGCCGGGCGTAAAGATTTTGACCGATGAGGAACCGAGATCAATGCCCACATCCATACCGAATTTATGTGTTTTCAATGTCGTTCATCTCCCGGAGGACAGGTTATGGTAAGTTGTTTTTAGGAAGGTGCAAGCGTTATCGCGTGATACTGAAAAGTGCGGCTGTATTTCTTTCACACGGTTTTCCTTCTGCCAGATCCGCTGCCGCGTCCGCGGCAGGCAATGCGTATAATACCGTGCCGGGACCGCTGCAGAGCGCCCAGACACAGCGGGGGTAATCGGGGTGTGTCCCTATGACCGGCAGACCGTCTGACGCGATACAGTATGCCCGCGAAAGGACATACGCGCTGTCCATGTCCGGTACGGCGGAAAAGAGTGCGGTCAGTTCCGCTTCCATCTGTGCGGCTGTGCGGCTTTCGGAATGGGTGAGAAACGGCAGAGAGCTTGTGAGACGGCGGGATGTCCACCGATCAGCGGCAATTCTGCCGTCGGGCGTGAAGGCGAAGAACGTGTGCGGTGTGCCGAACCGGCGTATATGACAGCGTCCCGGCCAGCAGGCGAGATTCTCCGCGGACAGCGGGCGGGTGATCAGGCAGTCATGCGTGCGTCGGCAGATATCGGGCAGTACGACCCGAAGCCCCCGACTGCCGGTGGCCAGAATCAGCCGGTCGGCGTAAACTGTCCGGTGGGATGCCGCCAGAATGCGTACACCGGCGTTGTCGTCGGGTGGAGGATCTATGGCAAGCGGTCCGCAGTGTTCAAAGACGGCAGCACCGTGTTTCACGGCAAGTTTCAGACACAGGTGAAGCAGATAATAGGGCTGGAGCGATGCTCCGGATCCCTTGCACAGAAGACCGTCGCGGATATCAAATCCAAAGGTGTCCCGTGCCGTTTCGCGGGAGAGACGGACACAGTCGAACCGGTGGCGGCGGCGTGCACGGTATTCGTGTTCGAGAAGCGCGGATTCACGGTCGTCGTCTGTATAGAGCAGTGAATCCCGCCGTTCAAATCCGGAGAGAAAGCCGTCATTTTCCTCCTGTCCGTCGAGTGAACGGCAGAGGTTCTCCAGTTCATCGAGTGTCTCACTGCCGAGTGTCAACAGGCGCAGGGATGTTTCCATGGAAAAATGCCGGCTCATGCCGACAAGGGTCATACCGAAATCCGCGTCCGTCTGAACGGGAAGGCAGGCATCCTCCCCGAATCCGACAGCGCGGTCGGCAAGCATGACCACGCTCCGTCCACGTTCCGCCAGCCGGAGGGTACACAGCGCGGCGGTGAGACCGTCGCCTATTACGCACACATCGCAGGACTGGGGCTGATCCAGCCACGGATACTGCGTCGGCACACGTCCGTCGGTGAGATACGGTGTGTGCCGGACAGATGTGGCGGAAGGTTCGTTCCGGTTCTGTGTTCTGTGAGAAAAATCCAAAAAGCGCATCAGTCAATCTCCCATCATCATCATGTGACGGTGAGATTATGGGTAGAATAAAGGGGGAATATGCGCCTTGAAAAAAATTATTTTCCCAGCAGTTTCAGACGTCCCGTGACTTTCAGTCCCGTGACAAGGTTATTGGGCTGCCCGCAGCAGGAACAAAGACCGGGAAACGGATTGCCGTATTGGCAGTCCGAGTGGCGCAGGTGAATGTGGTATTCCCGGTTAATGCACCGCCTGCAAATATTATGTCCGTATTTTTTTTGAATACGTTCAAAAGCGTTCATAAAGAGTAATCCCCCTGTCTTGTAGGCAATATAATAGAATTCTAGCATACAGCAAACCGAAACACAAGGAATTTTTATGAATTTCTCAAACAATTCACACGCAAATCGTCTATAATAGGGTTAATTATTAGGGATACGCTGAATAAAGGCTTTGCCGTCGATTCGCCCGCGCGAAAATCCGTCACTGAGCGTGGGCTGAATCGACTTATTCAGCGTATCCCTAGAAAAGTGGGAAGAGCCAACAGCCGATTCACACTTTTTGTGATGGATTCCCGCTGTACTCTTGACAGCGGGGAAAAGGAATAGTACAATAAACTATTGCCGACAGATTTATTATCATTTGAGAAGGGCAGGAATTTTTATTATGGAAACAGGCAAAATATTGATTGTGGATGACGATCAGAACATCTGTGAACTCCTCCGGCTGTATGCCGAGAAGGAAGGTTATACCGTGGCGCTGGCACATGACGGACGGAAAGCGGTGGAGTGCTTTGAACAGGAAAGTCCCGACATCATTCTGCTGGACATCATGCTTCCCGAACTTGACGGCTGGCAGGTGTGCCGCGAAATCCGCAAGAAGTCCCAGTGTCCCATCATCATGCTGACCGCCAAGGGAGAAACCTTTGACAAGGTGCTGGGACTGGAACTCGGCGCGGACGACTATGTGGTCAAACCCTTTGAAACCAAGGAAGTGCTCGCCCGCATCAAGGCAGTGCTTCGCCGGAGCGGCAAGCAGGATCCCAATGAAAAGAAGGTTGTCACGTTTGATAAGCTCTCCATCAATCTCAACAATTACGAGCTGAAGGTGGACGGCAGACAGGTGGATACGCCGCCCAAAGAGATGGAACTGATCTATCATCTGGCGAGCAATCCCAATCGTGTTTTTTCGCGCGATCAGCTTCTCGATGAAGTGTGGGGCTTCAATTATTACGGTGACAGCCGCACAGTGGACGTCCATGTCAAGCGTCTGCGTGAAAAGCTCGAAGGCGTCAGCGATCAATGGTCGCTCAAGACGGTATGGGGCGTAGGTTATAAGTTTGAAGTCAAGTAATACGCCGTATGCAGTTGGAACAGGAAAAACGCGGCGGCGCGACGGAGGAGGACAGCGAGGTCAATCAGAATGCCGGTGCCCGTACCGTTGGCTGGGGATTGTTTCGGCGGATAGTGGGCTTCTTTGACGACGTGCGCCGCATGGTTTCGCGCACGCTGTTTACCAAGTATCTCTTTGTCACCTCTTCGGTGCAGATATGCAGTCTGATTGTGCTGGGACTGATTATGGCGACGCTGGTATCGAGCCGCTGGCAGACCGAAAAACAGCAGCAGCTCGCGGATAATGCCCATATTGTGGCGGACGGCATGAATGCCTACATCGTACCCGTGCCGTCCCAGAATCCCAAAGAGGGCATAGAAGACGCTGCGATCGACTATCTCATTACCGATGCGGGCAAAGAGAAGCTGCGCTCGACACTCGGCATTCTGAGTTCAAGCTGCGGCGCGGATATCTTCATCGTGGACGCGAGCGGCAACACGGTGATCTGTTCGGAGGAATACCTGCACGCGGCTACGTCGGAAGAGGAGACCTTTCTGTGCAGGCATATGCGTGCCACAGTAGCGCCGTCGGTGATCGCGGCGGCGGCGCGTGTGCCGGAATACCGCGTGACCGACAAACTCGGCGGCATCTATGATAAGAACCACTTTATCGTGGCGGTGCCGTTTGTGGCGGGCGGGGAGACCGGCAATGAACGCATTGCGGGATTTGTCTTTGTGGCGTCTTCCGCGTCGGCGATCTCGGAATTCCGCACGGACATTTCACGGATTCTCGCGGCTGCCATTATTGTGGCGGCACTGGTCTCCTTCAATCTGGTCTATATGCTGACCTATCAGCAGGTCAAGCCGCTTCGCGCGATGGCGCAGGCGGCGGGACGGTTTGCCGAGGGCGATTTTTCCGTGCGCGTGCCGGTCAACAGTCAGAACGAGGTGGGACAGCTCGCCATCGCCATCAATGACATGGCGGACAAGCTCACGGTCAGCGAGAATATGAACCGCAGCTTTATCGCCAATATCTCCCATGAACTCAAGACGCCCATGACCAATATCTCCGGCTATGTGGACGGTATGCTTGACGGCACCTTCCCCAAGGAGGATCACGAAAAGTATCTGCGCATTGTCTCGGACGAAACCAAGCGTCTGGCGCGTCTGGTGCGGTCCATGCTGGATCTGTCCCGTATCGACAGCGGCGCCATGCAGCTCAAGAAACAGAAATTCAATCTCAGCAATGTCATCTTTAACGCGCTGGTGTCGTTTGAACACCGCATCGATGAGAAACACATTGACATTCAGGGCTTTGACACGTTGGAGCAGGTGAGTGTCAACGGCGATCCGGATCTGATTCATCAGGTACTTTATAATCTTTTCGACAACGCGGTGAAATTTACCAATCAGGGCGGCTTTATCCGCGTGTCGGTGACGGTACAGAACAAGGTGGCGACGGTGAGCATCCGCAACAGCGGTATCGGCGTGCCGTCGGAGGATCTGTCGCACATTTTCGAGCGGTTTTATAAATCCGACAAGAGCCGCAGTTTTGACAAGCAGGGCGTGGGTCTGGGACTGTATATCGTCAAGACCATCGTCATGCTGCACGGTGGAACCATTCATGCCGACAGTGCCGAGGGAAGTTTCTGCAATGTGGTCTTTACCCTGCCGGAAGCGTCGGTCAAAAAGAACGGATAACGTCTCATGAGGCAGGCTCTAAGAATGGTTTTCAGGCTATTTGAAACGAGGGGGATTTTTTTAAATGGATGAGTTTCAACATCTGCAAAAGGAACAGGAAACACAGAACGGTCAGGCATACGGACAGCCGCCGCAGCAGGGAATACAGCCGGTCGCGCCGCAGGCGTCCATGACGCAGAACGCCGGCTATGCGCCGGTTTCTGCTTCGGAACACCGGGGCGGTATGTCTTTGATTGTGACGGTTGTTGCCGTACTGGCGGCAGCGGCGGCGGTCAGTCTTGTTTCCATCCTGATCTATCGCGGCGTGGCAAGCAGTATCGCGCCGCGCAGTGAGCAATACGCGGATTTCAATCTCAGCGTGGCGGAGAGTCCGCAGACCGACACGACTATCAAGAGCGGCGACACCGTGCTGACGGCAGCCCAGATTGCGGCAAAGGTACGGCCGTCCATTGTGGGTGTGATTACTACCGATAATGTCAACCTCAACGGCGCCGAAAGCGGTGAAGGGTCGGGCATTATTATTGACGCCGACGGTTATGTCATTACCAATTCCCATGTGATTGGTGACAGCACCAAGTATGACGTTTCCGTCATTACCGAGGACGGAAAATCGTATGCCGCCAAGGTACTCGGCTACGATACCCGCTCCGATCTGGCAGTACTCAAAATTGACGCCAAGGGGCTTCCCGCCGCTGAAATCGGCGACAGCACCAAGCTGGTGCCGGGAGATTATGTCGTAGCAATCGGCAATCCCGGCGGTTTGCAGTTTGCCGGTTCGGTGACGGACGGCATCGTGTCGGGCATCAACCGCATTATCGACAGTTCCGATTCGGATTCCACCAGTGCTATGCGGTATATTCAGACCAACGCGGTTATCAATCCCGGCAATTCCGGCGGGGCGCTGGTCAATGCCTACGGACAGGTGGTGGGGGTCAATACTTCCAAAATTTCCATGACCTATTATGAAGCCATGAGCTTTGCCGTGCCGTCCTCCACATTCACCGAGGTGGTTCACGATCTGATCGACTACGGCTATGTGCAGGGACGTGTCAAACTGGGCATTTCCTGTTCGGTGCTTTCCGACGCGTATGAGAATCAGGGTATTCCGGCGGGACTTCAGATTCGCGAGATCAGCAGTGAATCCGATCTCAACGGCAAGGCGCAGGTGTATGATATCATCACCCACTGCGACGGTACACGGGTGAAGACCCTTTCGCAGCTTCAGGATATCATGTTCCAGAAAAAGCCGGGCGATACCATCACGCTTAAGCTCTATCATCCCGCCAGCGCGACGAAAGCCGCCAAGGAGTATACCGTGAAGGTCAAACTGCTGGAGGACAAGGGCGCGACCGACTGAGGCGGTATTGTTCCGTCATATTCATAAAAACAGTGAATCGGAGTACGGCTTACCATGCTGCGCTCCGATTTTTTTAATATACACAAATTATGAATATTATGTATAATTATTCATACAATTATCCCCGGGCAAATACTTCATAAAAAATTCCCCAACCGTTTCTCTTGTTTGGAAATGGCTGACACTGCCCATTGTCGGAGAAGCGTTTAAGAATCCGCCGGGAAACCCGGAATTTATATGGAAAAGTCACGAATTTGGCAAAAACGGATAAATATACGCTTATTCGCTTGATTTATTCAAAAAAAATGGTATAATGGACACATGATAAAAACATAACGGAGGAATCGTTACTATGGCTGACATCAAGAAGGTTGTCCTCGCTTATTCCGGAGGACTGGACACGTCCATCATCATTCCGTGGCTCAAAGAAAATTATGACAACTGCGAAGTCATCGCGGTGTCCGGCAATGTAGGTCAGGGCACCGAGCTGGACGGTCTGGAAGAAAAGGCACTTGCCACCGGCGCTTCCAAGCTCTATATCGAGGACCTCACCAAGGAATTCATTGAAGAATATGTCTATCCCACCCTCAAGGCGGACGCGGTGTATGAAAATAAATACCTCCTCGGCACCAGCTTTGCCCGTCCGATCATCGCCAAGAGAATCGTGGAAATCGCGCTCGCCGAAGGCGCCGACGCCATCTGCCACGGCTGCACCGGCAAGGGCAACGATCAGGTGCGTTTTGAACTGGCCATCAAGCGCTTTGCGCCGCAGATGAAGATTATCGCTCCCTGGAGAACATGGGAATTTAAGAGCCGCGAGCAGGAAATCGAATATGCCGAGCAGCACAATATCCCGCTTAAGATCAACAGAGAAACCAACTATTCCAAGGATAAGAATCTCTGGCATCTTTCTCACGAGGGTCTTGACCTCGAAAATCCCTGGAATGAGCCGCAGTATGACAAGATTCTCGAAATGGGCGTTTCTCCCGAAAAAGCCCCCGACGAAGCCACTTACATCACCCTTTCTTTTGAAAAAGGCATTCCGGTAGCACTCAACGGCGAAAAGCTGGACGGTCCCGCGATGGTCGCGGCGCTCAATGAACTGGGCGGTAAGAACGGTATCGGTATTGCCGATATGGTGGAGAACCGTCTGGTTGGTATGAAGAGCCGCGGCGTGTATGAGACTCCCGGCGGCACGATTCTCTATCATGCGCACAACAAACTGGAGGAAATCTGCCTTGACCGCGACACCTACCACTATAAGCAGCAGGTGGGCATCCGTTATGCCGAACTGGTGTACTTCGGTCAGTGGTTTACTCCGCTGCGCGAATCGCTGGCGGCGTTTGTAGACAAGACGCAGGAAACCGTGACCGGTGACGTCCGTCTCAAGCTCTACAAGGGCAACATCATCGACGCGGGCGTGAAGTCCCCCTATTCGCTGTATGATGAGGACATTGCCACCTTTGATGAGGACGAAGTCTATGATCAGAACGATTCGGCAGGCTTCATCAACCTCTTTGGTCTGCCCATCAAGGTTCAGGCGATGAAGGAGCAGGCTGCCAAGAACAGCAAGTAATGGATTACGATTTTGGAAAATGACCGCGTGGGACAGGGAAGTTTTATCTCTCTGTCCCGCGCTTGATTTTTATGATTTTTGACGCGGAAAGGATGTCATTAAAATGGCAGTTATCATCGACGAAAAGAAGACCGTACATATTCCCAAGAAGCCCATTGCGATTACCGCGGCGGTACTGGCGGCGCTGGTGATCATCGGGAATTCCGTCACCATTATCGACGCGGGTCATACCGGCGTCATCAACACGCTGGGACGGGTCAGCGAGAACGTCTTGCAGGAGGGACTTCATGTAAAGATTCCCTTTGTACAGCGCATCATCAAGATGGACAACCGCATTGTCAAGCTGGAAGTCGAGACCGAAGCCTTCTCCAAGGATTTGCAGACCGTTCAGACGCGGCTTGCCATCAATTACCGCGTGGCAAAGGACAAATCCTACGCCATCTATAAGAACGTCGGCAGCGATTACGAAACCGTGCTGGTCACGCCGGCGGTCAATGAAGTGTTGAAAGCCATTACCGCCAAGTACACCGCGGAAGAGAGCGTTGCCAACCGTTCGCTGATTTCGCAGGGTCTGATTACCGAGCTCAACAACAAGCTCAACCGCAACGGCATTTATGTCGAGGACGTCAATATCATCAACTTTGAATTCTCCGAAGCCTATATTGCCGCCATTGAGGAAAAGCAGGTGGCGGAGCAGCGTCTGCTGAAAGCCAAAACCGAGAAGGAAGAAGCGATTGTGAAGGCGGAAGCGGAAGCCGAAACTCTGCGCATTCAGTCCGAAGCGCAGGCGAAAGCCAACGATATTCTGAGCGATTCGCTGAGCAAGAATCTGATCGAATACGAAAAAATCCAGAAGTGGAACGGCGAACTGCCCAAAGTCACCGACGGTTCCGCGATCATCAATTTTTCGGATATGCTGAGTGATAAGAAATAAGAAATCATTGCATTTTGCCTATCAGAGGGGTATAATGGTAGTTGGCAATGAGACCTGACAGTGGAATAGTGGAATACAAAGGAGACATTAAAAAATATGCAGCTTTGGCAGGGACGCTTTTCAAAAGCGATTGACAAAAAGACAAACGATTTCAATTCTTCCATTTCCTTCGACAGCAGAATGTACCGCGAAGACATCGAGGGCAGCATGGCGCACGCCGATATGCTGGGTGCCTGCGGCATCATCGACCGCGCGGAGGCGGATAAGATTATTGAGGGGTTGCAGGGCATTCTGAACGACATCGAGAGCGGTGCTTTGCAGATTGACATGGAAGCCGAGGACATTCACACTTTTGTGGAGGGCGAACTCACCGCCCGTCTGGGCAGCACCGGCAAGCGGCTTCATACTTCCCGCAGCCGCAACGATCAGGTGGCGCTTGACATCCGGCTGAATCTCCGGAAACAGGCGGACGAAATGGTTTCTGCTCTCAAAGAACTGGTGACAGTGATTTGCAGCAAGGCGGAGGAACACGCCGAAACCGTCATGCCGGGCTATACCCATCTCCAGCGGGCGCAGCCCATCACCTTCGGACATCATCTGCTTGCCTATGCCGAAATGCTGGTGCGTGACATTGCCCGTATCGAGGACGCGAAGAAGCGCATGAACATCAATCCGCTCGGGAGCTGTGCGCTGGCGGGGACGACTTATGCCATCGACCGCCGTCTGACCACTGCAGCGCTGGGCATGGACGACTATGCCCGCAACAGTCTCGACGGTGTGTCCGACCGCGATTTCTGTCTGGAACTCGCTTCGGCGCTTTCCATTGTGATGGTGCATCTTTCGCGCTTTGCTGAGGAAATCATTCTGTGGTGTTCGTGGGAATTCAAATTCATCGAGCTGGACGACGCGTTTTCGACCGGTTCATCCATCATGCCGCAGAAGAAAAATCCCGATATCGCGGAGCTGGTGCGCGGCAAATCGGGGCGTGTGTTCGGTGATCTGATGACGCTGCTCACGGTCATGAAGGGGATTCCGCTGGCATACAACAAGGATATGCAGGAGGATAAGGAAGCCATTTTCGACGCGTTTGATACCGTGAGAATGTGTATTACCACCTTTACCCCCATGCTCGACACCATGACCGTCCTCAAGGACAATATGCGTGCCGCCGCCGCCAGGGGCTTTATCAATGCCACCGACTGCGCGGATTATCTCGTGAAGAAAGGACTGCCCTTCCGCGACGCGTACAAGGCAACCGGCACACTCGTGGCAAAATGTATCGCGATGGGCGAGACGCTCGAAACCCTGCCGCTGGCAGAATATCAGGCAATCTGCGATACTTTCGACGAGGGTGTGTATGAAGCCATCAACCTCGATGTATGCGTCAGCCAGCGCAAGAGCGCGGGCGGTCCCGCCAAGGAAAACACGCTGGCGAACGTGAAGAGAATCAGGGAGTGTATCGGCGTATGATGATCCGCAGAGCAAAGCAAAGCGACATTCCTGCCATCAGCGGACTGCTGCGGCAGGTTTGTAACGTGCATCATCATGGCAGACCGGATCTTTTCCAACCGGACGGAACCAAATATACAGCGGAACAACTGGCGGATTTGATAGCGGACGACAGTCGTCCCATCTTTGTTGCCGTGGACAGCAATGAGGTGACAGGCTATGCTTTTTGCATGTTCAAGCAGCACCTCAACGACACCTGCGTGACGGATATCAGGACGTTATACATCGACGATCTCTGCGTGGACGAGAACCGGCGTGGACAGCACATCGGGCGGCAGTTGTATGAATATGTGCTGCAATTTGCCAAGGAAAGCGGCTGTTACAATGTCACATTGAATGTGTGGTGCTGCAATCCCGGCGCGATGCAATTCTATGAACGCTGCGGACTGGTGCCGCAGAAAATCGGCATGGAGAAGATACTGTAAAAAAGCAGCCTGATTTATCCAGACTGCTCTACTATTCAGATTAAGTTTTTCCAATAACGGCGATTGTATAAAATCCTCAAAATATGAACGGTTTTAGTGCTTTCATCGACGGTGTAAAATGCGGTGTAGTTTTCAACAGGCATTTTTCTTATGTCAAGTTTTCTGTATTTGTCTTCATGAATAACGGGATGACGATTAGGCATAAGTTCTAAAGTTTTTACTTTTACTTTGATAGAAGCATAGATTCTTTTTGCAATGGCAGGTTCCTTCAGATTGTATGTGATATAAGAGAGAATGTCATTTAAATCTTCTGTGGCGGGATATTCGATAATAACATTATACTTCTCCAAAACCGAAATTCCTCTCTATTTCTTCAAAAACTTCATCCGCCGGACGACCTGTATCCGATTTCATTGCTTCTATGCCTTGATCTAAAAGCCTGTAAAGCTCCTGTTTTCCGCAAAGTCTCTCATATTCGTCGTTAGACATAACCACCAGATCACCTACTCCATTTTTGGTGATAAAGATAGGTTCGTGATATTGGTGGCAAAAATCGGATATTTCATTGTATCGATTTCTTAAATCTGAGCTTGGTCTGATTGTTGCCATAGTGATACCTCCCAGTCAAAATATTATATCGTTATTATATCATAATAACGATATAATATCAATAGCCTTTTAATATTTCTTTTAGTAGATTATGCTGAAAAGGAGCGTGAATCATCATGGATTGGATACGAAGCGCTTATAAAAAAGTCACCTCGCTGCTGCTGTGTATCATCAGTGTGGTAGGGCTGGCGACGGGTGTGCGCAATCTCGCGAGCGGCATGAAGGGCGACATCGGCATCATCGGGGGCGAGGACGGTCCCACCGCCGTATTTGTCAGCACGGAGGACAGTCCGTTCAAGACATTTCTCCGGTTTGTGGCGATCTGGTCGGCGATTGTGGCGGGCATTGCCACCACACTGCTGGTACTCATCAAGAAATATGTGGAGGATTGACGTGTCATGAAATCACGACAGGAGTATTTTTATTCCCATAAATTATGGCTGACCATAGCGCTGAGCCTCTACTGCTTTTCGCTGTTTCTGCTGGATCTTTGCTTTTTTGTGAGCAAGGGATATGCGACTATTTTTGTGATTATGTCCATTGCGCTGATGGGAGGCATCATCTGCCATATTATGTCCCACCGGGCAAAAGAGTTTCTGTTCTGCCCCAAGTGCGGCTCCAAAAATATCGTGAAAACAGGACTGCTGGGGCTGCCGATTTCGATTACCGACGAATGCCCCGACTGTCACAGTAAAATTGTGCTGGATAAGAGTATCCGATTGGATTGACAAAAGGCTGAACGGAAGGAGTTATCATGGCGGAAAGGGAACGGCGGAAAAAGCCGAAGGAGAAGCCCCCGACAAAAATGATCTGGGACGAAGCGAGAATCCGCGCGGAACTGACGCGCCTGGACGGTATCACGGGATTGAACGGGGGAGAACTGCCCATTCGTCTGAATAACGCAAGGTGCACACTGGGAATGTTTTCGTATGCCTCGCCGGACAATCTGAATTTTACCTTCTCCAACTACTGGTTTCAGAATCCCGACTGGCCGGAGGAATCAGCGCTGGATGTGATACGGCATGAATACGCGCATTATATGGATTACATGCAGCGAGGGGAATCGGCACACGACAAGATGTGGCGTATGTGCTGTCTGAAAGTGGGCGCGATGCCCACGCGGCTGTACAATGATAAGCTCAACGATCATATTGTCAAGGAGCATCAGCGTGACGAAGCGTTATCGAAGCAGTACGACGCCTATCAGACGGGCATGATAGTGCTGCACCCGAAATACGGCGAAGGCGTGATCACGGCGATTGAGGGCGAAGGGGTTCACCGCGCGGTTACGGTGGATTTTGCATCCGTGGGGATCAAGCGGCTGGGCATTCAATGGGTGGATACCCATTGTGCCGTCCTGCCGCAGGATTATTAAATGACAAGGTGGTAAACAGGACACATGGCAAAATTCGAGTTGGCACTGCAAAAGGCGTATGTGATTCCCGGCGGCGTGACTGCCCCCAAAGGATTCCGGGCGGCAGGCATTCACAGCGGTATGCGACGCAACCGTCGCAAGCGTGATCTGGCGATGCTGCGCTGCGACGTGCGCTGCGCTGCGGCGGGAGCCTATACACAGAATCTGGTGAAAGGCGCATCCATTGCCGTTACCAAGCGGCACCTTGCCGACGGATATGCCCAAGGGCTGATCTGCAACAGCGGCAACGCCAACACCTGCAATGCCGACGGGGAAGAGAAAGCCGAGGAAATGTGCCGTATTGCCGCGCGGGTCATGCGCATTGCGCCGGAGGACGTGATAGTGGCGTCCACGGGGGTGATCGGACAGGTGCTTGATCTGACCCCTATCCGGAACGCGGCTGTCACACTCGCGGCGCAGCTTCGCGCAGACGGCGGCTCCGATGCCGCTGACGCGATACTTACGACTGACCGCTACCGCAAGGAAATATCGTTTGTCTGCGACCTGTGCGGCACGCCGGTGTGCTTCGGCGCAATGGCAAAGGGATCAGGCATGGTTCATCCCAACATGGCGACCATCCTCTGCTTCATCACCACCGACGCGGCGATTACGCCCGAAATGCTCCGGAAGGCGCTGGCGAAGGTGGTTCCTGATACTTTCAATATGGTGTCGGTGGACGGCGATACCTCTACCAATGACACGGCGGCGGTCATGGCTTCGGGACTGGCGGGCAATCCCCTGATTGACGGTGAAGGGAAGATGTTTGATCGCTTCACGGAGGCGCTCAGAGCGGTCTGTACGACTATCAGCCGGGAGTTGGCGCGGGACGGAGAGGGTTCCACACGATTGCTGACCTGCTGCGTTCACGGGGCGGTGGATGACGAAAACGCCCGCGTTATTGCCAAATCCGTAGTCTGCTCGAGCTTGGTCAAGGCGGCAATGTTCGGCTCCGACGCCAACTGGGGACGCATTCTCTGCGCCATCGGCTATTCCGGCGCGAAATGCGATATTGCCCGGGTGGAAGTAGCGTTTGTATCGGAGCGGGGACGCATTACCGTCTGCCGGGAAGGAGCCGGCGTGACTTTCGACGAGGCGCGCGCCAAAACCATTCTGCTGGCGGACGAGATTCTGATTGACATCAACTGCGGCAGCGGCGACGGTTTCGCGCAGTCCTACGGCTGCGACCTGACCTATGATTATGTGCGCATCAGCGGCGATTATCGCGCCGAGCAGTTGAAAGCAATGCGGAATGCGTAATGCGGAATGCGGAATTTTTTTGGCGGCGTGCGGTTGAAAGGTGGAAAGGATTTGAAACAAATCGATGTCACCGATATCGGCTTTGACAATTTGTATTTCTGGCAGAGCTTTTTCCGTGCCGAATGGCAAAATGCCTATCATGAGCAGGAGGATCTTTCTCTCCCGGACATCATGGATGCGTATTGCCCCGAACTTGACGAGTGTCTGGCGTGGTGGCATGAATTTACCCAATACGATGATTACGTGATGGAGCAATCCGACGGATATCTCGACCAACCGACCACGCTGGAGGCTGCGTTGGGCGACGGACAAACGCTTGCCATCGCATTTCACCCCGGCGATACGGTTTATTTCATCAACGGTCGGGAAATCGGCTGCACAGGTTCGCACCCTATCCAAAGGCAGCCGCTGCCGTATGAATCTGTCAAAGAATTGCTTTCACACGAATACGGCGAGCAGTTGTTTTTCCTGCTGCTGCCCATGGCAGTAATGGAGAAAAATGAGGCAAAAGGCGCGAAAATTCAAATACAGTCGCTGCTGACGAAACTGTTTCCCAAGAATATTTGCGGGGATATGGCGCAGTGTATAGTATGTGCATTGACGAAGGAAGAGCGGGGGAGGGCAAAAGGCTTGGAAAATAACAAAAAATTACTGTTGTTTCATATGGAGGAAGGCAAGGCGGCACTCATTAAAACAGTGTGCGATGGGCTGGATATCCGGGTTGTGAAAATCTATCAGCCACAGTACGGCGAGAAGATCGGGGCGCTGGCGGGCATTCCGATTTATGCCATGACGAACCGGCCCTACACCGGCGACGGTTTTACGCGGGAGATGATGGTCATCTGCGGTCTGAACGGTGAGGAACTGGACGCCTTTTTGCAAGCGTACCGCAACGCGGGCATACCACCGGTCTGGCTCAAAGCCATGCTGACGCCCCACAATATGGACTGGTCGGCGGCACAGCTTTATCAGGCACTCGTCAGTGAACACAGGCAAATGACGGGACAGTGACAGGCTGTTCCGTGAGATATTGAGATATATTATTTTTATGAATGAAGAAGGCTGCTATGATGGAAGATGTATTGAAACAGATGTCGGCGCGGGTGGATATTACCAACGAACAGCGCGCCAATGTACTCATTCAGGCGCTGCCCTATATTCAGAAATGGGCGGGCAAGACGGTGGTGGTGAAGTACGGTGGCAACGCGATGCTCAACGAGGAATTGAAAGAAGCGGTCATGAGTGATATTGTCCTGTTGCAATTGGTGGGCATCAATGTCGTGCTGGTACACGGCGGCGGTCCCGAAATCAATGCTATGCTGGACAAGATCGGCAAGGAGAGCAAATTCGTGGGCGGTATGCGTTACACGGACGAAGAGACGATGGACGTGGTGCAGATGGTGCTGGCAGGCAAGGTCAATAAAAGTCTGGTGCAGCACCTCATGCGTCACAGCGGCAAGGCGCTGGGTCTCTGCGGTCTGGATGGCAGAATGCTGATGGCGGAAAAGCTGATGAAGCAGGACGATCTGGGGTTTGTGGGCGAGATTGTGGAGGTCAATACGGGTGTGATTGAGGACGCGATTGACAAGGGATATACGCCGGTCGTCAGCACCATTGCGGGCGGCTACGGCGGTGAGGTCTACAATATCAACGCGGACACGGCGGCGGCGGAGATTGCCGCCAAGCTCAAAGCCAGCAAGCTGATTCTGATGACCGATATCTGCGGTCTGCTGCGGGACAAGGACGACGAAAGCACGCTGATTCCCGTGGTGAATGTCAGTGAGGTGCCGCTGCTCAAAAAGCAGGGCGTGATTTCGGGCGGCATGATTCCCAAGATTGACTGCTGTGTGGAAGCCGTGCGTCAAGGCGTGGGCAGAGCGCACATCATTGACGGCAGAATTCCCCACTCCATTCTGATTGAAATGTTTACCGACAGCGGTATCGGCACGATGTTCTATTGATTTCTGAAAAGAAAGAGGGCATATCAGACATGAGTAACATTCAAGAGAAAAAAGCGCTGGCAGGCAAAATCAAGCGGGAATTGATCGACAGCACCAAAATTCCCTGCTGCCGTTTCCGGCTTTCCACGGAGGAATGCGGCATTTTTGACAGCAAGATCGGCGGACTGCCGTATTTTCCCGAAGGAGCGGAAACGCCTACTGACAGCAGAGGCAATCCGCTGTATCTGCTGGCGCAGATCAACTGTGAAGACATTGCCGAACTGCCCGACTTTCCCCACAAGGGAATGCTGCAATTTTTTATTTCCGATGATGATTTATACGGCAGTTCGCTGGAAGTGCCTTCTCCGCAGGATGACTGGCGGATGGTTTACTATCCCGACATCGACCCTTCCGTGACGCCTGACCGTGCGGCGGAGGTCTTCGGAGACGTGACGGAACGGGAGCTTTCTCCCTTTGAAGGGGAGTACCGCATGACCTTCTCGCTGGACGAAGAGGGCATTTCCGTGTGGGACTGCCGGTTCGGAGAGCTGTTTGCGGCGCGGTGGAATGAATGCAACCCCGACGAAGCAATTGACGACCTGTACGATCTGGAGGACGAGGTATACGAGTATCTCTGGACACAATCGGATGATGATGACGATGTGGAAGATTATGAGGACGACGACAGCGGCAAGTCCCATAAGGAACATAAAATGGGCGGCTATCCGTTTTTCACGCAGGAGGATCCGCGGGACGGAACCACCCGCAACGATTATGATACCCTGCTGTTCCAGCTCGATTCGGATGGCAGTAACGGCGTCGATGTACTCTGGGGCGATCTGGGCGTAGGCAATTTCTTCATCAACCGTGAAGCGCTCAAGCGTCTGGATTTCAGCGACGTGCTGTATAACTGGGATTGCTATTGATACATTGATGAAAAAAGTCTCAGCCGCTGAACGATTCCGGCGGCTGAGATGAATGACAAAACAGAAAATTTGACAAACCAAACATGACGTGTTACAATACAATGTGCAGACAGGGTGTTTGGCTCACGCGTCGTTCGGTGCGTGAATTTCTATGATGAATAGATGAAAACAGGCGGCGCTCCGATAGCCATTCTTGGACGAATCGGAGGCGAAATGCTTTTTGTCGCTCCGGTTCGATCTTAGGAAAGAATCGGAGGTGATACATATGCTGACATTTCAGGATTTGATCGCGTTCACGGCACTGCTCGTGGAAATCGTCGGTCTGGTCGTTATGATAGCAGACAGTATCCATGACAAAAAGAAATAACCGCCTAGGCTCCCAATCCGTGGCGGTTATTTCTTTATAACCCACAAAGTCGGAGCGTCGTCTATTGCCGAACGCCCTGTCTGTAATTTTATTATACTACAACCTGAGTGTTTTGTCAATTGGCATCTGAAAGAAAAACTAGGAGCGGTTATTTTGAATCAGTCACAAGAAATTATCGAACAATACAATGCTGCTGTCGTCAGCAGCTACGGACGCTTGAATCTGGCTTTGGAAAGCGGCAGCGGCGCGGGCGGTCAGGATGCGGACGGCAAGCGCTACATCGACTTCGGCAGCGGTATCGGCACCAATTCGCTGGGCTATGCCGACGCGGAATGGGCGGACGCGGTCAGTGAGCAGGCACATAAAATGCAGCATGTTTCCAATTATTACTACAATTCCACCGCTGCGCAGTTCGCCGCCAAGCTCACTGCCATGACCGGGACGGATAAACTGTTCTTCGGCAACAGCGGCGCCGAGGCGAATGAATGCGCCATCAAGATTGCCCGCAAGCGTTCCTTTGACAAATACGGCGACCCGAACCGCACGACGATTATCACGCTGGTCAATTCCTTCCACGGCAGAACCGTGACCACTCTTTCGGCGACGGGACAGGAGCATTTCCACAATTATTTCTTTCCCTTCACGCCCGGCTTCAGATATGTGGAAGCCAACAACATTCCGGCGCTGCGGGAAGCCATCGACGATACGGTGTGCGGCATCATGTTTGAATTTGTGCAGGGCGAGGGCGGCGTGATTCCGCTGGAACAGGGCTTTGTGGATGAGATTTTTGCCCTTGCCAAGCAGCACGATCTTGCCACGATTTCCGACGAGGTGCAGACCGGCATGGGACGCACCGCGAAACTGCTCGCGGCGGAGCATTACGGCGTCAAGCCGGACATTGTGACGCTGGCGAAGGGACTGGGCGGCGGTCTGCCGATCGGCGTGTGTCTGACCCGCGGCGAGTACGCGAATGTCCTGACGCCCGGCACGCACGGTTCCACCTTCGGCGGCAATCCCGTGGTGTGCGCGGGGGGGTTGGTAGTGCTGAGCCGTCTGTCGGACGAAGCCTTTCTGCGGGAGGTTGCGGAAAAGGCGGACTATTTCCGCAAGTCCCTTGAAGCACTGCCCCGTGTTAAAAATGTGAGCGGACTGGGATTGATGCTGGGCGCGGAACTGGACGGCGTGACTGCCGCCGATGTTTTGAAAGCGGCACTGGAAAACGGTCTGCTCGTGCTGACTGCCAAAACCAAGCTGCGCTGTCTGCCGCCGCTGACCGTTACCTATGAGCAGATTGATGCGGGCATGGAAATTCTGCGCCGGATTCTGAGCGAATAAACGTATCAACAGAAAGAGGGGATTGACATGATTTTAGAGGTGAAACAGACCAACGCGGTCAAACACAATGAATTTGATGTCATCCGCGACGGAAACGTCATCTACCGCGGGAATGCTTCTTGGTGGAAAATTCTGGAAATTGATAAGCTGAACAAGGTCAATCTGACCGACCCTGAAGGGAATGTCCTGCTGCATACCCGTTATAAGATGATCGACACATTTCTGGGTTTTACGATTCCTTTCAAGCGTCAGAAAGGTCCGGAAAAGAAGTTCTGTATGTATGAAATATTGGACGCTTCGGAACAAGTAAAAGCCGTCTTTTATTCCGTAGAAAATGCCGCTAAAGATGTAAGGCTGTGCCTCTCGTTTGACGGCAGAGTGATTGACGGATACCGACGCTGCATGGGGCTCAAAGAAGTGGTTTCCTTCTATGAGAATGATACACAGATCGGTCAGATCACGCGTTCCCGGACGGTTGTTGATCATCTGGATCAGTATTATGTACACTTTTTGCCGGAATACGATCAACAGCTTCCGTTGATTGCCATGTACGCCGTGTTTTATGATTTCCTTTACCATAACAATAGCGGGAATATTGGCAAAAACACGAAAACGATCAGTTTGGCATATACGCATGATGGTTACGATGACAAATACCAACCGGATTTTATCCGGAACCATTTCGGTGAGCAGGAAGACGAACGCATTAACGCGCTTGTCCCCGAAAAACTGAATTGGGCTGAAAACAAAAAAGCCATGACCGGGTTGATAGCCGCTGTTTTGATTCCGTTGTTGGTGATTTTGATGTTTGTTCTGCTGTTCTGGTATCTGGGTCTTTCCGAGTAGCCGCGCCGTATAGCAGATAATGAAACAACTGCAACTGACTGACACACGCCGTCGTTGAAGGAGAAGTATTCCCTCAGCGGCGGCGTGTGATTTTTTATTTGCGTTCAGAAGCTTTGAGACAGCGGCGGATTTCAGCAAAGGCAGCCGCTTCGCCTTGCTCGGCAAGCAGCCTGAGCCAGCCCTCCAGCAGTTCGGAAGTGGCGGGATGGATGATACGCCGCTGTTTGCCGTTTGCGAAATACAGCAGCGGCGAGCTGTCGGTATAATGCTCTTTGAGATAAGTTTTGCTGGCAGCCATGCGGTCACAGAACATCTCCGCCACAAAGACAGGCGGCATTTCCACCGGTGCCGACTGCCGTGTGACGGGATCGTAATCGGTCCAGAATTCAAAGTGATGGCGGTTGCGTCCCTTGTGGTGCATCCATGCGCGGGAATAGCCGATATCCTCCCGCTCGGCTTCATTGGGACTGCGGGTACCCTGATAATAGCGCACCCCGTTCCAGAATTCCGTGGGACTGTATTTGCTCAGATCATGGGTCAGTCCCCGCCACAGGATACCGGCGTGTATACAATTCACAAGTACCCGATAGCGGTGGATATTGACGGTGTGAAGATGTCCCCAGAATCGTGCCCATCCGTTCATGATGTTTGGTTCCTCCTGTGATGGTGTTTTGTCAATGACCTTCATGCTACCGCAAAAACGCGGATTTGTCAAGTACTGTTCCCATTTTTTTAGACAAAACCTGCCAACTTTTGGGCAAAATCGGGTTTTTTCGATTTTGGCATTTTTTGGTTTGCAATGTAAGACAAAAGAGAGTATAATTATTTTGTACAAAGAACATATATTTTTTTTGTTAATAAAAAACATATGGGCCCGATGAGTTTTCACCACCCCGTTCCTCCCCACCCGAAAATTACTGATGAGCGCATTTTGTTGAGAGTGAGGTATGAAAAGATGATGCAGACATTACCCTTTTCGGAACTGGGAATTTCGGACGGCATTTTGCAGACCATAGACGATATCGGCTATGAGGAAGCAACCCCCATTCAGACCCAGACCATTCCGCTGCTGCTCAGTGGCAGAGACGTGATCGGGCAGTCGCAGACCGGCACGGGCAAAACCGCTGCCTTTGCGATTCCCGCCATTGAGATGATTTCGCGGCAGCATGGCAAGGGTGTGCAGGCATTGGTAATTTGTCCCACCCGCGAACTGGCTATACAGGCGTGTGATGAGATTCGTCGCCTCACGACGCATACCGAACGCATCCGCACGGCGGCGGTTTACGGCGGACAGGACATCGAGCGGCAGATCCGGCTGCTCCGGGGCGGTGCACAGATTGTTGTCGGCACGCCGGGACGTCTGATGGATCATATGCGCCGTCATACCTTGTTTCTGGACAACGTGAAGATGGTGGTACTCGATGAGGCGGACGAAATGCTCTCGATGGGCTTCCGCGAGGATATCGAAACCATTCTGCGTGATATTCCCGAAGACCGGCAGACCGCGCTGTTTTCGGCAACCATGTCGCCCGAAATTATGGAAATCACGCATCAGTACCTTCGGAATCCCGAAGTGGTCAAGGTCATTCGCAAGGAACTCACCGTGGAGGAAATCGATCAGTATTATTATATGATACCCCACAGTCACAAAGTTGAAGCCGTGAGCCACCTGATGGACGTTTACCGCCCCGTACCCGCCATGATTTTCTGCAACACCAAAAAGCAGGTGGACGAGCTGGTGAGCGCCATGCAGATGCGCGGTTACGTGGCGGAAGGGCTGCACGGCGATATGAAGCAGCAGGCGCGCGATCATGTGATGCAGATGTTCCGGGGCGGTCATGTGGACGTGCTGATTGCCACTGATGTAGCGGCACGCGGCATTGACGTGAGCGGTGTAGGTGCGGTTTTCAATTATGATATCCCGCAGGATATGGAATATTACGTCCACCGCATCGGACGCACCGGGCGTGCCGGACAATCCGGTCTTGCCTTCACGTTTGTAACCGGTTCCCGCGAGATGAACGAGCTGCGGAGCATCATGCGGTACACCCGTTCCGAGATCAAGAAGGGGAGCATTCCCACGAGTGCCGATGTGATGGAAAGCCGCCGCCGTCGCTTCGCCGATAAGGTGCGCGACGCGGTGGAAGGACACGATCTGGAACAGTATCGGGCAATGATTGAAGAGATTTCCTCTCTGCACGATCTTTCCGCGATGGATATTGCGGCGGCACTGCTGGAATTTGAAATGACCGCGGACGGTCGTACCGCCATGCCATGTGCTGCCGACGACGCGGCTTTTGCACGGCAGGAACGCCGTGGGGAGGCTGAACGCAGCGAGCGTTCCGACGGCAGGAGCAGTCGTGGGTCACGCGGCAGACGTGACCGTGACCGCGACAGAAATATGGTCCGGCTTTCCATCGGCATCGGTCAGAACGCGGGCATTGAACCGCGTCATATTGTAGGCGCTGTGGCGGGTGAAACAGGTTTGCCGGGTCGCAGTATCGGGCGCATCGAGATTGCCGACCGATACACCACTTTTGATGTTCCCGCCGAGGCGGTTCAGATCGTTATGGAAGCACTCAATCGCACCAGGATCATGGGGCGCCGTGTCACGGCGAGAGTTTTCACTGTGACAGAGCAATATTAATAATCAAAACCCGTTTTCTCATCGGACAATGGATGAGAAAACGGGTTTTTTGAATGCGTGAAGATGATTTATCAAAAAACTCTCACGCTGAACAGTATTTCGGTGTAGGTGGGATAAGGCCAGTACTTCGCGGGGGTCTCGCTTTCCATGCTGTCGCCGATGGCACGAAGCTCTTCCATGATGGCGAGTACGGTGTCATGATAATAGCGGGCGCAGGCAAGATTGTCGGCGCTGTGCTGGGGTACGGCAGCGACGGCAGCTTCCAGCGCGGTGATTTTTCCGGAGAAGGCGACCAGCTTTTCGGAAAGGCTCACAATGGCGGTTTCCTCCATCATGGTGGGAATCAGCGATGAGAGTGCTTTTTTCGCCAGAGCGAGGTCTGTGAGTTCCTTCATATACGACGACACGGCGGGGAGAATGTTGCGCTTTGCCATGTCAATCATGGTGAGGGCTTCGATGTTGAGCTGCTTGGCGTAAATTTCCAGTTCGATTTCACATCTCGCCTTGAATTCCTGTGCCGTGAAAATCTTGTTTTTGACAAACAGCTGAACGTTTTTGGCGTCGGTAAAGTGGGCGTGAGCGTCGGGCATGGATTTGAAGTTGTACAGACCGCGCCGTTCGGCTTCCTTCACCCATTCCTGGGCGTAATTGTCGCCATTGAAGATAATATTCTGGTGCTCGGTAAAGACCTTTTTGATGAGCGCGCGGATAGCTTCATTCAGATCGGAAGCATCATGGAGAACCTCATAGAACTGCGACAGTTCCTCCGCCACCATGGTATTGAGCATATAGTTGGGGCAGGCGATATTCAAAGAAGAACCGAGGGAACGGAATTCAAATTTATTGCCAGTGAAAGCGAAAGGAGAGGTGCGGTTGCGGTCGGAGGTATCCTTTTTGAAATCGGCGAGAACGTCCACACCGGTCATCATTTTGGTTTTGCCCTTGCTGACGTACTCGGTACCGTCGATAATGGATTGCACAAGCTGTCCGAGGTCGTCGCCGAGATACATCGAGATAATAGCGGGCGGGGCTTCATGGGCGCCGAGACGGTGATCGTTGCCTGCCGTGGCGACAGTGATGCGCAGCAAATCCTGATATTCATGCACCGCCTTGACAATCGCGGCGAGGAAGAGAAGGAATTGCAGATTGTTTTCGGGATTCTTGCCGGGTTCCAGCAGATTTTCGCCGGTATCGGTGGACATCGACCAGTTGTTGTGCTTGCCGGAACCGTTGACCCCCTTGAAGGGCTTTTCATGCAGCAGACAGACCAGTCCGTGCCTTTCCGCGACTTTCTTCATGAGTTCCATCGTCAGCTCGTTGTGGTCGGTGGCGATGTTGGATGTGGCAAAGATCGGCGCCAGCTCGTGCTGGCAGGGAGCCACTTCGTTGTGCTTGGTTTTGGAGCAGATGCCCAGTTTCCACAACTCGTTGTCGAGATCCTTCATGTATTCCGAAACGCGGGTTTTGATGGTACCGAAATAATGGTCGTCGAGTTCCTGCCCCTTGATGGACTTGGCACCGAAGAGGGTGCGTCCGGTGAGCATCAGATCCTCGCGGCGGTCGTACATGGTTTTGTCGATCAGGAAATATTCCTGCTCGGAACCGACGGTGGTCTGCACGCGGTTGACGTCACGCTTGCCGAGCAGATGGAGGATTTTAACCGCTTCATTATCGATCAGTTCCATAGAACGGAGAAGAGGCGTCTTTTTATCCAGCACTTCGCCGGTGTAGGAACAGAAGGCGGTGGGAATGTAGAGGGAACCGTCCATGATAAAGGCGGGAGAAGTGGGATCCCATGTGGTGTATCCTCTTGCTTCAAAGGTGGCACGGATACCGCCGTTGGGGAAGGAAGAAGCATCAGGTTCGCCCTTGATCAGTTCCTTGCCGGAAAATTCCATGATGACGCGCCCGTCGCCGACAGGGCTGATGAAACTGTCGTGTTTGCCCGCCGTGATACCGGTCATGGGCTGGAACCAGTGCGTATAGTGGGTACAGCCTTTTTCCACCGCCCAATCCTTCATAGCGTTTGCCACCACGTTGGCGACACTGATATCGAGGGGCTTGCCCTGCTGAATGGTTCTCTTCAAGGCCTTGTAGGTTTCCTTGGGCAGTTTGGCCTGCATGACACGGTCATTAAATACGTTGCTTCCAAACATTTCAGGTAATTTCGACATAGAACCAATCTCCATTCTTACCATCAAAATTTTCGCGGCTTGCGCCGTTTCAGGCTCCTCAAAAAGACCAAGGCACTGTAAGCCGCAGCCTACAGCGCCCTGCTGTTACGTCCCTTATTATAGTACAGCCGCCGACGAATGTCAATCCTCTTTGGTTTGGCGGCTGTTTTTTTGACTATGTGCCTATTATCCGTTGGAAAAACAAGCTAATTTTTGTGACGCTTCCGGGTGAAAATGACCTGATCGTCGTGGGTATGCGCAATGGAAGCGATCGACGTATCCTTGGCGGCGTGTTGGTGAGAAGTGGGCAGTCCACGACGTTCGCCAGTGGCGGTTTGTTTGGCGGCAGCTTGACGTGCGGCTTCTTCCTGCCGTGCTTTTTCGGCAGCCTGACGCGCGGCTTCTTCCTGCCGTGCTTTTTCGGCAGCCTGACGTGCGGCTTGTTCCTTCTGCAACTGTTCAGCGGCTTGCTGTGCCATTGATTTCTGACGGGCGGTTACGGCAGCCTGACGAGCGGCTTCTTTTTTTTGGGCTTCGGCGGCAGCCTGACGCGCCATTTCCTGCCGTTTGATTTCGGCAGCCGCCTGCTGCATCATTTCCTCCTGCTGTGCCGCAGCGGCCGCCTGACGTGCGAGCGCCGCCTGCGCGATGGCATTTTGTGCAGCTTGTGCCGCCTGAGAGATTTGTGTTTTTTGTGCAGGTTGTGCCGCAGTAGTCTGTACGGAAGCGGTTGTCTGTGCAGTGGCTGTCTGTGCAGACGTTGACGTTGTTGTTTGCGCGGGAACGGTCTGTGCGGGAGCAGCGGAGCTGCCGAGATTGGCGAAGGAGCCGTTCATCGCGTCAAATTCCTCTGCCACCTTCCGGACCTGATCGGAGGCGCCGATGAAGGCTTCCGCCACCAGGGGATCAAAGTGTGTGCCGGCATCCTCGCGGATAATGCTCATGGCTTTTTCAAAGGTAAAGGGCTTCTTGTAGCTTCGGCGGGAGACCAGCGCGTCAAAAACGTCGGCAACCGCCATGATACGCGCCGACAGCGGGATATCTTCCGTACTCAATCCGTGGGGGTAACCTCTGCCGTTCCACTTTTCGTGATGGTATTCGGCAAGGTTGCGGGCTTCTTTCAGATAGCCGGAATCCGGCACCATCTCAATGACGCGGTCGATAATCTCGCGCCCCACCGAGGTATGGGTTTTCATGATGGCAAATTCCTCATCGGTGAGCTTGCCGGGTTTGTTGAGAATCTGATCGGGAATATGAATCTTGCCCACGTCGTGCAGCGGAGCGGAATCGATGACGTTCTGCATGAATTCGGGCGTCATCTGATCGGCATAGAAACCGCGCTTCTTCATTTCGTTCACGATGATTTCCACATAGGCGGCGGTTTTGTGGACGTGGTCGCCGGTACACTTGTCGCGGCTTTCCACCAGATCCGCCAGCACCACGATCAGTCCCTTCTGCATTTCGGCAATCATGTGGGATTTGCGCTTGCTTTCGGCGACGTAGCGCATACTTTCCTCTGTGGTGCTGATGAACGCCTGATACAGATTTTCCACTTCGTCGCCGGTCTTGATATCCAGCGCTTTGAGTGCTTCCACACTCTGGGACCGCGCCGCGGTGGTGTTGTAGGCAAAGGCACTGGCGCAGCGAGCCATGGAGTTGATGGGCTTGACGATGCTCCGCTGAATAATCCAGCGGGAGACAAACACCGTCAGCACCAGAAAGCTGGCAAAGAGGGAGAGCAGCTTGGCGAGGAAACTGAAGCTGAATTCGGCGAGAAGCTGCATGGAAACGTCCACCGCCACATAGCAGCGGCATTTGCCGGTATCGTCATACAGCGGGTGATACACGGTCAGCAGCCAGCCGTAAGTATCCTTGGAGATAATGGGATCGATTTTCTCACCCGCCAGCAGCGCAGGCACGCGGGACATAAAGGCGTCCTCAAACGGTATGACTTCGCCCGGTTCACTGCCCGGCAGGTCTTCGGTGTCGAGGTCGAAGACCACATGGCAGCCGTCTTCCAGAATGCGGTAGACATAGAGATATTCGATATCCGGCAGACTGTCCCGGATGCGGTAGAGCTTTTTCTCCGTGGAAGTGTAGCCCGGCTCCTCCTCGCCGTTGGTCATATAGCGGTAGACCTTGTCGTAATCAATCGCGTCGTCGGCGAGCTGTGCAGCGCCTTCCGCAATGGTCTGATACCGTTCGATGGTAGACTGCTGGAAGAGCTCGTAGCTGATGAATGCCGAAACACCCGCAATCAGCATGGCAGCCGCCACCAATATTGCCATGAGCTTGACACGGAGCGATACAATGCGGCATTTGAAGGACTGATCGTCCTTGGCACCCTCCAGTTCAGCGTCGTGCCTGCGGCGATCTTCATAGAAACGTTCCAGCAGTCTGGACGGCAGGAACCGCAGGATCATAATGACTGCAACCAACACAATGGCTTTGTCGATACACTCAATAATGAAGTCAATGGCAAGCTGCGAAGGGAATTCTTCCAGTCCGGTATTTTCGCACAGCGCGAGGGCAAACCGTTCGCCGATGCCGCCGATATGCCCGCCGTTGAGAAACCATGTCAGCACCGCGCTCATCGGACCGCATATCAGCGAATAAACAGGCAAAAGGAGCAGCGGCTTGACGGTATCGCGGAAAAAGGCTTTTCGCGCAAAAAACGCGGAAATCACCGCGACTGCCATGTTGACAATCCCGTAATATACCGACTGTGTACCGGTGATGCCGTTGATGATATTGGTGACAAATCCCACAAATACACCCGGCAGACCGCCGCCCAGCGCAGCAGCCAGCACGGTGCCGACGGTATCAAGGTAGAGCGGTATTCCGAGACGGGTCATGGCGTAAAGTCCCGCGACGTTGATGCCAATGGCGATCAGACAGAGGATTATCTTGCGCCTGACGCTGCCGCCGGCAGGGTTCTTTTCCGTTCTGACGGTGCTTTTGGACGGTCTGGCGGTTTTAGCGGTTTTGGCGGACTTCCTGTCGCCGGCAGCTGTGTCGGCAATGGATTTAGGTTTTCCCATTTTGAATCCTCCCTGAATAGGCAATTTTACCAGTAATTATCTATTATTATATGCTGAAATATTATATGCTGAAATCCGGTTGGTGTCAATCATTTCTTCAAAGGGAAGGGCGTTTTTTACAGTATTCAGATGGCAACGTGTTTGCGAACCATCGAAAGGAACCGGCGGAACAAATCCGTCAGTCATTTGAAGAAGGAGTAGTTGTTGGCACGCAGCACCAGACAGCTCATGGGGGGGATGGTGACGACGCCCTTGTAGACAGAGGCTTTGCCCAGCACGGTTTTTGCGCCGTTGAAGCCTTCGGGCAGGTCGATGTGATGAATATTGGAGTCGGAGCGGTTGACCGCCACAAAGAGAGAATCCCGCTTGCCGCGGCGCACAAAGGACATCACCGCGTCGAGGCATTTGACGGTCTCAAAGGTACCCTCCGCCAGACAATCCACATCGTTTCTCAGCTTGCCCAGCCGTTTATACCAATCGATGAGGCACTGACTTTCGTGCCCCCACGGATAGGTGGCGCGGTTGAAGGGATCCTTGTAGCCCTCCACACCGGCTTCGTCTCCGTAGTAGATGCAGGGAACGCCGGGCAGTGTGAATTGCAGAATGGAAGCGAGCTTCATCATGACCAGACCGCGTTCACGCTGTTCGGGGGAGAGGTGAACCTGACTCTGCCACTCGCGTCCGCGGTTATGGGAGGGTTCGCCAGCCAGCAGCGTAATGGCGCGTTCGGTGTCGTGGGTGTCAAGGGAATTCATGAGCAGACGGGTGACCTGCGGGGGATAATTCTCGATGATATTGTTGACCACTTCGATGGCTTCGTCTGCCGACCAGCCGGTGAGGAAACCGAGAATGACATCCTTGAAGGGGTAATTCATAACCGAATCGAGCTGTTTGCCGAGCAGGTAGCGTCGGCGCTGGCTGTAAGCGATCTTGTTGGTGGCGTCCTCCCAGACTTCGCCGATAATCACTGCCTCGGGATCCACCTTTTTGGCGGCAAAGCGAAGGCGGTCGAGGAAAGCGTCAGGCAGCTCGTCGGCGACGTCCAATCGCCAGCCGCCGGCGCCCTTTTTGAGCCAGTTGCCGACCGTGCCGTTTTCGCCGGTGTGATATTCCAGTACGGCGGGATCGTCCTCGATGACCTCCGGAAGCGTGCTGATGCCCCACCACGAATGGTAATTGTCCGGCCACTGGTAGAATTTGAACCATGTGTAATAGGGAGATTCCTTGGAATTGTACGCGCCGACGGAATCATAGCGATTGCGCCGGTTGAAGTAGATGGAGTCATCACCGGTATGAGAGAAGACGCCGTCGATGATAATTTTCATGCCGCGTTTTTTTGCTTCCTGACACATTTCCACATAGTCGGCTTCGGTGCCGAGCATGGGATCGATTTTTCCGTAATCGGCGGTATTGTAGCGGTGATTTTCGTGCGCCTCAAAGATGGGATTGATGTAGATACAGTTGACGCCGAGCGACCTGATATAGTCGAGCTTGTGGGTAATGCCCTTCAGATCGCCGCCGAAGTAATCGGAATTGGTAATGAGACCCTTTTCATTGGGTTTCCAGTCAGGCTGATCGTCCCAGTTTTCGTGGATTTTGCGTCCGAACGGAATGTTGTCATGTGTCTCTCCGGATCGGCAGAAGCGGTCGGGGAAAATCTGGTACATAATACCGCCTGCCAGCCAGTCGGGGGTTTTGAACGTCTCTTCGTACACGGTAAGCTGCCAAGCGACCGGCTGGGACTGCAATTCGCCCAGACCCGAACGCGTGCGGCAGAGATACTTGGTGCCGGAATTGGTTTGCAACTCGAAATAATAATAATTCAGGGAAGCCTCCGTGGGAGTGTAATCCACTTCCCAGTATTCAAAGTCGCTGCCGTCCATACCGCACCAGAAGAGGTGACCGCGTTCCTGACGCCCGGCGTGTTCGTTATGCACAACGAGCGTGGCGGCGGAGCAGGAGAGATAACGGGGAAGACATACCTTGAAATGGATTTGTTTGCCGCTGGGTACCGCGCCGGTAGGATTGCGGTAGAAGGGATCACGCGAATTGAAAAGCGTTTTTTTCATTTCAGACCTTCCTTTATTAGCTTAGCGAAATATCAAAATCATACGTCATGTGAAAGCGGTGCTTATTTTTTGCAGCCCCAGATATCTCTCGCGTAGTCCTCAATGGAGCGGTCAGCGGCGAAGATGCCGGACTGAGCGATGTTGACAAGGCTCATGGCATTCCAGCGGCGGCTGTCGGCGTAGATTTGCGTTGCCTCATTCTGTGCGCGGCAGTAATCGTTGAAATCGGCGAGCACCATATAGGTGTCCTGATTGAGCAGGGAGTTGACCACGTCGGTGAACTGCTTGCCGCCGAAACCCGCACTCATGAAATCAAGGGCGCGGTGGAGCTCCTGATTGTTGTTGTAGCAGTTGCGGGGAGAATAGTTGGTCTTGTGCTTTTGGGCTTCGGGGGTGGACATACCGAAGATGATGATGTTGTCGTCGCCCACCGCCTGATGGATTTCCACATTGGCACCGTCCTCGGTGCCGAGGGTAATAGCGCCGTTCATCATGAACTTCATGTTGCTGGTGCCGCTGGCTTCCGTGCCTGCGAGAGAAATCTGCTCGCTGATTTCGGCGGAGGGAATGAGTTTTTCCGCCACGGTCACGCGGTAATTCTCCAGATAGACCACCTTGAGTTTATCGGCTACGCGTTTGTCGTTGTTGATGAGGTCGGCGAGCGCGCAGATGAACTGAATGATCTGCTTGGCGAGGAAATAGCCGGGGGCTGCCTTGGCGCCGAAGATATAGGTCTTGGGGGTAAAGGGCTCGTCGGGATGATCAAGCAGCCACTGGTACTGCGAGAGAATATGCAGCGCGTTGAGGTGCTGGCGCTTGTACTCATGGAGCCGCTTGACCTGCACGTCAAAGATGGAGTCGGGATCGACGAGAATGCCGTTGTGCTTGAGGATATAGTGCGACATTTCCACCTTGCGCTGATGCTTGATGGCGGCGAGCTTTTCGAGAACGGACTTGTCGTCGCGATACTTCATCAGACCTTCGAGCCTGGAAGCATCCTTGACGAAGCCGTCGCCGATGAGACTGGTAATCAGTTCCGCCAGTTCGGGATTGCTCTGATTGAGCCAGCGGCGATGGGCGATGCCGTTGGTGACGTTGGTGAATTTGTCAGGCATTACGGTGTAGAAGTCATGGAACACACTGTCCTTGATGATCTGGCTGTGCAGCGCGGAAACGCCGTTGACATGATGGCAGGTTGCCACACAGAGGTTTGCCATCTTGACCCAGCCGTCGCGGATGATGCTCATGCGGGCGACTTTTTCATAATTGTAGCCGGTGGCGACATCCATTTCATTGCAGAAGCGGCGGTTGATTTCACAGATGATCTGATAGATACGGGGCAGCTTGGAGCGGAAGAGATTCTCATCCCAGCATTCCAGCGCTTCCGCCATAACGGTGTGATTGGTATAAGCCATGACCTGCGTGGTCAGCTCCCACGCCTTGTTCCAGTCAAAGCCGCACTCGTCCATGAGCAGGCGCATGAATTCGGGAATCGCGAGGGTGGGATGGGTATCATTGATGTGAATGGCGTTGAACTCGGCGAAATTCTCCATCGAACCGCCGTGTCTGCGCAGGTGGCGCTTCACGATGTCCTGCACCGAAGCGGACACGAGGAAGTACTGCTGTGACAGGCGAAGACTCTTGCCCTCGATGTGGTTGTCACCGGGATACAGCACTTTTGTGAGCATTTCTGCCATGGCTTTCTGCTCGATGGCGCGCAGGTGGTCGCCGTCGTTGAAGAGTTTCATGTCGAACTGGGGGGATTCGGCAGCCCACAGACGCAGGGTGGAAACGCCGCTGCCGTCCTTGCCGGCGCACATCATGTCATAGGGAACTGCCTTGACGATATTGTAATTCTTGTGAATGATGCGGTGATAACCGTTGTCCCAGCTTTCCTCGATATATCCGTCGAAACGGATATCGATGGCGTCTTCGCGGTGGGGAATCATCCAGACTTCGCCGCCGGGAAGCCAGAATTCGGGCAGCTCGGTCTGCCAGCCGTCGATGATCTTCTGATTGAAGATGCCGAACTCATAGCGGAGGGAATAGCCCATGCCGCAGTAGCCGTCGTTGGCAAGACCGTCAAGGAAGCAGGCGGCAAGTCTGCCCAGACCGCCGTTGCCCAGACCGGCGTCCGGCTCCTGCTCATAGATTTTTTCAAGTGTGGTATCATAGTCGGAAAGACACTGGGAAACGGTCTTTTCGAGATTCAGGTTGTAAAGATTGTTTTTGAGTGAACGACCCATGAGAAATTCCATGCAGAGATAATAAACCCGTTTGCCGCCGTTTTTGTCGTATTTGTCGGCGAATTCCTTGCGAGCCTCAAACAGCATATCGCGCACGACCAGCACAATGGCTTTATAGATATGTTCGTCGTCGGCGTCCTCGGGTTTCAGACCGTAGTGGTGGGAAAGCTTTGCGTCAATCAAAGCCTTCATTTGCTTTGCGTTCACATTTGTCATGATAAAAACCTCCGTAGGTTTGGTAAAGAATGAAATATATTTTAGCACATGATCACCGTAATTTCAAGCGCAAAATCTGTCTGTTCCGAGATGCTTTTTATGCAATAGGCACATAAACGCGTTGGAACGACGAAATAACTGTGTGAAATTTGTACAAGATTGCTGATAAACCGTTAATTTTATGACGAAGTTGTAACCACACGCCGCCTTTTTTGGTCAATATGGATAATGCCAGCCGAAAGATTTCGTGGAAATACCGATAAATCAAGGATACGTGGGCAAACAGAGAGAAAAAATAAAAAGTTTTTGTAAAATGTCAAAATGCACTTCCAACTTTGGGGGAGATGTATTATAATAGATGCGTATCCCTTGCCGTTGAACAGGTGCAACCGTGTAGCGGAACAAAAGGAAAGATCATAAAGGAGTCTGAACAGTAATCATGAAAAACAAGGTACGTCTGAATGTCTGCGGAACCGACTATTATATTGCCTCGGAGGATGACGAAAGCTATATCCGTGCGATTGGCGACGATGTGGATGCCCGCATGAACGCGATGATGGAGGGGAGCGACCGGGTATCCACCACCATGGCGGCGGTGCTCTGCGCGCTGAGCTATGCCGACGAATGCAAAAAGGCAAGCGCCACAGCCGACAGCCTTCGCCGTCAGATCAAGACCTACATCGAAGAGAGCGAGCGTTCCCGGCTGGAAGCGGAAGAAGCCCGGCGGGAAATCGAGCGTCTGCGCCGTGAACTGCAGGGCGTGCGGCTGCATCTGGCGGAACTGGAAGACCGATGAGCGGCGATAACCGTCGTCAGTCCAAGGCAAAGCCCATCGAAATCCTGTCGCCGGCGGGTTCGCGGGAGCAGCTTACGGCGGCGGTGCGAGCCGGCGCCGACGCG
Organism: Clostridia bacterium; assembly: GCA_017395425.1. Classification (GTDB taxonomy): domain Bacteria; phylum Bacillota; class Clostridia; order Oscillospirales; family Acutalibacteraceae; genus RUG762. The sequence continues at coordinate 165,726 of JAFPUM010000061.1, read as the reverse complement.
GTTTACCTCGGTGCGGGCAGTTTCAATGCCCGCCGCGGCGCGGAGAACTTTGCCGACTGGGAAAGTCTGCGGGAAGCGGTGGCATACTGTCACGCGTCGGGCGTGGAGGTGCATCTGACCGCCAATATTCTGGTGCGCGACGACGAATGGACGGAGGCGGAAACGCTGATGGAAACCGCCTGCGCGCTGGGTGTGGACGCGGTGATTGTGCAGGATATCGGGCTGGCACGGTATATTCACGCGGCAGCGCCGTCGCTGGTCATGCACGCATCCACCCAGCTGTCGCTGCACACCCCGGGCGGCGTATTGGCGGCTGCCGAAGCGGGTTTTCGCCGGGCGGTGCTGTCCAGAGAACTCAGCGGCAGAGAGATCGGGGAGATTGTAAAGGTTTCGCCGATTGAAACGGAAGTGTTTATCCATGGCGCACTGTGTATGTCCGTGTCGGGACAGTGTCTTTTCAGTGCGGTGCTGGGTGGTAGAAGCGGCAACCGGGGACTGTGTGCCCAGCCCTGCCGTCTGCCTTTCCGCGTGTCGGGAGACAGAAGCGGTTTTGACGGCTGCATGAGCCTCAAAGACATGTCCCACATCGCCCATATTCCGGAACTGGCGGCAATGGGCGTGACGTCGGTGAAGATCGAGGGACGCATGAAGCGTCCGGAATATGTGGCGGCAGCCGTGACCGCCTGCCGTCTGACCCGCGACGAGGGAGCCGTACCACCTGATCTTTCGCGGAAGCTGGAGGCGGTATTTTCGCGCTCCGGGTTTACGGACGGCTATTATACGGGTAAGCGGGGACGCGGTATGTTCGGCACCCGCACCAAGGAAGACGTGGTTTCCGCGTCTTCGGAACTGCTGCGTTCGCTGCATCCGCTCTATAAAACCGAATATGCCCGCGTACCGGTGGATATGGCACTGACGGCACACGATATCCATACCCCGGCGGTGCTGAAGGTGTGTGACCCGGACGGAAATGAGGCACACGCGGAGGCACAGCCGCCCCAGACGGCGCAGAAGGCGCCTTTTGATGAAGACTATGGCAGACGGGTACTCGGCAAAACAGGTGGTACGCCCTATTTCCTGCGGGATTTTCACGCGGAAGTGGGGGAGGGACTGACCCTGCCTTCGGGAGAGATGGCGGGCATGAAGCGGGACGCGCTGGCACGTCTCGATGAGCTTCGCCGTGCGCCCCATCCGATACCCTTTGACGCGGAAGCTGCGGGCGCGGTGACGTCCCGTACATGGTCAGGGGACGAAATGCCGTCGCTGCGCGTGGTGTTTCAGTCGGCGGAACAGGTGCCGGACAGTCTGCCCCCGGTAGAAATGGTGTTTCTGCCGCTCGAGACGGAATCCGGACTGCTGGAATACGCGGTCAAAAAGCTGGTACGGCGGGGCGTTACGCCGGCAGTGGAGGTTCCGCGGGGACTGTTCGGCAGGGAGTCTGATATCCTGCGCATGGCACAGGCGATCCGGTTGATCGGCGTCAATGATATTATGATACATAATATCGGATTGATACCCGTTTTACGAAATCTTTCGATGACCCTTCACGGAGGGTTCGGACTGAATGTTTTTAACAGCCGTTCGCTGGATTGCTGTGCCGGGATGGGACTGGCGGACAACGAACTCAGCTATGAACTGACGCTTCGTCAGATAGCGGCACTCGGTTCACGGCAGCCGCGCGGTATGGTCGTGCGGGGGCGGATTCCTATGATGTTGACCCGCAACTGTCCCGCATCGCTGTCGCCGAAGGGCTGCACAGGCGCGGCAAAGGAAGGCGGCGTCTGCGGTCTGACCGACCGCACGGGACGGGAACTGCCAGTGATGTGCCGTCTGGGCTGCTCGGAGATTTTCAACCCGGTGATGATGAGCGTCACCGAAAACGTGACGGGAAAACCCGGGCGGGCGCTGTCGCTCGACTGGGTGACGCTGCGATTCACGGATGAATCGCCGGAAGAATGCGGCGAAATCATCCGGCGGTATGCGGACGGCACATTGGGTCGCGAAGCCAATATCACGGCGGGGTTGTATTTCAAAGGCGTAATGTAATGGTATCCGATGGGGGGAGAAGCGGACATGGGCGGTGTATTCGCGCTTGGTATCTTGGCGCTGATGGTGCTGTTTGTGTGTCTGACGCTGTTCGGCGCGGTGTGTCTGGTGCTTGCGCTGGTGTTCGGACTGGTTTACAGGGGCAAGGTCAGAAAGCAGAAACAGAATGCCGGTGAAAAGATCCGGACCGTCTGGAAGGTGATGCCGTGGGTTTTTCTGGCGGCAGGTCTGCTGTCGGTTTATCCTGCCGCGTGGGTCGCGCATTCGTTGTCTGATCCGGTGAACCAATTGACCGACGCTGTCCTGTACGACGATTATGACAAGGCGGCGGCACTGTTGGAATCGGGGGTCGATCCTGACAGCGGCGCGGGTAGCGGGGGAGAGTTCACGCTTCTCTGCGCGCTTGCCGACGACGGTCTGATGCAGACGCGCAAGGGAGACGCATCGCAAAGGAAACTTGCCTATGAACGTCTGCTGCTGGAACACGGCGCGGACGTCAATCACCGTGTCAAGGTGCCGATACGTTCCAATGAACTGCCGCATTCTTCGGCGGAAGCGAAGAACCCTTCATGGAAAACAGGCGCGAAGCATGAATGCGGCAAAACGCCCCTGCTGCTCGCCGCTAAAAACGGCGATCTGGCAAGCATGAAGCTCTTTGTGGAATATGGCGCGGACATCAATGCCGTGGATGACTGCGGTTATAACGCGGTTCTGATTGCCGCTCAATTACTCAACGACACGCAAGGCGGCGCCGAGGTTCTGCAATATCTGCTGGACAACGGTTGTGACGCGGAGGCTCAGACACATTTCGGGCAGAATGCGCTTGCTCTCATTGATCAATATCAGGATGGTGACCAGGATGCCATGCGGTCGGTTCTGATAAATGTTGTCCCGTAAATTAAAATTTATCCGATTTACAGCCTTGGAGGAAATGCCAATGAAAAACAGACCCAAGGGAACCTATCCATTTGCCAATCGTCTGATCGCGCTTTGCGTGACAGCCGTTATGGTCGTTGTCTGTCTGACCGGCTGTGCCACCGGCACAGCTATTTCAGAGAAAGCGGATTTCGGCGAGATTATGGCGGCGCTGCGTACCGATCTGTTCGGCTCGGCGGCGCAGGATTGTCGGCAGCTTTCGCTGACACTGCCTGTGCATGCGGGATTTGCTCCCATCGAGGACAAATCCGCCTATGATTCCCTGGCGGACGAAACGCTCCGCAGAGCGTATCTGGACATAGAGGAGAGTCTGTTTCAGATTTCTGCTGAGACAGACGGGCAAACCGGCTATTATCTGATGAAATACACCCGCCTTCCCTCAGATATGGCGTTTGACGATATTTACATCGTGAAGGAAGCCGTACTCTGCGACCACCCCGAGGCGTTTTGGGTGCTGGGCAGTTACGATATCCGCAACAACTTCCACGACGGCAATTATCTGGTGCTGTATTCGCGGTATTCCTATGAGGAGATTACCGCGGCGTTTGATGAGATCAACCGGACGACGGAGGACATTTTGGCGCAGATTCCCGATGACGCCGACGAGCTTCATCGCGAGATGGTGATCCATGACGCGCTGGTGGACAGCGTTTCCTATGATCTGGAGGCGGCGGAGTCGGATGATTCCACCTCGGATGCCTTTACGATGTATGGCGCGATGGTCAAAAAGCAGGCTGTGTGCAGCGGTTATGCCTATGCCGCCAAAATGCTGCTCAACCGCGTGGGCATTGCCAGCCGTGTGGTAGTGGGCATGTCCAAAAACTCCGGACATATGTGGAATGAAGTGCGCATCGACGGAAAATGGTATCATCTGGATGTTACATGGGACGATTCATCCGCAGACAGTGATGTGATGTATAACCGATACCACTATTTTAACCTTAACGATGAGATGATCGGAAGGAATCATAAGATCGGCAAGAACATCCGCGAAATGGTGTGCGAATATACGGATGACGGCGTTTATACGACGGCGGAACTGTACAATTTTGATCTGGAACCCGCCGATTCGCTTGACGCCAATTATTACGCGCTGTATGCCGCCTCTGTGACCGCAATGGATAAAAACGGCGTGGCGGTTATCACCGATAAGATGAAGCAGGCGTCCAGGAACAGGCAGGAACTGGTGTATATCAGATTTGACGAGAGCGTATCGAGTGAATCGGCGGAAGCATGGCTGGCAACCAGCGAGGGCGGACACTATTCGGCGCTGCGGCAGGCGTTGGCGGACGCCAACAACGCACGTGAAGGCGCACGCATCAAATACTGCACGCTGGCGCGTATGTGGAACGACGACAGCGAAGAGGAAAGCGTGTGGAAAAATCTGTATGCGGCGCGGCTGGTGTACGCGTAATTGTGTCCACCCGCAGCCGACATGACACAACGGTAAGGAAGCAGGAGAAAACATGGGGCTTTTTTCAAAAGATATCGGCATTGATCTGGGAACGGTCAACACATTGGTCTACGTCAAAGGCAAGGGCATTGTGATCCGTGAGCCGTCGGTGGTGGCGGTGGATATCCGCACCGACGAGGTGCTGGCGGTGGGAGGGCTTGCCCGCGAGATGATCGGCAGAACGCCCGGTTCCATTGTAGCGCTGCGGCCGCTTACCGACGGTGTGATCGTGGATTTCCGGATTACCGCCGAAATGCTCAAGCATTTTATCCGCAACGCGGTGCAGTCCAATCTGTTTTCACGTCCGCGTGTAATCATCTGCATTCCGTCAGGCGTCACGGAAGTGGAGCGCACGGCGGTGGAAAATGCCGCGAGACAGGCGGGCGGCGGCGTGATCGACCTGATTGAAGAACCGATGGCGGCGGCACTCGGCGCAGGTCTGCCGGTGGCGGAGGCTACGGGCAGCATGGTGGTGGATATCGGCGGCGGCACCACGGATGTGGCGGTGATTTCGCTGGGCGACGTGGTGATTTCCCGTTCGGTGCGCAAGGGAGGCGACGCGTTTGACGCGGCGATTCTCTCCTACATCAAGCGCAAGTACAATATGCTGATCGGCGAGCGCACGGCGGAGGATATCAAAATCAGCGTGGGTTCGGCGTTTCCCTATCAGGGGGAGAAGGGCGTTTCGGTGAAGGGACGCAACCTCGTGGACGGTCTGCCCAAAACCATCATCATCAATGCCGCCGAGGTGCGGGAAGCGATTGTGGAACCGCTGGCGGACATTGTGGATACGGTCAAGGCTACGCTGGAGGAAACCCCGCCGGAACTGTCGGCGGATATTCTCGATCACGGCATTATGCTGACCGGCGGCGGCGCACTGCTGCGGGGGTTGCATAAGCTGATTTCACAGGAGACGGGTATGCCGGTCAATGTGGCGGAGCATCCGCTGGACTGTGTGGCGGAGGGTACCGGACGAATGCTGGATATTTCCGACACCGGTTCGACATGGCGGATACGGAATTAATGAATAGTGAATAATGAAAAGTGAATAGTGAATAACGATTTTGAAAGAAAAAACGGGGAGAGGGAATATTGCGAAGACGTTTTCATTTTGGGAGTTCCAATCTGAGTCTGTTTTTTACGGTCGCACTGTTTATGGCGGCGTTGATTTTGTATTCCGTAGGAACAGGCGGCAACAGCGATCTGGTATCGTCGATCTGCGGCGTGATCACCACGCCCATTCAGCGGGTGAGCGCGATGGTATCGGGAGGCTTCGGAACCTTTTCGGACGAATTCCAGAGCATTGACGATATCCGTGCCGAAAACGAACTGCTCAAGAAAAAGATACGTGAAATGCGGCAGAAAACCGTGGATTACAACGAACTCAAAGAGCAGAACGAGGAATACCGCCGTCTGCTCGAACTAAAACAGGAAAACAACCAATACCAGTTTCTTCCTGCCACCGTCATTGCCCGTGACGCGGGGGATTATTACGGGGGGTTCACCATTGATCAGGGCTCGTCGGACGGCGTGGCACTGCATGATCCTGTGGTGACGGCGGACGGTCTGGTGGGATATATATCGGGGCTGGGTGTCACCTCCTGCAAAGTGACGACGATTCTGAGTCCGTCGCTGGAGGTGGGCGCCGTGGACAAGGAAACCCGTGACGGCGGCACGCTGTTCGGAGAGATTTCCTCCGCCCGAAAGGGACGTACCCGTCTCAATTATCTCTCGCGGGACTGCGAGGTGACATTGGGGGATATTGTGGTGACATCCGGCTTCGGATCGGTGTTTCCGCCCAATCTGGTGATCGGCGAGGTGGAAACCCTGCTGGCGGAGAGCGAGAATATTTCGTTCTATGCCGAGATTGTGCCGGCTGCGGATGTCAAAAACTGCACGAATGTCTTTGTGATTACGGAATTCGAGGGTCAGCGCTCAGTGGAAGCCAATTCCATTGAGGGCTACAAGACAGAGGAAACCGACGAAAGCGCTGTGGGCTGATCTTGATCCAGACCGGAAGGGGGAAGAAGAAACAGCATGATCCGAGTAACGGGCAGAACGCTGAAATACATGGTTTACGGCGGAGAGCTGTTTTTGATCTATATATTGCAATTTACGCCGGGACTGATTCCCACCCTTTTCGGGGAGCCGCCGATGATGCTGACCGTATGCGCGATCAGCATTTCGCTGTTTGAGGGCGATGTGGCGGGCATGTGGTTCGGGCTGGCGGCGGGGCTGCTGCTGGATGTAGGCAGTACGGCGCCGTTCGGACTGTACGGTCTGATTCACATGGCGCTCTGCTTCGGGTGCGGGATGCTGGTGATGTATCTCATGCGGAACAATCTGGCGACATCGCTGATTCTGGGCGCGGCGGCGGTAGTGGTGACGGCTTCACTGCAATGGGTGCTGCTGTCAGGTGCGGGACTGGCGGATACCGGTCTGTTTCTCGCAGGGATTCTGCTGCCCCGTTTGATCTGGTCGCTTGCGTTCATGCCGACGTTTTATTATCTCAACCGTGCCATTACCACGCGTATGTACGACAGTTGAGGTTGAATGGGAAAAAGTGGAATGAGAAATTGAATCGGGGAGGCGACGGGATATGGATACGAAATTGGTCTATAAGCGATGTATCGTGCTGGTTTGCCTTGTGTTTGGGGTTATCATGGCATATGTCATCAAGCTGGCGGATTTTCAGATTGTCAACTACCGGGTGTACGCGGATTCGGCGCTGTCCTATACCGCGTCGAGCGTCAAGGTGACGGCGGCTCGCGGAGAAATACTCGACCGGTACGGGCGGACGATTGCCTCCAACCGCATGGGCTACGCGATTGTGCTGCAGGCGTCGGAATTCAACCGGTTGGAAAATCCCAAACGCAACGAGATTATCTACCGATTGACGCGCATTGTGGATGAAAACGAAGGACGCAATGAGGACGGTTCGCCCAAGTGGGAAGATTCCTGTCCGCTGGTACAGGATGAGCAGGGCAGATGGACGTTTACGGACAACGCTTCCGCCGTCCGCAAGATGGAAACCATGCTGGAACTGCAAAGCTACGCCACGGCGCAGAACTGCTTTGACGAAATGGCAAGCCGCTATGAGACCGAGGGTCTGGCGCCGTCGGTGGCTCGCAGGATTATGGGCGTGCGCTTGGAAATGGAACTATACGGCTTCAACTCCTCTACGCCGTTTACCTTTGCCAAGGACATCTCGCAGCAGACCATGCAGATCATCAGCGAGAATTCCGAGTTTTTCCGGGGCGTGACGGTGGAGATTGTTCCCATCCGCGAGTACACCGAGGGAACGCTGGCGCCCCATCTGATCGGACTGACCGGAAAAATTTACGCGGAGGAATTTGAAAATCTTCGCAAGAAGGGCTACGGTTATAATGACGTGGTGGGAAAATTCGGCGTGGAAAAGGAATATGAAGACCAGCTTCGGGGTCAGAACGGAATTAAAAAAGTGCGCCACGACGACAAAGGCAACGTCATTTACACCGAATACACCCGCGAACCCAAGGCGGGCAACACGGTGGTGATGACGCTGGATTCCGATTTGCAGCGCGCGGCGCAGGAATCCATCGGGAATCTGATCAAGTCGCAGCAGGCGGCAGGCATCGTGGGCAGCGGCGCGGACGCCAACGCGGGCGCTGTTGTGGCGATGAATGTCAATACCTTTGAGGTGCTGGCGGCGGCGACCTATCCTTCCTTTAATCTGAGTACTTACCTGAAAGATTACAACGACCTGAGCAAGAATGGGGACAATCCCCTTTTCAATCGTGCCATCAACGGACAGTACGCGCCCGGTTCTACCTTCAAACCGGCGATGGCGCTTTGTGCGCTGCAGGAATATGAAAACAACAAGGATCAGGATAATCCGAGTGAATACGGCATTGACCGTAACGAACAGATTCACTGCAACGGGTTCCTGATTCTCGAAGGCAACAATAAGCGGTTTGACTGCGACGGTCTTCACGGGGATGTCAACGTAACCAAGGCGATTTCGGTGTCCTGCAACATTTTCTTCTACACCATCGCGCAGCGCGTGGGCATCGACAATATGAACAGCTACTGCAAGCAGTTGGGACTGGGGTCCAAGACCGGCGTGGGCTTTGGGGAAGCCACGGGCATTCTCGCCGGACGAGAGGAACGTACCAAGCGCAATATGCTGTGGTTCGACGGTGATACGCTTCAGGCAGCCATCGGACAGAGCGACAACCGTTTCACACCCATGCAGATCTGCGCCTATCTTTCCACGCTCGCCAATGGTGGAACCCGCTATTCCGCCACGTTGATCAAAACCATCAAATCCTACGATATGAGCGAGACGGTGGTACCCGATGCGGAAAACAACAAGACCGTACTGGCAAAACTGGAAGCCTCCCAGACCATGATGGATATCGTAAAGGAAGGTATGAAAAGCGTTACGGAAGACGGTACCGCGTCGGACACCTTTGAGAATTATCAGATCAAGATCGGCGGCAAGACCGGTACAGCCGATACCAGCCAGTCTGCCCGCAAGGAAAACAAGGTGGAATCGCCGAACGCGGTGTTTATTGCCTTTGCGCCCTATGAAAATCCCGAGATAGCCGTAGCGGTCATTGGCGAAAAGTGCGGTCACGGTAAAGTCATGGCACAGGTGGCGCGTGATATTTTTGACGAATATTTCTTTTCGACCAAGACGGCGGGATATACCAATGTCCCGGATGGCGGCATTGTGAATTGGGATGAGGCAGACGCAGTCGCCGGTTAAGGGCGAAATCAGAGGGTTGAGAAAAGCGTATGATTTTCTTTATTTTTCTTTGTTTTTCTTAAAGGGAAAATCACCAAACTTATCCTGAAAATTTTGGCGGTAAAAGCTTGTCGAAACTGCTGAATCCGGTAAAATTTTCTTTGACTTCTTTTGATTTTTGTGATATCATACAATTAAAGTCTGTTTACCGCATGTTTTTTTGCCCTTTCACGTAGATGATACGTGAAGCGGAACAGAAAAAACAACAGGACAATATCAATGGTGCAGCGTCAGGATGGTGAAACATTGGGCAGAAAAATCGCAGTAATTTCCGCATTGGGCGGTCAGGGCTGTTCGCTGGCGGCAGCCGGTATGGGACTGGCGGCGGCGGAACTGGGAAAAAGTGTGACGCTGCTGGATTTGTGCGGCTTTGGCGGCACACTGGCACATATTCTGTCGGTGGAGGAACAGACCGTGATGCACATGGGCGACGTATTGAGCGGCGTCTGTGACGCGGAGGACGCGCTCATCGAATGCGGCGGACAGCTTCGGCTGCTGGCGGCGCCGGTTTTCGGAGAAGGAGAAACCGATCCCCGCAGTGTGGGTGTGCGTCGGCTGGTCGAACGCTTTGCGCGGGAGACCGAGGTCATCGCGGACTGGCCGTCGGGCGTGGTGCCGGATTGCGGCAGTGCGGGCTGTTTTGACGTGTTTGTCATCTGTGCCTGTGCGGATACGCTGAGTCTGCGTTTCGCGGCAGCGTTGCGCCGCCGGATCAGGCGTGCGGTGGAGGAAGGCTGCGGAAGTGCCGATATCCGGCTGTTGCTCACGCGGTTTTCACCGGAGACGCTGCGCGACGGCGGTGTGGACGATCTGGACGACTGTATCGATAGGGCAGGAGCGCGATTGCTGGGTGTGATTCCCTTTGACGGAGCAGCGGGACACGCGGTGAAGAACGGTGTGAGACCCGATCCCGGCGGAGAGGCCTGGCGGTATTGCCGCGACGCGGTGCGTCGTCTCTACGGTGAGAAAGTACCGCTTGACGCGAGGACATCGCTCTTGTCAAGGCGGAAGGGATAGGATAACCGGAGCGGCATCAGAGCGGTTTTTTTGCGTAAATCTGCGTGAAGCCGGTTAATGCGCGGCAGAATATGAAATAATAAAGAATAATTTTGTTGGGAGATGACATTCATGAATATTGCTTTAATTGCGCATGATGACAAAAAGGAACTGATGGTACAGTTTTGCATTGCCTACTGCGGCATCCTCAGTCGGCATAAATTGTGTGCCACCGGCACGACGGGGCGTATTATCAGCGAAGCCACAGGATTGAAGGTTACCTGTTTCCTGTCGGGTTCCGCGGGCGGCGGCGAGCAGATTGCGGCGCATATCGGCTGTAATGAAATTGATTTGCTGATCTTCTTCCGTGATCCCCTCACCCCCAAGCCTAATGAGCCGAAGGATATCGACATTCTCCGGATGTGTGATATGCACGTCATTCCGGTTGCCACCAACATGGCGACAGCGGAAGTGCTGATTCACGGTCTGGAGAGAGGCGACCTTGATTGGCGCAACTATGTCCGGAAATAGTCAGACAACCGGCATGGCATACAGTTCGGACAAATCGTATGGAAAAAAACAGGAAAGCACATAGCTCACACGTGTGGCTCTGTGCTTTTTCTTTGGCTTCTTCAAGCGGATTTCACGCGGAATTCATAAAAAATATATTTTCTTGCGCAAGATTTATGGTATAGTATGATTGTATCGAGGGAGTGTACCGTCTGACAGTACGGTGCAGGCTCCGTTTTCCAAAATTTGCAGCAGACAGAGGTGCCATTGGATTGGGTTTTCAGAACGGAAAGGAGCGCCGTGTTTCCGGTCATGGGCGGGAACAGGGCGAAAGAGACGAACGAACCGAACGGACGGAAAGACACAGTGATCTGATTACGGGACGCAATGCTGTGACCGAAGCGCTCCGCAGCGGTCGTCCCATTGAAAGTATCCTGACGGCGCGGGCGTCGGACGGCAGTCAGCGTTCGCTGGGACAGTTGATCGCGATGGCGAAGGAGCGGGGCATTCCGGTCAAGGAAGTGTCGCCTGCCAGGCTCGACGCGATGTGCGGCGGCAGTCATCAGGGCGTGGCGGCGCTGGCAGCGGTGCATGAATACGCCGGGATTGAGGATATGTTTGCGCTGGCGCAGGAACGCGGAGAGCCGCCGTTTCTGATTCTCTGCGACGGCATTGAAGACCCGCACAATCTGGGTGCGATTCTCCGGTCAGCGGAAGCGGCGGGGGCGCACGGTGTGATTATTCCCAAGCGCCGGGCGGTAGGTCTGACATGGGCGGTCGGCAAATCCTCGGCGGGGGCGCTGGAATACGTGCCGGTGGCGCGGGTGGCGAACATTGCCGCCTGCGTGGAGGAACTCAAGAAAAAGGGCTTGTGGGTTTACTGTGCCGATATGGACGGTACGCCGTGGTGCGGCGGTGATCTGACCGGCGGGATTGCGCTGGTGATCGGCGGGGAAGACAGCGGAGTGAGCCGTCTGGTGAAGGAAACCTGCGACGGGGTGCTGTCGCTGCCCATGCGGGGGAAAATCAATTCGCTCAATGCTTCGGTGGCGGGCGCGATTGTGATGTATGAGATTGCGCGTCAGCGCAGCGGTATTATAGCGAATAATTCATTTGATATTTCATAAAGAAAGCAGAAGGAATCACCGTTATCAGCGGTGATGACGGAGGGGGTGTCATTTTGGCGGAAAGAGACAGATTCCGGGAACGGTTTGTCAATCCCTATGTGGACAAGGAGTCCGAGGAAGCGCGGCTGAATGCGCTGGTTACGATGGACGAGGTGCAGGAGCGATGGCGCAGAGGTTCCTGGAAGCCCGATGAGGAGGATTTTCGGCTGTCGCCGTCATTCTTTAACGATGCCGCCGAAGAGGAAGACGAGCCGTCATATGAGCAGGCACCCGATGATACGCCGGAGGCAAACCGCTTTGCGTTTAATCTGCAAAAGGATATTCTGCACGCGGATCAACCCTTCTCCGATACCGATGAAGTAGCCTATACGGACAGCTACCGCCCCAGAGGGGATATCGGCAGCGGCATTTCCAATCTGGCGCTGGATCGGATGCGTTACAACGCGCTGGCGGGGATTGAGGAGACGCTTCCCGACGACCTTTCGTATCTGGGGGGTGAAACCACGGATTCCAAAGCGGTCAAGCGTATCAGAAAACCGTCGGTGCGCGACCGTCGGTATGTCCGGCTGGAGACGCCGGTGGAAAAACGCCGTGCCAAGGTGGAGCAGATGATTCCCCATCGGCAGGGCGAGACAGTGGAAACCATCATCGAGGAAGTGAAAAAAGGGCGTGCCGCGAGGGAAGCCGACAGCGGAACGCCCGCCGCTCCGACGGTGCGGCGGCGCAGCGGTCTGTATCATATGTACGAAGCGCTGGGCATCAGCGACGAGGAACCGCCCGACGCATATGACGTGGAACGCGTGACCGGGCGGGGAAGCTGGCGAAGCGAGATTCCGCATCAGGACGGGCTGGTGCCGGATACCCGTGCGATGCCCTATTTCGGACGGTTCAGCCGCACATGGAGCAAGATCGACACCCAGTCGCCCACACGCGCCGATTTGCTGCGGCACACCGTCAATACCATTTATGACTATGCCGACGACGGGCAGAGCGAAGAGGGCGAGAGCCGGAAATTCCGTTCCAACAGTCGCGAGCGGCGGGGCTATGCCGTGGACGACGCGGATTTTGATCCCGAGAACCGTTACCGCCGACTGCCGCGCAAGCGCCGCCGGATAGCGGCGGATAAAAACGTGCTGACAGAAAGGATTCTGTCGGGTGACTTCCATAATCCGTATGCGGAAATGGACGGAGAACGGCTCAAAAGCCTCATTGACCACGATATGCGCGGTCCGGGACAGTCTCCCGCCCCTGAGGGTCTGACCGATCCGGCTTTGATTCATGAGTGGAATACAGGTTACAGCCGTATCAATAACGATGAGAACCGTTATGCGGCATGGTTTAATGAGCAGAGCCGTCTGGCGGAACACGCGGAACAGTCGCGCTATCGCGGAAGTCATCGCACCGGACGCCCCGGCGCGTATTTGCAGCGTGAACGACCCTACGGTGAAGGACGCCGCTATCCCGGCGGCGAATATACCGAGCATGAATCCCGTCGCCGCGACGTGCAGGAGCAGGTGGAACGCGCAGCCCGCAGAGGTATGGAGGACGGCGAGAAAATGATCCGCCGTCGGCAGGAAGCGGAACGTCAGGCGTTGGAGGCACAGCGCCGCGCGATGGAGGAACAACGCAAACAGCAGGAAGCACAGCGTCTGGAACAGCAGCGCGCGGCTTATCAGAAGCAGCAGGCACTGTATCAGCAGCAGCGTGAGCAGATGATCCGGCAGCAGCAGGAATATTTGAAACAGCAGCAGGAATATATGAAACGCCAGCAGGAATATCTTCGGCAGCAGCAAAACGGCGAGGCTACTTCACGATCACAGGGAACCGGTCAGTATCCGCCGGGTTATCCCGCACTGCAGGGAACCGGTCAGTATCCGCCGGGTTATCCCATGCCGCAGGGAACCGGGCAATACCCGCAAGGCTATCCCGCACCGCAGGGAACCGGTCAGTATCCGCCGGGTTATCCCATGCCGCAGGGAGCCGGGCAGTATCCGCAAGGCTATCCCATGCCGCAGGGAACCGGGCAATCCCCGCAAGGCTATCCTGCACCGCAGGGAGCCGGGCAGTATCCGACGGGTTATCCCGCACCGCAGGGAGCGGGAGGACAGAACGGTGGACGCCGCTAATGCGTCCCTGATGAATATGGGTTTACAGACGAATGATGATAAAGAAACAGGGTTTTCCGTTATTGGACGGTCAAAACCCCGGAAACGGAGGAACGAGCATGGAATTTGACGACGACAGAGAATTTGACGACGGCTTTGATGCCGATATCGCAGATGACGGAACCTCAGACGCGGAAGAAAGCAAAAAAACCGTTAAGCCCAAGAAAGTTGCCCGCAAGGGTTTTCGGCAGGCAAAAAAGAAAAATGACGACAAGGAAAAGGATACTTCCGAAAGCAAAAAAAGTCCCTTCCATCGCCGCAGCACCAAGGCAGAACAACGGGAGGAGGATACCGATGCCGATATGCCCGTGTTCCGGGATAAAGGCATTGGTTCGGATACAGACAGTACCGCCGCAACCGGTCATTCGGAATTCGGCTATCTGTTTGCGCCGCCGCGGGAGGGCGAGTCGGACGATGATGTTTATCCCGACAGTTCCATTTATTCCGACGGCACCGCCGCCAAAAGTCTTCTCAGCGGTCTTGGTTTTGACGGCAAACAGAGCGATGGGACTGGCGGGGAGCCGGATATGACGCCCACCCGTCCGTCCTCGCAGTTTTCCTTCCTCGGCGGCGGGGAGACCGCGCTTTCTGGCGCGTTTACCTCATCAGGCAGCGGCGCGGAATCACTCAAGCCAACGCCCATTTCCTTTGACGCCGCGCCTTCGTCGGCTTCCGCTTCGGGAGAAACCGATTCCTATCTGCCCGCCCTGCGTCCCGACTCGGTATTCATCAGTCAGGACGACCGAAAGCCCACTCCCTCTGCCGCTCCCGTACCCGTCCATGAGCCGGAAACCGCCGCGGCGGAGCATGACGCGTCACCCGCAGCGGCAGAACCTTCAGAACAGCCGGTCGGAGAGCAGATTACGCAGGAATTCCTTCCCTATGGTTCGATGTATCCCACCTATCAGATGAACGGTATGAATCCGATGGGAATGGGCGGCATGACGCCTATGATGCCCTACCCGATGATTATTCCCACCGCCGGGCAGAATCAGGGAAGCGTCCCCTATCAGACCATTCCGATTCCCTATCCGATGCCCATGCCGATGCCCATGCCGATGTATAATCAGTATCCGCAGTATATGCCGCCGATGCAGCCGCAGTATATCATTCAGCAGCCGCAGCCTGTTGTGCAGCAGCAGCCTGTTGTGCAACAGCAGCCTGTTGTGCAGCAGCAGCCTGTTGTGCAACAGCAGCCTGTTGTGCAGCAGCAGCCTGTTGTGCAGCAGCAGCCTGTTGTACAGCCGCAGTCCGCCGTGCAGCCGTCACCGCCGCCTTCCCGTGCCGTCCGCAGAGACGATGGGGAAGAGGATTGGTACGGCGCACGAAACTATGATGACCGCGAGGAGCGGTATGATTATGAAGAACGCCGGGGCAGTCGCGACAGCCGCGGGCGATACCGTGAGGAAGACCGTTACGCGGGACGCGGCGACCGCTACGATTATGACCGGCGGGATGTGCGAGGCGACCGCTACGATTATGACCGGCGGGATGTGCGAGGCGACCGCTATGACCGGCATGATCGGTACAGTCGGTATGACGATTATGACGACGGGTACAGCGAGCGGGCGGCAGCGCGGTATCAGGATGCCCGACGGGGACGCTATGAGCGGCGGAGTGAGCGTTATTATGACCGCATTGACGCCCGGCGTTACGGTGATGAACGTCCCGGTGACCGTCCCGCCGAGCGGAAGCGTTACACCGCGCCGTCACCTCTACCGGAACCGGCGGTGGAGCCCATTGTGACCGAGAGAACCGTGTCGGCGCCGGATCCCTCACCGCTCATTGCCAATACCCCCATGAAGCCGGATCGCATGTCCACCGGATTTGATCTGGCATTTGACAGCCCGTCGGATAATATGTCCGATCTGAATTCGTTCGGAATGAACGCCTTTGGTTCCGAGTCGTTTGACCCCAATGGAACGGGCGATTCCGGTTACGGGTCGGGGAATACCTTCCGCCGCTTCTGAGCGGTCGGGACGGATTTCTCCGCGGGGGAACTTGTGTGACAGGATAACGTAATGATCAAACCGCGCAAATCCGATCATTTGCGCGGTTTGTCGTGCGACTGTGCCGTTATTCACGGACATGACCGCGGCAGATTTGCGCGTTGTCAACGCATCATTTTGCGGGAGGTATGTTTGTTGAGCTTCAACGAAGAGAAGGCGCATATCGGCGCCAGAAAAGCCCCTGTCGAAGGAAGAGAAGACAGTATCGTATCCTATGTGATGGAAACCATGCCTACGCCTACCCATTGGGGCGTGGAACCCACGATTGCCAAAGGGAAGGGGCATATGTGTCTTTTACGGGGAAAGATATTCTTTTATCGGGTGAATCTTGCACCCACGGATCGAATCTATGTTCCGCCGGAACCTGAGGAGACGCCCACGCCGGTGTCCCCCGCCGATCTGGACCCTGCGGACCGGCTGCTGGGAAATGACCGGAAACGACCGGTTTTCAGCCGGGAGAATGACATTGATCTTTTTGCGCTGGAGGAACAGATTCAGAAGAAGCTGCGGGGGAAGAGCGGTTCCCCTTATGAAATGAGTGAGGACGAGCGGCTGACCAGGATCAATTATCGCAGTACCAAAGAGATTCGCCGGGCGCGCTATGATCTGGAGGAACGTGCCAACCGTCTGCGGTTCGGACTGATTGAACTGACGGTTGTGACGCTGTTTCTGTGCGCACTGGAACTGGTGCCGGCATTCGGACTGCCCTTTCCGGCGATGTTTACACCGGACGGAGCGCCGGCGGTCTATCTGGGCATATCGCTGGCGGGGCTTTGTTTTGCCGCCGCCATTTCGTTCCGGGACATGGCGGAGGGTCTGCGGAATCTGGTGCATCGGGTTTTCAATACCCGTACCGTGCTGACGATTGCCACGGCGACAGAGATAGGGCATATACTGTATATGCTGCTGCTGTCGCTGGTGTTTCATAAATCGGTAACCAATACCTTTGCGGGACCGGTCTGCTTTGCCGTCACCATCTATACCGCCAATCGTCTGATGCACACGCTGCGGGTGGCGAGAGGTTTTGGCTTTGTGGCGAAAAAAGGATTGCACAGTGCGCTGCTGTCGGCGGAGGACAGTCCCGTGGGAGTGGATTTGCGTCTGGCGTCTGGCAGCCGCAATGCCAAAGTGTGTTATCTGGTGCGTACCAGGATTTTGTCGGGATATTTCAAGAATGCCTGCCGTGAGGACAGCAGCAGCCTGATTATGGCGCGGCTGTATCCGTGGCTGCTGCTGATTGCGGGTGTCACGGCGCTGATTGGCGGCATACGGGGCGTATGGCGTGGAGACGATTTTCTGGCGGTAGGAAGTTCGGCGCTCAATGCCGCACTGGTTACCAGTGTGCCGATTACGGGGTTGTTGTGTCTGGAGATTCCGCTGAGCATGACGACCAAAAAGCTGCTGCGCAAGGGAGCGCTGCTCAACGGGTGGAACGCCGTGGAAAAATTCGGAGATACCGACGCGTTTGCGGTGAATACCACCGATTTGTTTCCCCGCGGGAGCATCCGGGTGATCAAGGCGCTTGCCGTGAGCGATATGGAGATCGAAGAAGTCACCGCTTCTGCCGCGTCGCTGCTGATGGCATCGGGCGGAGCGCTGGGCGAGGTGTTCGGTGCGCTGATCCGGAATGAGAACCGGCTGCGGGACAGCGTGGACGGGATGTTCTATGAGAACGAATTGGGAATGTCGGGCTTTCTGCGGGAACGCCGGGTGCTGGTGGGCAATCGGGAGATGATGACCACGCACCGTGTGGTCATTGCGGGAGGCGGACTGAAGCGTCTGGATGAATTCGAGGCGATGGCGGATAAGCTGGGACAGCAGATGCTGTATGTGGCGGTCAACAACCGTCTGGTTGGTGTGTATCTGCTGGAATACAAGGCGTCAGCCTCTGTGAGAAGCGCGTTGGTGCAGATTATTTCGGACGGCACCAATCTGATGATTTACACCTGCGACGCCAATATCAACGTCAAGCTTATCACGCAGGTTTTTGACCTGCCGCCGCGGTTTATTTCGATTCTTGACAATGAGGGCAGCCGTGTGTATGATTCTGTCACTTATGCCGTGACAGACAGTGAAGAAGCACTTCTGGCGACCAACGGCAGCCTGAAAGAGCTTTCGTCTGCGATCCGGGCGGCAGTGCGCATGAAGGAAACCGAACGGCTGGGGCTGCTGATTCAATCCATCTGTTTTGTGATGGGATTTTTGTTTGTGGTGATTCTGAGTGTGATCAGTCCCTATGCGATTGATGCGTCGCAGGTGCTGATGATGCAGGCGGTGTTTGTCATTATTTCGCTGTTTTCGGTTTTACGGGCGCTTTGAGAGGATGACTTTTCCCCAAGGATTTCTGTAATTGCCCGAACAAAAATGATTGACATCTTCCTTGGATGGTATTATAATGTACTAATGTACGAATCAACGGATACATGGAAAGGATGGCGGCGACTGAATTATGGCAGCGAATGAAAAACAGAGCAAATCCTCGATGGAGGTCAAGCTCACAGCGGAAGGTCTCAAGCAACTGGAGGAAGAGCTGGAATACCGCAAGACCGTCAAACGAAAAGAAATTGCCGATGAAATCAAAGTGGCACTTTCGTTTGGTGACCTGAGTGAAAACAGCGAGTATGACGAAGCCAAAAACAATCAGGGACAAAATGAAGCGCGTATTCTCGAGCTTGAAACCAGACTCAAGCATGTGGTGGTCATTGATGAATCCGATCTGACGACCGATGTGGTCAGAATCGGTGTGAAGGTGCGGCTGCTGGATGTAGACCTGAACGAGGTGGAGATTTACCAGATTGTGGGTTCTACCGAAGCCAATCCGCTGGGCGGCAGCATTTCGGACGAATGCCCCGTGGGCAGAGCGGTCATGGGCAAACATGCGGGTGAGACCTTTGAGGTGGAAACGCCGGGCGGTGTGATTCATTATAAGGTTGTGGATATTTCCCGTTCGATTTAAAAGATTGAGGAAAGGGCTGCTGGCCGACAGGCGGCAGTCCTTTTGTAGTGGTTTAGTAGGAAAAACGGGAGGATCGCGATGATGAAATACATTAAAACCGTGTTATTCATGGCATATATGTGGATCGAACTGCTGCTGCTCATGGTGGTATGGCTGTACGTGCAGTGCCTCAACAAATTTGCCCCGCGAGAGAAGCGCGACGCGTTTGTGGATAAAACCGTGCGCAATTGGGCACGTCGGCTGCTGTTTGCGGCAGGTGCCAAGGTGGATGCACAGGGGATGGAAGCCATACCGCAGGATCGCGTATGTGTATTTGCGGCCAATCATCAGAGCTTTTTTGACATCTTGCTGCTGCTGGGCTATCTCGACAAGCCGCACGCGCTGCTGTCAAAGGCGTCTATCGGCAAGGTGCCGCTGATCCGTCTCTGGATGCGGGAGATTCACTGTGTTTATGTGGATCGTTCGGATATGAAAGCGGGCATTGAAGCTGTGCAGCGCATGATACAGGTGGTGGAAAACGGTTATTCCGCCATCATTTTTCCGGAGGGCACCCGCAGCAAGACCGGTGAACTGGGCGAATTCAAGGGCGGTGCGTTTATGGTGGCACAGAAGACGAAGGTTCCGGTGGTGCCTGTGATGCTGGACGGTACGGCCGCACTTTTTGAGCGGAATGGACACTGGATTCAGTCCGGCAAGGTGACGCTCCGCGTCCTGTCTCCGATTGATACCGAGGGACTCAGCCGCGCTGAGGTAAAGGCGCTGCCCGCAACTGTGCAGCGGATGATCGATGAAGCGCTGCAGGCTGTGAGAGACGGTGAATCAGTATAAAATAGGAAAAATACCTGTATTTTTTCAAACAATTATGTATATTTTTTAAACTTATCATAAAAAGGTTGCAAAAAATCTTTCCAGCATATAAAATAAAAAAGATTTATATCCCAATTCAAGGGAGGAGATTACCCGTCTATGTCTAAATTTAAGCAACGAAACCGACAGAACGTATCGCAGGAGTCCGGAATCAATCAGTTTTCAACGCCGGCGATCATGAAGAATTACATGCACCGGGAACTGACAAAGCGGTTCGGCGAGTTCTATGTGATCGAAATAGCCGCTTTGATTCTGGTGATTATGTGGGCGTTTGTTTACCCCTTGATCTGCATAAAGCCATATTACATGTATCTGATTTGGTATAAAACGCTTTATCTGTATAAAGCAGTTCCCATTATGGCGGGGTGTCTGCTGGCTCTTTATCTGGGAAAATGGATACTGTCCAAATCATACAAACCGTTTTTTGCCTCTGGCTGGAAAGAAAAGCTTTCGATTTGCAAAAACAAAATAGGTGAAACCTTTAATATCGTTGATGCGGCGCTGTTGACGTATTATGCGTTTGTGGTTCTTTCAACCCTGCTCAGCGAGGACAGATCGCTGGCGCTGACAGGTTATGATGACCGCAATGAGGGATTGATTATTCAAACCATCTATGTGGCAATTTATTTTTTGATTTCGATTCCGCTGCGCATGTGCAAACGGGGCATGGCGTTGTTTTACAGCGGCGGAACACTGGTAGCTATTCTGTGTCTGCTGCATGTGATGGACGTGGACTTTTTTCATGTGTATTACATGAATACAAATGACTTTGTAGGACCCATGGGAAATGTGGATTTCACATCCTATTATCTTACCTTGTCGTTAGTGGTGGCAGCTGCCGTGTTCATCACGGAGCAAACCGATACCTTTGATCCGCATGGGTATTATACAGTCTGTTTTTTTGCGCTGCTTCTGTGGAGTCAGCTGATTATTAATGTAGACGCCGGAATGGTTGCTATGGCAGCGGTTCTGCTGGTGTCACTGCCGCTGCTGCTGACATCTATGAGACGGGTGGAACGTTTTCTTATTATCCTATCGGTAGGTATGATGGTAGGAATGATCAAGCAGATTTCGGTATTTTCCAATGGCACCATGGGAATGGGGAAAAAAAGCTGGGCATTTCTGATCCTCAGTCTGATTTGCGCCGGAGTTGCGCTCGCGATCGAAAAAGGCTGGATCAGTGCCGATGTGTCGCGCAAAACACTTCTCATTGCAACGCTCTCCATTGACGGCGTCGCGGTTCTCGGCGCTTTGACTGTCGGTTTTATCGCTGCCCGCGACCCTTCCAATGGAACGCTGTACGAATTCGGACAGATGCTTTTTTATCACAATTTTGACGATCATTTCGGCACGCTCCGTGTTTTCATCTGGAAGGGAGCGCTGAAGCTGATTTCGGAGCATCCGTTTTTCGGCACCGGTCCGCAATCCTTTGTGGGACGATTTAATTATTTATACCATGAAAAAATCGAGGAGTACTATGGGACATATGTGTATGTCGGAGAAGCACACAATGAATATCTGGAACTGTGGGTGAATTCGGGCATATTTGCGCTGGGAGGATTCCTCAGTTTTCTGGGTCTGATGATTGCAAAAGGCATCAGACGTGCCGAAAAGGAACCGCTTCTGCTGTGTGGAGCGTTAGGTGTACTGTGCTATTCCGTTCAGGCATTTTTCGGATTGGCGATGCCGGTTCATACGCCTATGATGTGGCTGTTTTTAGGGATTGCGGGTGCGGCGATTCGTACAAGCGATCAGCAAGCCCGTTTGAAAAACAGTGCTCCGGCGGATAGTGCAGGATGTGACGAAAGCATCGGGACAGACAGTGAAAATTCTGAAACCGACGCTTATGAGGATACCGACAGTGAAACCGGAGACGAAGCCTCGGAAACGGCATCCGATGAAAATGACGATATGGACGAAGAAGATGAGGATGAAGAAGACGAGGAGATGTCCGAGTGGCTTTCAGACACACTGGAAAAGCTCTATCATCCGCAGTAAAGAAGCAATACATCCCAAAAGATGATGCACTCAAGCCGCGGAACAGTCCCATAATGGTCTGTTCCGCGGCTTCTTGTTGTGGATAGTGATTGGGAATGATAAAAAAGGAATAATTCGGGGATGAATGGTCAAGGATAAATTCATAGATCAGAATGTCAAAACAAATGAGGTTTGCGGATGATGATGGAATCACGAATGTTGACGGGTATGTATGGCTGCCCGCTGCGGGATATTGAGAATATTTCGGCAGCGGTTATCTTACTGTGGACGGCATGGATGCTGTTATGGAAGGATAAAGCGAAAATCAGGCGCTGGAATGGTATAGGGGCGATGGCGGCAATAGGAGGCATATTGTATGTAACGGTACTCAACCGGGTGCCGGGAAGCTGTGATCAGGTATTTCTGATGCCTTTGAGCAGTCTGACACCGGCGAGATACAGTGAAAGTGTGTTTCGTGAAATGGTGTTAAATGTATGTCTTTTTCTGCCATTGGGGATCCTGCTGCCTTTTGCGATGCCGGACAGTGTGGAGCAAAAAGGAAAGACAGCGGTGATAGCAGGTGCGATGCTGTCTGTATTGGTGGAAGGCTTGCAATGTATATTTGATATGGGCTGCTGTGAAACAGATGACGTGCTGATGAATACGCTGGGTATGCTGCTGGGCGGATGTTCGTATGTCTTCTTCCGTTTTGTGAGGGAATTGTTTACAGCGGTCAGACCGTCGCGAAAGCACGCAAGGCTGGAAGAGAATGCTTCGTAGAAAAAGGTCTGTCTGCACCTCCCTCATAAAGGAAGCGCAGACAGACCTTGTCTGTGTATGTCGTTAAAAAGACTGCGCGGCATCCAGCATGGCGGCAAGTGTGCGCTGCATATGCTGGCGGAGTTCGGGGGGAGAAAGCACCGAAATACCTCCCCGCTGCGCCAGAATCCAGCTTACGAGTCCGTCGTTGATGACCGCCTTGACACGAATGGTAAAGCAGTTGTCGTCAAGCATATGGTAACGGATATTCTGTCCGAAGCGTTCCACCACGTGTTCCATGCAGTTCATCGCGCATCTGAGGTCGATGTAATCGACATAGCTGCCCGCGTACATACTAAAAAGGCTGCTCATATAGCTGCCCTCGTCGAAGCTGCCGCGGAAGTGACTGACCTCATACAGCGGTCGTATTGGCTCGGCCAGAATGGTGACCTGTCGCATACGGTCAACCCGGTAGTGAGAAAAATCGTCATATTTATCATAATTGGCCACCAGATAGTACTTTCCGTCGTTCCAGATGAGAGCATAGGGACTGACCGTAAATTCATGGGATTTCCGGGCAACTGCCCGTCCGCCGCAAATGACATGGCGATAATAGGAGAAATGCACCTTTTGCTGACGGTGAATGGCAGTGTGTAATGTGTCGATATTGTAATAGATGCCCTCGTTGCGATTTTTGGGGATGCCGAGGATGCCCCCGGATGGTTCCAGTTCTTCGGCGAGATGGCGGCTGGTCAATTGCCGGAGTTTGCCGATCAGTTCCACGGTCTTTTTTTCGGTAATAAATTCGGAGGATTTTACGCAATCGGTGAGCATACGCAGTTCGGGCAGTTCAAAAAGCCGTGTTCCCCAGTAATAGCCGGGCGGCGCGGTGGACTGGAGAATATCGAAGCCGAAGTCGATGAGCGACCCGATATCGCGATAGAGTGCCTTGCGCTCACAGACGACGCCGCGTTCCGCCAGCAGTGTGACCAATCGGGGGACACTCAGCGGATGATCTTCGTCGGTTTCCCGATAAAGAATTTCCAGCAGTGTGAGCAGTTTCTGTTTCTGACTGCGCGGCATGATTGTCATAACACCCGCCTTTCACCAAAATCAGTCTGAGAGAGGCAAACAAAAAAATACCCACCGTACCAACGGTTGTGTCGGGAGCGACAGCATATACCGGGGTACAGTGGGGACATTTTCGAAACAAATCAGACCGCTCTCGTGACCTTGCCCGAACGAAGGCAGCGGGTACACGCGTGAACTCTCTTGGGAGTTCCGTTGACGACAGCCTTTACACGTCTGACGTTGGGCTTCCATGTTCTGTTGCTTCTTCTGTGTGAGTGGGAAACCTTGATGCCGAAAGCAACTTCCTTGCCGCAAAAATCACACTTTGCCATGCAGATGCACCTCCTGATACCGTGCCGCCTGCGTTCCGAGAAAAACGTTGGACGGAGTTGGTTAAATAGCCGACGCGGGCAAACCGAGCCGAAATCGCCTCTTATAATCAGCGCTAAATAATACTATAAATGATTTGAAACCAAAAGTCAAGCCTTTTTTTAAAAATCTTACAGAAAAAAACAAACAAAGAAGGAAGGCTTTCGTTTTCATTATTCAATAAAAAAAACATAAAAATTTGTTGAAAAAGCACGATTTATGTGGTAAAATACACAGTAGAAGGCGGAAACAGATGTTGTCGCTATCACGAAAAACGATTGATTTCATAACGAAAGGCAGGCATGATCTATGATTTTTGTTACCGGCGATACGCATATTCCCATTGATATTTCCAAACTCAATTCCAGAAGCTTTGAAAAACAGAAGGAACTGACCAAGAATGATTACGTCATCATCTGCGGCGATTTCGGCGGCGTGTGGACGGGAACCTATAAAGATGACTACTGGCTGGACTGGCTGGAAGCCAAGAATTTTACCACGCTCTTTGTCGATGGCAATCATGAAAATTTTGACGCGCTTGCCCGGTATGAAGAATGCAGCTGGAACGGCGGCAAGGTGCAGTATATCCGTCCGTCGGTCATTCATCTGATGCGCGGGTATGTCTTTGACCTCGAGGGTATGAATATTTTTGTCATGGGCGGCGCACGTTCCATGGATAAAGCCTACCGGCGGGAAGGCATTTCGTGGTGGCCGCAGGAGATGCCAAACGCCGAGGAGGTGACCCGTGCGCGGCAGAATCTGGCGCTGCACGACAACCAGGTGGATCTCATCATTACCCATGACGCGCCGCTTTCGCTGGCAGCCATGATCTGTTATGACAAAACGGAAGATGACGATCTGATGCCGTTTCTGGAGGATATTAAAAATACCGTCGGGTATCGTCACTGGTACTTCGGACATTTCCATATCGACTGGCGGATCGATGAATGCCACACCGCCCTTTACAATAAAATCATACAGATTTGAGAGGTGGATTATCCTATGATCATTGATTCTCATGTGCATATCGGGGAACTGGGTGGTTTTCATATGAAGCCGGAGCACGTCATTCATTCGATGGAGAAATACGGCGTGGACTATTCGCTCGTGTCGAGCGGTACAGCCGTGGAATTCGATGAACAGCACGGCAGTCTTCCTGAGGACTGGCTCTATGATCAGTACAGCGCAAATCTGCCGACGGTGGAAATGGCGCGGCAGTATGACGGGAGAATCGGCGTGGCGGTGTGGTGCAAGCCGCATACAGAGGGCGTCAATGCCCGGCTGCTGCGATTGCTGGACGAGGGAGGCGCATATATCAAGGCACTCAAAATCCACCCCTATCACTCCATGATGCCGGTGAATGCGCCGCAGATGCAGCCCTATCTGCGGCTGGCAGCCGAACGCCGTATCCCGGTGGTGGTGCATTCGGCAGGGGACGAGTGGTCACAGCCGCGATATGTCTATGAAGCAGCCAAAGCGTTTCCCGATGTCACCTTTGTCATGGTGCATATGGGACTTTGCACCGATAACACGCAAGCCATTGAACTTATCGGTTCGCTGCCCAATCTGTATGGCGATACCACATGGGTACGTCCCGAAGCGGCTTTGCGGCTTGTGAAGAAATACGGGGCGGAAAAGCTGCTGTTCGGTTCGGACAATCCCATCGACGGCGAGGATACCTATGCCCATCCGTTTTACCGGACGTATTTTGGGGCGTTCAAGGAGTGGGTGACACCGGAGGAATATGAGCTGATCATGCACGGCAACGCCGAGCGGCTGTTCGGTTTGTCCATCTCTGAAAAAAGCACTTGACATAATGCCAAAAATATGATACAATTCTTTTGTTGCGCAAATCATATGGCGCAGCGAATCCTTGCTCCGAGAGAAACGGAGCCATATGCCCAGAAGGAGGTGCTACAAAGATGGAAAAGATGAAAGAAGCTTATGAGTCCATCCTTATTGTGTCCTGCAAGAACGGTGACGAAGCGGTGACGGCTGTTGTCGACAAGTTCAAGAAGATGATCGAGGACAACGCAACGCTTGACAGCGTGGAGGAGTGGGGTAAGCGCAAGCTGACCTATCTCATCAACAAGGAGTCTGAGGGCTACTATGTTCTCTTCAACTTCACTGCTGACGCGGCATTCCCGGCAGAGCTCGACCGTGTGTACAACATCACCGACGGTGTGCTTCGCTCGCTGATCGTCAAGAGAATCGAGAAGTCCGAGGCTGCTCCCGCTCCCGTTCAGGAGGAAGCTCCCGAGGCTGCTGCCGATGCAGAGTAAGGGAGGGGAACGGTAATGCTCAATCGTGTTATTCTGATGGGAAGGCTCACTGCGGAGCCTGACTACCGGACCACACAGAGCGGTGTTGCAATGGTCAGATTTCGGTTGGCTGTCGATAGGGATTTTATCCCGCAAGGCGGCGAAAAGCAGACTGATTTTCTTGATATCATCGCTTGGAGAAATACAGCTGATTTTGTCAGCAAGTATTTCCATAAAGGACAGCTTGTGGCAGTTCAGGGAAGCATTCAGGTCAGCAATTATACCGACCGCGAGGGAAACAAGCGCAGATCATGGGATATCGTGGCCGATCAGGTCTACTTCGCGGAAGCGAAGCGCGACAACGGCTATCAGAACAACTATGATTACAGCCGCTACGATCAGATGACCCCGCCCCCTGCACCCGCTCAGAACGCAGGTTCCTACAGTGAGCCTGTCAGCTCTTACCAGAGCGGCAGCGAAGGCGATTTTACTCCCGTTGCGGACGATGATCTGCCTTTCTGATTTTGAACAGAGACACAATATAAGACAAAGGAGGATTTACCATGGCTGATAGACCCGAACGCAGAGGCCGCAAGGGCCGCAAGAAGGTTTGCAATTTCTGCGTGGAAAACATCAAGGAAATTGACTACAAGGATGTCAATAAGCTGAGAAGATACGTTTCCGACAGAGCCAAGATTCTGCCCCGCAGAGTCACCGGTACCTGTGCTTTCCACCAGCGTCAGCTCACCACAGCGATCAAGCGTGCCCGTCACGTTGCGCTGATGCCCTACACTGCCGACTAATTGAAAGATAGCAGTTTGTAGGTTCATACATTTGTTGATAACGGCATATAGATGATAGCGATATCGGAAATATGCCGTTTTTGTTTTGTGCATGAAATCTCGGAGGGGTGCCCCATGAGCGTGTTGTCCATTGAAGACATCATTTTGCAGCATTCGTCGCGCGGCATGGAGAAGCTGCGACCGTATCTGCCGCCCGATTTTTGCCGCAGAGCCGCCGCCGCGTTGCTGCATTTGGCACGGGGGAATGTGCTGATTGCCACCGGCTTTTATGTGGCGGGTCACGCCGAAACCGACGGGCCGCCCGGGGCGTATTTTTTGGCGCGGGCGCTCAATGCCTGCGGGTTCCGCAGTGTGATGGTGACAGATAGCTATTGTCAGGGATTTTTCCAAGAAATTCCCGCTGAAATCCTGCCGCTTTCCGCCAATACAGAGCAGTGCGCCGCGCTGCTCGATGCGTACAGCCCTGTCGCGCTCATCAGCATAGAACGGTGCGGCGTGAACGCGCGCGGCGATTATGCCAATATGCGCGGGGTAAGCATAGCGGCACACACCGCGAAGCTCGACCCGCTGTTTGTGGAGGGCAGAAAACGAAACATTCCCACCATCGGTATCGGCGACGGCGGGAATGAAATCGGTATGGGCAATTTTCGCGAAGTGATAGAACGCGAGCTTTCGTTGGTGCCCTGTGTCACGGAAGTGGATTACCCCGTCATCGCCACCGTTTCCAATTGGGGCGCGTATGGGCTTTGCGCCTGCCTGCGGCAGTTGAGCGGGAAGGCCGTCATGCCTGCTTATGGCGAAATTCGGACTTACCTTGAACACATCGTCGCGCTGGGCAGCGTGGACGGCATGACGGGGGAGCATACGCCGACGGTGGACGGATTTTCGCAGGATATCGAACGGGACGTCATAGAGTGTTTGACGTGTTGAGAATGGAATAAAAAATTTTCTCCCATTGTTGTAACGAATGGCGATTTGTCGGGTCATATGGTTGCTATAGCGTTTATGACAGACAAAGGAGGTTAGAATCGATGTGAAGAATGAGCCGCACAAGGACGCGTTTGACGAGATATACAATGAATATTTTCACGATATCTATCTATATCTGATGTCGCTGACCCGCGATGAAGCGCTGGCGGAGGACCTGACACAAGAGGTCTTCTTTCGGGCGATGAAGTCGTTGAACAAGTTTCGCGGGGAATGTCATCTGCGGGTCTGGCTGTGCCAGATTGCCAAGAATGAATTTTTCCGCTACTACGGCAAGGCCAAGCGCGCTCTGCCCTCCGATATGGAAGCATTCGCCGACAGCGGGGAATCTGCGGTGGGAAGCATACGCTTTGAGGAACGGTTGGAGGACGGCGAAACTGCCTTTGACCTGCACAAGATACTGCATACCCTTGACGAGCCGTACAAGGAGGTATTCTGGCTGCGAACCTTCGGCGAGCTTTCGTTCAGACAGATTGCCGCGCTGTTTGGCCGCAGCGAAAGCTGGGCGCGGGTGACGTACCACCGCGCACGGCTGAAAATTATCGAGCAATTCGGACAGACGCAACAGGGAGGAAACACAGAATGAGCAGAATTAATTGCGACACGGCGGGCGATTTGATACCGCTGTATGTGGACAAGGTACTCACCGAGAGCAGCGTAGAGCTGGTGGACGAGCATTTGGCGGAGTGCAAGACTTGCCGCCAAAAAGTAAAACTCCTGCAAGACGGGACGGTCATCAAGGCCCGCGACAGTTACCGCCCCTTGCGGAAAATCAAGCAGAAAATCCGGCGTTACAAACTGGCGGGTGTGATTGCCGTGACGGTATTGATAGTGCTGTTCGGCGTTTATGTGCTGCTGAACCATATGAAAATCGTGATGACGGCGTATGCCTATGATGAGGTGAAGGACAATCTGCGGCTGGTGAGTGTCAGCGACATATCGGCCTTTCACGGCGGCATGAAAAGTATGCTGATTTACGATGGATCAAATAAAAAATTCCATGCCAACAGTCTGGTGACGGTGGTGGGACAAAAGGACGGAAAAACGCAGGTGGAGGTGACGACCTTCATGGAGCGTTCGGCCTATGATGATATCGATATGTTTTATCATATGAATCATCAGATTAACTCAGAACTGGACGATATTGTCTTTATGGACGAGTATGTTTCGTGGACGGAGGATTTGTTTGACGAGAGCGGAAAAGAGCGCTACAATAATGTACACCGCGCAGGAGGTTGGGATAACTATGAGCGTATCGCAATTGAAAATATGGAGGTGGTTCGCCTGTACTATGGTCGGTGGGAGACGTATA
This sequence comes from Clostridia bacterium, assembly GCA_017395425.1. Classification (GTDB taxonomy): domain Bacteria; phylum Bacillota; class Clostridia; order Oscillospirales; family Acutalibacteraceae; genus RUG762. The sequence continues at coordinate 136,333 of JAFPUM010000061.1, read as the reverse complement.
CCGCGTCTGAGAACGACAGATGGCACGCGGGACTGACGGGAGAGCGTCACCTGCTGTGGGCCAAGGCGGGATATGAGAACGAATAGCCCCGGTATGTGAAAACAAGTGGACGGGAGATAGGGAACAGTAAATCAAAGAAGCCTCGGCGATGGTCATGTGACCAAAGCCGAGGCTTGCTTTTTATGGGAATGAAAACGGTGCAAAGGGAGCAACCATTAACCGATGAATCTCACACGAATCACGCCGTCCACCGCATTGAAGGCTTCCTTGGCGGCATCGGTGATGTCACCCGCGAAGTCGAGAATGCTGTAGGCATAGTCGCCCTTGGACTTGCTGAGCATGTTCTCGATGTTGACGCCCTCGTTGGAGACGATGGCGGAGAGCTTGGTCAGCACGTTGGGGATATTCTTGTGCAGCACGCAGACGCGCTTGGCGGCCACGGGACCGGCGTCGATGTCGGGGTAGTTGACCGAATGCACGATAGAGCCGTTTTCGAGGTAGTTCTTAATCTCGTCAACTGCCATCATGGCGCAGTTGTCTTCGGATTCGGGAGTGGAAGCGCCGAGGTGGGGGATGGCGATAATGCCGTCCACGTCGAGAACCTCATCGTCCGGGAAGTCGATGACATAGCTGGCAACCTTGCCGCTGGCGAGCGCCGCCTTGATGTCGGCGTTGTTGACCAGACCGCCGCGGGCAAAGTTGAGAATGCGCACGCCGTCCTTCATGGAAGCGATGGATTCGGCGTTGATCATGTTCTTGGTGTCGGGAATGAGCGGCACATGGATCGTGATGATATCGCTCTGCTCAAAGATGGTCTTGAGGTCGGTGACGTGTCTGACCTTGCGGGAGAGACGGAGCGCGACGTCTACCGAGAGGAAGGGATCGTAGCCGATGACATTCATGCCGAGTGCGGCGGCGTCGTTGGCAACCAGACCGCCGATAGCGCCCAGACCGATGACGCCCAGCGTCTTGCCCTTGATTTCGGGACCGACAAACTGGCTCTTGCCCTTCTCGACCATCTTGCCCACCTGATCGCCGTTGCCCTTGAGGGTCTTTGCCCATGTGGTGGCGGGGAGAACGTTGCGGGAGGAGAAGATCATAGCGCCAAGTACCAGCTCCGCCACGGCGTTGGAATTGGCGCCGGGGGTGTTGAAGACGACGATACCCTTCTCGGCACACTTGTCGAGCGGGATATTGTTGACGCCCGCGCCGGCTCTCGCGATGGCGAGAAGGCTTTCAGGCAGTTCCATGTCGTGCATGGCAGCGGAACGGACAAGTACCGCGTCGGGATTGGCGATGTCCTCGGCGCAGTTGTAGCCCGCGCCGAAGCGGTCAAGACCGATTTTGGCGATTTTATTTAAGGTAAGTATATTGGCCATTTGAACTCAAATCCTTTCAGAAATGACTGGAAATCCGGAATGCCGGTGCATTACTGAGCGTTCTCCTGCTCGAACTTCTTCATGAATTCGACCAGCGCTTCCACGCCTTCATAGGGCATAGCGTTGTAGATGGAAGCTCTCATGCCGCCGACCGAACGGTGTCCCTTGAGGTTGACAAATCCCGCGGCGGTGGATTCCTTGACGAACTTCGCGTCCAGTTCCTCATTGCCGGTGACAAAAGGAACGTTCATGAGCGAACGATCCTCGGGAACGACGGTGCCCTTGAAGAGCTTGGAACTGTCGAGGAAGTCATAGAGCAGCTTGGCTTTTTTCTCGTTGAGCGCCTTCATCGCCTCGAGACCGCCCATCTTCTTGAGCCACTTGAAGGTGAGACCGGCAATGTAGATGGCATAGCAGGGAGGCGTGTTGTAGAGGGAATCGGCGTCGGCATGGGTCTTGTAGTTGAGCATGGTGGGGGTGATGTCCATGGCATTGCCGATGAGATCTTCACGGATAATCACAATGGTCACGCCCGCGCAGGAGACATTCTTCTGCGCACCGGCAAAGAGGAGGGCAAACTTGCTCACGTCGATCGGCTCGGAAAGAATGTTGGAGGAGATATCAGCCACCAGCGGCACGTCGCCGGTATCGGGGAGGGTGTTCCACTTGGTGCCGTAGATGGTGTTGTTGAGGCAGATGTGCACATAGTCCGCGTCGGGTCTGAAATCGGACTTCTCTACCTTGGGAATATAGGAGAAGGTCTTATCCTTGGAGGAGGCTACCGCCTTTGCGTCGCCGTATCTGGCAGCTTCCTCATATGCCTTCTTCGCCCACTGACCGGTGATGACGAAGTCTGCCTTGCCGTTTTTGGTCATGAGGTTCATGGGGATCATGGCAAACTGGGTGGATGCGCCGCCCTGCAGGAAAAGGACCTTGTAGTTATCGGGAATATTCATGATTTCGCGCAGATCGGCTTCCGCTTCCTTGATGATCTTGTCGTAGACCTTGGAACGGTGGCTCATCTCCATGACAGACTGACCGCTGCCCTGATAATCCATCATTTCATCGGCTGCCTGCTTGAGAACTTCTTCGGGGAGCATAGACGGACCTGCCGAAAAATTATAAACTCGTGCCATAGTGTAGTTACCTCCAAAAAAATAAAGTCGATGTGACGGCGCGGCGGTCAGATAACCCTGCCGCTGTCGGTGTCTGTCGATTGACAGACTTTTCACACGTTTGTTACCATTATAGGCTGATTGGTGAGCGGTGTCAATGATTTTTGCAAAGAAAGCGGGGGATTCCGCGATTTTTTATCCCCCGCGAAAAGCCCCCGCCTGTCGTAAGAAAATTTTTATGGAAATCGCCCATGTGCCACTGCAACGAAGCTGTGAGTTCTATCCCACGATGGTGATGCCGCTGTAAAAGCGCTGAATGCTCCACAGGGAGAAGGAAGCGTCCACCTCGTCGCCGTTGCCGTTCTCACGTCCGAAAATCTCGCCCCGGTAGATCATGGATTCGGAATCGTTGATGATAAAGGTGACAGCGTCACCGCGCTTGTGATAGCCGTAGATCACATAGCAGTGGCCGGTCTGGGTAAGGGGACGGTCGCTGTACTGCACCAGGATAATTTTTCCGTCATCCAGTGCTTTGAGTATGGTGGGAAGATCCGCGTAACCGGATTCATAGGGAATCTCGCAGACCGTCAGGGTGTGGCGCAGGGTTTCCATGTCCCAGCCGAGTTTGGTTTTGCTGACAGCACGCATACTCTCCACCGTGGCGGTGCTGTTCTGATCGTACCAGTGCGCTGCCATGGCGGTGATGGAAGGCATACAGTTGACACTGGCATAGGTGCCGGTGCCGCGCTGGGAGAAGAACCAGTTGTAATCGCGGTCGTTCAGAACGTCCTTCTTTGCAAAACCGTATTTGACATACTTGTCCTCTGACGAACGGCTGTCAAAATAAGCCGCCGTGCGTCCCGCGGCGATGAGCAGGTCTTTTTTGGTATAGAAACCGTCCCACTCGTAATTGGTGGCATAGCTCCAGTCGTTGTAGCGGGAGGTGATAAAGCTGCGGGCATTCCGGATGGCATTGGTCACGGTGAAATCCGCATACGGGGCAAACAGTACTGAATCGCCGTAGTAATCCATAAAGCTGTAAGTGATGGCGCGTCTCGCCCAGACGTTGTCGGTATCGTCGATGGGCGTGAGATGACTGTCGCCGAAACCGCGGCCATAGGCAGGTCCGGCGTCCGCGATGCGGCAGAGAATTTCCGCCGCGTCGAGCCGGTTGCACTCCATCTGTTCCCCGCCGGCGCCTTTGACGGCGAGCGCTTCCAGATCCAACTTGCCCAGCGCCGCCCATGACAGTGCTTCGTCAGCGGCATCTCCCAGTGCCGGCGCCCGGCAGACGCCGTGCATGGTGCGGATCATAGCTGCGAATTCCTCTCCTGTCACCGCCTGACTCTGACGGCCGTAAACCTCGAATTCCGCCCGATCCATCACAGCGTCCGCCATAGTCAGCACGGAATAAAGGTTGACCTGCGGCATATATTCATAATTGTCGTAGTAACCGTAAGGCGAGAGCATTCCCAGTTTGAGCGCCTTTTGGAAGGTTTCGCCCTTGGAAGCACCCACAGCGACATCGGAAATATCCAGCGGCTTTTCCGCGATGGCTTCATAGAGGCGGACGAAGGTGTCGGTTGCAAATTCTTCCCCGATGGACGCGTCGGGATCGGAGAGATCGACTTCCAGTCCGGTGCGTTTGAGAATGAGGGCACATTCGGTGAGGTCGGCGGAATCCAGCCATTGCAGGTCTTCCACGGGTTCCACACGGAGATCGGCAGGCTTGCTGCCGGTGGCACGGAGAATGGTGAGGGCATCCTGTCCGTCGGAAATACGCATTTCCATGGTGTATGAGGGATGGAAAAAGCTGTAATCATCAGCCTTTGCAATGTCATATTCCACCTGTAACCGACCCTCGGATGCCTCAACGGTCTGCTGTGCCTGCTGCGCATAGGGGGAGAGTTTCGATGCCAGCGCGGCGTTGATTTCGTCGCTGTGGGAGAGTCCCGATACCACCGGCAGACTGTATCCGCTGTCGTCATTGATATCGACGTGTACGTCCTGCCCGGTGCAGGCGCAGAGAAGCGCCGTCATCAGCAGTGCAGCGCCAAACCGGGTGAAGCGGAAAAAGAATCGGGTATGATTGATTGGTTTATTCATTGAAATCCATCCTTTGCGGAAGTCTGTTGACCGGTGGTCAGGCGGGGAATGAGTTGAGCGGCTCTGGCGCGCAGCGCGTCGGGGGTATTGGGCGTTACACCGTCGCACACTTCGGACAGGAGCGCACGCAGCAGCGCGCCGATTGGCGGACCGGGCGCGACTCCCATATTTTGCAGATCCCGTCCGTTGAGCGCCAGATCGCCGATACGCATACAGGCATTTTCCTGCACGAGTGTATCCAGTATGCGTTCTGCCTCGTCGAGTTCGTCCAGCCGTCCGCGATACGCAGGTGCCTGTCCTATCACATCGGCGCGGTGGAGGGCAAGAAGCTGACGCAGCACTTCTTCACCGTATTTGGTCAGACGGCGGTGAAGAATGCGGCGGGAAGGAGGAAGGAGGGGTTCGTCGTGGCTTTTCACCAGCAGCGTGACACGGGAAGCGGTTTTTTTATCGGTGCGCAGGTATCGGGAGAAAATCTGTTCACAGATATCGGCACTGATGGCAGGATGGCCGTAGAAATGACCCACGCCGTCTGCGTCGGCAGTGAAACAATGCGGTTTTCCCACGTCGTGCAGCAGTGCCGCCAGACGCAGGACAATGTCGTCGGACGGAACCGCATCCACCACGCGCAGGGTGTGTTCCCAGACATCCGCGTCATGATGGAGATTATGCTGGGCGAAACCGAACATCGGCGCAATGGGCGGAAGGATTTCCGCGATGATGTCGCGGTATTCCCTCATCACACCGGACGCGTTTTGACCGCAGAGCAGACCGAGGAATTCCGCCGTAATCCGTTCCTTTGCCAGATGTTCCAAGAGGTGTTTCTGGCGGTGAATCTGATCTGACGTTTCCGGCGCGATGGCAAATCCCAGTACGGACGAAAACCGCAGGGCGCGGAGCATGCGCAGCGCGTCCTCTTCAAAGCGTTTCTGGGGATTCCCTACGCAGCAAATCCGTTTGTTTTTCAAATCTTCCGCTCCGCCGAAAAGATCGACAAAGCCCGCGTCGGGAGAATAGGCCATGGCATTGATGGTAAAATCGCGGCGGCTGAGGTCATCGGCAATACCGTCGGAAAAGGTCACGCTGTCGGGGTGACGACCGTCGGAATAGGCTCCGTCGATACGATAGGTGGTTACCTCGACGGGTGTGCCGTTGGAGAGAACGGTCACGGTGCCGTGTCTGAGACCGGTTTCGATCACACGGAAGCCGTTTTGCGCAAACAGTGTCTTGACCTGCAGCGGGAGGGCATTGGTGGTAATGTCGTAATCCTTGGGCGTTTTGCCAAGCAGCGCGTCCCGTACACATCCGCCCACCACAAAGCTTTCATAGCCGCTGTTACGGAGCTTTTTCATGACGCACAGCACGTTATCGGGAATCGGAATCGTGTGCTGCGCAGCCTTTTCTGTCTCTGTCATTGTGATTCCTTTCTGTGTGTCCTGAATGATAACCCTGTCAATGAACCAAAACGTGTTGCATTTATCGGGGAATGCACTTATAATAAGTATACCACCTTCTGTTTTCAATTACAATCTTTTTTTCCGAGGGGGGAGATATCCGTGACGGACAAGGCTGTTACATACTCGGTTGGTGAGAAGGACGAAGAGCGGTTTCGGGAAGCTTGCCGGCGTCAGACCGTGACGGAACCAAACCGTGATTCTATCGGTACATTGGGAGAAAAGACGCTGCACGCGGTTCTCAAATCGTATTACGAACCGGACGCGGACTGTCATGAAGTCCCGATTGGCGGATATGTGGCGGACATTGTGGGAGAGCGGGGCATTATCGAAATTCAGACAAGAGGTTTCATCCGGCTCAGACCCAAACTGGAAGTATTTCTGGAAGCAGCTCCGGTGACAGTGGTGTATCCGGTAATTTGCCGGAAGACCATTGTGAATACCGATGTCGGCACCGGCGAAGTAACCTCTGTCCGTCGGTCGCCCAAGAAGGGAAATATTTACGCTGCCGTCCGGGAGTTATATACCATACGGGATTTTCTTTCCCATCCGCGCCTGACAATCCGGGTGGTGCTGCTGACCGGCGAAGAAGTGAGGCGGTTCGGTGTGCGTACCCGACGGCGCAAGAAGCAGCGTACCCGCAAAGGGGAATATGTGTCTGATCTGGTTCCGGTGGAACTGCTGGATGAAATCACGCTGGCAGAACCGAAGGATTACGATTTGTTTCTTCCGACGCGGCTCAGGGACGGCGAAATGCCGTTCGGCACAGCGGAACTGGCAGCCGCAGCAGCGGTCGATACCGACTGCGCCCGCATGATACTCAACCTGCTGACAGGCATGGGACGGTTGGGTACGGCGGGGAAGAGGGGAAACGCCCGCCTGTACCGGCGGCAGGGAGAAGAAGGGTAAAAGAAATAGGAAAACAAACTGAAAAACTTAGGAACTGTTATGAAATAACTTGAACAAAAATCTCCTACAAGTATCGTATAACCGATATTGCTTTCCGAGAAATGTTCAACTTATTTTTAAACAGAGCCTTACAAAAACACGTTGCTTTTTTGTCATATCTATGCTATAATCAAGGTCACAAAAAATATTTGGAGGTTTTTTCAATGAAAAAGTTTCTGCAGGAATTCAAAGAGTTTGCACTCAAGGGCAATATGCTCGATCTGGCTGTCGGCGTGCTGATCGGTTCCGCTTTCTCGGGTCTGGTCACGTCGCTCACCAACAACATTATTCAGCCGCTGCTCAACTGCTTTGGCGCGGAAGACGCTACCAGTGGTGTGGGTAATCTCTCGATTAAGTTTTACAAGCTGGATATGCCCATCGGTCAGTTCCTCGCGGACGTCATCAATTTCATCATCATGGCACTGGTGATTTTCCTGATTGTCAAGGGTGTGAATAAGCTCTCCGCCATCGGCAAGAAGAAGGAAGAGGCAGCCGCTCCCACCACCAAGACCTGTCCCTTCTGCGCGTCGGAGATTCCGCTTGCCGCCTGCAAGTGCCCCCACTGCACCAGCGATTTGCCTGTCGAAGAGCCTGCCGAGGCGCCCAAGCCCGCGACTGTCAAAAAGCCTGTGAAAAAGGGTGGCAGATAAATCGCTGCGTCTATTCAGAATAACCGAATGCGTGAACCGATGAAAAACAAAACGCGTGTCCCGCGCGACCCCGAATATGACAAGGCGCTGCGGCGGGCGATCATACTGCCGCTTGCGGCGTTGCTGCTGGCGGCAGTGGGCATGGGCGTAGGACAGGAACGGCTCCATCGCATCATGCCGCCGTGTATGTTCCTGACACTGACGGGATATAACTGTCTGTCATGCGGCGCGACACGGGCAACTTATGCGTTGCTGCACGGTGATCTGCTCACCGCCGTCTGGTATAATCCCCTGTATATCGCCTTTCTGGGCTGGCTGGGGTATCTGTACAGTCGGCTGGTGATTTCACTCATACGCCGACCGTACCGGAAATATTCGTTCAGTCCCACATGGGTGCAGGGACTGATTGTGGCGGCGATCTGTGGGGCGTTTCTGATTTTGCGCAACACGCCGTTTTACCGTTCCATCTTCTTCTGAGGAGTGGGAGCGAATGTCTGAGAAGGAGCGACAGAAGTTTTATGGCAGAAAATCGCAGTAAAAAAACATCATCTAAGTCATCGTCCGCCGCCGGTACAAAGAAGACGGCGGCAAAATCGGCAAGTCCGTCCGCTTCAGGCAAAAAACGGCTGACAGTGGCGCAGCGCCGGGAACTCGAACGGCAGCAGCAGATTACGCAGATATTGGTGACAGTCGGCTGTCTGATGGTGGCGCTGATCCTGATTCTGACCTTTGTGCTGATTCACGAGCGGCGTAACGGGAACGCGAAAACCGATTACACGACGGCATCCACGTCGAGCAATACCGCGGACACGGTTGCGAGCGGTGTCTATCCCGCCTCAAAAAAATATAAAACTGCACCTGACGGCGAGCAGCTCAAAAAGCCGAAGTCAGGCGAAGAAGTGGCGATATTAAAGACCTCAATGGGTACGATTAAAATCCGGCTCTTCCCGGAATATGCGCCTACGGCGGTGGAAAATTTTAAGACGCTGATCAAAAACGGCTATTACAACGGTCTGATTTTCCACCGTGTCATAAACGATTTTATGATTCAGACCGGCATGGGCAATGGCAGCGGCTGTTCGTTCGAGGGCTACGATTCCTTTGAGGACGAATTCGGGCGCAACCTCTACAATATCCGCGGCGCGGTCTCGATGGCGAATGCCGGCGCCAACACCAATGGCAGTCAGTTCTTTATTGTGCAGACCAAGCAGGTGCAGTACTATACCATCGGTGACAGAGAAACCTTCCTTGAGAACGGCGGCGCAAAATGGGCAGCCGACGCTTATGAAGAAAGAGGCGGAACCGTGTATCTGGACGGACAGTTCCGCGAAAAAGGGCTGACAAGAAGCGGTCACACGGTGTTCGGTCAGGTCTATTCGGGTATGAAGGTAGTGGATAAGATTGCCGCAGTGGATACCGACGGAAATGACCAACCGCTGGAAGATGTGGTGATCGAGAAAGCCTATCTCGAAACGGTGGAGTAATAATCTTTATTTAAGGAACCATTTCAAATGCAGGCGAACGGATGAACTTGTCCGGGCGCTTGCATTTTTTGGTGCGGTATGGTATGATACCTATCAGCAGACAGGATGAACGGAGGATGCTATATGGATGCAGCTGTACTGGCGCTGCTGATTATGTTATCTGCTTATTTTTCGGCGACCGAGACCGCTTTTTCCGGCGTAAACAAGATCCGGCTGAAAAGCATGGCTGCCGACGGCAACCGAAAAGCCGCACGCGCTCTCAAGCTGACCGAAAATTTTGACAAGCTGCTCACGACGGTGCTGGTGGGAAACAATGTGGTGAATATTCTGGCGTCTTCGATTGCAACGGTGGTGTTTACTTCACACTTCGGGGAGGCAGGTGTGACTGTTGCCACGCTGGTGATGACCGTGCTGCTGCTGATTTTCAGCGAGATTACCCCAAAAAGCATGGCAAAGGAAGCGCCGGAGCGTTTTGCGATGGCATCCGCGCCGGTGATCGGGGTGCTTCAGACGGTTCTCACGCCGGTCAACTGGCTGTTTACGGTGTGGAAAAAGATGATTGCAAAGCTGTTTCAGGTGAAGGACGGCGGCGCCATCACCGATGATGAACTGATGACCATCGTGGATGAAGCGCAGAATGAAGGCGGTATAGGAGAAAATCAGGGAGAACTGATCCGTTCCGCCATTGAATTCAGCGATCTGGAGGTCGTGCATATTCTCACGCCGCGGGTGAATATTCTGGCAGCGGAGATTTCCACCCCGCCCAAGAAATTTGCCTCTCTGTTCAAAAACAATCATTATTCGCGGATTCCGGTCTATAAGGGTACAATTGATAATATTGTGGGAATTCTGCACGAACGCGACTTTTATGAAAAAATGTATTTTGACAAGGAAATTGACATTGCCTCTATGTTGATTTCGGTGGAGTATATTCCCAAAAACACCAAAATATCCGAATTGCTGCGCATTTTTCAGCACGCCCGGTGTCATATGGCTGTGGTGGTGGATGAATTCGGCGGCACGGTCGGCATTATTACCATGGAGGATATTCTGGAAGAATTGGTGGGCGAAATCTGGGATGAAAATGATGAGATTATCCGTGAGATAGAACGGTGCGAGGACGGCGGCTATATTGTGGCAGGCATTGCATCGCTAAGCAAGGTGTTTGAGGTGATGGAGATCGAAGAGGATGAGGAGACGCAGGCTGTGACCATCAGCGGATGGCTCACCGAACGTATGGGAAAGATACCGCAGGTGGGCGAGGGAATTGAATTTGGCGGGTTCCGTATATCGGTTTCGGAGGCTACGCCCAAACGGGTGATGTATGTCAAGATTATCCGGATCAATGACGGTTCTTTGCCAACACAGCAGGCGCGGATATAGGGCGTATTGGAATGGGAATTCCCTGAAAAAACACGTAAAAATCTTGCAATCCCCAAATTCATTTGTTATAATGAATTGAAATCATAGAATGAGGTGATTCTCTTGAAGGGCAAACCGGGCAAGTGCGCCGCGGCACTGATGGCGGCTGTGATCTGCGCGGTGGGCTGGTGGGGGATTTCTGTGGCGGCGTCGCCGGACACATCATCCTCTCTGTCATCGAACCCGTCGTCTTCCATATCTCCACCCAGTGACGACAGCGTGCCGGAGGACATTGTCTCTTCCAATCCGCAGGAAACGCTGGGAACCGCCGGCTTTTCCGACGCCAATACCAAGCGCATCGCGGTTGGAAAATCTACCACGCTCTACCTCACCGTCAAGGATATGGGCTATCGGTTTTCCACCACCTTTGACTCTTCGGATAAATCCATTGCTACCGTTACGCAGGTGGATAACCGCGCGGTCAAAGTAGTGGGACTGAAAAGCGGCGTGGTTACGATTACCGCCACGGTGGAAGCCAACAATAAGGAAACCAAAGTGGCAAAATACACACTGGTTGTGGGTGACGGAGAGTTGACATCGGAACCCGCCGAGTCAGAACCGGTCTCGGACGGCGGCGCAGGCATTGTCACGGGGTATGAAAACGATAACGATCTGGATTTGTTTTCCTCTACTGACGACCCTATGCTCATCGCCTATGCCAAATCCCGCACCAATGCCAATGCGTCTTCACTGCTCATCGGACTTATCGCGTGGATTTTCATCATTTCGGCGGTGGTGTATATTTTCTCGGTTATTATCAGTCTTCGCACGCCCAAACTCAATGTATCGCCCGGCAGCCGTCGGCGTTACAGCACGGGCGGTTCGGATTCACTGCGTTCCCGCAACCGACTGCTGCCCGACAAGTACTACCGCGGGCTGAAAAAATACTGATGTTTTTCCTTACATGATTACTACCCGGAGGCATCCTTATGGAATCATTGACTTCTTATATTCAACAACTGACCAACCGTCTCAAAAGACTCAGCCGTAAGATACGTCATACCGACCGCTATGTGCTGGCGGGACTGGTGACGGTGGCGATTTTTGCGCTTTTTGCCATGATACAGCTGATTCTGATTCTGGTCGTAAGAGCGTCTGTGACGTTTGATACTGCCGCCCTGATTCTCACCGATCTGGGTGTAGCGGTCATCTGCGTGGTATTGGCGCTGCGGCGGGATGAAGCCGTTAAAAAAGCCAGACGCGCCAGACGCCGGAAAAGACCGGTCAGACAGCGGGATTAGCCGTAGGTGCTGCCGCCGGAAAGGCGCACCAAAATCAACCATCAATCACAATGAGGTGTAACAAACATTGTCAGCTCCACAGGAAACCATTCGCAATTTCAGCATTATCGCCCACATTGACCACGGCAAGAGTACTCTTGCCGACCGCATACTGGAAAAAACCTATGCCGTCAGCCTGCGGGAGATGGAAGATCAGATGCTCGACAATATGGATCTGGAACGGGAACGCGGCATCACCATCAAATCCCACGCTGTCACGGTCAACTATGAGGCGCAGGACGGGAAGGTCTATACCTTCAATCTGATCGACACCCCCGGTCATGTGGATTTCAACTATGAGGTTTCCCGTTCACTTGCCGCCTGCGAAGGGGCGATACTGGTGGTGGACGCCAGTCAGGGCATCGAAGCCCAGACGCTCGCCAACACCTATCTCGCCATCGACGCGGGACTGGAAGTAGTGCCGGTCATCAACAAGATTGATCTGCCTTCCGCCGATCCGCAGCGGGTTATACACGAAGTGGAGGACATCATCGGTCTGCCCGCCGAGGACGCGCCGCAGATTTCGGCAAAGGTGGGTCTGAACATCGAGGCGGTACTGGAAAAAATCGTCACCGATATCCCCGCGCCCGACAACGACCGCGAAGCGCCGCTCAAGGCGCTGATTTTTGACAGCTATTATGACAGTTACAAGGGCGTTATCGTCTATGTCCGTCTGATGGCGGGCAGGCTCAAGGCGGGGGATACCATCCGCATGATGAGTACCGGCGCGGAATTCAATGTGGTGGAATGCGGGTATCTGCGCACTACGACGCTGGAACCCGTCGGTGAACTGGCGGCAGGCGAAGTGGGATATATCGCCGCCTCTATCAAGACGGTGTCGGAAGCGATGGTGGGCGACACCGTGACCAATGCCGACCGTCCTGCGGATGAGCCGCTGCCCGGCTTCCGCAAAGCCAATCCCATGGTGTTCTGCGGCATCTATCCCGCAGACGGTGCCAAATACGGCGACCTGCGGGAGGCGCTGGAAAAATTGCAGCTCAATGACGCGTCCCTTTCCTTTGAACCGGAAACTTCCGTGGCGCTGGGCTTCGGCTTCCGCTGCGGCTTTTTGGGTCTGCTGCATATGGAAATCATTCAGGAGCGTCTCGAGCGGGAATACAACCTCGACCTCATCACCACCGCACCGAGTGTTATCTACAAGATTACCGGCACGGACGGACAGGTGACCTATATCGACAACCCCACCAATTATCCCGACCCCTCCCAGATTGCCTTCGCGGAGGAACCGATCAGTGACGCCCATATTTATTCGCCCACCGAGTACGTCGGCAACATCATGGAGCTTTGTCAGAACCGGCGCGGTGTGTTCAAGGGAATGGAATACATCGACACTGACCGTGTGGATATTCACTATGTCCTGCCGCTTAACGAGATTGTGTATGATTTCTTTGACGCGCTCAAGAGCCGTACCAAGGGTTATGCCTCCTTCGACTATGAACCGGCTGGCTACCAGCGTTCGGAGCTGGTCAAGCTGGATATGCTGCTCAACGGCGAGATGGTGGACGCGCTGTCCTTCATTGTCCACACCGACAGCGCTTATCCCCGCGCCCGCAAGATGACCGCCAAGCTGAAGGAACACATTCCGCGCCAGCTCTTTGAGATTCCCATTCAGGCGGCGGTGGGCGGCAAGATCATTGCCCGCGAGACGGTCAAGGCTATGCGCAAGGATGTGCTTGCCAAGTGCTACGGCGGTGACATCACCCGCAAGAAGAAGCTGCTCGAAAAGCAGAAGGAAGGCAAGAAGCGTATGCGGCAGCTGGGCTCGGTGGAAGTGCCGCAGGACGCTTTCATGTCCGTGCTGAAACTGGACGAGGAGTAATGTAACAGTGGTCGTTTGGCAAATGGCGTGTTATTTGGAGATAACGTGATAAAAGCGATAGAATTTTATCATGATTGTGAGATTTTAGTATGAATATTATTGTGATGATTCCCTCCCTCAATCCGGACAAATCGCTGATAGATTATGTTGCGGCGCTGGCAAAAGAGGATTTTATGCAGATCATCGTCATCAATGACGGCAGCTCCGCCAAGTTCCGCAAGAAGTTTGCCGCCATTGGCAGAATGGACAAATGCCGGGTACTCACGCACAAAGTCAATCAGGGCAAGGGCAGAGCGCTCAAAACCGGCATGGCGTTTGTCATGAAGCATTTTCCGAAGTGTGACGGCATTGTCACGGTGGACGCGGACGGTCAGCACAAACTCAATGACGTGCTGCATATCGCGCAGGCGATCACGGAGAACGATAACCGGGTGATTCTCGGTTCGCGCGATTTCCACGCACCCAATATTCCGCCCCGTTCCGCCTATGGCAACCGGCTGACGTCCCATGTGTTTGCCCTGTTTTTCGGGCAGAAGCTGATGGATACCCAGACCGGGCTGCGCGGCATTCCGGCGGCGCTTCTGCCGGTCATGCTGGAAATCGACGGCGAGCGGTACGAATATGAGATGAATATGCTCATCGAATGCCGTCAGCGGAAGATTGAACTGTATGAGATTCCGATTGAAACGGTATATATTGACGAAAACGACAGCTCCCATTTCCGACCTGTCGTGGATTCGGTCAAAATCTACTGGCTGATCTGTCGGCGGTTCCTGACCTATTTCCTGTCATCTGCCGCCAGCATGGCAGTAGATCTGCTGTGCTTCACGGTGCTGGCAAAACTGGTACTGCCGGATGATTTTGTCTATCGCATTCAGCTTGCTACGATACTGGCGCGTGTGGTGTCCTGCACTGTCAATTTCACCATCAATAAAGAGATCGTCTTCCGCAAAAAAGGGAATCTGGGTTCTACGGCTGTGAAATATTTTGCTTTGGCGGTGGTTGTCATGCTGATTTCCGCCAACGCGGTGGATTGGCTCTACGGTCTCCTGCATTGGCCGGAACTGCTCATCAAAATCATTGTGGACTGCACACTGTTTGTTTTTAATTATGTCATACAGAAGAAACTGATTTTTAAGGAACTGTCATGAAATAACTTGAACAGAAATCCTCGACAAGCATCGTATAATCGGGATTGATTTCCGAGAAATGTTCAACTTATTTTTCAACAGAGCCTAAGCGGTAATATGTCTTGCAAATGAAAAATTGGACAACGTCAGAAAGAATCAGGCAATGGAGGACTGGCTCCATCTGATCGACGCGGAAACGGAGGGAGAATTGATGGAACTTCAGCAGAGAACCATGATTCCGGAAGTGAAGGAGACGATTGTCATGCTGCGGCAGCTCAGCGCTGACGAACAGGTTCGGCGTGATGCTTATTACCGCGAGAAGCGTTTGCACGATGAGGCAACTGCCATCGGCAATGCAACACGCAAAGGCAGAGCAGAAGGCAGAGCGGAGGGCAGAGCGGAGGTTAAAAATGAATTAATGGAGATGTGGCGTCAAAAAGGTTTTACGGAGGAACAGATTAAGGAATTACTTGGTGAATAATTTTTTTCATAGCGTAATGTTCAAAAATCACAGAACCCGCATGGGGGATTTTTCCAATCTCTCATGCGGGTTCTGTGATTATTTTTCTCCTTTGTCTCCCAGAATATCGTCAATAATCATCTGAATATGCGTGATTTGTTTGTCAGTCAGGCCTGTGGTTTCAAGATACCGCCTGTCGTCCAGCCCCAGCAGATAGTCCGTACTGACGGAAAAGTATTTGGCGATTCTCATCAACAAATCAACCGAAGGCATAAGATATCCATTTTCCCAATTAGAAACTGTTTGTTTCGTGACAAACAGTTCTTCTGCTAACTGTACCTGATTAAGTCCCCTATTTAATCGTAATTCCTTAAGGATCTCTTCAAACATGGTTATTTACTTCTTTCTGAAAGTCAAATATCTATATACTATTGTAAAATATAACTTGACTTTTCAGGCATACCTTAGTATATTATAAATATACTGAGGCTGTAATGATAAATTTATGCGGGAGGAATACGATGCAAATAATGACAAATTCTTTTCAAGGCGGAAGATGCTGCGCTCTCTGCCAATATTGGTGCGGGGAGGCTGTGAAACAATACGATTTTTCCACGGGAGACACAGTTTATGAAGACAGTATCAAAGATATATGTAAATGTCACAATATAGAAACGTCTTCCCATTCACTTTGCGATGATTTCCAGACAGAGTATATTTACTCCCGACGATTCCATCCATGATAACAAATAAACACCGCGCCCATGTCAGAATTTGCAACAAATCCCGACATGGGCGCGGCGTTTTATTGATTGTCACCAGTTTACAGAGTGAATTGTTCCGACTGCATTATTCGTAGAGCGGATAGGCTTCGAGCAGCTCGGTTACGCCCGCGCGGATTGCGTCGGCGCTGTTATCAAAATCGGTAATAGCGAGGGAAATGTACTCGGCGATCTTCTTCATGTCCTTCTCGACCAGACCGCGTGTGGTGACGGCGGGAGTGCCCAGACGCACGCCGCTGGTCACAAACGGGCTGAGGGGTTCATTGGGAATGGTGTTCTTGTTGGCGGTGATGTAGACGTCGTCCAGACGGCGTTCCAGTTCCTTGCCGGTGATGCCGGTGCCGCGCAGGTCGAGCAGAATGAGATGGTTGTCCGTACCGCCCGAAACCATCTTCACGCCGCGCGCGTCGAATTCTTCCGCCATAGCAGCTGCGTTGGCGACAATCTGCTTGCCGTATGCCTTGAATTCGGGCTTGAGCGCTTCGCCGAGACAAACCGCCTTGGCAGCGATGGTGTGCATGAGGGGACCGCCCTGTGTGCCGGGGAAGATTGCCTTGTCGATTGCCTTGGCGTATTCCTCACGGCAGAGAATCATGCCGCCGCGCGGGCCGCGAAGGGTCTTGTGAGTGGTGGTGGTGACGATGTCGGCATACTCGACGGGATTCTGGTGCATACCTGCGGCGACCAGACCGGCGATGTGCGCCATATCGACCATGAGATATGCGCCGACTTCCTTGGCGATCTCGCTGAACTTGGCGAAATCGATAGCGCGGGGATAGGCACTTGCGCCAGCGACGATCATTCTGGGCTTGACCTGCTTGGCGGTTTCATAGAGTTTGTCGTAATCAATGCGCCCGGTCTCACCGTCCACGCCGTAAGCGACGAAGTTGAAATACTTGCCGGACAGATTCACAGGGGAACCGTGGGTCAGATGACCGCCCTCGGCGAGATTCATGCCCATGACGGTGTCGCCGGGTTCGAGCAGGGCAAAATACACGGCGGTGTTCGCCTGTGCGCCGGAATGGGGCTGGACGTTGGCGTGCTGAGCGCCGAACAGCTCACAGGCTCTCTTGCGGGCGATTTCCTCCACCACGTCCACACACTGGCAGCCGCCGTAGTAACGCTTGCCCGGATAGCCTTCGGCGTATTTGTTGGTAAGCACACTGCCCATCGCCGCCATCACAGCGGGGGAAACAAGGTTTTCGGAAGCGATGAGTTCGAGATTTCTTTTCTGGCGAGCCAGTTCATCACCCATGGCGGCGGCTACGTCGCTGTCATAGGCATTCAGAAAACCGATGGAATCAAGCATATCTGCGTACATAGGGTAAAACTTCCTTTCAGGGGATTTTTCTTTTGTAAAGATAAGTGACCTTTTGATTATAGCAAAGATCGATGATACTTGCAATAGTTTTTTATGTGAATTTTTGATTTCCTGTCAGGATTGAACAGCAGTCGTAGCCGTCACACAATAGACTGCTCCGGCGCCCGCCTCCAGCAGAATTCGTGCGCATTCGTTCAGGGTGCTGCCGGAAGTGATCACATCGTCACATAGAAGTACGGTTTTATCTGTTATTTTCTTTGGATGTGCCACACGGAACACATTCCGGATATTTTTCTGCCGTTCGGCGTAAGAAAGCGTGTGCTGGTTTTCATTTTTTCGATACTTGGTCAGAACGCGGGAAAAACAGGGAAGATTCAGTTCCGAAGCGACGATTTTCGCCAGAAGATTTGCCTGATTGTAACCCCGCCTTCGCTCATCATCGCAATACATCGGCACGCCCATCACACAGTCAATGGGGATACCCGCATCAAGATATTCCGTTCGCACAGCCAGTGCCATCAGCTTGCCGAAATAGGTGCAGGACGACGGCGAGTTGTGAAATTTCATGCGATGAATGCCGCTTCTGGCGGCTTTGGAATAGATCAGCGGAGAGATATTGCGGGTGAAGAAGAACGGGGACGATTCCGTTCCGCAGCGGCAGCGTCCCCACGGTCGTCCGCATTGGCGACAGATGGGATGGCAGATGAATTCCGTTTCATTGATACACCTGCTGCATATATGTTCACCGTGACAGAGCAGTTCTCCGCACATCGGACATCTTGGGGGAAAAATCAGATTGAGCAGGTTTTCTATTGGGTGTTTCCACAGTTCCATTGAATATATCCCGTCTTATTCATTGTTAAGGATTGTCTGTTAAATCGCGCTGTAAAAAGACGCTTAACGCCGAATACCGCAATGTCTTTTTCTGATTGCGCGTCATTTGCAGGGCGATTTGCTTGTGTCCCACCATAATCAGAATTTTTTTGGCGCGGGTGACGGCGGTATACAGCAGATTCCGGTAGCAGAGCTGAGGCGCCATCGGGTACATGGGAATGATCACAGCGGGAAATTCGCTGCCCTGGCTTTTATGAACCGTAATGGCGTAGGCGTGTTCGAGTTCATCAGCGTTGTCCACGGAATAGAGTGCCACGCGGTCGTCAAACCGCACCTTGAGGGTGCCGCGAAGCCGGTCGATTTCCTCCAGCATTCCCACGTCGCCGTTGTAAATCCCGGTTCCTTCGGTGCCGTCGTCGCGTGTCCATTCCACGTTGTAATTGTTTTTGACCTGCATGATCTTATCTCCCTGCCGGAAGGTGACGCCGTTGAGTTTCAGTTCGGAGCGTTTCTGATGAGAGGGGTTGAACCGCTGCTGTAAAATCTGATTGAGTGCCACCGTTCCCAATTCGCCTTTGCGACCGGGACACAGTACCTGAATATCCCGGAGGGGGTGAAAGCCATAGGCATCCGGCAGACGCTGAAAGCACAGATCGCTGATCATTTTGGCGATAGCGTCCTTTTCCCGCAGCGGCAGAAAAAAGAAATCGTTGTCCAGCAGGTCAAGCTGGGGCATTTCACCGCCCACAATGCGATGGGCGTTCATGACAATGGCGCTTTTCTGCGCCTGACGGAATACCTCGGTGAGCTGTACCACCGGCACCCGTCCCGACTGAATGAGGTCGCCCAATACGTTCCCGGCGCCCACACTCGGGAGCTGGTCGCTGTCTCCCACCAGCACCAGACGGCAGCCGAATTTCACCGCCCGCAGCAGACTCTGAAACAGCAGGATATCGGTCATGGACAGCTCGTCCACAATCAATGCGTCGCAGTCGAGGGGATTTTTGTCGTTGCGGGCAAAGGACTGGGTATCGTTTTCCCCCCATTCCACTTCCAGAAGACGGTGAATGGTTTTGGCTTCATGCCCCGTAATCTCGGTAATGCGCTTGGCGGCGCGACCCGTGGGAGCGGCAATCGCCACCTTGTGCCCATACATTTCGAGCAGCTGGATGATTGCGTTGAGCGTGGTAGTCTTACCGGTGCCGGGACCGCCGGTCAGTACCAGAAGCCCCTTGTTCATAGCGGCGTCAATGGCTTCGGTTTGCCGGGCATTATAGGCAATGCCGGTCATGCTTTCAATCAAATCCATCTGGCGGGCATAATTTTTGATCGGCTCTGCGGGACACATGGACATAGTGGTAATACGTCCGGCGACGTACAGTTCCGCCTGATACAGCGTCGGCAGAAAGACAAAGGGCGTGTTGTTCCATTCGTCTTCCATGAATTCTCCGTCGTCTACGGCGGCTTCCAATTCTTCTGCCACGGGATCACGTTCCAGTTCCAGCAGTTGTGCGGCTACATTGATAAGTTTCTCGCGGGGAAGACAGGTGTGACCGTTGCCGAGGTTGTGGGTCAGCACATAGGTCAGACCGGCTGAAATCCGACGGCTGCTGTCGCGTGCCTTTTCCATGCCTAACGCAATCGCGTCCGCCCGTTCAAAACCGATAGGAAGTCCTTCGGCGCAAAGAAGATACGGGTCTTCACGGATCATGTCAATGCAGCCTGTTCCGAAACGTTTCCAAACAGCCAGTGCCTCCTGCGGGAGGATTTTATACTGCCCCAGAAAATTCATGGCTTCGCGCAATCCGAAATGCGCCCGGAAATCGTCGGAAATCTGCTGCGCTTTGGTTTTGGAAATACCCCGAATCTCCGCCAGACGGAGGGGCTGGTTTTCGATGATATCGAGTGTGCGTTCACCGAAAGCCTCCACGATTTTAGCTGCCGTGGAGGGTCCGATGCCCTTGACCGCCCCGGAGGATAGATAGCGCAGGATAGCGGTTGCGCCTGACGGCAGGGTGGTTTCGAGGCTGTCGGCGGCAAACTGCCGCCCAAACTTCGGATGGGAAGTCCAGTGACCGTACAGATGAACCTCTTCGCCGACATTGACGGGCGGCAATGCTCCCACCGCTATCACGGGGTCGCCTTCTACATCGAGTTCCATGACCGTGAATCCGCTCTGCTCATTGCGGAAGGTGATCTCTTCGACTGTTCCCTCGATTTCTTCCACCGCTCTGTTTTTGGCGTTCTCCCAATCGGGCAATCGTATCACCTCCGCTTTTATGGTAACGTTTGGTCGAGCGCAATACAAAAGAAAAAATCGACAGAAAGCGGAAACTTTCTGTCGATAAATGGAGCTGTTAACCAGATTCGAACTGGTGACCTCTTCCTTACCAAGGAAGTGCTCTGCCTACTGAGCTATAACAGCATGTGGAATTGGCGACCCGGAACGGGCTCGAACCGTCGACCTCTAGCGTGACAGGCTAGCGTTCTAACCAGCTGAACTACCGGGCCATTTCTCCACTCCGCCGCCCCGAATCCGCTTCGTTTGAAGCACCTCACCGCGACAGCTTCATCATTATAACAGCTTATGATTGATTTGTCAAGCAGTTTTTTCATTTTTTTCTTTTTCTTTTGAAGAATTTTTGAAGAAGCGCAGGTTTCAGATAGCAGGAAAGGAAACATTCAGAATATCTGCTTGAAAAGAGAGAGAGGTTCTTATATAATGGAATTATCATACAGAAGGAAAACGGGGAAGAGGTGAATCCTTTTGGACGAGGAACATAAACTGAATTTTATAGACAACTGCTATGATGACGATTTCTGCACCGGGGAACATTTTACGGTGCTGCGAGCGCTGGTACGGGATGCCGACCCGTATATCCGTGCGGAAGCCGCGGCGGCGGCTGTCAATTTCACACATCCGGACACCAAGGCGTTATTGCTGATGTTGACCCGTGACGAGGAAGAACTGGTTCGTGCGGAAGCATATGATTCGCTGTCGGTGTTTCCGTGCGACGAAGTGGCACAATGCCTGACCAATGCCATGGAAGAGGAATGGGAACCGCTTGCCCGCAGCTATGCGATTCTCTCATGGGCGGATGTTACAGTGGGATTGTGCCGCGATTTGTCCGCGGCGGCAGAAACCGTGCGGGAAATGCAGCAGCAGCCATGCGGGGAACATGTCCGCCTGACGCTGTGGTATGCGCTGTGCCGTTTCGGTCAGGAAGAGGCGCTGACACAGATCGCCGGATTCCTTCGCAGCAGGGATTATCATATCCGCTGCGCGGCTGTTGCTTTTCTGGATGAATTGTGCGATGAAGTTCACCGACCAATGGCAGAGAAGCATATCCGGGAAGTGCTGGCACAGGAAACTGCCAAGTCGGTTTTGTCTGCCATAGAGACACACTTTCCGGGAGCAATGTGAAAGAGAGTACATCGACAGGGTGAGGCGGCATTCATATGATGAGACGCACCGGCGTACAATATCCTGACAGATAACGCAAACACATCGGAAACGAAAGGATGGCTGATGTACCCAATGACTATGCCTCCACCGCTGCGACAGGGCGACCGCGTTGCCCTTGTGGCGCCCTGTTCGCCGCCTGACCCGGAACAGCTTGCGCCCGCAGTCGATTTTATCCGGGAACTGGGCTATACGCCCGAAATATACCCTTCCTGCCGCTGTCGCAAGCAATATCTCGCCGGTGATGATCTCACCCGCGCCGCCGACCTGAACCGCGCTTTTGCTGACCCATGGGTAAAAGCGGTTATTGCCGTGCGCGGCGGATACGGAAGCGCCCGGCTGATATCTTATCTGGACGCTGCAGCCATATCGTCACACCCCAAACTGTTCTGCGGATACAGTGACGTGACGGTACTTCACGGATTTCTCAATGAGCGCTGCCGCCTGATTACTTTTCACACACCCATGCCGGGTATCGCGGAAATGCGCGAAGACAGCCGCAGCCGCGAGGCGTTCGCGGCGATACTGCGGGGCGATTTTCCGCATACACTTCTGGGATGGGATGAGCCGCTGCGCAGACTTTGTCCGGGGCGCGCGGGGGGCATCCTCACGGGCGGCAATCTCACCGTGCTGGCATCCACTGTGGGTACGCCGTATCAGCGCGATACCGACGGCTGCATTCTTTTTTTGGAGGATGTGAACGAAAAGCCATACGCCATCGACCGGGCATTGCTACAGCTGCGGGACGGCGGTCTGCTGGGGCGATGCGCGGGCATTCTGCTGGGTACATGGCGGAACTGCGGTTCGTCCGATGAGATGGAGAAACTGTTCCGCGAATGGTTTGCGCCGTTAGGGATACCCGTGTTGAGCGGGATTCCGTGCGGTCACAGTGCGCCGTCGATGTCTCTGCCGCTAGGAATGAAGGTTATTTTAGATGCCGATTCGGTGACTGTCAGGCTGGTCGGTTAGCCGCAAATGAAAAAATAAGGAGGCAGACTGCGTGACACACCCCGAACTCTCTCAGAAACTGCTGGACGAGATTCATACCGCAGACGGTGTCATTTCGATTCTCTATAAGGACTTTGATACCGACACTATTCCCTTTCAGTTTGCGCCGGATGCTATCATGCAGGCAGCGGGCATGGCGCATGTGGCAGTGCTGCTGGCAGTGCTTATGCGCATTGATGAGGGAAAACTGAGTCTGGACGACTGCGTGATCGTGCCGGATCTCTGGATTACGCCCGCGCCCGGCGCGTTCGAGCGGGGAACCATGTCCTATTCCATCGACGAGCTTCTGTCGTGGATGATTGCCGCCAACGAGGATACCCCCGCCAATGTACTCATAGAGCTCATGGGATTCAATTATATCAACGCCTGCTGTCGTCGGTTCGGTATGAACCACACAACGCTGGAAAGCTACGTGGGGCGCACCAAAATTCCTGGTGATCCCCGCCGCAATCTTACCTGCGCGCAGGACATGCTGGTGTTTTTTGAAAATATCTACCGCAACCGGGGACTCAGCCGCTGGCTTTGTGAGTATGCGGGACGGCTGTTTCTGCGGCAGCGGGGCAACGGCGGTTTTACACGCTATATCTGCGACGATATTGACATCGGACGCAAAGGCGGCGAATCGGGCATCGTCAGTCATGAGGCGGGCATTTTTTATCTGCGGTATGTGGATTTCTTTCTGGCAATCTTCACGTCCAACCCTGATGCCACGCCACGTTCCAAACTCGATGTGCTGCGTATGCGGGGACGGGTTGCGAACTGGATTTACAATTATTATCTGGAGCGGGAGGACGCGATCCGGAGAATGCCCTATCGCGATTAGAAATCAGCGCTCAATTCCCGCGAGTTCCTTGATGACCTCACCCGCGAGAATCAGTCCTGCCACGGACGGCACAAACGCCGTGCTGCCCGGTACACTGCGGCGCCCTTCCTGCGGGAGTTCCATGTCGTCGGGATCGGGCAATGGCTGGCGTGGGGGTTCCTGCGAATAGACTACCTTGAGATGCTTTACGCCGCGTTTTTTGAGTTCCTGCCGCATGACCCGCGCCAGCGGGCAGACCGAGGTCTGATAGATATCCGCCACGCGGAAGGCGGTGGGATCGAGTTTGTTGCCCGCACCCATGGAACTGATGATGGGCGTACCGGCAGCCTGTGCCTGTAATACAAGGGTAATCTTGCCGGTCACGGTGTCGATGGCGTCCACGATGTAATCGTACTGAGAGAAATCAAACTGTCCCGCCGTTTCGGGCGTATAAAAGACGCGATGGGTATGCACCACCGCGTCGGGATTGATCTCATGAACCCGTGCGGCGGCGACGTCGGTTTTATACAGTCCGATTGTGCGGCGGGTAGCGATAATCTGGCGGTTGAGATTGGTGAGGGAGACGGTGTCGCTGTCGATGAGGTCGAGCGTTCCCACGCCCGAACGGGCGAGGGCTTCCACCGCAAAGCCGCCTACACCGCCCACGCCGAAGACCGCAACGCGGGAAGCGGCGAGTGTTTCCATTGCGTCTTTACCCAGCAAAAGCTGTGTGCGGGAAAACGGATGGGACATATACTGTCATTCCTTTCGTACAGGCGTGCAGCGGCACGTCTGCGTACATTTTTTCATTTTTTATTCAACGAAAAACACGGGGACGGCTGTCTGTCAAACGCGCCGTCTCCGTGTTATTTTGCAAATGTTACTTTGTCCGATTATCGGGAAATACTGCAATTGGGAAGCGCCTCACGCAGCGCCTCCACATCCTTTTCACTGACGCCTGTTTCATTGAGCTTGAGGTCGAGCAGGTTGGTCAGGCTCATGAGCGGTTCCACATTCGTGATAGCGGTGTTGCCGCTGAGATCGAGCATTTTGAGGTTGGTCATGGTGGAGAGCGCGGTCACGCTTTCGATTTCGTTGTCCGACAGACCGAGCGAAACGAGGTTGGTGAGATTGACGAGAGGCGAAACATCGGTAATATCGTTGCCGCCGAGTTCGAGAGAGGTGAGCGACACCAGTCCCGCCACGCAGGAGATATCCGAAATGCCGTCGTTGGAAGCGTAAAGCTGCCGCAGAGACGTCATGCCCTGCACCGAATAAAAATTGTAATCAATCTCGTTGTTGCTGATATCGAGATATTCCATCTGGGTCATATCGGCGAGAGGGGAAAGGTCGGAAATGCGGTTGTCGGCGAGTTTAAGGTCAGTGAGCTTTTTCAGACCCGCGAGCGGCGTGATATCCTTGACCTGATTGCTGGTGAGGTCAAGCGTCTGAAGAACGGTGCAGTTTTTGAGGGGGGAGATGTCCTCAATCTGATTGTTGCTCAGAAACAGGCTTTGCACCATGAAGCAATAGGAAAGGTCGCGGATATCAGTGACCTTTTTGCCGATGATTTCGATGTAATCCGCGTCGGTGCGCAGCTTCTGTCCGCCGATTTTCACAGAGTTGGGAATATTATAATGAATCTCGCTGTCCGATCCGCTGACCGTACCCCCGGGTCCGCCCTTGACGGTGACAACCCAGATGACCACCGACAGCATCACCGCCGCCAGCAGCATAGCGGAAATGACGACCGGACGGGTGGAATTGCCTTCTTTAGGAGCCTTGCGTTGTTTTTCCTCGCGTGCGTCCTCTCCGTAGCTGAGGTCAAAGGTACTGTGCCTGTCCGCCGTGCGTGCAGCTTCCGGAGCAGGGGAACCGCCGCTTCTGCGCACATCGGAACGGCTTGGTCTGCCGTCGCTCTGTCCTTCCACGGAAATTCCGGAAGGACGGGTGCGGCGGAATTCCCGGCGGGCATTCTGACCGTTTCTTTCGCTGGTTTCGCTGAGAATCTCGCTGACCGGTGAGCGGCTTGTCCCGGTGGAAGTGCCGCGGACATAGCCGTGCGGATCCTCGGCACGCTGCTTTTGCAGACGTCGCTGTTCGCGCAGCTTTTCCGCGTCCCGCATTCCCTGCCGGTCGGCATCAGCGGGACGGGGCGTACTGCCCGGACGCGCCGCCTGTGTGCGGCTGCGACGTACTTCTGTCGGTTCCCCTACATTGGCATAGGGCGAATGGGACGCGCCGCGTGAACGGGATGAACTGTTCCCCGTGCGGGAACCCGTACCTGTTGCGGGAACGGACGCATGGCTTGAGGAATTTTTGTTGAATGTGCGCTTTTGGCGCGTCTGGTCGTTGTTTGCGTCATTTTGGTAATGGCGATCCAAAAAGCATTCCTCCACATCTCTTTATGAACCTATCATACATAGAATATAGCACAAATATATTAACGAAATATGAAAAAACTCAAAACAGTAAGGAACTATGCAGAATTTAATCAGTCATTTTCTGCTTAAAAATACCGTCTGCTGGCGCGTTTCAGTGAGTGAAATATATGATGATTCTGCATAGCTCCTAACGTACAGCGCCGTCTGTATGGGGGAAAACGGAGAACGTATCCGAAGCATTTCACATGATTGATGAAAAAAATAGAAAAAACCTCTTGCATTCCTTGGAAAGCCGTGCTATAATTGATAAGAAATTCACACGCCGCGCTGTGGAGAGTACGGTGCAGGGCTTGCGGCAGCCGCCGAGGCGCTGATGACTCTCCATGTGTCTAAATTTTTCATCATTCGGTGCGTCATGCGCTGTGCGCAGCGCGCTTTTTTACACTGGACTTAAAGCGTGGGCGGAGGTAGTAACCGGGAGGAATTTTCACTATGGCAGTAGCATCTATGAAACAGTTACTGGAAGCAGGCGTTCACTTTGGTCATCAGACCAGACGCTGGAACCCGAAAATGGCGGAGTACATCTTCACCGAGCGCAACGGCATCTACATCATCGACCTGCAGAAGACCGTGCGCAAGCTCGACGAAGCCTACGCGTTTGTCAAGACCGTTGCGGAAAACGGCGAGTCCGTCCTCTTCGTCGGCACCAAGAAGCAGGCGCAGGAATCCATCAAGGAAGAAGCGCTCCGTTCGGATTCTTATTTTGTCAATGAGAGATGGCTCGGCGGTATGCTGACCAATTTCACGACCATCCGCCGCAGAATCGGACGTCTCAACCAGCTCAATACCATGGCCACCGACGGCACCTTTGACCGCCTCCCCAAGAAGGAAGTTATCAAGTTCAACCTCGAAATCGAGAAGCTCGAAAAGTTCCTCGGCGGCATCAAGAACATGAACAAGCTCCCCGGCGCGCTCTTCATTGTGGACCCCCGCAAGGAGAAAATCGCGGTTTCCGAGGCGAAGAAGCTCGACATTCCGGTGGTCGCCATTGTTGATACCAACTGCGATCCCGACGACATCGACTATGTGATTCCGGGCAACGACGACGCCATCCGCGCTGTCAAGCTCATCTCCTCCGTCATCGCCAACGCGATTATCGAAGGCAGACAGGGCGCTCAGGGCGAAGCCGAGGCGGAAGCAGTCGAGGCAGAGGAAGCAGCCGAGTAATTATCAATTACCCTTATTTTGACTGTTTGTTTTGAATTCCATAAAAATTCGTTAGTAGGAGGAATTTATCATGGCTTTTACAGCAACTGATGTAAAGAATCTGAGAGAAATGACCGGCTGCGGCATGATGGACTGCAAGAAGGCACTCACCGAAGCCGACGGGGATATGGATAAGGCGGTTGACATTCTCCGCGAGAAGGGTCTTGCCGCGTCCCAGAAGAAGGCTGGCAGAATCGCTGCCGAAGGCACCGTTTACGCGCTGGTCGAGGGCAATACCGGTGTGGTCATCGAGGTCAACGCAGAGACCGACTTTGTTGCCAAGAACGCCGAATTCATGGCGTTTGTAGATACCTGTGCCAAGACTGTCATTGCCGAGAATCCCGCTGATGTGGAGGCACTGCTTGCCTGCACCGCTGTGGGCAGCGATATGACCGTTGACGCGATGCTCAAGGAGAAGATTCTGGTCATCGGCGAAAACATCAAGATTCGCCGTTTTGTCAAGTATGAAGGTCCTGTGGTAACGTATGTCCACGGCGGCGGCAGAATCGGCGTTATGGTCAAGTTTGAGACCACCGATGAGGTTGCGGCAAAGCCCGAATTCACCGAGTTCGGCAAGGACATTGCCATGCAGATTGCGGCTGTCAATCCCAAGTACATCGCTCCCGAGGATATGCCCGCCGAGGAGCTCGAGAAGGAAAAGGCAATTCTGATGGAGCAGATTCACAACGATCCCAAGAACGCCAAGAAGCCCGCGAAGATCATCGAGGAGAAGATTCTCCCCGGTCGCGTCAACAAGCTCTTCGAGGAAATCTGCCTCCTGAAGCAGGCGTTTGTCAAGGACGGCGATATCAACGTGGAGACCTATGTCGCGAACACTGCCAAAGAACTCGGCGGCGACATCAAAGTTGTGGCTTTCGCACGCTTTGAGAAGGGCGAAGGTCTTGCGAAGAAGGAAGAAAATTTTGCTGACGAAGTCGCCAGCATGATTAAGTAATTCTTTCCGTTACATTTCCCGTTTTGCAAACTATCAGCCTCCCGCAATCGGCAATCACAGTCGATTGCGGGAGTTTTTTGCACTATTTTCACAAGCGGAGAAGATTGCCGGTTGCAATTTGGCGCGGGATGTGATACAATAATCGCAGAGGGAGATGAGACCCATGGGACAGGAAACCACCAAACGAAAGTCGAAGGACAGTGTGTTTGTCAAGCTGTTTGAGGATAAGAGATATGTGCGCCGTCTGTATACAGAACTGCACCCGGAAGATGCAGAGATCAGTCTGGAGGATATTCACGTTGACACGCTGCATTCCTTCATGCTCAACACGTTGTATAACGATCTGGGTTTTGTGGTTAAAGACAGGCTGGTGGTACTGGTGGAAGCACAGAGCCAGTGGTGTCCCAATATACCGCTTCGAATGCTGTTTTATCTGTCGGAAACCTACCGCCGTTATCTTTCGGAGACAAAGCAGAATGAACACAGTTCGCGACCCGTACAGCTGCCTCAGCCGGAATTGTATGTCGTGTACAGCGGAAACCGGGAGGTGCCGGCGGAAATATCGTTTGCCAAAGCGTTTTTCGGTGGGAATGCACCGTTAGACGTGCAGGTGAAGGTGCTCAACCGTGTGGACGAGACAATCTGCGGCGAGTATATCGGATATTGTCATGTTTATGATGAACAGCGCAGCATCTATCACGACAGCCACGAATGTGCCCGTCGAACCGTCGATATTTGTATGCAGCGGGGTTATCTGAGCGAATTTCTAACGGATCATCAAGTGGAGGTGATCACAATGATGGAAGAATTATTCGATGAAGAATGGCAGCGGCAGCAATATGATCTGTCGGAAAAAGAATACAATCTCAAACTGGGCAGAGCGGAAGGCTTAGCCCAGGGTATAAAAAGAGGCATGGCACAGGGCATGGCACAGGGCATGGCACAGGGCATGGCACAGGGCATGGCACAGGGCAGAACCGAAGGGCAGATGGAAAAGCAAGCGGAGATTGCTTCCAACATGCTCCGGCTCGGATTGTTTTCTAAAGAAAACATCGCTTTAGCGACAGGGTTCCCGATCGAAAAAATCAACGAGCTGGCGGCTTCTCTTACATCAGCAAATGCAAATGCGTAAAAACATCATCGGCTGCGGTCACGATTTCCTTGGAAATCATGACCGCAGCTTTTTCTGTATCGGTTGAATTTATAAATTATGAATTATTTGTAAATATCGCCAAACTATGTTGACAGACGACATATTCTATGATATATTTATATCGAAACACGATATAGCGATAATCAACATATTGAGCGACGGCATATCGCTCTACGACAGAAAGGAGAGAAAAAGATGGGAAAACAAACAGAACCGCTGACCGAGAGTTATTTTTATATTCTGCTGTGCCTTTACAGCGGCGACAAACACGGTTACGGCATTATGCAGATGACCGAACAACTTTCCGGCGGAAGGGTCAGGATCGGTTCCGGCACGATGTACGGTGCCACCGGCAATATGCTCAAAAAGGGCTGGATTATTGAATGCCCCGAAATCGGCGGCGAGCGTCGGCGAATGTATCGCCTGACCGATGAGGGAAGAGACGTGTTCCTCGCCGAGTATCGCCGCATTTCTGAGCTTTCCGAGAGTGCGAAGAATATTATTGAAGCAACGAATTGATAATGCAAGGGAGGAAGTCATGATGAAAAACACCAAAAAAACCAAGAGAACCTTCAAAATCTTTGCCGCGTGGGACTATGAATTTGAAGAGCAGGAATACAACCGTATGTCGGAGCAGGGCTGGCAGCTCGTGAACGGCGGCAATTTCAGTCAGAAATATGTATTTGACGACAGCGTGATCTATCGCTATCAACTGGATTACAACAACCATATCACGGATATGGCACGCTACGACGAAACCTTCCGCGACGCGGGCTGGGAACGGGTGAATTCCACCGCCAACGGCTGGCATGTGTTCCGCAAGGCTTATGATCGCAACCTTCCCGACGAGGAATACAAAATCTACACCGACGAGCAGTCCCGCGTGGATATGCTCAGGCGCTGGAAAAAAGTCTGTTATATCTGTTTCGGCGTGATGCTTCTCAATTTCGGCAATTCGACGCGCATTCTGTCAACCAGTGATGCCAGCTATATCGGCGTTGGGATGCTGATCACCTGCGGGTTGACGTTTGGTATGCTCACAGCCGGCATTATCAATATCAACCGTATGATCAACGGGCAGAAGAACACCCGTCCATATCCGATGAAGCTGTTTCTGGGACTGCTGTTTCCGATGCTTGCGGTACTCCTTATCTCAGCCGTATTCGTGCTGATAAAGGAAGGTTCTTATGGAGCACTGGGTATGATGGTCGGCATCCTTGTGGTGCTGTTTATTGTCATGATCGCGGTGTTTCACAGCCGCAAAACGAAAGCGCAATAAGCACATGGCGAAAACATAAAAACAATGGGAGGAAACACACATGGAAAAGAAAATCATTGACGGTAAGGCTCTCGCCTATATGGGATTTGGCTTTGCGGCACTCATGGCGGAAATGTACCTCGAACGCCGGGGCGCGTTTGAGGACAACGCATTCATATGCGGTATGCTGCTCGGCGCCGCGATTCTGCTGCTGCTCCACGCCGTTTTTTTTCTCGCCAGCAGCTTTGCCCGATATGTTAAGAAGGACCAATCCCAGAAAGACGGCGCATCCTCGGCGCAAAACGACAAGTAGCAAGATGCAGTCACAGGACACGCTGAACCATTCATACAATCAGACGAATACAGATAAAAAGACCGCACTTTCACACAAACCATCGTGTAAAAGTGCGGTCTATTCTGTTATGACTGTGAGACACTGATATGCTCGCCGTCCGTCATGATGACAATATCTCCGTCCCGCGTGGAATAGGACTGCACCTGATAATCTTCCAGCAGGGCTTGGGTCTTGCTGGCGGTCGGCTGATCGTCCGAATCGGTCAGAATCGCATAGGTGGGCTGTACCGCCTCGAGAAGATCGTCCAGATTTTTTTCATAACCGCCATGATGCGGCATTTTGATGACGTCGCTTTGCAGACCGTCGATGTCCAGAAGCTCGTCAATTCTCGCCTTCTGCGCGTCGCCTGTAAAGAGTACGGACGTTTCGCCATAGCACATACGCGCTGCCATGGAAGAATTGTTGCTTTCCTCTTTTTTATAGCTGTCTTTCAGCGGCGGGAACAGCTGCCATTTGACACCGTCCAGCGTAAAAGTCATCTCCTGATCCACGGGAATCGGCTCCAGCTGTTTCTTTTTGAGCGCCTTGAGATATTCGTCGATATCATCAGATTCCTTGGCGATGTAGTAAGTGGCATACACCTTGCCGATGTCATAGCGTTTGATAAGTTTGTCGGCACCGCCCACATGGTCACGGTCAAAATGCGTGAGCATCAGCACGTCGATTCTGGAAATATCGTTTTTTTCCAAAAAGCGCTCAATGTCACCGACCGATTCCTCCGTACCCGTGTCAATCATGACGACGGTGCCTGCCGATTGAATCACCAGACAGTCCGCTTTGCCCACGTTAAGAGCGGTAAGCGTGACGCGGGTTTTCTGTGATGCCGCAGGATTGGCAGGGTCGGATTCTTGATTGGCGCATCCGGTAAACAGTCCCATGACCAGTGCCAGCAGCGCCGAAACAATGGATTTCAGTTTCATTTTGGTTTTTGTCTCCTTTCTGTGTGCATCGTGAAACAGAAATACAAGGCAGCCCTGTCTCCGTTCCTGTGAACGAAAGGCAGGACTGCATTTTTATCGTATGTGTGACGGGTTCCGCTTATTTCAGAACGCAATTTTCTCCGAGAGGAAGGCTTTGAGCTCGCTGATCGGAATACGCACCTGTTCCATCGTGTCGCGGTCGCGGACGGTCACACAGTGGTCAGCGGGCGTCTTGTCGTCGCCGACGGTCTGGAAGTCTACGGTGATGCAGTAGGGGGTACCGATTTCGTCCTCGCGGCGGTAGCGCTTGCCGATGGAGCCGGTGTCATCAAAGTCCACCATGAAGTCCTTGGACAGCATAGCGTAAATCTCTTCTGCAGCGGGGGAGAGCTTCCTGGAAAGTGGCAGAACCGCAGCTTTATACGGAGCGAGCGCCGGATGCAGGTGCAGCACGGTACGCACGTCGTTCTTGGCTTCGTCCACCGTTTCTTCGTCATAGGCTTCGGTCATGATGGCGAGGAACAGGCGTTCCACACCGAGCGACGGTTCGATGACATAGGGAATGTATTTCTCATTGGTCACGGGATCGAAGTATTCTAGGCTCTTGCCGCTGGTGTTGATGTGCTGGGTGAGGTCATAATCGGTTCTGTCGGCGACGCCCCAGAGCTCGCCCCAGCCGAACGGGAAGAGATATTCAAAGTCGGTGGTTGCCTTGGAATAGAAGCAAAGCTCCTCGGCGGAATGGTCGCGCAGACGGAGATTTTCCTCCTTGATGCCGAGAGCATAGAGCCAGTCACGGCAGAAGCCGCGCCAATACTCGAACCATTCGAGGTCGGTGCCGGGTTTGCAGAAGAATTCCAGTTCCATCTGCTCAAATTCCCGCACGCGGAAGATGAAGTTCTTGGGGGTAATCTCGTTGCGGAAGGACTTACCGATCTGTGCCACGCCGAAGGGAACCTTGCGGCGGGTGGTGCGCTGGATATTGGCGAAGTTGACAAAGATACCTTGGGCGGTTTCGGGACGGAGGTAGAGTTCACTCTTGGTGTCTTCCGTGACGCCCTGGAATGTCTTGAACATCAGATTGAACTGGCGGATATCCGAGAAGTTGTGCTTGCCGCAGTTGGGGCAGGGAATCTGCTTTTCATTGATATAAGCGACAAGCTGTTCGTTGGTCCAGCCGGCGACGTTGGTGCCGTCAAAATCCTCGATGAGATTGTCGGCGCGGTGACGGGTTTTGCACTCCTTGCAGTCCATCAGCGGGTCGGAGAAGCCGCCCAGATGTCCCGAAGCCACCCATGTCTGGGGATTCATGAGAATCGCGGCATCCAGTCCGACGTTGTATTTGCTTTCCTGCACGAACTTCTTGAGCCATGCGTTTTTGATGTTGTTTTTGAGCAGCACACCCAGCGGGCCGTAGTCCCAGGTATTGGAAAGACCGCCGTAGATTTCGGAGCCGGGATAGACAAAGCCTCTGCCCTTGCAGAGCGCCACGATTTTGTCCATGATTTTTTCGGTGTTTTGCATTGTAAAAACCTTCCTTTGCTGTTACGTACTGTATATCATACCACGTCAGGAGCAGTTCTGTCAAGTGTCTGAAAAGCGATAAAATTCCGTGGGCTGATTTGTGTTATCTCACATGCAGCAGGAACATATAATAATCGGTGCCTTCCTCGTAATCTACCCGCAGCGATACGAGTGATTCCCCGGACGGGAGATTGGCGGGCACCTCCAGCAACAGTCCCGCCGCGTCGGTTTTGAGATGATAGCTGCCCTCGGTCTGGATTTTCAGCGGCGTGGCAGTAGCGGAAAGTGCGGTGACTTTTTTGGGAAATGACAGATGAATGGTTCCTTCTCCCGGCCAGACCAGATAGGATCCGTAGAGCAGGGGCTTGATATCCGTGGCGGTGACTTCGTTCTCCGCGGGAGAAGCCATAATTTCCGTCCCGCCCAGACGGAGCTTAAGCAGCATATCCTCTACCCGCGCCGTGACCCGCACGCCGTGTGCTGTCGCATAGGCAGGGGAGGTACCGGCGGCGCTGCCAGTGTACCAGACCGAAACGGTGTCTCCGGGCGCGATGGAAGCCGCGTCATCCAGACGATGCCGGTCGCCGGTTTCCACGATGGTATGGGATGTCACGGTGACATATACCCGCTCATCGGCATAGGTGTTGTTTTTGCCGGGGATTTCCACCAGCAGCGTGACGCCTTCGCGCACCGCCGTCACGGCAGTCACCACACCGGTGATATTTGGCGCACGGTCGGGAATCGAATCGTCCGCCACGATGACCGAACCGCTGGCAAGCGGCGGCTGACCGGAAGTATCCTCGCCACGGCAGGAAACGCATACAGACAGCAGCAGCGTCGCAGCCAGCACGAGGGATATCAGGGAAATAGTTGGTTTCAAAGCAGTACCCTCCGACTGTCGGCGTACAGACCGACAGTAAATCTATAAATTTATCCGAATAGACTATCTTATCATACAACAAATCCCGTCGTTTGTCTAGGTGTTTTTTTCATATTTTTTTCATATTTTTGTGAAGAAAAATTCAAGAAGAATTCATATTGCGTGGATTTCTACCCCGGACAGACACACAAACAAACGCTGACGCATATGCTGTCAGTGAATGGCTGAAGTTTGAACCGGCATGTCATGTCCGGGGGAGGAATCATTATGGGAATCATGCAATTGCTGTGGGAATGCGGCAGGGCGCTGCCGGAGGTACTCTGCGGGTTTTACAGTCTGTTTCTGAGCGTGTCATCCATTTCTGGCTTTCCGCCCCGTCTTTCTCCCGCTGAGGAACGTGCCTGTATTGAAGCCATGGCAAAAGGTGATCGTCATGCCCGTCAGCGCCTGATCGAGCATAATCTGCGGCTTGTGGCGCATATCAGCAAAAAATATGCGGGTGCGGTACCCGACGCGGACGACTTGATTTCCATCGGAACGATCGGTCTGATTAAAGCCGCCGATACTTTTTGTGCCGAAAAAGCCGCTAGATTTTCCTCGTATGCTTCTATCTGCATTCAGAACGAAATTCTCATGGCGCTCCGAAGCGGCAAAAAACATTCTCTCGATGTCTCGCTGAACGACCCCATTGAAACCGACCGAAGCGGCAATGTACTGACCATCATGGATACCATTGCAGTGGATGATACCATTGCGGACGATATTGCCGACGATCTGCAATGCCGCAAGCTGCGCCGGCTGCTCCGGGAGGAACTGGACGATGCCGAGCGGCGTATTTTAATCCAGCGCTACGGACTGGACGGACGCAAGCCCCGCACCCAGCGGGAGATTGCCGAGGAAATGCACATCTCCCGCTCCTATGTCAGCCGTATCGAAAAAAAGCTGCTTGAACGCCTGCGCCGGAAGCTTTGATAACGCCCAAAAATAAAACACACTGCTGTCTTCTATACGCGATTGCACCGGAAAGCAACAGTGTGTTTTTGAATTTTTATTGCGTCTGTCGTCATGTCTCGGAAAGAGCCGCATTCAGATACCGCTCGGCATCCGTTCGGGTAACGGAGAATTTCGCAATTATTCTGGCAATGATATCGTTATTATCCAAGCCAAGATCGCGGCATATTGCAATGGCACCGAGAATCCCTTTTTCCATGCCCTGCGCCATGCCTTTTTCCATGCCCTGCGCCATACCTTTTTCCATGCCGGTTTCCATGCCTTCCGCTTTCGCGGCGTTTCTCATTTCTTCAATTGCAAGACACATATCCACTGTCTCCTTTCCTTTTTCATAGTGTAAATCAGATCCTGTCACCAGATTCAGCATATTTGCTGTTTTTCTTGAAATATGTCTATATGTCTCGTCTTCGTATAGGAGATCGTTCAGACGGTTTTTATTTGAGGAATATTTCACATATTTCAATGCCTGATTGAGTTCCGTGTGAAATTTGCGAAAGTCCTCGTCCGGTATCTGAGCTGGCGCAATCAAATGAAGGTGATAATTATCGACGAATCGAAGAATATCGGTATCTGCTGACAGCATACCGTATAAATCCGTCGGCGCCGTCCATTGTTCCGCGCCGAAATACATCGTCAGCGTAATCACCGGCAAAAGCTTATCCGTACCATAAAAACCCGATAGGAACTCCGCGCCGGTGGCGGGCTTGTGACCGCCCTTGCGGTGAGCCTTGGCGGTGTTTTCGATCTGTGCCGCATATTGTATTGCGTCGTAGAGCATATTTCTCACAGGCATTGCGTAATGAATCTGCGACTGATTCTCAATGCCCAGCAGCAGATAAGCCGCCTTGTCATCTTCCATGACCGTCACGAGTTTCAGTACATCTCTGTACCGCTGCATCGGCACGGAAAGGCTGTCATCCCTGTCTCCGTAGGGCAGCACGATAGCGGTCGTATCCAACGGTCGGAGCGATTCGGGTCGGATCACCTGCCGACCGTCATAAAGCAGGAAGTTAAAAGCATCTGCAAAGGTGGCGCTGTCCTGCATATATTCCTTTGTCACTGTATCTTTGTCCGCCATTGTCATCACATCCCTTCCTGCCTTTATTATATCGCTCTTTGTCTTTGATGTCAAGACGGTCAGACGATGGGCAAACGATGTTCCCAAAATCAAAAGGCGGGCAATCGGTCGTCAATTGACCCTCTGCCCGCCTTATTGCATTCAAAGAAGTTGAATGTTGAAATCCGTATCGTAAAAGAATTCGCTGATATCATCGTTTTCAAAGGCTTCCAGAATCCGCTCAAAGTCAGGAACGGTTTTGTACTGCCCGATATTCCGGCGGTCGAGCCAGAAAACCTCGCCTTCTTCCGATGAATGCAGCTCACCGCTGAAGCGGTCGGCACAAAAGAGCAGCACGATGTAGCGGTAGCCCTGATAGTGCGTGAACTGACATATGCCGCAGAGTTTGGGATGCTCGACAGTCAAACCGGTTTCTTCCTGCATCTCGCGAACCATCGACGCCACAAAGGGCTCACCCGGCTCCACATGTCCGCCCGGCAGCGCTATGCCGCCCCAATGCTCATCCACGCGGTTCTCGACCAGAATACGTCCCTGGGCGTCACGCAGCAGACACATATTGGTCAGTATGACGGTTTCGGTGCGTGCCATGCAAGAATCTCCCTTCCGGATCAGTCGTCGATACCAATGAGTGCCACCCGTTCGATTTCGGGACGGATGCGCAGGAACATATCTACGATTTCGGGGTCAAAATGACCGCCGCTGCCCTTTTTGATAATTTCAAATGCCTGATCAAAGGTCATCTGCTGCTTGTAGCTGCGTTTGGAAATCAGCGCGTCGAACACGTCCGCGACTGCCAGCACACGCGCACAGAACGGGATTTTTGTCCCTCTCAGACCGTAGGGATAGCCCTTGCCGTTCCACCATTCATGATGATAGGCGGCCATATCCTTGCCCAGCAGGAGATAGTAATTGTCGTCAATCTCATCGGCAAAGGCCTGCAGAATCTTGGCGCCTTCAATGGTGTGGGTTTTCATGAGTTCAAACTCTTCCTCTGTGAGATCGCCCTGCTTTTTGAGAACCGTGTCGGGAATCTTGATTTTGCCGATGTCGTGCAGCGGTGCCGCCAGCGTAATGCTTAATACATAGCGGTCGTCGAGAAATTCGGGATACATCCCCGCCGCCCGCATTTTTTTGACCAATGTTTCCACAATGGCGCTTACACGGCGGACGTGTACGCCCGTAACCGTATCGCGGGTGTCGATCATATTGGCGAGTACCATGATGGTCTGGGATTTCATTTTTTCAAGCTGCATACGCTTCTTCTCGTTGTCGAGCTGAAGCCGGCGGCGGTAATCTTCCAGTTCCAGTGCCCGGGCGATGCGGGACTTCATGACCTGCGGCACAAACGGTTTGGCAATAAAATCGATTGCGCCCATTTCGAGACATTCCACCTCTGTCTGGGGACTGTTCTCTACGGTCAGTACAATGATCGGAATATCTGCCCATTTTTCATTGCTTTTCATGCGGCGCATGGTCTGCTTGCCGTCCATATCCGGCATATTCAGATCCAGCAGAATCAGGTCGGGAATTTCCCGTTCGAGATATTTGAGTGCCTGATACCCGGAAATCACCGCAATAACGGTATATTCGTCACCGATGGCCTGTTTTGCCATTGCGAGTGTGGTCTTATTGTCGTCAATCACCAGAATCTTCTTCATTTTAACCGATGTACCTCCTCATGATTCATCAGAAAACGATGGCATGACGGGTAAAAGGAGTTTTTCTCTCATGCCTATGAACATAATAGCTGTAACGTTCAGATGGTCTTTAAGGTCTGCAGGGCTTCCTCAAACAGGTAATCCGTCAACTGCCCCTCGGCACGCTGCAATGCGGCGCGTTCGTGCGGCTCCAACTGGCAGCGCTGCAACTCGTGGATTTTGTCAACTGCTTCGTCGCCGACGAAACGCTCGGTCAGTCCGATGATCTCGTCGAGACATTCGCGTTTGTATCGGGCGGAAATCGGCTGCCAATGCCGTTCATCCTCTGAAGCGGATTGACCTTGTGGTTCGAGCAGATGATGAACCGTCAGATATTGCTCCACCGCGTTGAGTATGTCAGCGTACTGTGAAAGCAGTGCGGCGTAATGCTGCCGGATAAATTCGGTTTCACCGTCGCGTGCCGCCTTCTCGTGCTGCTTGGCAAGCTCTGAAAGTGAGGCTGCGCCGATGCTGGCAGCCACGCTCCGCAGTGAATGGGATTCTCTGCTATAGGAGTCAAAATGACCGGATTTCACGTCTTTTTCCATCTGATTGACCTTGATACGACCATCCTTGAGAAACACGCTGAGAATTTTGAGATAGTCATCCGCGTTTCCGCCCATATTGAAGACACCGCGCGCGGTGTCCAATCCGGGAATGTCAATGTCACACGACCTGCCCGTGGCCGCAGCGGAAATATATTCGTCCCGCGGTCGGCTGACGGTCATCATGGGATCGACCTTTTCGGTGTATTCGTTAAGCTGTTTTTCGGGGGCAATGTATTTTTTCAGTACGGTGGAAAGGGTATCCGTACTCATCGGCTTGCCCACAAAATCATTCATCCCTTCGCGCAGGAACATCTCCCGCGCTTCCTGGCTGACATTGGCAGAGAGTGCGATGATGGGGACGTGCTTGTAATAATCGTCCTCCAGCGCACGGATATGGATGACGGTTTCCACGCCGTCCCAATCGGGCATCATATGATCCATAAAGATCAGGTCGAAGCTGCGGTCTTCCTTCAGCAGTTCGTAAGCTTCCCGACCGCTGTTGACCATGACTACCTCCGGCTTGAAAATGCCGAGCAGACCTGCTGTCACGCGGAGATTGACATAATTGTCGTCCACCACCAGAATACGTGCGTCGGGAATATAGATATGGCTTCGCAGCTTCTTGTCACGGCGGAAGTCATCAAGGTTTTCTCCGCGGATCAATGCCGCGAGCTGCCCGGTGAGAATGGGCTTGTGCAGCAGCAGAATGTTGTCCTTGATGCCCGCTTCCACAAACGTGTCGTGGGAAATCATTGTCACCAGACGCATTTTGTGGAGTTTGGTGGCGAAAGCGTTGACGCCCGCAATGCCGGCGGCGTAGTCAAAGAAAAGCATCGCACCGGCCCGGTCGGCGTTGTAATAATCCCATGTGGCGATGTCGCTTACTGTGACAACTGATATGCCCAGACGGGAAAGCATTCGCTTCATACTGTCGAAGTAGTAGGGGTTGGGTTCATAAAGATAAGCCAGATAGCCGTCGGGGGCAGGTACAGTTGCCAGTTCGGCAGGGGTCGCCACCCGCTGTTCGATGGTTGCGGTGAAGGCAGAGCCTTTGCCGTATTCGCTTTCGAGTGTGATATTGCCGTTCATTTTATTCGCCAGACGCTGGGAGATGACCAGCCCCAGTCCGGTTCCCTGAATGGAACGCTTATGGTCGTGATCCACCTGTGTAAACTGTGAGAAGAGCCGCTTCTGATCCTCGCGGGTAATGCCGATGCCCGTATCTTTCACCACGATCGTCAGCCACGAATGATTCCATTCATCCATGCTGTAATCAATGGTCAGCTTTACCATGCCTTCATCGGTGAATTTGACCGCGTTGTTGAGCAGATTGATCAGGATCTGACGGATGCGGACTTCATCGCCGATGAGCGTGGCGGGCATATTGGGATCCAGCTCCGCGATGAAAGCCACGTTCTTTTCGCCCACCCGTACATTGATAATATTGGCGACGTCAGCCACCAGCGATTCGATGTGATAGGGCGCCTCATCCAGGTTCATCATGTTGGCTTCAATCTTGGAAAAGTCCAGAATATCGTTGACCATGCTCAGCAGATTGCTTGCGGAATTCTGAATCGTGCGGACATATTCCTCCTCAAGCGGCGTGAGGTCGTTCTGGAGCAGCAATTCGCTCATGCCGCACACGGCGATCATGGGCGTGCGCATCTCGTGGCTCATATTGGCGAGAAAGTCGTCCTTTTCACGGGTACCGGCTTCCGCCTTCTGTTTTTCCCGCGCCACTTCTTCATAGAGATCAGTGACACTCTGGCTGCGCATTTCGGCGAGACGGATAGCGCTGCGGAAACAGGCAATCAGCATTATGACGGCGGCGCTGCCGATATAAAAAAGCACCATGCGGGTAATTTCTTCAAAGGAGTTTTCATGCTGGGCAAAGATTCTTGCCGGCGCCAGCAGATAGGCTGTTGCATACAGCAATGTGACATAGACAATCTGAGACACGGTCAGACCGATGCGCCGATAGAGCGCAGCCAGACACAGAATCAGCAGAAACGCTTCCTGCATGACCGAAAGGGAATTGGTTGACAGCGCATACACCGTGGCTGCCGTTTCCAGGCAGGCAACCGTCACATAAGCCTGTACCGCTCCCTGACACGGCGGCAGAAAGGTTACCAGACCGATGACCGCCGGTATGACCAGCATGGTGCTCCAGACATACAGGGGCATTCCGGTCAGCAGACAGGCAATTCCAAAGACCGTGAAAAACAGCATACTTGCGCCGAACATAATCTTCTCCACCGTGCGGTGGGTGATCTCTCTGTGCTTCATTTGCACACCCCCAATTAGTGGTTAGCGATTAATAACTTAAACTTATGATGAATGGCTATACCTTATCGAACTGTCATTCTTTCGTGATACAGTGATAATGGTGCGGGAATTAATGATAAAGTGAAGCTTTTCTGCGCTGATTTTTCTGATCTGTAAATAAAGAAATAAAAATATACGTCTATAATGTTATAGTAAATTGCGGTTTTTGTCAATTGATGTATCTCGAATAATTTTCAGAATGAAACTGTGCAATTCATCAAAGGTTTTCCCCTATGAAAGGATGCGTTTGAAAAAACGGAAAAAAGGAATCCCGACTTTGGCAAAGCGCCAAAGTCGGGATTCCGCTTGGGTATTGATTATGTTTGGCGGCACACCGAAACAGCCTGCTGCCCGGCTCCGTCAGGAAAATTATACCCGACGGAAAACCTCGGCGGTGTCCGCTTTGCTTTTTACCATGATGTAATCGCCGCCTGCCGCTTTGAGCTGCCACACGCGGTACTCCGGCTCGTCCTTGAGCCGACCCAGCCGTCTGCCCACCGAAACCGGTTCCCTGCCGAAAGAAGAGGAGAAATCCCCGTCCTCGCCGAAGCCCACAAAGGTATAGGATACGGTTCCGTTCCAAACCGTTTCACCGTCCTGGCTCAACTCATATTCCGAATGGAATGTTTTTTTCATCAGCAGTGTCTCGGCTGCCAGCGATACCGCGTGAGCAAGGTGTCCCACCCCGGTCAAGGCAAACGAAAAAATCACCGACATGACATTACCTCCGATACGTCATTCTTTCCGATACGTCATTCTTTTTGAAAAAATGCAGATTTTTGAAAAAATGCAGACCTTCTGAAAACAACAGCACGTCGTTTATGGTGCTTTCATCATACCACGGATATATGCGTTTGTCAAGTAAATTTTATTGAAAAACAGCAAATTTATTTGTTCGTGCTGTTTTTAACAACCTTTCAAACGTTTTTTGGGGCTTTTTTGTAGGAAGCGCCCAACGCAAGGCAAAATTATTTTCAATTGATTAACATTTTTTTGTCCATGATATTGTAAAATCATTTTATATGTGCTATCATGTGTGTATTGTGCTGACGGGAACGGAAATGTGTGTGCCGCCGTCGGTCAAAAATGGTTGTCCGGTTTTTTGATTTGCTGTTTGAACCGGACGAGGAAGGATGGTTGAATATCACATGGGTATTTTAAGCAAGATATTTGGCAGTTATTCCGATCGCGAGATCAAGCGCGTACAGCCGATCTGCGATCAGGTGCTGGCACTGGAGGATACCTACGCCGCTATGTCGGACAGCGAACTGCGGGCGCAGACGGATATTCTGAAAGGAAGGCTTGCCGAGGGAGAAACCCTCGACGACATTCTGCCCGACGCCTTTGCAGTCTGCCGTGAGGCTGGCTGGCGCGTGCTGGGCATGAAGCATTTCCCGGTGCAGATCATCGGCGGCATCATCCTCCATCAGGGGCGCATTGCCGAAATGAAGACCGGTGAAGGCAAAACGCTGGTAGCAACGCTGCCCTCCTATCTGAACGCGTTGACCGGCCAAGGGGTGCACGTCGTTACGGTCAATGACTATCTCGCCAAGCGCGACAGCGAATGGATGGGCAAGATTCACCGTTTTCTGGGTCTGAGCGTGGGTCTGATCCTGCATGATATGAAGAACGATGAGCGCCGCGCTTCCTATGCCTGCGATATCACCTACGGTACCAATAACGAGCTGGGCTTTGACTATCTGCGCGATAACATGGTTATCTATAAGGAACAGAAGGTGCAGCGCGGTCATCATTTTGCCGTCGTGGACGAGGTGGACTCCATTCTGATCGACGAGGCAAGAACCCCGCTGATTATTTCAGGTCAGGGCGACAAATCCACGGCTCTTTACAATACGGTCAACGATTTTGCCAAGAAGCTCCAGTACGAGGTTATCGCCGAGGTGGACGAAAAGGAAGAGCATGACGACAAGTATGGCGATGCGGATTATATCGTAGACGAAAAAGCCAAAACCGCTACCCTGACGCCCAAGGGTGTGGCGCGTGCCGAAAAGACGTTCGGCATTGAAAATCTGATGGACAACAGTCCCGAAGCCATCACCATTCTGCACCACATCAACCAGGCGATCAAGGCGCACGGCGTGATGCACCTGGATGTGGACTACGTGGT
Organism: Clostridia bacterium; assembly: GCA_017395425.1. Taxonomy (GTDB): domain Bacteria; phylum Bacillota; class Clostridia; order Oscillospirales; family Acutalibacteraceae; genus RUG762. The sequence goes on along the minus strand of JAFPUM010000061.1, from coordinate 93,373 downwards.
GCAGGACGGCAAGGTGCTGATCGTCGATGAATTTACCGGACGCATTATGTACGGCCGCCGTTACAATGAAGGTCTGCATCAGGCGATCGAAGCCAAGGAAGGCGTGACCGTGGAGCGGGAATCCAAGACGCTTGCCTCCATCACCTTCCAGAATTATTTCCGTCTTTACAGTAAACTCTCCGGCATGACCGGTACGGCTCTCACGGAAGAAAACGAGTTCAACGAGATTTACAAGCTCGACTGCGTGGAAATTCCGACGAACCGTCCCACCATCCGTGTGGATCTGCCCGATAAGATTTATTCCACTGCCAAGGGCAAGTATCATGCCGTGATCGAGCGCATCATCGAAGCACATGAACACGGGCAGCCGGTACTGGTGGGTACCGTTTCCATCGACAAGTCCGAAATGCTGGGTCAGGCGCTCAGCCGCCGCGGCATCAAGCACTCCGTTCTCAATGCCAAGTATCACGAGAAGGAAGCCGAAATCGTGGCACAGGCGGGCAAGTACGGTGCCGTCACCATTGCCACCAACATGGCGGGACGCGGTACGGATATTCTGCTCGGCGGCAACCCCGAATTTATGGCAAAGAGCGAAATGCGCAAACAGGGGTATTCCGAGGAACTGATTGAGGAGTCTACCGCTTACAGCGATACCGATGACGAGGAAATCATCGAGGCGCGTCAGAAGTTCAGTGACCTCAAAGCCAAGTTCAAGGAAGTCACCGACGCGGAAGGTGAAAAAGTGCGTGAGGCGGGCGGTTTGATTATCATCGGTACCGAGCGCCATGAATCGCGTCGTATCGACAATCAGCTGCGCGGTCGTTCAGGACGTCAGGGCGACCCGGGCGAGAGCTGTTTCTATCTCTCGCTTGAAGATGATCTCATGCGTATTTTCGGCGGTGAACGTCTCCAGTCCATGATGGCGTCCCTGAATATCGACGAGGATACCGCCATTGATTCGAGAATGGTTTCCAGAAGCATCGAGGGTGCGCAGGCGAAGGTGGAAGGTCGCAACTTTGCCATTCGTAAAAACGTGCTTCGCTACGACGACGTTATGAACCGTCAGCGCGAACTGATCTATACCGAGCGCGACCGCGTGCTGGACGGCGAGAATATCCGTGACAACATTATCAGGATGATTGACGATTCCATCGAAGCCAATGTGGGATTGTATCTCGGATCGGATGAAAAGGACGAATGGAACTTTGACGGTCTGCGCCAGACCTATCTCAATCTGCTGACCAAGCCGGATGACTTCCATTATACGGTGGATGATCTGGATACGCTGGAACGCCAGACCATTGCTGATGAACTGATTGACCGCGCCCATGCGCTTTATGAGAAGCGTGAAGAGGAATTCGGCGAAGAAATTGCCCGCGAACTGGATCGTGTGGTGCTGCTGCGCGTGGTGGATACCCTCTGGATGGCGCACATCGACGCGATGGAGGAGCTCAAAAAGGGTATCGGTCTGCGTTCCTACGGTCAGAAAGACCCCGCAATTGCCTATACGCAGGAAGGCTTTGAGATGTTCGACGAAATGATTGCACAGATCAAGGAGGACACCGCTCTCCAGATTCTCACCGTGCAGGTGCGCAAGCAGGAGGAACCCAAGCGCGAACAGATTCAGAAGCCCAACGAGCCAGATGCCGATTCAGAATCCATGCCCGCGCGCGCCGGAAAGAAGATCGGTCGTAATGATCCCTGTCCCTGCGGCAGCGGCAAAAAGTACAAGCAGTGCTGCGGCAAGGGTAAGTAATACCGGTGCAGTTTGATCTGCCGTTATCATTGTTGCATATCACATGAGGGGCAGTACCCTCCCGCGCCCACTGTCGCGTGGAAGAGGGTACTGCCGCTTTTGGTTTTTGGAGGTATCAATGGCTATTCCGACAAACCTTGCCAACAAATATGAATTTTACAGTTACGGTCACGCGTTGGAAATTCTGACGGAGGCATTTCCGGATGAATGGGCAGAAATACAAGCCTGTCTCCATCAGTTTACTGTTACAAAAGAAGAATTGCAGCAGGCAGGCGGTAATGAGAGCCCTATTCCTAAAAAATTCGATGATGTGCTTTATCCGCTTGGATGGCGGGAAATCCGGATTACAGGCGATTTGCTGGTGAAATTGTTTCCCCGCCGCACCGCACAGCGACGCGGTCGCTTTGCCGATGAGCCGTTTGAGGAAAGAATTATCAAAGGATATATCGACGGACATAATATTGATTTTATCAAGCATCAGGTGGCGTTCGATCTGGAATGGAACAGCAAGGATCAGACATTTGACCGCGATTTGCTGGCGATGCGTACCTATTTTGATTGCGGATTGGTGGACGTGGGTATTATCGTAACCCGATCCGAAGAATTGAACGAGGTGTTTCGGGAAATGAATATTCTCAGCAAATACGGTGCGTCCACCACATGGATGGGAAAATTGCTCAACCGATTGGATTCCCGCCGAAACGGTGGTTGTCCGATTCTGGCGGTGGGCATCAGAAAATCTTGTGTAAAGGATTATGAAGCATGACAACTCTCGAGGAAACCATCGAAAACCTGAGAACTTTCACGGAGGGAAAGCAGTATCAGACGATTTATGCCGATCCGCCATGGCAGTTTCAAAACCGTACAGGAAAAGTCGCGCCGGAGCATAAGCGGCTGAACCGGTATGAAACCATGACGCTGGAAGATATCATGGCACTGCCGGTGGGCGATTGCGCGGCGGAACGCTGTCATCTATATCTGTGGGTTCCCAATGCGTTGCTGCCTGATGGACTGGAGGTTATGAAGGCGTGGGGGTTTTCCTATAAAACTAATCTCGTATGGGAAAAGGTGCGAAAGGACGGGCAGCCCGACGGTAGAGGTGTGGGATTTTATTTTCGCAATGTCACCGAGGTGCTGCTGTTTGGTATTGTAGGAGAAAAAAACCGTACACTTCAGCCGGGACGTTCACAGGTAAACCTCATACGAGCCATGAAGCGGGAACACAGCCGCAAGCCCGATGAGTTTGTAAGCCTGATTGAAGCCTGTTCGCCCGGACCGTATCTGGAGCTTTTTGCACGCGGCAGCCGCGGCGGTTGGGATATGTGGGGCAATCAGGCGACGGATGCATATGAGCCGGACTGGCAGACATATGCCAACCATACCGTTGCGCACGGTCATTCTCTTACGACCGAAGAAGCTGCCCATTGAACATATCTATGAAAAAAACGGCAGTACCCTTTCCTGCGAAAATTAGTCGCGGGAGGGGTACTGCCGTTTTGGTGTCCATGCGCATGGACAGGGAAAGAAACGTTAATCGTGAATAGAATCCACGATTTCGTCCCGGTCGCGGAAGAGTAGCGAAATGCACCACAGACCCGCGAGACCCACCAGGGCAAAGACAATGCGGCTGAGCGTGGCGGCCTGTCCGCCGAAGAGCCAGCCCACAAAGTCAAATTTGAAAAGACCGATGGAACCCCAGTTCAGGGCGCCGATGATGACCAGTATCAGGGATGTTCTGTCCAGCATGTTGTCATCTCCTTGCTTGAAGGATGGAATGATAGAATACAGGCGCTGCCCGCGGTGAGCCGACCAAAGCGTCGGCGGAGGATGAACCGCGCCGGCGGCTCACATCGTTTCGGGGCAGAAAGCGCGGAGCGTGCCGAATGGGATTTCCTTCGGAGCAATGCCGAAGCCGCGTCCGCCGCGCCCGCACCTCTATTGTATGCAGTTTTCTTCGTTTCATACTGAAAAAAACATTCCGCAATTCTTTACATTATAATTTATAACTGGGATTTTTATTTGATGGTGATATTTTCGATGATATTTATGCCCATTTCCTCGGCGAACTGACGGGTACGCAGCACGTCTGCGTCATACAGCAAGGATGGCATATGGCAGTCGGAACTGATGACGGTCGGCACCTTTGCCGCTGCCGCCTTTTCCCAGAATTTGAAGTGAGGATACATATAATGACGCCCGAGTTCTTTGTCGTGAATTGTACCGCGGCGGATACCGTTGGCGTTGACTTCCAGTGGCACGTCATACCGCATGGCGGCTTCGAGAATGATGTCGGTCATTTCGTCCATATTTCTGTCCCATGACAGGCAGTTGACGCCCACGATATCGGGGTGCGCCAGAAGAGAAAAGTATCCGGTAGAAAGACCCTCTGCCACACTTTTGGCATATCGCACGCATTCGGCGCTGTCTTTGAGGGCATAGGAGCTTTTGAAGGAGCCGCCATAGTCGAAAAAGTGCTGCCCGAGCACAAGGTATTCCACCTGATATCCCTCCAGCAGTTCCTCATAATAGGAGCGCTTTGCACAGAGATATTCACTTTCAAAACCCAGCAGGATCTGCAATTGTTTCCCGAATTTTTTTTGAGCGTCTTCCACCTCATAGATGTAATCCCAGATTTCCGCCATTGGCATCCGATAACCGAATTCGTAGTGGGGATAGGGTACATGATCACTCATGCCTAATATGTCAAATCCCTTGGCGATGGCTTCGCGTACATAATCCTCCACCGTGCCGTTGGCGTGCTGGCATCGAAAGGTGTGAGTGTGATAATTGGTCAGCATATCGTGTTCCTCCGTTTGTATAGGCTCCGTTATGATTTGAATGTTGTATGATTATTATACCGTCTTTTTCAGATTTCGTCAACATTTTATGAGATTGTTTCATTTACCAGTGAAAGCAACGGTGAGGAAAAAGGGCAGTATCACATAATTTTTTATGTGATACTGCCCTTGCAGTTGGTGGTGCTTCGGATGGATTGCCATCGATTACGCGGCTTCCATACGTGCCGGGTTGGAGATAACGCTGTTGCCATACTTGTCGGTCACAATGCAGCGGACATACCGTCCGTCGTTCTTGTCATTCAACGTCGTGGAGTACGTAGCAGCCTTGGTGGAACTGTTCCGCCACGTCTTGCCCTGATCGTCGGAGAGCTGCCACTGATAGGTGATGCTCGGTCCCGACGCCGTTACCTTGAACGTTACTTTGCTGCCCTTGGCTGCTTTTGCGTTGGTGGGCTGTTTGGTGATTTTCAGGGAGGTAATCTTCATATAAGCCGCATCCGACTTGACGGAATTGCCGTACTTATCCGTCACAATGCAGCGCAGATACCGTCCGTTGTTGTCGGTGCTGAGGGTTGTGGAATAGCTGGCGGTGGTTGCCTTGCTGTTTCGCCATGTCTTGCCCTGATCGTCGGAGAGCTGCCATTGATAGGTGATGCTCGGACCCGACGCTGTCACCTTGAATGTCACCGGATCGCCTGCTTTCGCTGTCACGGGTGCGGGCTGCTCTGTGATTTTCAGCGACGTGATTTTCATATAAGCCGCGTTGGATTTTACAGCTTTGCCGGTCTTATCGGTGACGATGCAGCGGACATACCGTCCGTTATTCTTGTCGCTCAACGTGGTGGAATACACAGCGGTCTTGGCGGAACTGTCCCGCCACGTCTTGCCCTGATCATCGGAGAGCTGCCATTGATAGGTCAGTCCCTCGCCTGTGGCTTTGATTTTAAAACTCACCGTATTGCCGGATTTTGCCGTGACAGGTGACGGCTGGGTCGTGATGGAAAGAGATTCCGATACATAGTTATAATGGATGGTTGCGTTTTTGTTGATGCCTAAGTTCATATCCGGTATGCCATTGAAATGAATCAGTCTTTTCCATTGCAGTTCAGTATCTCCGTAATAGACGTCTTTGAGATTGACGCAGCCCGCAAAGCAAGCGTCTTCTATGCCACTGGCTTCAGGGTTAATGGAATCAACGGAAGCCGGTATGATCACGCTTGTCAAGCCTGTGCAGCCAAAAAATGCGCCGTCGCCAATCCAATTCACCGAATCGGGTATGGTAACGTGCTTCAAGCCCGTGCAGTTCTCAAATGCGCCGCTTCCGATAAATGTGACGGAATTCGGTATCGTCACGCTTGTCAGTCCCTTGCAACCGGAAAAAGACAGATGATCAATCCATGTGACGGAATTGGGAATCGTAAATGTTCCGGATTTTTTCATGGGGCATTGTATGAGTTCGGTTTTCTCCTTATTGTACCAGACGCCGTCTTTGCTGGAATAATTTGGATTTTCGCTGTTTACATGGATTGCAGTCAGTTTTGTACAACCGTAAAAGACATTTTCAGCTATATCTGTGGCGGATTTCGGTATGGTGATACTCGTCAAGCCTGTGCAGTGGTTAAAAACCCAAAAGCCTATCTCTTTGACGGAATTGGGTATGGTAACGCCTGTCAATCCCGCGCATTCTGCAAAAGCACCGTCTTCAATGGTTCTGACGGTATTTGGTATGGCAAATGTTCCGGTCTTGGCGCACGGATATTGTATCAGTGTTTTCATGTCTTTGCTGTACAAAACACCGTCTTTGCTGGTATAACTCGGATTCTGACTGTTTACGTTGATTTTTTTCAAGCCAGTGCAGCCACAAAAAGCACCATCACCAATTTCTGTGACGGAATTCGGTATGTTGACACTTGTCAGACTTGTGCAGCCATAAAAAGCATCATCACCAATTTCTGTGACGGAATTCGGTATGTTGACACTTGTCAGACTTGTGCAGCCATAAAAAGCATCATAACCAATTTCTGTGATGGAATTCGGTATGGTGACACTGATCAGACTGGTGCAGTCTTCAAAAGCTCTTACGCCAATTTCTGTGACGGAATTCGGTATGGAAAATGCGCCGGATTTTTTACACGGACACTGAATCAGTTCTGACATATCTTTACTGTACAAAACGCCGTCTTTGCTGGTATAACTCGGATTCTGACTGTTTACATTGATTTTTTTCAAGCTTGTGCAGCCATAAAAAGCCAATTCGCCGATCTCCGTGACGGAATTCGGTATTATCACATCCGTCAGGCTGCTGCAATACCAAAAAGCATAATCGCCAATCTCCGTGACAGAGTTTGGTATTTTCACACTCTTCAAGCTGCTGCAATAATCAAAAGCATACTCACCAATCTCCTTGACGGAATTGGGTATCGTTACACTTGTCAAGCTATTGCAGCCTTCAAAAGAACTTTCGCCGATCTTCTTAATGGAACTCGATAAGGTTATATTCGTCAGACCTGTACACTCATAAAAAGCATAATCATCAATGTGCTTCACAGAATCGGGTAATCTGATACTGCTTAATCCCTTGCAGCCCCAAAAAGCACATCCGCCGATCGACTGAACCGAATTGGGTATGGTGATGCCGGTCAATCCTGAACTATTTGAAAAAGCACCGTCTTCAATGGTTCTGACCGAATCCGGAATGGCAAATGTTCCGGTTTTTCCGCACGGATATTGTATCAGTGTTTTCATGTCTTTGCTGTACAAAACACCGTCTTTGCTGGTATAACTCGGATTCTGACTGTTTACATTGATTTTTTTCAAGCCCGTGCAGCCATAAAAAGCATCATCGCCAATCTCTGTGACGGAATTCGGGATTGTCACGCTTGTCAATTCGATGCAGTTTACAAAAGCTTCCTCTTCAATGATTCTGACCGAATCCGGGATTGTCACGCTTGTCAATTCGATGCAGTTTACAAAAGCTTCCTCTTCAATGATTCTGACCGAATCCGGTATGGTGGCAAACGCTCCGGTTTTTCCGCACGGATATTGTATCAGCACTTTCATATCTTTACTGTACAAAACACCGTTTTTGGAGGTATAGCTCGGATTCTGACTGTTTACATTGATACTGGTCAATCTACGGCAATCAGAAAAAGCATTACTGCCAATCTCCTTGACAGATTTCGGTATCGTCACGCTCTTCAAGTTACTACAATAAGCAAAAGCACTACTGCCAATCTCCTTGACGGAATCAGGAATCACCACATCTCCGCCGCTGCCTTTGTATTCTGTCAGCACGCCGTCTTCGATGACGAAATCACTGTTCCCCGCCGCGTATGCCACCATGGACATCCGGTCAAGCAGCGGGAACAGCCCCGTTCCCATCGACAGGAACATTGCCGCGACAAGCAGCATGGCGAAGAATTTCTTAAACCTCATTTCATCATGTCCTTTCGTCTTTGATCTTACGCAATCTGTGCGTACATCAAAATGTTGTGTTATAATTATACCATATTTTTTAATATTCGTCAATATTTTTTATGATTGTTTTAATAAAACCCGCCGCCGACCGATATCCGAAGATATCCGTCAGGCGGCGGGTTGTTTCATGCAGCACAAACGGCTTTGCCATCGATTACGCGGCTTCCATACGTGCCGGGTCGGAGATAACGCTGTTGCCGTACTTGTCGGTCACAATGCAGCGGACATACCGTCCGTCGTTCTTGTCGCTCAATGTGGTCGAGTACGTCGCGGTTTTGGTGGAACTGTTGCGCCAGGTCTTTCCTTTGTCGTCAGAGAGCTGCCACTGATAGGTGATGCTCGGTCCCGACGCCGTTACCTTGAACGTCACCTTGCCGCCCTTGGGCGCTTCCGCGTTGATGGGCTGTCCGCTGATTTTCAGCGATGTGATTTTCATATACGTCGCGTCGGATTTCAATTTGTTTCCGTACTGATCTGTGACAATACAGCGCAGATACCGCTTGTTATTGGCAGTGGTGAGGGTGGTGGTATAGCTCGGCGTAGTCGCCTTGCTGTTGCGCCACGACTTGCCCTGATCATCCGAAAGCTGCCATTGATAGGTCAGTCCTTCGCCGGTCGCCTTGATCTTGAAGCTGACCAGATCGCCCTCTTTGGCTGTCACAGGCGACGGCTGCTCCGTAATGACAATAGAGGCGTATTCCATCGAGAACGTCTTGGAAACCACCTTGTTCCCGTGAGAATCCCGGAGAATGCACTGGAAACATCTGTGGTTGTTCTGTCTTGTCAGCGTGGTGGAAAGCGTGTTGCCCGTCACATCCGTGAGTGTCCGCCACGTCTTGCAATTGTCATCACTCTGCTGCCATTTATAGGTGATATTGTCGCCTTGTGCCTTGATGGTAAAGGTCAGTCTGTCGCCCTCGTTCGCAATGGTATCCTCCGGCTGGGAGAGAATCCGAAGCTGCGTGGCGGCAATTTTCATGGACGCGTTTTGTGAAGTCACGGAATTGCCGTACTGGTCGGTCACAATGCAGCGCAGGAACCGTCCGTTATTGGTGGTGCTGAGGGTGGTGGAATAATTGGCAACGGTCGCCTTGCTGTTGCGCCACGTCAGACCCTGATCGTCCGAAAGCTGCCATTGATAGGTCAGTCCGTCGCCCTCGGCAACGACCTTAAAGCTCATCAGATCGCCGACTTTTGCCGTGACAGATTCAGGCTGGGTCGAAATTTCAAGCGTGAGAAATTCCATCGAGAACGCCTTGGAAACCACCTTGTTCCCGTGCGAATCGCGCAGAATGCACTGGAAGCAGCGGTGATTGTTCTCTTTCGTCAGCGTGGTTTGAAGCGTGTCTCCCGTCACGTCGGTGAGCGTCTTCCACGTCTTGCAATTGTCGTCGCTCTGCTGCCATTTATAGGTGATATTGTCACCTTCCGCTACAATGGTGAAGGTGAGATCGTCGCCTTCGTTGGCAATCGTGTCCTCCGGCTGGGAGAGGATACGGAGTTCTTTTGCTTCATTAACAGTGACATCGAACGAGGTTTCCTTTCCTTCATACGTCACCGTAATGGTCTGTGAGCCAGCAGTATTGAGTGCCGTGGGCGTGCAGGTGAAGCCTTCCGTGATTTCTTGGGGTGAACCGTCGGTGTATTTGGCAACGAGAATTAAGCCTGTCATGTCAAGCGTGTCGCCGACATTATAATCTACTTTACTTGGAACTGATTTCACCGAAATAGAAGAGATTATTGGAATAGCCGGACTATTGTAATGTATAGTGGCACTGGTTAAATACTCGTTATAACTTGCAATATTTATTTTATTCCAATGATCTATTGTATCTGAATAATAAACATCTTTTATGTCTGTGCAGCCGGAAAAAGCACTCCAGCCAATTGTTTTGACGGAATTGCCAATCGTCACACTTGTCAATCCCGTGCAACTGGAAAAAGCACTCGCGCCAATTAAAGTGACGGAATTTGGTATTGTCACACTTGTCAATCCCGTGCAACCGGAAAAAGCATACTGATCAATTGATGTGACGGAATTGCCAATCGTCACACTTGTCAAAACCGTGCAGCCGGAAAAAGCATACTGATCAATTGATGTGACGGAATTGCCAATCGTCACACTTGTCAATCCCTTGCAATTGGAAAAAGCACTCTGATCAATTGATGTGACGGAATTTGGTATTGTCACACTTGTCAATCCTGTACAGCCGGAAAAAGCACTCGAGCCAATCCAAGTGACGGAATTGCCAATCGTCACACTTGTCAATCCCTTGCAGCCGGAAAAAGCACTCTGGTAAATTGAAGTGACGGAATTTGGTATTGTCACACTTGTCAATCCTGTGCAGTTATAAAAAGCACTTTTGCCAATTGACGTGACGGAATCAGACATCGTCAAATTTGTCAATCCCATGCAGTCGGAAAAAGCAGAACTGTAAATCTTTGTGACAGAATTGGGTATTGTCACACTTGTCAATCCTGTGCAGTTATAAAAAGCACTTTTGCCAATTGACGTGACGGAATTGCCAATCGTCACACTTGTCAATCCCGTGCAATCGGAAAAAGCCAAATCGCCAATTGAAGTGACGGAATTTGGTATTGTCACACTGGTCAATCCCGTGCAGCCGGAAAAAGCACTCGAGCCAATCCAAGTGACGGAATCCGACATCGTCAAATTTGTCAATCCCGTGCAACCAGAAAAAGCAGAACTGTCAATCTTTGTGACAGAATTTGGTATTGTCACATTTGTCAATCCCGTGCAGCCGGAAAAAGCACTTGAGCCAATTGAAGTGACAGAATTGCCAATCGCCACACTTGTCAATCCCGTGCAGTCGGAAAAAGCACTTGAGCCAATTGAAGTGACAGAATTGCCAATCGCCACACTTGTCAATCCCGTGCAGTCGGAAAAAGCACTTGAGCCGATTGAAGTGACAGAATTTGGTATCGTCACATTTGTCAATCTCGTGCAGCCGGAAAAAGCCCGCATATCAATCTTCGTGACAGAATTTGGTATGGTCACACTTGTCAATCCCGTGCAACCGGAAAAAGCACTCGAGCCAATCGTTTTGACGGAATCCGGTATTGTCACACTTGTTAATCCTGTGCAGTCTCTAAAAGCATCTTCACCAATTGACGTGACGGAATTGCCAATCGTCACACTTGTCAATCCCGTGCAGCCTAAAAATGTGGCATTGCCAATCCATTTAATGGAATCCGGTATTGTTATGCTTTTCAATCTACTGCAAGATTTAAAAGCATAATAGTCAATCGACGTGACAGAATTGGGTATTGTCACACTTGTTAAGCTATTGCAGCCATAAAAAGCCTCCTTGCCAATCGACGTGACAGAATTGGATATCGTTACACTTGTTAAGCCTGTGCAGTTGAAAAAAGTGCGCATATTAATTGACGTGACAGAATTGGGCATTGTCACACTTGTTAAGCTATTGCAACCCATAAATGCACACGGTCCTATTGACGTGACGGAATCCGGTATGGTAATACTCTTCAAGCTCGTGCAATCCTTAAAAGCTCCATAGTACGTGTTATCTCCACACTCATCATCAAAATAAAAATATCCGGCAATGTATTTTACGGAATCTGGTATCATCACACTCGTCAATTTTTTGCAACCAGAAAAAGCCCGCTGGCCGATTTCCTTGACGGAATTGGGTATCACCACATCTCCGCCGCTGCCTTTATATTTTGTCAGCACGCCGTCTTCGATGACAAAATCACTGTTCCCCGCCGCGTATGCCACCATCGGTATCCGGTCAAGCAGCGGGAACACCCCCGTTCCCATCGACAGGAACATTGCCGCAACAAGCAGCACGGCGAAGAATTTCTTAAACCTCATTTCATCATGTCCTTTCGTCTTTGATCTTACGCAATCTGTGCGTACATCAAAATGTTGTGTTATAATTATACCATATTTTTCATAAAATGTCAATATATTTTATCATTATTTCATATGCCTTGCAGATTCGTGTGCATTGCCCACCGAAAAAAATTTACATCTGCCACTTGTTTTGCAGCACGGCATTTGTTATAATATAGATTTGTAAAGAAATGGAGGTACAGGATACTTATGACAAAAGTAGATATTTTCTCCGGCTTTTTGGGAGCCGGCAAAACCACGCTCATCAAAAAACTCATCAAAGAGGCATATCATGATGAAATGCTGGTGATTATTGAGAACGAATTTGGTCAGATCGGCATTGACGGCGGATTTCTCAAGGAAGCGGGCATTCAGATCACGGAGATGAATTCCGGCTGTATCTGCTGCAGTCTGGTGGGCGATTTCGGCAAGGCGCTGGCACAGGTCAAGGAGCAGTACAACCCCGACCGCATTATCATCGAGCCGTCCGGCGTGGGCAAGCTTAGCGACGTCATTCGCGCCGTACAGGGCGCGGGCATTGAGGATATGGAACTCAACGCATTCACCACGGTGATTGACGCGTCCAAGTGCAAGATGTATCTGAAGAATTTCGCGGAATTCTATCAGAATCAGATTGAATTTGCGTCCTCGGTGGTGCTGTCCCGCACGGACGGACTGCGGCAGGATAAGCTGGACGATGTGGTTGCCATTGTGCGTTCGCTCAACGAACACGCGACGCTTATCACGACCCCGTGGGATCAGCTTGACGGCAGCGCGATTCTCGCCGCGATGGAAAAGCGCAGCACGCTTGAGGCAGAGCTTGAGCATCTGCTGGAAGAGCAGAAGGAAAAAGAAAAGCATCATCACCATCATCACCATCACGACGGGGAAGAGTGCGACGATCCCGAATGCGAGTGCCACCATCATCACCACGACGATGAAGACGAGGAACACGAGCATCACCATCATCATCACCACCATGACGATGAAGAAGAACACGAGCATCATCACCATCACCACCATGATCATCATGCCGACGAGGTCTTTACCAGTTGGGGAACCGAAACCGCCGAAAAGTTTACACAAGGCTTCGTAGAGGACTGTCTCGACGAACTCATGACCGGACGTTACGGCATGGTGCTGCGTGCCAAGGGCATTGTTGCCACAGCGGACGGTCAGTGGATTCACTTTGATTATGTACCCGGTGAAAAGGAAATCCGCTTCGGCGCTGCCGATGTCATCGGCAAGCTCTGCGTCATCGGCACCGGACTGAACAAGAAGGGTCTGAAAGCGCTGTTCACAGTGGCAAACGGCGCCGCGCAGTAACCATTCCCCCGAAAGGAGCATGATTTTCCTATGGACATTCCCGTGTATCTTTTTACCGGATTTCTGGAGGCGGGCAAAACCAAGTTTTTGCAGGAAACGCTCTCTGACAAAAGTTTCTTTGAAAGCGGCAAGGATCGGACGCTGGTGCTGCTGTGTGAGGAAGGGGAAGAGGAGTTGTCTCCCGCACAATTCGCGTCCCCCGATGTGTTCATTGAGGTGATCGATGACCGGAAGCGCATCAATCCCGACAAACTGGAGGCGCTGCGCCGTAAGCACAACGCCACCCGCGTAATGATTGAATATAACGGTATGTGGCTGGTGAACGATCTCTTCCGGTTCATGCCCGAAGACTGGGCGGTGTATCAGGAGTTTATGTTTGTGGATGATACCACCATCGACGTCTACAATGCCAATATGCGCAATCTCGTGGTGGATAAACTCAGCAGCTGCGACATTGTGGTATTTAACCGCTGCACACCCGATACCGATTTTCAGGCGCGTCATCAGCTCGTGCGCACCATCAGCCGCCGCGCCGATATTGTCTATGAACGCACCGACGGTCAGATTGCCTATGACGACATCGAGGATCCCCTGCCCTTTGACATCGACGCACCTGTCATCGAAATCGGGGACGGCGATTATGCGCTGTTCTACCGCGATCTCTGTGAGAATACCATGCAGTACAACGGCAAGACTGTCACCTTCCTCGGCAGAGTCAATAAAAACAGCAGGCTGCCTGCCCGAAGTTTCTTTGTAGGACGTCCCATCATGACCTGCTGCGTGGAGGATATCCAGTACTGCGGTCTGCTCTGCGAGGACGGCGGCGACAGCGTGAAGGACACAGACTGGGTGCGGATTTCCGCCAAAATTACCGTCAAGCACAGCCGCATCTACGGTCGCAAGGGACCAGTGCTTAAATTGATTTCTCTCACGCCTGACAATGCCCCGGAAAATCCGGTCGCGACGTTTTTCTGAGATTTTCAACAAAAGCAGTCCGGCAAACAGAATCATTGATGGATAAGCGGAGAGTTGAGAGAAAAAACGCAGCTTTCCGCTTTTTGTGTTTTGTGAACCGAAAAAACGGAAGATAAGTGGTTGACAGCCGGGAATGGTTATGGTATAATAGTCGCCAATCGGGGTGTAGCCCAGGTGGTAGGGCGCCACATTTGGGATGTGGAAGCCGGGAGTTCGAGTCTCCCCACTCCGACCAACAGCGCGGCTGACGCCGCTAAGTGAAGAGTGAATGGTGAATAATGAATAGTGAATAACGTAAGGCGATAAACTTCGCCGCGCTGTTGTACTATTCATTATTCACCATTCTTTATTCACTATTATCTAAAAAGACGAGCTGGGATTAAAGAAAAGCCCTGTTGAAAACAGATAATGGAAAAATCAAAATTCAGCTTTATTGCATTCTTGGGACAAGGCTGATTTTTTTCATTATACTTCCTGTATAACAATAACCAACCAGCATTTTTTTGTGTTGCCCCTTGTATTGCAAAGGGATGTTTGCTATAATATATAGAAACATCTATCGGCTGCGGGCGCAAAAAAAGCCTGACAATTGAAATGAGGTGACACCTCCGTTATGCGGCAATCTGACAAAAAAAACACCCGGAACAGCGGTGCACCGGCGGCTTTCTGGGAGGACAAGCGCCGTCAGTATCTGAAATATTATCGCGGCAATCGTCTGCGCGGCATTGGCACGGTAGGTCTGGCGGTGATCGTGACGCTCAGTATCGTGATTACCTTTGTGCTTTCGCCTGTCGATTACGCGAAGGTCATGGCGGGACTGTTTGCCCCCAAAACGCCGGGTACGGTTTCCACTGTTCTCGGCGGGGGGGACGTCTCTTCCGAGGAACCCGAAAGCGGCTTTCAGGTGACGGTCAAATTTACCGTCGCGCCGCTCTGCTCCGAACCCGGCGGCAAAAAAAAGCTCCAGAACACTGCCCATAAAGGACAGTCCTTTGAAGTGCTGGAAACCAGCGGCGAATTTTACCGCATTGAGTACATTAAAAGCTGCTTCGGCTGGATTGACAAATATTACGTGGTCCGCGAAGGGCAGGAGGAACCCGCGCTGGTCGACCCCCATCAGCCCACCGAGCTGACCGGCTCTTCCGCATCCGCCATCAAGAAAATCTGTCAGGATTACAGCGCGATGGGCGTGGGCGTCGCGGTCATTAAGGACGGCACCGTGCAGTACACCTATTCCTACGGCTATGCCAACAAGCAGCAGGGCAAAAAAATCAACGCCGACACCAAATTCCGTCCTGCGTCGCTCTCCAAGATCATCTCCACTCTTTCCACCATGACGCTGGTGGACGCGGGCAAGCTCGACCTCGACCGCAATGTGGAGGATTATTTCCATTACAAATTCCGCAATCCCTACTTCCCCAAGACCGAAATCACACCGCGTATGCTGCTCAACCATACGTCCTCTCTCGACGACGAGTATATCATCTATACCGGCAGCAACGCGGGCGAACGGCTCAAGGATCTCGTGGTCAATCTCAAAAGCTACAAGAGCCAGCAGCCCGGCAAGGAATTCTCTTACAGCAATTCCGGCTTCGGCATTGTGGGCTCGCTCGACGAGGTCATCACCAATATGCCCTACATCTATTTCACTGACTCGGTGTTGTTCCAGCGTCTGGGCATGGATGCCGCCTTCGGCGGACAGAGCCTGAAGGACAAAAACAACGTTGCGGACTGCTATAAGGTGGACAAGGTAGCGCGTGCCCGTTCGGTGCTGGTCAAGGATCGTGTGATCCGCGAACCCGGCGAGACCTACATTCTCGCGCAGGGCAGTCTGATCATCAGTCCCCAGAATTACGCCAAGCTGGTGACGATTTTTATCAACGACGGTATGTACGGCAATATCCGCGTGCTTTCGGAGGACGCGGTGAAGGAAGTCGAAAAGGAATATCTCAAGGACGACAAATTCCGTTACTGTCTCGGCTTCAAAAAGACCACCGCCTATGTGGAAGGGCATGACCTCTACTATCACGGCGGCAATGCCTATGGCGTTTACGCGAGTGTGTGTTATGACGAGCAGCAGAAGAGCGGCGTAGTGGTCATGACCAGCGGCGCCATCGGCTATGTGGACGATTACCATTTCTATACGGTATGCAAGAAAATCACCGAGAAATGTTATGCCGACCTGATTGACAAATAAGGACGGGAGGGGGTGCTTCGGGTGAACTGTTTTAAACGATGGCTGCTGCCGACGCTGACGGCAATTCTTTGGTTACTGTCGGGATGTGGAAATTCATCGAAGGTGTCGGTGGGCGAGATACGCATCAGCGAGGTCATGAGCCGCAACACCTGTTATGCGCCTCTGTCCGACGGAAGCTGCTGCGACTGGATCGAGATTCAGAACGCTTCCTCCCGTCAGGTGAATCTCAAAAACTGGTCGCTTTCGGACAGCACCGGCGACGCCCGGAAGTGGAAGGTGCCGACGGATTATGTCATTGCGCCGGGAGAATACGGCGTGATCTATCTTTCCGGAAAGGATACCGTGGATGAGGAAGGATATCTGCACGCCAGTTTCAAGCTTTCCTCCAAGGGAGAAACACTGGTACTGTGCAGCGCGTCGGGAGAAGCGGAACAGATTCTCACGATACCGCCGTGTACGCTGCGGAATATTTCTTACGGACTGTCGGAGGAGAAGAAACAATATCTCTGGTATGCCAATCCCACGCCCGGTCAGCCCAACCGCGGCAGCACGGCGTCGTCGCCGGATGAACTGACCGTTCCCGAAACCGGGGTGGTCATCAACGAATACATGACCAAAAATATCTGCGGCATCACCGACGGCTGCGGGGATTACAGCGATTGGATCGAACTCTATAACGGTTCCGATGAAGCCGTGAGCTTATACGGCTGCGCACTGGGCGATTCCGATGACGGTGCCAAATGGTTCTTTCCGAAGGGAGCCTCTTTGGGTGCGGGAGAGTATCTGGTGGTTTTCTGCACGGATACCGTGTCGGAGCAGCCGGGTATCTGTCACGCGGACTTCCGTCTGAGTGAGGGCGAGACAATCGCGTTCTACAATGCCGCCGGATTGGTGGAGGATGCTGTGACGGCGTTTCCGCTCAATCCCAATGTCTCCTGCGGGCGCGACCCGAAAAGCGGGGAATTCCGGCAGTTTTCCAGTCCCACGCCGGGACGCGCCAACACGACCTATTCCTACGCGCTCACCCAATCGGTTGGCGCCGACCCGCTGACCTCGCTGTATATCAGCGAAGCGCTGTGTGTGTCGGACAATGAAGGCGAATTTGACCGCGATTACGTCGAGCTTCACAACGCCGGTGTCAAAGCCGTTTCGCTGGACGGATACGCGCTTGCCAAAAGTTCCGAAGGAACCCGTTATGCTTTTCCCGACGTGACGCTTGGTGCGGGTGAGTATCTCATTGTGTACTGTGTCGGCGACAGGCAGGATGGCAAGTCAGAACTGACAGCGCCTTTCAGGCTGAATCAGGGCGGGGAGGAACTGTATCTGTTTGACGGCGAAGGCCGCATTCTCGACATCATGCGGACAGGACCGCAGACCTGCGGACATTCGTCCGGGCGGATTGCCGGTCGGATCAATCAGGTTGTCGTGTTTGAAACGCCCACGCCCGGCAAAAGCAATGACGGCGTGGCTGTATATGAAGGTTACGCGCCCGCGCCGGTGTTATCCTCCGAGGGGGGCTATGTCAAAGCCGGTTTTGCATTGTCATTTGACGCGTCGGCGGACTGCGAGGTCTATGTGACGACCGACGGCACGCTGCCCGACCGTTCCTCTCTGCGCTGGCAGACGGGCGCACCGCTGGTCATCGAACAAAACGCGGTCGTGAGCGCTGTTGCCTACCGGGACGGATGTTTGCCCAGTCGGGTGACAACTGCCACGTTCCTCACCCAAACGCCCCATACCATTCCCGTCGTGTCGGTATCCTCACCGCCTGACGGACTTTTTTCCCGCGAAACCGGCATTTTTTCCAAGGCAGTCAATCAATTGGTGCCGGGCAAAGCCAATTATCTGAGCGATGAAAAGCGGGAAGCGACATTTGAATATTTCATTGACGGGCAGAAAGCGGTTTCCTTCCGCTGCGGACTCAAGGTGGCAGGCGACTATTCCCGGCGTTTTCCCCAAAAGGGGATGGCTGTCATCATGAGTGAACGCTACGGCGTGAACGCCTGTTATTTTCCCTTCTTCGGCGCGTACAGTCCGTCCAAAACCGAATCGCTGCTGCTGCGTCCTTCCGGGCAGGACTGGCTGCGTGCCCATCTGCGGGACGAATTCTGTTCGCGGATTGTCCGGGCAAGCGCGGCTGATGACAGCGGCGTGCAATGCGATTATCAGGAAGCCCAGCCTGTGGCGCTGTATATCAACGGCGAATACTGGGGACTGTATTATATCCGGGAAAAGCTCAACGAGGACTATCTGGTCAACCGGTACGGCTACACCAAGGGAAAGATAGACATCATCAAGTGGGAAGGAAGTGCCCAGTCCGGTTTGCTCGCCGAATGGAAAGCGCTGCTGGATTTCTGCGCGGACAACGATTTGCAGGACGAAGCCAATTACCGCTATGTCTGCGACAAGGTGGACGTGGATTCGCTGATTGACTGGTGGGTGTTTGAAACATACGTCGGCAATGATGACACAGGCAACGTGCGCTGCTGCCGCGATCAGAACGGCGGCAAATGGCACTGGATGCTGTTCGATCTTGACGATGCGTTTCATCTTTCCTATTACAGAGTGAATTACATCAAAAAATACGCGATGGGATCGACACACGGACTGTCCGGCTGCCGTAACACGCTCATACGCCGTATGCTGACCAATCCGGATTTCCGTGACCGGTTTATCCGGCGGTATCTGTATCATATCAACACCACCTTTGACCCGGAGCGGCTGGAGGGACTGCTGGATGAACTGCAATCGGAAATTGATCCGGAGATGTCCCGCCAATATGAGCGCTGGGGCAAACCCAGCAGCGGTTTTTACACATACAATATCAATGCCATGCACCGCATTATCAAAGCCAAGCCCGCGATTGCGCGGCGGCATCTGCGGGAGGCATTCGGATTGACAGAAGAGGAACTGGCAGTCTATGAATAAGGAACTATGCAGAAATAATTGATACATTTCACTTGCTGAAACACGCAAGCAACCAGTATTTTTAAGCAGAAAATGACTGATTAAATTCTGCATAGTTCCTAAGACGCTGCAAAGTGAGAAGGAGAGATCGGTTTGAACTGGAAGTATTTATTCAGCAGTGAGACATTGACACGTGGAAGGCAGTATTTTCAGAAGGGGAGAGTAGGTCCGTTTCTGAAACTGAGTGAAAACCGTTATACTGCCAATATAAAAGGATCGGACGGTAAGCAATACAACACCTTTGTGAGCTTTTCGGGCGGCGAAGTGGAAAGCATGAAATGCACCTGTCCCTTTGCCTCATCGGGGAGAACCTGCAAGCACATGGCGGCACTGCTGTTCGCGCTGGAGCAGCAGAAATTCAGCCCGGCGGAGCGGAAGGATTCCTCTGCCGCGAGGGAAAAAATTCATCCCTTTGCCACGACCGGCACGACAAAGGGCAAGGACAAACAGGCGTACAATTATTACGATCTGGGGCGCATTACCCGTCGGACGGTGATTTACGACGATACCTATGACGCGGCGGTCAAGCTGCTGAAAGACGGGACATTGGTTCCCGATAGATTGTTCATCAGTTATGACAAACAAGACGGAGCTCCCTGCTGCGTGACCGAAGGCACGGTACATCTTCCCAAAGGCAGGGAAGCTTTCGTAGGCGTTGCGTTTAACTGCGAATCCCTCAGACAACTGCGCTGCGACGTGCCGAACTGCCGCAGTCGGCACCCGGACTGCAATCTGGTGGGTTCCAAAGAGGAACCCTGCGAGCATACGCTGGCGATGCTGATCGCGGCGAATGAATTTATCCACAATCATGAATACGGCGACGCAACCGACGAGGCTGGCTCTGATTTTCTGGCAGCGCTGCGCAGGGAGAAGGGCATACATACGTCTTCCGATGAAGAGGGCGCCGCCGCGGGACGGCAGGTGACGCTGGAACCGCGCATCACCCGCGAGGATGACGAACTGCGGCTTTCCTTCCGTGTGGGCTGTGACAAACTGTATGTGGTGCGCAATCTCACCGATCTGGTGACGTTTGCGGAGAATAAGCGGGAAATTTCCTATGGCAAGCTCACGCTGGATTTTTCACGGGACGTCATCCGCAAGGAGGATATGCCGCTTTACAATATGATCAAATCGGTCATAGAGGATGAACAGTATCATTCCGAGCTTTTGCAAAATTCCTATTATTTTTACAAAACCGAGTTCACCGTAAAATCAGATATCAATCTTTACGGGCAGCGGCTGGATCGTTTCTTTGAGATTGTGCGGGATCGCAGCGTACCGTTTGTGGATAAAGACGCGAAGGCAGGCGCACCGTCCGTCAAAAAGACCGCGAAGGACAGCAAGGACGAAGGGGTTCTGCGGTTCGGTGATGAGGTTCCCCGTGTGACCCTGACGATCAGCAAACAGGTGGATCGCTACGGAGTATTTCATGGCGTGCTTGTCAGTGGACAGATACCGCACTTCTATGAGACGTCGCAGTACCGTTATTTTCTGCGGGAGCATACCCTGTACCGTATGAGCGATGACGATTATGTGGCGGGTACGGTCTTTGATCAGGCGGATGAGAAAGGGAATATCCGGTTTTCCATCGGACGGCAGAGCCTGTCGGAATTTTACTATACCGTACTGCCGCGGCTTCGGGCGTCGTTTGACATTCAGGAGCAGGACGCGGCGCTGGTGGAGGATTATCTGCCGCCGGAAGTGAAGTTTGTGTTTTATCTCGATCTGCCGGGCGGCGTGCCGGTTTGCCGTGCGGTGTCGCAGTACGGGGAGCAGGAACGCGCGACGATGGATTCCATCAATCCTGATATAGTGTTGGAGCGGTTCCGTGATATGCACCGTGAGCGGGATGCAGTGGAAGCGATTCAGCGCTACTTCCCGCAAATAGATGAGAAACAGGGACTGTTTGTGTCGGACGGCGACGAGGAATCGGTTTATAACCTGCTGGAAAACGGCATTGAAGCGCTCTCGCAGATCGGCGAGGTGCAGGGCAGCGACGACTTCCGCGCGCTTCGCATCCGTCCCAAGGTACATATCAAGGTGGGCGTATCGGTCGAGAGTGATCTCATGAATCTCACCATCGGCAGTACTGACGTGTCGCCGGAGGAACTGCTGGAAATTCTGGCAAGCTACCGACGCAAGAAGCGGTATCACCGGCTGAAAAGCGGCGACTTTGTGGATATCGGCGAGGACGTTTCCGAACTCAGCGCCATGATGGACACGCTGCATCTTTCCCAGAAGGATCTTCTGAAGGGCGGCGCCAAAATTCCCTCCTATCGCGCTCTGTATCTCGACAAAATGTCGGAGGACAGCGACGCGCTGGATATCAGACGGGACAAGGCTTTCAAGAAAATCATTCAGGGTTTTAAAACCGTGAGCGAATCGGATTTCGAAGTGCCGGAAGGATTGCAGGACATTATGCGCGGCTATCAGGTGTACGGTCACAAGTGGCTGCGCACGCTGGAGGCTTACGGCTTCGGCGGCATTCTGGCGGACGACATGGGTCTGGGCAAAACTTTACAGATGATCTCGGTTTTCGCCGCCGCAAAGGCAGAGGGAAAACAAGGCACTTCGATGGTCATCTGTCCGTCGTCGCTGGTGTATAACTGGCTGGCGGAACTCAACCGGTTTGCGCCGGAGCTGTCGGCGGTGGTCGTGGCAGGTACGCAGAAGGAACGTTCGGAACTGATTGACCATCTGGGAAACTACGATGTGGCGGTGACGTCTTATGACCTGTTCAAGCGGGATGTGGAACTGTACGAAGGCAAATCCTTCCTCTATCAGGTGATCGACGAGGCGCAGTACATCAAGACCCATACCACGGCGGCAGCAAAATCGGTGAAGCTGCTCCAAAGCAAGGTACGGTTTGCGCTGACCGGCACGCCCATTGAGAACCGGCTGAGCGAATTGTGGAGCATTTTTGATTATCTGATGCCGGGTTTTCTCTATGGCTACGAAACCTTCCGGAAGGAATTTGAAACCCCTATCACCAAGAAGAACGACGAGGAGGCGTCCCGTCGGCTGAAGCGCATGGTGTCGCCCTTCATTCTGCGCCGTTTGAAAAGCGACGTTCTCCGCGATCTGCCTGACAAGATCGAAGAGGTGCGTTATGCGAAGTTCGAGAAGGAACAGCAGTTGGTATACGACAGTCAGGTTGTATACATGACCGGCATGGTGGAAGGGAAAGATGACGAGTTTGTGCGGAAGAATAAGCTGCAGATTCTGGCGGAACTGACCAAGATACGGCAAATCTGCTGCGATCCCTCGCTGCTGCTGGAGGATTATCACGGCGGTTCCGCCAAGCGTCAGACCTGTCTGGAACTGATTCAGAGTGCTATGGAAGGCGAGCATCGCGTGCTGCTTTTCTCGCAGTTTACCTCCATGCTGGCGCTGCTGGAAGAAGACCTGCGCGGAGCGGGCATCGCATTTTTCAAAATCACCGGCAGTACGCCCAAGAAGGAACGTATGGAGCTGGTGGAGCAATTCAATACGGGCGATACGCCGGTATTTCTGATTTCGCTCAAGGCGGGCGGCACGGGACTGAATCTGACGGGCGCGGATGTGGTGATTCACTACGACCCGTGGTGGAACGTGGCTGCCCAGAATCAGGCAACCGACCGCGCCCACCGTATCGGACAGACCCGCACGGTTTCCGTGTACCGTCTGATTGTCAAAGATTCCATCGAGGAAAAAATCCTGCAATTGCAGGAACTCAAAAAGAATCTGGCGGATGAAATTCTCGCGGGCAGCGCGACGGAGAGCAGTCTGTCGCAGATGACCAAGGAAGATCTGATTGCGCTGCTGAGCTGATGCAGAAGCTGCCGATTTTCGATGACACTTCAAAAAACAGCCCCGTACCAAAATGGTACAGGGCTGTTTTGCATAGAAGATGTGTCAAAATCAATGAACCGGATTATTTGGTGAGATCGTAGGTGTAGGTCTGGGAACGGGTATCGTTTTCCACGACAATCTGCATCTTCATCTTTTGCAGATCATAGAATACGGTGTACTGGGTTCCGTAGAGTTCCGTGCCGAAATGCTCTTCATCGCTCTTTGCCATATCGGAGGAATTGGAAGCAAGCAGGGACTGCGCGTAATCCTGCGACATACCCGGCGCACCGCCCGCGAGCTGCTCGGAAAGCGCCTTGTCGAAGAATTCGTTCAGGGTAACTTCCTTGTAAGCGTCGTTGTAATCCTTGGTGGCGGCAGGCAGCTTTTCGTTGACCATAGCGTTGGAACAGACCTGATAATTCGCGCCGGTTTCCATATTCTTGACCCACATTTTGCCGTTGATGTATTCGATCACAGCACTTTTGCCTTCATTGTCCGATACAAAGAAATGATAGGAACCGCTGCTGAAATCCACATCGTAGCCGCTGAGTACTTCCACAGCGCTGTCTACCGTAGTGGCGCGGTCGAGCATGAGTCTCACCGCCATAGAGGGCGTGATATTGATCTGAGTGGTGTCGGTGCAATCTGCCACAGGGCAGGAAATCAGCGAAACCGAAAGACCTTCCTGATTGATGCCCTCAGAGGTGCAGTAAGTGGCGGCGACGGTCTGGAAGGCATTGCCGATCCACTGATCAACGCTGGCACCCGACTGGAGACCCACGTCCGCCATATCGATGATGTTCCAGGACTTATAGCCGTTGGCGGGTTTGGAAATAACCATCAGGATAGGTGTGTCATAGCCGTTGAAAATGCGCCCCTTCATGTAGCTGTAAACAAAGGTGCGGCTGTAAAAGGAAACCGACCCTCTGGGCGTGTATTCATTTTTATTTTCGCCCGGAGCGATGCCGCCAAGTCCCTTGAAGAATTTCTTTTTGAAATGCTTGATGACCGCGTTGTTATCTTTGAGTTCAGCGTTGACCATGTCGGTGTAGTCAAAGCTGTCATAGCTCATGGTGTAATACGGATGGTCGCTGACCCGTTTGAAGGTGGTGAGCGATGCCATCTCACTGGCGCCCGCGAAGCAGAGATACACCAGCAGACCCGCGGCGATGGTGAGGACAATGAGGATAGCCCACAGAATATATCCCTTGATTTTCTGCACCAGCGTTTTTTCTTTGGTGATAGGAATACCGCTGTCATTTAACTGTACATTCATAACAAAAGCCTCCGTATTCAATGATAGGATTCATATACATTTAACCATATTTTGCAGGGTTTGTCAATAATGATTCTGAGATAATTTCTGAGAATCATGATAATGATTGCGGCGATGATGCGAAAATGTTTACAAATATGAGGTTGACATACCGGTGAGCGCATAATATCATGAAGGAAGCGTATTGGATGAAAAGGACGGTGATAAGGTTATGGTGGTAGGCCTGACAGGACCAAGCGGCGCGGGCAAGGGACTGGTGGTCAAGCGTTTTGCGGCGCACGGGTTTTGTGTGATCGATGCGGACAGGGTGGCGCGGGAAGTCGTGCGTCCGGGAGAAGCCACGCTGATCCGGCTGACGGAGGCGTTCGGCGGGGAGATACTTCTGCCTGACGGCACGCTGAACCGGCGCGGCTTGGCGGCGATTGCGTTTGCGTCACGGGAGAATACCGACCGTCTCAACGCCATTATGCACGGGGAGATCCGGAGACGGATGCTGGCGCGGGCGGACGCGTGCCGTGCCGCTCATATCAACGTGATTTTCGACGCGCCCCAGCTGTTTGAAGCCGGTATGGAAGACGCGTGCGACTGCTGTGTGGCAGTGACGGCGCCCTTGGAACTCCGTGTGAAGCGGCTGGTGCAGCGGGACGGTCTGACCGAAGAAGAGATACGTCGGCGGGCGGCGCGGCAGCATGAAGATTCCTTTTTTATCCGGCGCTGTCAGTATCACATTTGCAACGACAGCGACATTGACCGGCTTGAACGCAAAACCGAAGCGGTGATCGGTGAAATTCTCCGGGACGGGGGAGAGGGAGTGTCATAGATGGTGATCAACCTTCACACAAAAAGAAGATGGATCGGCTTTCTGCTGACGGCAGTGCTGCTCGCGGGCGTGGCAGGAGGCGCTTTGTATGGGGTAAGGCGGACTTGTTTTCCCAAAGGCTATCGGACGTATGTGGAAAAATACTGTGTGCTTTACGGAGTGGACGAGAATCTGGCCTTCGCGATTATTCACACGGAAAGCGGGTTTGACAGCAACGCGGTTTCCTCTATGGGCGCCTGCGGACTGATGCAGCTTATGCCCGAAACCTTTGGATGGCTCGGAACCAAGATGGACGCCGACGGAAGCGAAGATATTTTTGACCCCGAAACCAATATTCAATACGGCATTTATTTTCTGTCGCTGCTGCATCAGGAATTCGGGGACGAACGGCTGGCGGTTGCCGCCTATCACGCGGGCATGGGACGGGTGAGCCAATGGCTGGGCGATGAACTGGTATCGCCGGACGGCAGGTCGCTGTCATACATTCCGTTCAGTGACACGGAGCATTATGTCCGTAAGGTGGAACGTGCGAAACGCGTGTATCAGACGTTGTATCCGAGCGGGGATGCGTAGAAGGTGAGCCATCTGCCGTCGGATCATGGCTTTTCCTGTTTTTTTCATATGATTCTCCGTCCGTGTCAATCGGTTCGCTTTTTTGCCTAAAAGATTCCGGAACCTTTTATATTTTTTTGCAAAAAAATAAAAAATCGGTTGCATTTTAATGAATCTATGCTATAATGATTGTAAGCGATTTTTGGAGTCAGGTCGTTGCATGTACATCGGCTTGCGGTTTTCACTCGGCTGATACATCTGCCGGTTCAAAAAAATCCGGGTTCGGGGCGTTCGGAGCGTCATGCACCGGAAGTAATCAGGAGGCTTCAGATCCATCATGCCAAAGAAACAAAAAGAAACCAAAACAAAGACCGAGAAGGAACAAAAGATCAAAGTGAACAAACTAAAAAAGGAACCCGTCAAGAAAGTTCACGGCACGCTGGAAATCAATTTGGAACAGGATAAGCTGATGAACAGCAATGAACAGAAATCCAATCGGCTTTTTGCCAAGATTTGCCTGTTTTCCGGTTTTCTGGTGCTTTTCTGTCTTTTGCTCAATGAATTCGGCATCTTTGTCATTGACCCTGTGCTGATGCGCATTGTCTGTATTGCGTCAGCGATTCTCTTCTTTATTCCGTTTGTGGTGGTTTTTCTGGCACGGAGTACCGGCGCATGGGTTAAGTATTTTATGATCACGGACATACTGCTCATCATTATCATGCTTTATTCTTTCTTGTCCTATCATGTGATGATGATGTGGACTTTCCCGCTGGTGGCAAGCATCCTGTACTTCGATAAAAAGCTCATGAATTTCTCCACATTCATTTCCATTGTGGGCATTGTGATCGGTCACTATCTCGCGGCAACGTTCCTCTGTCTGGGCGATGATCCTCTCAGAACCGTTCCGGCTGCCATGATTTACGGTGCGCTTCCCCGCACGATTCTGTTCCTCTCCATTGCTTACATCGCACGCCAGGTTGCCCGCAAGTCCTCCAAAATGCTTACCGACACCGTGGATAATTCCAACGAGGTCGGTCGTATGACGGGCGGTATCCAGATGGTGATGGATCAGACCCAGAATATGATGAACACCCGTGATATCAAGTCGTTGGCGAAGGCGATGGCGCCGAGCATCTGCACACTGATGTCGTCTATGCTGGAACTGGACAAGGACAGCATTAAAAACGGCATTGTGAGTCTGCTCGACGGAGACCGTTTCTATACGGTGGATGCTGCGGGCAAACCTGTCGATCTTTGCCGCGATCTCGGCGAGGAAATCGGGTTTGAATTCTGCAATGCCCGCTTCAAGCTCAGCAAGTTCATCAACGGCGCCACCAGTTTTGCGGAAGTGCGCGAGGGATTTGTCAATCTCAAATTCTACAATCAGGGTGAATTGAAGGGCTTTGCCGTTTTCAAACAGGATGTGGATTCCGACGATTACAGCATGAAGGAAGTTCTGGATATCTTCACTTCCGGTATTACCAATATTATCAATAATACCATGCTGACATATGATATGTTCCGCACGCAGGAGCAGCTTGCCTATTCGCTCGCTGTTGTTTCGGAAAATTCCTCTCAGGAAACCGGTCAGCATATCCGACGCGTTTCCGAATATGCCAGAGTCATGGGTCGGTTTATCTGCGAAACCGAGGAACAGCTCGAAACCTTCCGTATTGCCGCGATGCTGCATGATATCGGCAAGCTCATGATCCCCAAGGAAATTATCGAAAAGCCGGGTCGTCTTACCGCGGAAGAATTCGGCGTCATGAAGAAGCATGTCATCTACGGTCGCGATATCATCGGTACGGCGCCGGGTGAAGTCATGGAAATGGCAAGACATATCATCCTGCATCATCACGAGCGCTGGGACGGCACGGGTTATCTTGGTGTGTCCGGCGAGGATATCGATCAGTTTGCCCGGTATGTATCGGTGTGTGACGTTTTCGACGCGCTGCTCAGCCGTCGAAGCTATAAGGCACCATGGCCCGCACAGAAGGTATACGAGGAAATTACCTCCCAGAGCGGCAGACAGTTTGATCCCGCCGCTGTGGAAGCGTTTAAGAAGTGTTACGTCGAAATGCTCAAGATCCGCGATCAGTTCCCCGATGACGATCAGGACGAGGTATTGCTGATCAGCGACGATTCTTTCGATCAGGCAGGTCCCGCCTCCCAGAATCAGGGTCAGTCTGTGCAGGATCGCCGTAAGCAGCTTCCCAAGATTGATGTGGATCCGTCCATTGTCACCCCTATCTCACTGTAAGCAATTTTCTCCAGTCAATACACAAAACGTCTGCTGTTTCTTCCGGAACCGCAGACGTTTTTTTCGCGTGTGTCAATCGCGTGTGTCAATGGAAAACATCAGGATTCCACGATCAGCCGGGCGGTCATATCGGCACCGCATGGCTGGACGGAAGGCGTCATCAGTCCCCACAGATCATCGGCGTGGCATTCCAGTCGATAGAGATTTTGCGCTTCGGGTGAAAGCGACGCCGTATGCTTATAAGAGGAAATAACAGGCAGCTTAGGACGGACATTCGCCAGAAGCGCACGTCCCCGCGCATTCATTCCCAGAATTCTGAGGTAAGGAACCGTCTGGGTATGGGTAGCTCGAATTCCGAGAAATGCCGAAAGTATGATGCGTCGGATACGGGCATGACTGTACCGCTTGGATTTCACGGCGGCATACAGTTCTTCCAGTGAGGCAGCCGTCTTTACACAGGTATACAGACGGTTTTCCAATCCCTCCGACACATCGGGCAGGAGCGCCATCTGTTCGCGGGTCATGGAACGGAGGCGTGACAAAACAGCACGTTCGCACAACTTCAGATCAGCGGGAGCGCTTCCCTTTTCCGCTGCCGCGTCCAGCAACTCCCGCGAGGCGGCGGGAAGGTAACGCCTCACCGCCCCGTCGTCCTTTCGGAGCATGTCCCGCACGGCGGTTGCCGAGGCAAAATCTCCCGCAGCCGCAGGCGCGTCATGTGCCGCACCGCTGCGAAGCACGCCCAATGGGCGTATGGGGGACATCATCTGACGCAGAGCGCGGATATATTCCACCGCCAGCGTATTGTTGGGCAGACAGAGCAGCGAAGCGATATCGTCGCCGTAGAGCATCCGCACTGCTTGGGTACGCGCTGCCGCGAAATTTCTGCCCTCCGCGAGCTTCTCCGCCAGGAGCGGCTTGACGGCGTCGTCCGAAACCGCGTCGGCTGCCTTCATCAGGGAAGAAACGTCACCGCATTCCATGCCGAAGCTGAGTGTATCCACGCATCCCAGCGCATCCGCCAGCGCCACGCCACCCCGCGCAAAGGTTTCGGCTCCGGCGCAGGCAAAAGGCAGCGGCAGCTCCAGTACCAGATCCGCGCCGCCCGCCAGTGCCATACGGGTGCGGGTGAATTTGTCGCAAATCGCACATTCCCCTCGTTGTACAAAATTACCGCTCATGATCACCACCACCGTATCCGCGCCTGTGAGCCGCCGCGTCTCGGTCAGGTGATAGGCATGACCGTTGTGAAAGGGGTTGTATTCCGCGATAATGGCGGCAACTCTGCCGCCGCCGGACATACTCATGTGGTTTTCCTCCGCTTCTGTTTGTTTTTTTGGATTTGGAGCAGGTTTTTTTTGTCCAAATCCTTGCAATTTCGGGGATGATGTACTATTATATACTATAAGAATGTTGCCGTCAAATTCAATTGTTTCACAAAGGCGTTTGCGGTATTCTGAAACCAATACTACATCAGGACAAGGAGATCATTCCCATGAAAATTCTCGTTATCAACGCAGGCAGCTCGTCTCTCAAGTATCAGCTCATTGATATGGACAACGAGCAGGTCATCGCAAAGGGCCTTTGCGAACGAATCGGCATCGAGGGCAGCAAGCTCACCCATAAGGTGAACGGTCAGTCCTATGTCACCGAAGTCCCCATGACCAACCACACCGAGGCATTCAACGCGGTCAAGGACGCGCTGACCTCCGGCGAAGGCAAGGTTGTGGACAATCTGAGTGACATCTCGGCACTGGGACATCGCGTTGTACAGGGCGGCGACAAATTCAAGGATTCCTGCCTCGTGACCGATGAGGTACTGGAAGGCATCCGCGAACTCAGCCCGCTGGCACCGCTGCATAACCCGGCTCACATTCAGGGCATTGAAGCCGCTGTGGACGTATTCGGCAAGGATGTGCCGCAGGTGGCTGTGTTCGACACTTCCTTCCACTCCACCATGCCTGCCAAAGCCTACACCTTCGGCATTCCCTATGAATATTACGAGAAGTATTCCATCCGCCGCTACGGATTCCACGGCACCAGCCACCGCTATGTCACCGGTCGCTGCCTGGAACTGCTCGGCAAAGCCGACAATCCCGCCGGCACCAGGATCATCAACTGTCACCTCGGCAATGGTTCCTCGATTTCCGCGGTGAAGGACGGTAAGGTCATCGACACGTCGATGGGTCTGACCCCCCTCGACGGCTTCATCATGGGCACCCGCTCGGGTTCGCTTGATCCATCGGTTGTGACCTTCATCATGGAGAAGGAAGGTCTGACCCCCGGCGAGATGGACAATATCCTCAACAAGAAGTCGGGTATGCTGGGTCTGTCCGGCGTTTCCAGCGATGACCGCGACGTCACCGCCGCCGCGCAGGAAGGCAATGAGAGAGCCATCCTCACCCACCAGATTCTCGAATATCAGATCGCGAAGTTCATCGGCAGCTACTATGTCGCCCTCGGCGGCATGGACGCGCTGGTCTTCACCGCCGGTATCGGCGAGAACCAGACGCTCCACCGTTCCCGCATCTGCCATTATCTCGAATGCCTCGGTGTGGAACTGGACGAGGAAGTCAATGCCGCGACCCACGGCAAGGAGATGGAGCTTTCCACCCCCGAAAGCAAGGTCAAGGTCTATGTCATTCCCACTGATGAGGAAATGGTCATCGCCCGCGACACCAAAGCCATTGTGGAAGGCATGAGCAAGTAAGGTTTTGCACACAGCTATAAACAGGACATAAAAAGCGGCGGTTTATTCTCCCGGGAGAGTAAACCGCCGCTTTAGTCTTAAATAATTATATGAAAATCATCATATGAGGTTCGTTTATGCCAGCCGGTACAGCTGCCGGGCGTTGGCCTCGGTGATTGAAAGCAATTCGTCGGTATCCATGCCCCGAGCCGCTGCGATACATTCCGCCACCGCGCGGATCATCGAAGAATCGGAGCGTTCGCGGCGGTTGGGATCCGTGCGGCAGGGCGTCGGAATCAGGAAGGGCGCGTCGGTTTCCAGCACGAGATGATGCAGCGGTACGGCTTTGGCTACCTCGAGCGGATGCACCGCGCCGCTGAATGTCACCGAACCGCCCATGCCGATGTACAGTCCCAGACCCACCGCTTCACGCATCAGCTCCACGCTGCCGCTGAAACAGTGCAGGACGCCCTCCGGACGGTACTTGCGCAGAATGCGGTAGGTGTCTCCGTGCGCCTCACGGTCATGGATAATCACCGGCAGTCCTGCTTCCTGTGCCAATTCGAGCTGCCGCACAAAGACCTGCTCCTGAAGCGCCCTGTCTTCGCCGCCTCTGTGATAGTCCAGTCCCATTTCACCCACTGCCACTACCTTAGGCTCGGAAAGCATCCGGCGCAGCAGGTCATAGTGGCTGTCCCGCCATTGCGGGGCATATTTGGGATGCACCCCCACTGCCGCGTAGACAAAATCATATGCCTGCGCCAGCGCAACGCTTTTCTGTGACGTTTCCAGATTTTCCGAGACACAGACAATGGCGGAAACACCGTCCTCTTCATGCAGCCGCCGGAGAAGCTGATCCCGGTCGTCCCGGAATTCGCGGTAATAATAATGCGCATGTGTGTCGAAAATCATGTCTATTCCTCCTTTTTTTGTATACGTTAAACGATAATGGATAGATTCAATTTACCATCTAACCTGTTAAAAGTCAAGCGGTAAAGTGCGATTGGCAGACAAATCTATTTTCCGCTAAAAATCCTGAGGAAAGATTGGTCATTTTGCGATTGTTTTTTTTGACAAAATATGATAGAATCTTACCGTATCTGTGGTTTGTCCATATGTCTGAATCCTACCGGCATAGATGATTGTATTGACAACTTCAGGCGTAATGGTTATACTATTTCACGGAACGGTTTCTGCCTCTTAACAGCAGCCGTTCTACTTGGCAATTCCCCTATGCGCTATTATTTTGTGTGTGAAAAGGAGAATCGGTTTGGATAACAAGTCAAACAAAAACAACCCCAGTGTGGATGATTTTACCATCAATTCGGTCTATCTGAATACTTTTCGGAAACGCAAGAAAAAGAACAGTCCCAAAGGGTCATCCTCATCTGCCGCCGGGGCGATGCTGACGGAGGATCCGTCCGCGAAAGATTCTGCTTCGCAACTTGGAAAATCGTCCTATGATACTGCTGTCAATGCGGCACAGTCTATTGAATCCATTGCCCGTTCCGGCGATGCGGAAAAAATTACCGACTTCGATGCGACGGTGTTTACCGCCCGACAGACCCGCAGCGCCGCCTACAAGGTGATTGCGGCGACAACGATGGTGACTTGTTCTCAGCTGATTCCCCTGATTTACAAAACCGTTGCGGAATATGCCTCTGCGGGAAAATCGGCGGACAAATCCCCTGTGGACGGAGAAGCCGCACAGACCGCAGGAAAGGATGAAAACGTCACTACCATCGAGATTGACGTTTTCCGGTTTTTCCGTTCTCTCAAGCAGCGCTGGAAATCCCTGCTGCTGATCACCCTTCTCGGCGGTATCCTCGGCTTTGCTCTTTCTACGTTTGTCATTACCCCGAAATATCAGTCCTCCGCTATGCTTTATGTTACGACAAGAGACACCACTGCGGATAATACTACCGTCAATCTTCAGGAAATCAACGCGTCCCAGAAGATGGTGGATACCTACATCGTCATGCTCCAGACCAATTCCATTACGAATGAGGTGATCAAAAAGCTCGGCAGCCGTCATCTGACCGAGGCCGACCTTAAAGGGGCGCTCTCCTTCTCGGCGGTCAACAACACCGAAGTGCTGATGATCACCGTCGAAACCGAGGATCCCAAGCTTTCGTTTGACATCTGCACCACCTATGCCGATATCGCTTCCCGTGCGCTGGAGGACATTGTCGGTTCCGGTACGGTAAAGCCGATCGGCGAGCCCACCCTTGCCGAATATCCCAGTTCTCCCAGTATACCCAAATATACGGTTCTTTTTGCGTTTTTTGGTTTGTTTGGGTTGACGGTCTTTTATCTCATCCGCACCGCTACCAAAACCACTATCAGTGACGAAAAAACACTTACAGAAAAATATGCCATTCCCGTACTGGGCAGCGTACCCGATTTCTTCAAATTTTCCAAAGCGCTGGGTATCTCCAAAAAGGACGTCAATCTCAACGCCAAACTTAAAAAGAAAAACGAGGACAACGAGAAGATTATTACCACCGCTACCCTGCTGGATCAGAATACTCCCTTTCCTATCACTTCAGCCTACAACCTGATCCGCACCAATATTCTCTTTTCCCTCTCTTCTATGAAAAACGGCGTCTTTGTCATCACCAGTCCCACCGCCAATGATCTCAAAACCACCAGTGCCATCAATCTGGCAATCTGTATGGCGCAAATCGGCGCCAAGGTGCTTCTGGTTGACTCCGATCTGCGCAACCCCTCCATTTACAAGTATTTCAAGGTGGGCAACAAGCACGGTCTTTCGCGCGTGCTGATGGGCTTTGATACCTTTGAGGATGCGGTGATCCGTGATGTGCGTCCCGGCGTGGACTTCCTCTCCGCCGGTCCCTCTACGCCTAGTCCTGCTGAACTGCTCGGCTCCACCTATATGATTGACTTTATCAAGGCACAGGCGGATGAGTATGACTTTGTGTTCATTGACACAT
The DNA here is from genome assembly GCA_017395425.1 of Clostridia bacterium. Lineage (GTDB taxonomy): Bacteria > Bacillota > Clostridia > Oscillospirales > Acutalibacteraceae > RUG762. Next base: position 59,618 of record JAFPUM010000061.1, on the reverse strand, counting down.
CCCCCATCAATCTGGTGTCTGACGCACTTACTATTTCCTCCAAGGCTTCGGGACTCATTCTGACGGCGCGTGAAAACAAAACCAAGTATCCCGAACTGGATCGTGCCATCAAATCCATCCATATGGCAAAAGCCAATCTCATGGGCTTCATTCTCACCGATTCCAGTTCCGCGGACGGCGGATATGGTTATGGCTACGGTTACGGCGGCTACGGTTACGGAAATGAGAATGCCAGGAGTAACAAAAAGAACCGTAAAAAGGAACAGAAAGCGCAGAATTAGCCGCGTTTTTTCCCCATTCACAGCGCCCGATATGCGCCTGTTTTAGGAACAGGGGAGGGCAATCACCCAAAAAGCCCATCAACCACACGCAGGCATCACTCATTTGCCGTTTAACCTGCGTGTGGTTGATTTGTCCCTATATCATCTTTACACCCATTTTTTTTGATTCCATAAACCACGAAAGGCGGCTCATTATGTCCTTTTTTGATACCGATTTTCATTGTCATATTTTGCCGGGGATAGACGACGGGGCTGCCGATCTTGACGTCAGCCTGGGTCTGCTCCATATGCAGGCGGCGCAGGGCGTCCGCACCGTCATTGCCACGCCGCACTACCGTCATCATCAGCAGTCTGTCAGCCGGTTTCTCGAAAACCGTCAGACCGCCTTTGAAGAAGTCAAAGCGCACGCCTTCGACGGCATGCCCCGTATCCTGCTTGCCGCCGAAGTCGCGCTGGAGCGCAATCTTTCCGAAGTGAAGGATATCGCTTCGTTGAGCTGCGCAGAAATGAATACCCTGCTGATCGAACTGCCGTTATTTGAATCCTATCACAAGTGGATGGCGGAAGAGATTGAGGAAATTTCCTACCGGACCCGCAAGCAGATCATGATTGCCCATCTGGATCGTTATGTGGATATGTACAGCACCAAGGACTACGCGGATATTCTCAATATTCCCGACGCCATTTTCCAGTTTAACCTCAGTACCTTCTCTGACCGCAAAGCCAAAAAGCTGCTCAAACAGCTTGTCAAGGACGAATATCCTCTGGTTTTCGGCACGGATTGCCACAACCTGACCGGGCGCAAGTCCAATTTCGACGTACTGGGCAAGCAGATGAAAAAATACGAGCCGAGTGTGATAGTGGAACGACTGTTCGCTGGATTGGAATAATTGGAATAATTGGAATAATACCCTCAGACATAAACAAAACGCCCTGTATAGCGATGCATGGTTTGAAATCATGCAGCACTGCGCAGGGCATTTTATTTACATGGTAAATTTTTTTTTACACAAAAACCTTATTCATCCGTTTCCGGAATTCCTTCGGGATAATGGGTGAAATCATGCGCCTTGCGTCCGTCTTCACCCGTAAGGAAAACGCTGCCGTCCCGCATACTGATCATCGGGCTCCATTCAAAGACGTCGCCGTTGCTGTCGGTGATAATCATGCGGATTTCCGGGAAAATATCGCTGACATTGCACTTGAGCAGGAAGGGCGCGCCGTCATCCTGCTGATAGATGGTGTCCACCGTGTTGAAGGATACCACATCGTCGTCTCCAGCCAGTTCCAGCGTGACAACCTCTACTTTGGAATGCTCGTCGGCTGGAATAATCAGATAGAAATCGCAGCCGCCCGCTGTTCCTGCCCAGTGATCGTCCGGCACGGAAGTGAGAAACGGAAATTCTTCCTTATAAACGCTTTTTTCAATGATGTTCTTGAAATAGTCACGGTCAGTCGTTATATCGTGGTTGTATGCGTCGTAAATGTCATCATAGAGAAAATACACCACACCGCAGGGACTTCCCTCTTCTTTCAGGACGGAACGCTGCGTCACTTCGGGATTCCATGCCGTGTCGGCGGCTTGGTCAGAACCGCTGACCTTGCCCCCTTCACCGGACGCACAGCCGGTCAGCAGCATCGCCACAGACAGCACCAGCGCTGCCAATATTGAAAATTTGTGCTTCATATGTTTCAAACTCCTTCATTTGATGAATGTATTTGCCCTGTCCTCAGCCAGCCATGCTCTGAAGTCCCATAATCAACACCATAATAAAGAAAATGGGAGAGAAAATCGAGATAATCAGCGAAAGCCAGCCCAGGAAGGATTTGCCGCGGGAAAACCGCAGCGAGGATATCGCGAGGAAAATCGGCAGAATCAGCATGGCAAACGCAATCCGATCCAGCGCCAGCGCCAGCACCCAGAAAAGGGCAGTCAGCGCCAGCGAACCCAGCGCGGTGCCGCGTCCCCGCCTGCGGCAGACCTTATCGGTCTCGTCCTGAAGGGCAGCTATCTGGGCGTAATCGTAGTTGGTCGCCGTCGGGGTCGCACCGGTGGATGCAGTGGCGGCAGCGCCGGTTGTGGGGGTGGTTGCCGTGGTATTCGGAAGCGTCGTGGGTGTCGGGACGTTCTGCGTCGCATAGGTCACAGGCGCAGGGTTAGCGGCAGTATTCGCGTTGATTGTCACCACTGTGGGATTGACTGTTGGCGTGCTTTTCTTATGCAGATGCCTGATACCCAGCACCAGCAGCAGAATACCAAACAGCAGCGGCAGCAGCAAAATAATAAACGCCACAATACTGAATGCTTCCAGTGTACCGCTTTGCATTGTCTCTGTCAGTACTGCCACGTCACCGATGCCCAGAATCAGACCGCCAAACGAAAGCAGCGCACCTAAAATCAGCGTGATCAAACCTCCCACACTGAGCTTGCGTTTGGGGAAAACCAGTCCGTCGCTGCTGTACTGCTGTACCGGCTGATAGGAATAGGGCTGGGCAGTCGGCGCGGCCGGAGCAGGCTGGGCAGCAGGAGCGGCGGACACATTCTGAGCGGGCTGTGCGGTCGGCGCGGTTGAGGCGGTCGCAGCAGCCTGTCCCGTTTCATATGCCTGTGCCGCTGACGTGACCGCGTCCACCTGCGGCATGGCGGGAATATCCGACACACTCGGCGTCTGAATGCTGTCCACCGACGGGACTTCCGAAGCAGCCGCGCTTGAAATCTGTGTGACTTCCTTCATGATTTCCGCCACGGTGGGCATTGACTGGTTGTTTTTATTCTCCATGAATCAATCTTCCTTTCTGGATCGGACAAAAATAGTGTATGATATCCTCACCCGATTCTTGTCACAAAATACCACTTATTATATTAACGTAAATTTCATAAAATGTCAATAATTTTACACCATTGATTTTATTTTTGAAGAAATTTCTGATGATACCCGCCCGCACTCCGCAATTTCTCATTATCCAATATTCTTTATTCTTTATTCTTTATTCTTTTCTTCTGTTCATCCAGTGTCAGCGAGAAGGGGGGGATGAAGGTTTCCAGAAACGCGATGCCTTCGGGCAGCCCCATCTCGCGGATTGCCTGCTCCGTGGCAGTACGCGCCGCGCCAAATTCCCGGTTGCAGGCTTTTTCTTCCTCCATGCACTTGATGAGCGCGCTGAGTTTATCGGCACATTTCACAATGAGCAGCAGCTCCGCGTCCTCCCCCTCATGGGTGATCAGCGGACGGTATTCCTCCCGCAAATCATCCGGCAGCAGCGACAGCAATTCCTGTTCCGCCGCGGTTTCCACCTCCGCATAAGCCGAGCGGATCGCAGGACTGAAATATTTCACCGGCGTGGGCATATCTCCCGTCATCACTTCCGGCACGTCGTGGAACAGCGCCAGCAGCGCCGCGCGTTCGGGATTGACCTGCCCGCCGAACCGTTTGTTGCGCATTACCGCCAGCGCGTGAGCAATCATCGCCGTATCCAGCGAGTGTTCACTCAGATTTTCACTGTGCGTATTGCGCATGAGTGCCCAGCGGTCGATGTACTTCATGCGGGCAACAATCGCGAAAAAGGAATTCTGTTCCGAACGGTCTGTCATAGATACCCCCATAGCTCCTTTTAATCGTCAAAATCATCGGTAAAGCCGTCATCAAAAGCGGGACGGCGGGAATGTTTGCGCGGACGTTCCGCATTGCCGTCATCAGACGTGTCTTCCGGCTGTGCCTGCGCCAAGCCCTCATATTCGTCCACGCCGCTGCTGTCCAGCCCGGTGTCACGGTAATGTTCCTTTGCCCGTTCAAATAGATTGACCGGCGCGGCTTCTTCTTTTTCTTCGCCGCGCTGCTGCCCGGCTTCCTCGACAGAACGACGCCAGAAATGTCCCAGCCGATCTTTCCATTCCAGGAATGTTTCCGCGGCAGCCGAATGGAACGTCCCCATGTTGCCGCCGCTGCTCACAACCGCCGCAACCAGCGACGTAATCGGCACGGTCATCAGCAGTCCGAAACAGCCCGCGAGGGAACGCAGCAGTTCTACCGCGATCATCTCGTGATTGATGATATCGATCATATTCATATGATACGCGCTGAACAGCATGAGCAGTTGGAAGGAACTGCCCACATAGGCGAGAATCATCGTGTTGAGCGACGCGCCCATGATGCTGCGTCCCACCGTCATGCCCGAACGCGCCAGTTCCCAGCCGGTGATGGATTCACCCATTTTGTCTTTGAGTTCCTCGAGTGAGGAAGCAATCGACACGCTGACGTCAATCGTGCCGCCCAGACTGCCGATAACGATAGCGGCAAACATAATGGCGGAAACGTCGAGCTTGCTGCCGTTGTCGGTGTAGAGCAGGCTGATGGAATCCTCTTCCACCGTTCCGGTGATCCAGATCATGTTCTTCATGCCATAGGCAATCAGCGCCGCTGTGAGTACACCGCCTATCGCGCCGCAGCCAGCCGACAGGGAAGAGGCAGACGGTCCGTATACCATCAGCAGCGTCACCACAATCGTGGCAAAGCCGAAAACAGCCACCGCCAGAATGGGATCCATGCCGTGGTACACCAGCGGAATCATCACAAAAATCAGTATCACGCAGGTGACCGCCAGCGCCGCGAAGGATTTGAATCCCTCCCGTCCGAAAAAGAGCAGCATCAACAGGATCAATCCTATGCCCAGCCAGAGCAGCGGCAGATCCCGCTGAAAGCCGGTACAGGTTCCCACCAGTGCGCCGGTGCTCTCGTCGGTGACAAAGTAGCCCAGCAGACGGTCGCCCACCTTGGCTTCAATCACGCCCTTGCCGGTGCCGGTGATATCCGTGAGATCGAGCGTCATCACAGCGCTCTCGCCCTTGTAGGAACCGGTCAGGATATCCACCGTAAAAAGCTGTGTGCGCTGCACCATGGATTCGCCGCCCCAGTCGCCGTCGCTTTCCACGATTTGCAGTAGCTCCGTCACCTTCACACGTTCAATGTCCACATCATCCATATTGACGTCGGTATCCGAGATGGTCTGAACATAATAATCGCTCTCGGACACTGCCGTCTGAGCGGCTTCCGAAGCGGTCTTTCCTTCGCTCTTGTCCCACAGTCCGTACAGCAGCGCCACCGCCAGCAAGATTGCCGCCACGCCCGCGTAGCTGATCACGGTACGGCGCTTTTTATCATTGGATACCTTTGCTTCCATAGTCAATCCCGTTCCTCTCTGTCGGCGGCGCTCCGTTCATACGGAGCACCGCGCGTTGTTATGGATATCTTATCACACAATCCCCGACGGTGTGTGAACTGCCAAGGAATTTTTTCCGTCAGATTTTTCATAAAATCATAACGCAACTCACAAAATTTGTTTTTATTTCAATCATGCGGCTATCACTATTCCGGAATATACTGGAATCAATGAAGCACAGAAACCCGTTCCGCTGCTTCTTTGAACTTCATACAAAGGAGTCTTGTATCATGAACAATAATAACAACAGCAACGGCAACTACGGATACAATTATCCGCAGCAGCAGCAGAATCAGGTGCCGCAGTATCAGCAGACACAGTACACCGTCCCGGCGTACAACGCGGCACAGCCCGCCAAAAAGAGCGGCATCAATGTAGGCACCGTGCTGATTTCCATTCTGGCGGCAGCGGTGGTCGGTCTGTCGGGCGGCTATCTCGGTTCCCGGCTGGGCGGCGGCACTCAGACGGTACTCAAAGCCGACGACGGCACCAGCGTGGTCTTCCAGGCAATCGACCGCACCTCCACCCAGAGCAGCCAGAGCGCCTATTCTGTGGCGGACGTCGCGGCGGCAGTCGCGGATTCCGTCGTGGAAATTACCACCGAAGTGGTCTCCACCAACGGCTTCATGGGACAGTACATCTCTCAGGGCGCGGGCAGCGGCGTCATCTTTACCGTGGACGGCTATATCATGACCAATCATCACGTCATTGACGGCGCACAGTCCATCACCGTCACCTTGCGCAACGGGCAGTCCTATACTGCTACGCTCGTGGGCGATGATTCGCAGGACGACCTCGCGCTGCTCAAAATCGACGCGAGCGGTCTGACCCCCGCCGTGCTTGCTCCCGAAAATTATAACCTCCGCGTGGGTGAAACCGCTATCGCCATCGGCAATCCTCTCGGACAGCTCGGCGGCACTGTTACCAGCGGTATTGTGAGCGCCCTTGACCGTCAGATTGAAATTGACGGCGAAGTCATGACGCTGCTCCAGACCAGCGCCGCCATCAACCCCGGCAATTCGGGCGGCGGTCTCTTCAATGACAGCGGCAACCTCATCGGCATTGTCAACGCCAAATCTTCCGGTTCCGACATCGAAGGTCTGGGCTTTGCCATTCCGGTCAACAAGGTTCGGTCGGTCTTCTCTGATATGATGCAGTACGGCTATGTCAAGGGACGCGTCAGCCTCGGTGTTTCGGTGATGTCCGTCACCAGCCGCACCGCCGCGTGGATGTACGGCGTGAGCGAACCCGGTCTTTACATCACCAAGGTGGAAAGTGGTTCTTCCGCTGCCAAAGCGGGCTTGGAAGCAGGCGACATGATCATCTCCTTTGACGGCGTAGAGGTATCCAGCGACAGTGAACTGAACGCCGCCGTCAAGAAGCATTCGGTCGGCGACACCGTGGAAATGATTATCCGCCGCAACGGTCAGGATTACCGCGCTACCATCACCCTCGAAGAATACAAAGGATAAATGCAATTCGTAATGAGGAATGCGTAATGCGTAATGCGGAATGCGGAATTCGTAATGCGTAATGAGTGAAAATCCCCTCTCTCCTTTCATAAAAAAGACCACCGATGAGCATCTTTGCCCGTCGGTGGTCTTTTTTGGGCTCAAAAAATCCGTCCGAACCAACTGCCAAAACACAGCCCGCCCGGACGGATTTTTTATTGATTATAATTCCGAATTCCGCATTCCGAATTCCGAATTAACACATTACCACTGGCTCATAAGCCAATTGTAGATATTTCTGTAATCACCGGCGGAACGGTACCACGAGAAGTCGGATTCCATGCCGCGTCTGGCGATGCACTCCCAGCCGAACCGGTCTTCAAAGAAGATCTGCTTGGCGTAATTGATGACGTTCAGCATCACTTCGGCGTTGTACTCGTAGAAGGTGAAGCCGGTACCGGTGTGGTCAAAGCCGTTATAAGGCTGCACGGTATCTCTCAGACCGCCGGTCTCGCGCACGATCGGCACGGTGCCGTAGCGCATGGCGATGAGCTGGGTCAGACCGCAGGGTTCAAAGCGGGAGGGAACCAGAATGGCGTCGGCAGCGGCATAGAGCTTGTGAGCGCGTTCGTTGGAGTACATGATGTTGGAGCAGACGCGTCCTCTGTGATAATTCTCATAGTTGCGGAACGAATCCTCATAGAAGGGATCGCCGGTACCGATAATGACCACCTGCGTGTGGTCGTCCACAATACGGTTCATGACCGCGTTGACAAGGTCAAGACCCTTCTGGTCGGTCAGACGGGAGATAATGCCGATCATGAACTTGTTGACGTCCTGATGCAAGCCCAGTTCCGCCTGGAGCTTTTCCTTGTTCCAGCGCTTGGCGTCGGGGAAGTTGTCCACACCGTAGCGGTCATAGATGTACCAGTCGGTGCCGGGGTTGTAGGTATCGTAGTCCACGCCGTTGACGATGCCGCCGAGCTTGTAGCTGTAATCGTTCAGCACGCCGTCAAGCGCTTCGCCGTATTTGGGGGTGCGGATTTCATTGGCGTAGGTATGGCTGACGGTGGTGACAAAGTTGGAATACACGATGCCGCCCTTCATGATGTTGGCGTCGCCGTTGAACTCAAGGCGATCGGGCGAGAAGGCATACTCCGGAATGTTGGAGTGATACTTCACGGTGTCGATGTTGGCGATGCCCTGGAAATGGAGGTTGTGAATGGTCAGCACGGTCTTGGTGCCGTTGTAGAAGGGATTGCCTTCATATACGGTGTGGAGATAGACCGGCACCAGTGCCGCCTGCCAGTCGTGACAGTGAATCACGTCGGGATGGAAGCCGATGGCACACATCGAAGCCAGCACAGCCTTGGAGAAGAAGATGAAGGGGACGATGTCGCCCGCCATATCGGTGTAGGGATTGCCGCGCCCGAAGAAATATTCGTTGTCGATGAAATAGAATCTGACGCCGTTCCACCAGTACTCCTTGAGACCGACATAATACATATGGCAGTCGCGGGTGAAGTCCATATAGAAATGGGTCACATAGGTCATGCTGTTGCGGAAATGCTCAGGGATGCAGGTGTAGCAGGGCAGCACCACGCGCACGTCAAGGTCGCCCTGCTGCGCGAGGGCTTTGGGAAGCGCCGACATAACGTCAGCCAGACCGCCGGTCTTGACAAAAGGATCGCATTCCGAACCTACAAACAAGATATTGCTCATATTTCGTCCTCCTAAAGCTGAACTTAGCTGTTAATGATGGGCCGATCACGGACGCGATCAGCTTACAGCATTATTCTATCATGAAACATCGGATAATTCAAGGACAAAATCAAGAAATATGAAAAAAATGGCAAAGGCTCACAGTTTTTTTTGCAAGTGGGCTTGCATAATTACCGATCTTTATTCATATACTACGAGTGCAGACACAAGGATGATCCTTTACGGGGTCAAGTGAGCCGTGCGTTGAGCCGTGTCTGTTCACATCAGGAGATTTGCCGCGGCGAGAATTTGCCACAGGTGTGAAAACCGCCGTTCCGTTCAAATGACAAGGTGGTGAAGGGTACGATATACGATAGCGTATACGGCTCTGCCCCCTCAGTTGGAACATGCCAATGGGGATCCCAAAAGGATCATCCGAAAAAGCAGACGGTTTTTTCCGTGCATACTGCGCCGCCTTCTCCGATGTGATACTGATACATCCGCCGACCCTCAAGGGGTCGGCTTTTTTCTGTTTCATCATCCCGCATCAGACCATTCACCAATTGCCCAACTTTGCCCGTTCAATTCTGTACAAAAGGTAAAAAATGCGTCTAAGACGCGAAATCTTCCCGGTAAAATCTTGCAATGCACCGGGGGCTGGGCTATAATATTTCAATAGTATTGCATAGAGGGGAAGTCGGCTCCTCCGCCGTATCACACGTCCCGGCTCCATGCAAAATTCCTCAAATGTTGGGAGAGAATGAATTTCTATGCTGACAGTTTTCACTCCTTTTGTCCAGTCCGAATTGTTCGACGACAAGGGAATGCTCATGGCAGTCATCACGGTGTCGGGCATTGTCATTGTGTTTTCGATTCTGGTGCTGCTCATCTTCATCTTCTACGCCTACGGCGCGATTTTCCGTATTTTTACACAGAGCAGCGAGCCAAAAAAAGCAGAAGCCCCCAAGCAGTCTGTACCCGTACAGGCTCCCGCTGCGGCGACGTCTCAGCCGCTCAGCGACGGTGAGATTCCGGGCGAGATCATAGCGGTTATTGCGGCGGCGGTTGCTTCGCTGGACGACGGCAAGACCTATCGCGTCAAAAAGGTTTCACGCGCCCGCACGCCGGTGGCGGGACGTACCGCATGGGCGGCTTCGGGACTGTTTGAAAACACCCGTCCCTTCTGATTTTCCCTGGTTATACTTAGAAAGGTGGTTCCTGCATGGAAATCTTATCTTCAATATGGGCATCAATCCTCAGTATCCTCAATGAATCCGGCTTGCTCTTCCTTTTTGAGGGAGAAGGTTGGAAAAATGCCATTATGATTGCGGTCGCCTGCTTCCTGCTCTATCTGGCAATCGGCAGGCAGTTTGAACCGCTGCTGCTGCTTCCCATCGCCTTCGGTATGCTGCTGGTCAACCTGCCACTGTCCGGCGTCATGGATGTGCCGCTCACCGAACTCAAGCTGGCAGCGCCTGTGTCCGGCTCTGACCTCGCGGTTGCCTCCGCGACGGAGCTTGCAAAATACGGTCAGATCGTCATGCCGGACGGCAACACCTATGTGGAAGTGGCGCATTCGGGCGGACTGCTCTATTACCTCTATCTCGGCGTGAAGCTGGGCATCTATCCGCCGCTCATTTTCCTCGGCATCGGCGCGATGTCCGACTTCGGACCGCTGCTCGCCAATCCCAAGAGCTTCATTCTCGGCGCGGCGGCACAGATCGGCATTTTTGCCACCTTCTGCGGCGCGATTCTGCTGGGCTTCCCTGCCAAGGTCGCGGGTGCTATCGCGATTATCGGCGGCGCGGACGGTCCCACCGCGATTTATGTCACGTCCAAGCTCGCGGCGGAATACCTCGGACCCATTGCCGTGGCAGCTTACAGCTATATGGCGCTGGTTCCCATCATTCAGCCGCCCATCATGCGCGCGCTGACCACCAGGAAGGAACGCGCCGTGGTCATGACCCAGCTGCGCAAGGTTTCCAAGACCGAAAAGATCATGTTCCCCATCATTGTCACCATTGTGGTGGCACTGCTGCTGCCCTCGGCGGCGCCGCTGGTGGGTATGCTGATGCTCGGCAACCTCATGCGCGAAAGCGGCGTGGTGAAGCGTATCTCCGACGCGGCGCAGAATGAGCTGATGAATATTGTCACCATCTTCCTCGGCGTCACAGTCGGCGCAACAGCCCGTGCGGAAGTCTTCCTCAAAGCGGAAACCCTGATGATTGTGGGACTGGGTCTGGCAGCCTTCTGTCTCGGCACCGCCTTCGGCGTCATCTTCGGCAAGCTGATGTATCTCTTTACCGGCGGAAAGGTCAACCCCCTGATCGGTTCGGCGGGCGTATCCGCGGTTCCGATGGCGGCGCGTGTCTCGCAGAAGGTGGGACAGGAGACCGACCCCAACAACTACCTGCTCATGCACGCACTCGGACCCAACGTCGCGGGCGTAATCGGTTCGGCAGTCGCCGCCGGCGTTCTGCTCGCGGTCCTCAAATAAATCATTTTACAATTCATCATTTACGACGATGAGAAGACGCACTGCTTCGGGTAAAATGACCTGCGGCAGTGCGTTTTTTATAAAGACAGAAAGGTTCGTGACATCTCATGAAAAAAGCCATGATCGCCATGAGCGGCGGCGTGGACAGCTCGGTGGCTGCACTGCTCACGCTTCGCGAAGGAACCGAAGCCATCGGCGGCACCATGCGGCTTTTTGACCGCGCTGCTGTTTCCCCCTCCGAGAAGGTCTGCGGCTCTCACGACGACGTACAGGACGCCAAGGGCGTCTGTGACCGTCTGGGCATCGGACACTTCGTCTTTGATATGGAAGAAGAATTTGAAAATGCCGTCATACAGCGCTTCGCCGATATTTACCGCCGCGGCGATACACCCAACCCCTGTATCCTCTGTAATCGCTTTGTCAAATTCGGCGGATTGCTGCGGCGCGCGCTGAACCTGGGCTGCGACGCTGTGGTGACGGGTCACTATGCCCGCGTCGCCCAAGACAGCTCTTCCGGACGCTGGCTGCTGCAAAAGGCGGTGGATACCGCCAAAGATCAGACCTACTTCCTGTACGGACTGAACCAATATCAGCTCGCTCACACCCTCCTGCCGCTGGGGACGCTCACCAAACCCGAGGTGCGCCGCATCGCGGAGGAAAACGGCTTTGCCAATGCCCGGCGGCACGACAGTCAGGACATCTGCTTTATCCCCGACGGGGATTATGTCGCCTTTCTGGAACGCTTCTGCGGCGAACACTTCCCGGAGGGAGACTTTGTGGACAAGGAAGGTCAGGTTATCGGGCATCATAAAGGAACCATTCGCTATACTATCGGACAGCGAAAGGGATTGGGCATGGGTTTCAACAAGCCCATGTACGTCTGTGCCAAGGACGTTGCCGCCCGTACCGTCACCCTGGGAGATAACGCCGATCTGTTCTCCCGCGAGGTCAGCGCCCGCGACATCAATCTGATTGCCGTACCACGCCTGAATGCGCCGCTCCGCGTGATGGCTAAGGTGCGGTACAGTCAGCGGGAAGAACCCGCGCTGCTGGAACAGACCGGGGAGGACGCTCTTCACCTGACCTTTGACCGTCCCCAGCGTGCCGTCGCGCCGGGACAGGCAGTGGTCTGTTACGACGCGGACGACGGCATCACCGTCATCGGCGGCGGCACCATCGTATCATAATCATTCCCCTCCGTCACAAAATATTTCATAGATTTTCATAGATAAGGCATGGTTTCTTCATTTCTATGGTATAATATGGATATTGGTTCTTTTTCATATTCTGACTATCATCCGGAAGGAGTCTGACACCGTATCATGAATTTACTTTCCGCCTCCTTCGTACCGTATCCGCGTTTGATCCGGTTCGCATCGTTTCTTCTGGCATTGTGGATGACAGCAGGTTGTGCGACATCCTGCCGCCGTAACGGAACAACAGCCCAAGCCGACAATTCCTCCAAGACGGTTCTCACGATCCTTTCGTGGAACGATGATTTCCGCCGCGCCATGGAAACCTATTACCTTCCCCGGCACCGGGATGAAATGGCAGGTGTGGAAATCAAATGGCTCAACGATGAGATCGTGGGGTATCAGCAGAATGTGGAACAGCGGCTGCTTTGCGGTGAGGTCATTGATCTTTTTGTGGGCAACGACGAAATGGCGCCTTTTTTTGCCGTTAATCCCTCTGTGGCGCCGCTCTCGCAGCTGGGCATCACCTCCGACGACCTTGCCTCACAGTATGCCTACACCCGCCTGCTCGGTTCCGACCCGGACGGCATACAGCGCGGTTCTGCCATGAACGCCGAACCCGGCGTACTGCTCTATCGCGCGGATTATGCGGCGGAATATCTGGGCGTAACACGACCGGAGGAAATGCGCGCCATGCTCTCTTCGTGGGACACCTTTCTCGCCACAGCCGATCTGCTGCGCGAACGCTCGGACGGCGCTGTCCGCATGATGTCGGACAGTTCGGAAATCTGGCGCGCCGTGGAAGGGGAAATGGCGGGGCATTGGGTCACGGACGGACGGCTGTCCGTCTCTGATGAAACCCTCTCGCAATGGCTGAATTATGTCAAATCGCTCAACGCTGCCAAAGGACTGGCGGGGATCCACCCCTTTGACGACGACTGGCAGGGAGCGGTCAGTGACGGTGTTTTCTGTTTCTGCGCCGCACCGTGGCTCTGCAAGAGTGTGTCCGCCGACAGTGCCGACATCACCACACTCTTTACCGCAGCCAAACAGGGCGGCACCTCCTTCGGTCAGTTTGGCGTGGCGCCTGCGCCTCACGGCTTCGTCTACGGCGGCAACTGGCTCTATTCCTCCGCCAATTCTCCCCATCACGAACTGGTGGGCAATATCGTCCGCGCCTTCACCTGCGACGCCGCGTTTATGCGGCTGCTCGCACTGGGCAATATGGAATGGGTCAACCACACCGGGGTGATTGCGGAGCTTTCTTCCAAAAACGTGGCAAATCCGCTCTTTGACAATCTTGACGCTTTTTCCGTGTATCATCATCCCGCGGCAGACCTGTCGCTGTCTTCTCCGACCGTGTATGACCACACATTAAGCAGGCTGCTTTATACGCAGGCAAGGGCATATGCGCAGGGCAAGCTCACGGAAACCGAGGCGATCTATGAATTCCGTCTGAATGTATGGAAGAAGTACCGGACATTGACCGATGAACCGCAGAAGCCCGGCAAAGTTGCTACAAAATCATAAACCATGATTCAAATAACGGTTGTTTTGTCCGGGTTCCTAAAAACAATGTTATCATTTTGTGTATATGCGGTTACAGACTATTAATAATCTTTGACAATTCCGGGGGAATATGCTAGAATAACTTTATTGTTACAGAAAGTAATTCTTTTACTTACGGATAAAGGAGAGATTTTCATGGAGTTTAAAGGATTGTGCCTCGGCTGCATGACCAATAAGGGAGACGCTCTCGAGTGTCCCAGATGTGGCTATGTGGAAGGCACGCCGCAGGTTCTGCCGTATCTGGAACCGGGCACTCTGCTTCTTGATAAATATATCGTCGGCAAACGCCTTCGCGCCAACGGTGAAGGCGTGACCTATATCGGCTTTGATATCACCGGCAAGCGACGCGTCACTGTCAGGGAATACCTTCCCAAGTCGCTCTGTTCCCGCGTCAAGGGCGATGACAACGTGGTGATTGCCTCCGGCAACAAGCTGGTCTATGAGGATTACAGGCAGGATTTCATGGAGATCGGCCGCACGGTTGCCAAACTCTCCGGTCTGCCTGCCATCATTCCGGTGGTGGATTTGTTTGAAGCCAACAACACCGCCTACATTGTCAACGAATACATCGACGGCAAGCCGCTGGAGGAAATTATCCGCCGCGCCCGCCGGTTTACCTGGGAAGAAGCCCGACCCCTCTTTCTGCCGCTGATTTCTACCATTATCTCCGCGCATGAAATGGGACTGGTGCATTTCGGTATCTGCCCCGAAAATATCATCATGACACGCAACGGCACTTTGAAATTGCAGGATTTCGGCAGTCCCGACGCACATCTCGCCGAAACCGAGCTGGAAGCCAAATTCTACGACGGTTTCAGCGCGATCGAACAGTATTCCCTGGAAGGCAAGAAGGGCAAGTGGACCGACGTTTACGGCATGAGCGCCGTTATCTTCTATGCCCTGACCGGCAAGCGTCCGCCTGACGCTGTTTCGCGTTCCTATGAGCCGCGCCTGAATATGCCTGCCGAGGTCGCGCAGACCATCCCCACCCACGTCGTCACGGCGCTGGCAGGCGGCTTGCAGGTCAAGATTGACACCCGCACCCATACGATGGACGAACTCAAGGAACAGCTCAACAATCCCGTACCCCGCCGCGTGGAAACGCCTTCTGTCAGCAAGGCGAGTTACAGCGATTCCTATGTGGACGAGCCGAATTATGAGGAAGAGATTCCCACCCGTTCCGTTCCCACGCAGCCGACGCCGCAGCGTCGTCCCTCTCCCGTGCAGCAGCCCGTCGCCAGAACGACAGCCGCTCCGGCGCAGGAAGACGATATTTCCCCTTACAAGTACGGCATTATGTCCGGCCTGATCGGTTTTGTGGTGCTGGGACTGATTGCACTGATCTGCATTCATTTCATTGTACTGCCAATGATTGAAAAAAGGAATGCGGAAAATGCCCATGAGCCGGAGTTGTATATTTCGTCGCAGGAGGAGGTCAGCTCCAACGATGAAGATCTGGTGGAAGTCCCCAATCTTACCAATCTCAATTGGGAAGACGTGGATGGCAATGAAGAATATGCCGATTTCTACATCCGCCTCACCGCCGAGAATTATGATGAAAAGCACAAGGAAGGCACCATTATTGCCCAGACCGTAAAGCCGGGCACCAAGGTTGCCAGGAATACTCCCATCGGTGTGATCGTCAGCAAAGGCTCCAAGATGCGCGTCGTCCCCGACATCATTGGTATGACCGTTTCCGAGGCCTCTGCCGCATTGGAAGAAGCAGGTCTGCTGCTGGGTGATCAGGCGGAAGAGTACAATGACGAATACGAGATGGGCAAGATTATTCGTCTTAACGGCATTGAGGTCGGCAAGAAGATTCAGGAAGGCAGCATGATCAATGTGGTTGTCAGCTTAGGCGAGGAATAAACGGTTTTCCTGCTCCGTCCCATGATACAAGAAATGAAAACGCACTGTCAGTTATCATCACTGACAGTGCGTTTTCAATATGAAGAGGGGGGGAAGAAAAACAATATGTCATTCCTCAATATACAGAATTCCGAGCGTATTGGGTCCGCAGTGAGAATACACCGTACAGCCTGCGCGGGTTTCGAGTACCTCGTCAAACAGACCGGTTTTGCGCACCTGCTTTAAGGCAGCTTCCACTGGTTTATGGTTTTCAAAGGTGTGGGTAATGAATACCCGGCGGCGCACCACATGAGGCGTCATCGCCAGACGGTCGGCGATATACTGCGGCACTACCTTGTCAATCGCGCCGCGGTACTTCTTGCCTACCCGCATTTTGCCGTCCACCACTTCGATGCAGGGCTTGAGACGGAGCAGGTTGGCGCCCAGTGCCGCCACGCCGGAACACCGTCCGCCCTTCCAGAGAAATTCCAGCGTGTCGATCACAAAGCTGGTGCGTACCTTCGGTACGACGTCATGCTCAATGGCTGCGGCGATATCCGCGGCGCTTCTGCCCTCGGCGATCATATCGGCGGCAGTCAGCACCTCCAGCAGAATGCCGGTGGAAAGATTGGCGGATTCGATGATATGTACATAATCCAATCCTTCCGCACCGATACGCGCGTTTTCAACGGCAGACGAAAAATCCTTGCTGATGGTGAAAAAGAGAATCTCGTATCCCTTTTCGCCCCATGAGCGGAAGAGTTCTTCGTACTCGCTCGGCGGTGCCGCGGCGGTTTTGGAGAGTTTTCCGGTGGATTTGTAATACTTCAGAATGTCCGATGTCGTGATACTTACACCGTCCTGAAAGCTGTCCTCTCCGAGGTTGACCACAAACGGGTGTACCTCAATATCGTATTTTTTTTGAATTTCGGGGGAAAGATCGCAGGTGGAATCCGCGATGATCTTGATTTTGTCAGACAATGCAATCACCTTTCCGCTGCCGACTGTGCCGGCACAATTTTTTTATAGTATATTTCTGAAATATAAACTAAAGATAAACAAAGCAGATAATTTTCGTAAAAATGCACCCCGCGAACAGTCGAAGGGTGCATTTTTTTGTATAATCAGAGAATACAAACGGTTTCCTTATTTCAGAAACACTAATCCGAATGCGGCGCACGCCACACAGAAGACGGAGCAGATCGCTATCATCAGGTAGTAAAGAATGCCGGCTACAAAATTCAGCTTCTTATTCTTATTCATCACATTGATGCCCACCGCCAGCATACCGAAACCGGGTATCAGAATAAACGGAATGACCCGGAAATCCATCGAGGCGGCAGAGGGACGCGCAATGCTCACCAGCACATAATAGCCGATCATCAGCGCGTTGAGTCCCAGAAACGTCCAGATATTGACCTTCTTTTTGGCGTCTATCTTGGCGAACACGTCGCACACGACCATTGCCACGGCGGAGGCGCCGACCGCCAGTCCCAGTGCCGTAAAGCCGCGCAGCACCATATCGCCCAGAATGGCGCCGCTGCCCTTGGCGTCGCCGAAGAGCGAAGATTTGATGAAATACGCCCACGCGTTGCGGTCGCTCGATGAAACATACACGTCAAACAACTCCGGCAGTGAGAAGGAGAGGAAGCGGGTGTTGAGATTAACGCTGCCTGAATGTCTGCCTAAGTCACTGAGCAGATTGAAGAGACCGGTGTCCTTGCCCATGCTGTAATTGCGCATGGGATAGGCAAAACTCAGCACGACCCATGCCGCCACGCCGCAGATGGTCTGAATCACGGTGGTCAGGATATTGAGCGCCTTTCTGCGTTTGATGGTTCTCACGAGATTGATCACCACCAGCAGCAATATCGCAGGCAGCAGTACAAATGACACCATATCGGTCATTACTGCCAGACCGAACGCGATGCTCATGAGCAGGAAATTATATCCGTCCGTGTAATTGTTCCACCGCGCCAGAAACAGGATGGTCAGCGTCGTCAATGCCACTGCCGTCATGATGGGCGTAATCTGACCGCCCAGAATGATCAGTCCCGGCATGAATGCGGTCATTGCCGTGCAGAGATACACCGCCATATCATTGGCTTCCAACTCGCAGAGGATGTAATACACCGCGATGGACATGACAATGCCGAGGTACTCATTTGCCAGCCTCACCGCGTCAAGGGCATACGGCTGGGTCAGGCGCAGCATTCCCACAAGGTTGTAGAGCGACCCTGCCACCACATAGAACAGCGGCTGGAAGGTTTCGGGCAGTGCCAGATCGGTGTGAACCGAGCGGAAGATCTCAAATTCCGGGTTGGAAAAGGAGGTCTTGGACGTCGTGAGGATATAACACAGCCTTACCACAATCGAGATGCCTAGGATAATATACACCGTGTTGCGCTCGTTGAGGGTCTTTTTCCACTTGGAATAGATCATGATTACCAGCAGCGTTACGATTACCGCGCCGCCCACACCCCTGACGACAATATCGCCCAGGAAATGGTGCAGCACCGCCAGCAGTACAAAACCGATCACCATAAAGAAAGCCATCCACAGATAACTCCAGTTGTCGATACGATTGTCCTGCGTCACTTCATTCTTGCCGGACATAAACGTCACTTCCTTATGTAATAAAATGAAAAGGATGTGATCCACACAACCGAATGGATACACATATCATTTTACCCCATCCGTCATAAAATTTCAATAGAAATTTTGATTTTACTCATCGATTTTTCGTTACTAGCAACCAACGCCAGTACTCATTCGCGGAAGGAACAAAGAAATCCCCGTGAAGAACGAGGCTCCACGGGGATGAAATGATAAAAATTATCGCTTGATCTGTCCGAAATTATACGCCGGGGGACCGGACACCACTTCAAACGCGTCCACACTCGCGAAGCAATAGGCACTCCACGCGCAGAGCGCGTCCGCCAGCACGCTGCCCGGCTGCACGGGACCGTCGCGCCGTTCGGCTTTGAGAATGTCGTACACCACTTTCATCATCGGCGCAATGTCCGCGAGCTCCTGCTGAAGCGAGAACAGACTGCCCAGCCTGACCTCCGGCATCAGCTCCTGCGCGAAGAAGATGTATTCCTGATAGGCGGGAATATACATTCCCTCGTCCACCGGCATGGAACAGAGCGTCGGGAAAGCGCCGCTTTTCTTGTAATTGTTGCGGTCGCACTGTTCCACGATGTCGTTGGCGCGGTAGACATCCTGCTGCGTCACGTCGCGAAGGTCGCGCCCTGCCTCATACATCATCTGTGCCACGGTCCACGCGAGCGAACGCAGGCAGATGATCTGATTCTTACTGCGGATAATGCCGTAATGCAGTTCACATTCGAGGTCGTTGTTGGCGCGGAATTCAATTTCCGGCACCCGGAAGAGTTTTGTCACAAAGTGTGCCGCGTCCACCAACTGATCGGCCAGACGAGCGTCCACCGGTTCGAGGACGAAATTCAGCCGCTTTTCGAGGAATCCGTTTTCCACCTGCCGCAGCTGAAGATCGGGCTTGGTGGTTGCCATGCCGCGGGAAGCCCCGATGTGAATCATGCCCGACTGCGCCGAGGGAGTAGAGGAAGGAGCCGTGGTGCCGCTCATCTTTTCTTCAATCTCGCGGGCGAAGTTCAGGACATTTTCAAAGTTTTCCACGCCGTCCTTGGCGGTTTCGTCGTCTCCCCCGCGCACGGGTGTGTTGCGGATAATCTCAAAGCTGTCGCCGTATTCCGACAACACCTGCTTGACCGATTTGCGCATATGCTTGATAAACTCATTGTTGAGATCCTTGTAGTAAAGCTGTTTCAGGACATTCTGCGAAGGAATCAAGCGGCTTCGGGAGATAAAGTACCGTTCCACCATCTCCGAAGGGTCGAGATAGGCATACTTGACAAACTTGACAAAGTAGAGAAGTCCCCAGCCGCCGTCCGCCAGATCACGGTCGCCGATCGCGTTGGCAAGTCCCTTGAGAATATTCTCCTGCGTGGCGTTGTCGAAGCCCCGGAAGATCATGCCGATGGACTGCACGTCCACGTCGATGTCATCGCCCGGAGCGGGCAGCCATGCGCTCTGGTTGATTTCATAGCAGAATTTAATATTTGGCAGCATTTTACAAAGATGACGCCGCACCTGTCCCAGCGCGTACCGTTGACCGAACTGATGGAAAATCATGACCAGTGCGTGCATGGCAACTTCCACTTTGGCATCGAGAATGGTCAGACGCTGGTTTTCCACCGGAATTTCATGGAATATGCGGACGGCTTCGTACCGTCTGCGATACTCCGTTGCCGTGGCGCAGCTCAACCATACCGCGTTGGCGCTGTCGCCGTAGATTTCACGCAGCACCGTGTGGCGGATATTGGAGCTTGCCTTGGTCTCATAATTGACGTCGCCGCAGAGCGACTGAATGGCCTGCACCAGCAGCCAGCTTACGGTCTTGCCGCCGAGTGCCACCATGCGGGCAGCCTCGTCGATGTGCCGCAGCGGATCGGGTTGTTCGCGACCCTTCGCGGGAGGATACACCGCGTCAAAGGAGATGAATACGTCGTCAAACACCGCCATGAGCGCATTCTGGGGACGGGTGTAATCGTCATCTCCGTTGAGCTTGCTGTACAGGCGTAAAATGGTGAAGGCAGCGGCCTGAAGGTTATAGTTGTCATCGCCGATAATCTCGACTTCATCAGTGGTCAGCGGACGCACCAGCGCCTGCGGATCCACACGGATATCCTGCGGAAGCACGGAGCGAAGCACCTGCCGCCGCGCGACCGAATCGCCCAGCAGGATGTAGGTTTCGTCGTTGACACGCTCTAAGCTGCCATCGTCGTAGTGGAAAATAAACACGTCGGGCGTGAAGGGATGCTCATAGGTATCGCCGCCCAGTTGAATGGAGCAGTCGTAATGGGCGAAAAAACTGAGCATTTCCTTGATGGCGGCAAAGTCGTAAAAATCGATATAGACAATCTCGCGGCAGGGGGCAGTGAGAATCAGGTCGCGCCCGTCGGAGAGTTCCTTGAGCTTTTCGGGCAGACAAAGGACATAGCTGGCGAGATCGTGCTGAATCGTGCGGAAGGGACTGCATTCCTCTGTGCTGAACGAATAACGCTCGCGGAAGCGGATGGCTTTCATATTTCCCTCGGCCGCACGCCAGACAAATTCCTCGTCCACGCCCCAGTCCCGCAGGGTGCGCTGCTCGAGATACAGCAGTCCCATCGTGGTTTCGATCACGATAAATTTCATGAGGCTGGGTTCGCATTTGCGATAGACCAGATCTTCAAGTTCCTCATAGTAGTGGTTGTCACTCAACTCAATCTTGAGACTGTCGCGTATGGCCTCAAAGGTGAAGTGGAGGAAACCTACCTGTTCAAGCGTGCGGTAGAAGGGATAGCCAGTGTTGGCGTAGAGATTGGCTTTGCCCACCCCGCGTTCAAAGGGAATGCGGGCGTAATGCACATCCCGTTCGGCAGGCGGGTCTTTGAGAATGCCTTTATAGGAAAGATAGGACGAATACTCATAGTCGCCCGCGTCCTCAAACAGCGTCACGCACAATGTATGGAGGAATTCGCGGAAGGTCGCCTCGTCTTCCGGAACCCGCAGCTTATAGCTGAACTGCTCCAGCGCGAAATCCAGCAGCTTCTTTTTGACCTCCGGAGACGCCTTGGTCGCAAACATAAAGAGCTTGGCACGGGTTTTTTCGTTGATGCCGCCTAAGGTGTTGGCGGCAAACTGTGCCATTGCCGCCGTCTCTTTGGGCTGTGCGCCGGGATAGATGCCCATGAATTCGCTGAACAGTTCCGAATTGGTCAGTTCGGAATCCGCGATGCCCTGATTGATGTAGAGCAGCATTCCCATGACGCCGGTGCGGATGGCTTTTTCCTCGTCGCTGATCTTCTTGCGGCGGATTTTATCCTCCGGCGGATTGATGGCGCTGTCCCGCAATGCGGAAACGTCCACCTGCACCGGGACAAATACGTCCTCCTTCACGCCGATATCCTCCGCGATGGGGGACGGCTCGTCCGCATGATCTTCTTCTTTCGGCGCAGGCGGTTCCGAACGCGGAGGGAACACCGGAACAGGCGGCAATGTCCGGTATTCCGGTACAGGCGGTTCGGGCTGATCGGAAGGCTCAGAAAGCGCTTCCGTTACCTCCGGCTCGCGGGATTCCTCTGACGGTTCGTCTTCCTGAGCAGGCATCTCAATGTGGGAGCCGAAAGAATGACTGACGGCAGTCGGGTCGGGCTGCTCCTCGGGCGGCGGCAGCAGTGTCTCCACCGCGACCCGTCCGAAATCCACCGCGGGCGGCGGCAGTATCACGGGTTCCTCTTCGGGCGGTTCCTCTTCCACGGCTGTTGCAGGAGATTCGATAACGCTTTCATCCGGTTCTTCCTGTATCGGTTCGTCAATGACAATCGGAGGATTGACCGGGGGTTCGTCGATGACCGTCACCGGTACGTTCACCGTTTCCGCGGGTATCGCTTCCGCCTGTGAATCGGATGATTCTTCTATATCAGGTTGATCGGGAAGTTCTTCGGACGGAGTCTGTTTTCTGACCACCGCGATGATGGGGGCTTCGGTCTGTGTCACCCTGACCTTCACCCGGTCGGCAACAATCGCCAGCGGCGAGACTTTTTTAGGTTGCTCTTCCGGCACCAGCGGTTCGGTCAGCGGCACGGCGCGCACACGGCTGACGCCGCGCGCTTCGTCTTCTTCCTCCTCCTCTTCAGGCTCCGGCGGAAAGTCAAACGGTACGGGCAGCACCCGTTTTGCGTGCTGCTCGTCCGGGGGAAGCGGCACCTCCGCCTTTTGCGGCAGTTGATCGGCACGGAAACCGATGTCCGCCAGCTCTGCCGCCGAAAGATACTTTCCGCATTGCAGATCATACAGGCGCTGCTCGAACTTTTCCTTCTCCTTCCGGCGCATGATTTCGCCGAAGGATTCGCGCAGAATGTCGGCTGCCTGTTGTCCGCCGCAGACGGGATAAAGCAGGCGGAAGCCCAGCTTGGTCATGAAGAGCTTATCGCCGGTGTGAGCGCTTCTCGCGTCCTGCCGGATGAGGCGGTTGCCGTTTTCGCGTTCCCACTTGGCGGTGGAACGCTCAATGAGTGAAGCGGCGTCCGCGTCGGTCAGACCGGGGTACAGTACCGTAATGTCTTTATAAAATCCGTGTGTATCAAAATTTTCTCCGCTCGATACGCGGCTGTAAAGGCGCAGCAGGTAAATCAGCATGGCGCCTTCGATGTCCTCGTCGGAGGGAACCGGCTCGACAAAGCCGGCGGGATAGCGCACGTTTTCCCGGCTGAGTGCCAGCCGGACGCTGTTCCAGTTGAACCCCTGCAGCAGGGAGAAATCGGAACCGTCGATATCGCGGTCGGTAAAATCCGCTTCGTCGATGTCAAACCGCGGGGGATACACCAGCCGACGGATGCCCGCAGCGAGCCGGATATGGGCAAACCGCAGTGTGTCCACGCGGCTGAAATTGCCGCCCGAAATATCAATGCCTTCAAAACGGGAAGTATTCGCGTCGAAAGACGCGGGGTATTTGATATCGTTGACAGCGGCGGCGTTTTGCAGCACATTCCAGTCGAAGCAACGCAGCTTGGAAAAATCGCTGCCTGAAATGTCGTAATCGGTAAAATCGCACACCGACAGATCGAAATCCGCCGGATAAATCACGCCGGTCAGATTGGCTGCCAGACGGATATCCTCCCATGTCAGTTCGCGGCAGAGAGAAAAATCGCTGCCGGAGATGTCCCGCCCGTAAAAACGCGCGGAGGAAAGGTCAAAGGAAGCGGGGTACTTGATGCCGCGGATATCCGTGGCACCCATGATATGCTCCCATCGGAGATTGGCGATGAGGCTGAAATCGCTGCCCGAAATGCTGCGGGCGGTAAAAACCGCGTTGTCTATGTCGAAGGTGGCGGGATATTTGATGGCGGCAATATCGGAGGCGGTCTGGATATGCCGCCAGCGAAGCCCATAGACCGCACTGAAATCGCAGCCGCTGATGTCCCTGTCGTAAAACGTGAAGGAATCGGTGTCGATGGTGGAGGGAAACACGATGCCGCTGATTTTGGCGGCTTTTTCGATATCTCTCCAGCGGAGATTTTCCACCAGACTGAAATCACTGAGGTCGATCTCCCGTCCTTCATAATGCACCAGATCGGTGCGGAATCCGGCGGGATATTTAATGCCGAAGATTTCGCTCGCCTCGTCGATTTCCTCGGGCTGCAGGTCGCGGCGGCTGCTCAGGTCGCGGAAGGCAAGCGATTCCCCGCCTGTGACACGCCTGCGTGCCGGTATCACCGGTTCTTCCGGCTCACCCGCTCCGGTCATGGGCGTGATGATGGGAGCGGTACTCTCCATAAACTGCTCTTCCTGCTCCTTGGGCACACCGTAGATATCGGCGAGGCTGCTGATCTCCTGCTCCAGCCGGGCATTTCTGTTAGGGGCGGGCTGAGTGTCGGAAGGCTTGTAAATCAGGTTTTCAACATTCCTGCCTACCGGGTCAAAGGAAAGCACCGGTGCAAAGCCGTTTTCTTTCCCTTCTCCGCTGACCTCCGACGCGACGGACGGCGCAGACGGTATCGCGCTGCCCTTTCCGCCGCCTGACGGTACGACCGCGTGAATCGTCGCTGCCGCGTCGGTTCTGTCACTCTGCGGGTCCTTGCGCCGTTCTATCTCATCAATGGTTTGATTCACAACAGGATTTTCGTAGCGTTTTTTCGTTTGCTGATGTTTGAACCTTTTGAAAAAAGCCAACTCTTACGACCATCCTTCCTATCACCGCGGAACGCAGTGAAATAGTTGCTGACCTTGCGCTGCAACCCTTGGGGAAGCAGCGGGGCGGCAGCCTGCGCCCCCATCTATTTCACGCGAATCAGGCAGGTTACCGAGAGGCTGCCTGCGGAAGCGGTAATAGTGGCATTACCCTTCTTTTTCGCTGTAACTTTGCCGTTTTCGTCCACGGTGGCAACGTCTTCGTTATCTGATGTCCATTCCACATAGCTCTGCGGCACGTTGTCGGGATTGATCTCCACCGACAGGGTGATACTTCTGCCGCGCTGGAGCGTGATATCGTTGTTCTGCCGAAGCGTCAGACCGTATACCGTGTATTGTATATCCTGCGAAGCGGCATCACTGCTGGGCGGCAGCGTTGTGGGAATCGAAGAGACGCCGGTTGTGATCTCGGTTGTGGCGGAGGTCAGATCGGTTCCGCTTACCGCGCTGACCATGATGCTGTTCATCTGATAGTATTCCTCGTCGTAGCTTTCCAGACCTTCATTATTGGTCTGGGTACTGCCCACAATCCAGCCGAACATAAAGCCCAGCACCACGCCGATGGACATCATCAGTCCGCCCAGTGCCACAAATATCATGTTCTGCGTGATATGAAAGCCCGGCTCCACCGCTTCCGCCACAATGACCGACACATTGTCGTCGCTGTCGTTATTCATGGCGAGCGCCATCAGTTCATTGGTATGACCGAAGGGATCCTTCCGCTTGGAGAGACATACGGCAATCGCGTCTTCGTCAAGCTGATCGGTCAGACCGTCGCTGCACACCAGAAATTTATCTCCCGTGCGCACCTTGAAGGGCTTGGCGCGATAGGGTTCCAGTCTGCCTTCACGGGCATTCATGCCGAGAAACTTGGTAATGCGCCCGCTGCGGATGCCCTCTTCTGTGAGCGCCACGGTGCGCTGTCCTTCCACCGCTACATGGTCGCGGGTGAGTTTGACAAGCTGCTTGTCCCGGTATAGATATACGCGGCTGTCGCCTACGTTATACACATGCGCGTTGCCGTGTTCGAGAATCAGCAGTGCCAGCGTGGAAGCCGTGCGCACGCCGCCGGTTTCCTGCCGCTGCTCCCGTATGGCTTCGTTGGCGTCCTGCATATAAGCCAGCACCGCCTCATCGGGATCGACTTCATTGTCGAAGGCGAGTTTGTCCGTCACCGCATCCAGTTTGGTTGCCGCGACCAGGGAAGCGAATGAACCGGTGTTGTTGCGCCCCATGCCGTCCAGCACCGCGAATACGTTGATATCAGTGTAATCGCCGGTTTTGAGCGCAAAGGGTCTGCTGATATTTCTGGGCGTTATGTAATCGCCGTTGAAGTATACATTATCTTCGTTATTGCCGCGTGCGTTGCCGACATTGGATTCCGCCGCCGCACGAATCAGAATCTGGTCTGATGTACGCAACCTTTCTCTCACCTCAGATATCCCCACAAATTACCGGAATGACCATATCATTAAAAATGCACTGCGTTATATCATAACACAAGCTTGTTAAAATACCAAAAACAAAGACTAAGATTTACAAATAATTCATAAAAGAATGGGGATTTTCATCAAAAAATCCTCAAAAAAACTGTCAATGTCTTCATACAGCGCGAAAAAAATGCGGCATTCACGAAAAAACGGAACACCGCATTCTGAATTTTGCTACGCCGCCGTCTACCGGCAGCCCACACAGAAAACACATCACTTATTGCTGTCCACGTCATTATACATGGGCGGAGTATAAGAGGCATTGTCGTCCACCGAGGTAGCCTTTCTGCTGTTGATCATATTCGACACCGTCGTAATGATACCGATGAGATAAGCGATATCATCCGCAAGACCGGCAACCGGAATTCCGTCGGGAATAATATCTAGGGGAGAGATCATCAACAGGCTGAGAAGCGCAATAATTGCGACCCTCCAGCCGCTGCTCAATCCTTTTTTGCCGGACGAACCGTTCTGATAAGCATTGTCTGCCACATTTATCCTTCCTTTACAAAAAAATTGACGTTTCCGCACGCAGGACATTCACTGCCCTTTGGCTTGCAACCTTATTATCGCATATCTTTACGGAAAATGCAAGTGGTTTGTCAATAATTCTGTATTTTTTACACGATTTTACACGAGCCGGACGCGAATCTCCCCGGACGAAAGCACCGCCTGCGTGCCATCCTCATAACGCACATGCAGATGGCAGTCCCTGTCAATCGCCAGCGCCGTCGCCGGACGCGGCGGCTGGATGCCCAGCACGTCCATGAGCAGCACTTCCCGACCGATCACGACCGAACGCCGCGTATATTCATCGAAAAAGGCACGTTCCGCCAGTCCCTCATAATACGCCGCCAGACGCGTGAGAATCTCGCCCGCCATGCGGCAGCGCACATCGGCAGGCGGCGGCTGGGTGCCGAATACCGAACCCACCGTATCCCGCAGTTCCGTCGGGAATCCCTCCGGCGGGTCGCAGAGGTTCACACCGATGCCGCAGATGGCACATTCCATGCCGCCGCTCTCCATATCCAGCGAAGCCTCGGTGAGAATACCGCAGATTTTTTTGCCGTCCAGAAAGACGTCGTTGACCCATTTGATGCCCGCTTCTCTGCCCGACAGCGCGTCCACGGCTTCCGCCACTGCCACGGCTGCCGCCGTCGTGAGAAACAGCGCTTCACGAGCCGATAGCTTCGGACGCAGCAGCACACTGAAATACAGCCCCGTTTCCGCGGGAGAATAAAACGCGCGGTTCATGCGTCCCCGTCCCGCCGTCTGACGGTTTGCCGCGAGAACCGTGAATTCCGGCGCGCCTTCCCCCGCCATTTCTTTGAGGACGGTGTTGGTGGAGGTCACTTCATCCATCACCCGCACCTGAAACAAATCCCGACGCTCTCCCAGATACCGCGCCACGCCTTGCGGGGACAGCACGTTGCTCTCTTCCCGCAGACGGTAGCCCCTGCCGCTCACCGAATCAAACCGGTATCCTTCTGTTTCCAACTGCCGTATCGCCTTCCAGACGGCATTCCGGCTCACGCCCAGCTGTTCCGCCATCTCGCCGCCCGAAAGAAACTCGCCGCGATGTTCCTCCAATAATGTCCGGATGCTTTCTTTGACCGACATCGTTCCCCGCCCTTTCCGGATGTTTTTTCCATCCTGTACTAATGCGCACTGGTATTGATGAATTCCGCTTTATCCTTGGAATACAGAATTTTTTGTCCCATGTAAAGACCGTAATAGCCCGACAGCATATAGCTGGTCGCGACGGCAACCGCAAAAAAAAGCAATCCCTTCGCGCCGAACATCTCCACCGAGAGAATCATGGAAGTAATGGGGCAGTTGGTCACGCCGCAGAACACCGCGATCATGCCCACCGCTGCCGCAAATCCCGGGTCGATACCCAGCAGCGCCGCTGCCGTGCAGCCAAATGTCGCGCCCACCACAAAGGACGGGACAATCTCACCGCCCCGGAATCCGGCACCCAGTGTCACCGCCGTAAAGAGCAGCTTCATCATAAAATGCTCCGGCCGCGTGATGCCCTCCTGCACGGCACGCGCCGCGAGCTGCATTCCCGCGCCGTTATAGACGCCGCTTCCTACCATATAGGTGAGGTTGATCAGCACCAAAGCACCCACCACAATGCGTATGTATTTATTGGGATACAGACCCTTGAGCAGTTTTCCCATACCGTGCATTGCCACGCAGAAGGCGATGCTCAGCAGTCCGCAGGCAATCGCCAGCAGCGTGATTCTGACCGTAGAGCCAATCGTAATCTCGGGTACCGTCGCGATCTGAAAAAACGTTTTCTCCACACCCCAGCGAACCGCGATACAGTAGCCCACCAGCGCCGACACCACGCACGGCACCAGCGCCGAATAGTACATCGCACCCACACTGATGACCTCCAGCGAAAAGACCGCCGCTGTCACGGGCGTACCGAACAGCGCCGAGAACGCCGCACTCATGCCGCACATGATCATGATTTTCTGATCCTTCTCGTCCAGCCGCAGCAGCCGTCCCAGCTGATAGCCGATGCCGCCGCCCATCTGCACCGCTGCGCCCTCGCGTCCCGCGGAACCGCCCGCGAGATGGGTCAGCACCGTAGAGAAAAAAATCAACGGAGCCGTGAAAATCGGCGGTTTTTCCTCGCTTCTCACCGACACCAGAATCATATTGGTGCCACGGTCATTGTCCATGCCCGCCGCCTTGTAGCCGGCAACAATGATCACGCCTGCTACCGGCAGCAGCCATATCATGCGCCCGCCGGTTCCCGCAAAGGCATTGGCGGACAGGTCGATCATATAGTGGAACAGCGTTCCGACGCTCCCCACGATGATACCGGCAATGACCGCACAGAGGCTCCATTTGAAAAACGTGATAAAATGCGTTGCTCCGTGCTTTAATTCTTCCTTGCAATATTCCAACTTCTCTCACCAACTCAAAACAGTGATGAGCGGGCAGGGCATTTCTGCCGCCAAACCGCTCATCACTTTTTTCATATCACCAATTACGCATTACGCATTACGCATTACGCATTACGAATTATCTTCGACAGGCGCACGCCCACTTCGCGGAGGAAGGTTTCGGTATTGACCTTGGTTTTGTTTTCCAGCGTGGAAAGCGCGTAGAGATCACCGGTCATCACGCCGTCCTCAATGGTGGCAAGCGTCGCCTTTTCGAGTGCGTCGGCAAAGGCACAGAGATCGGGGGTGCCGTCCAATTCGCCGCGCTTGCGCAGCGCACCACTCCACGCGAAGAGGGTCGCGACGGAATTGGTAGAAGTTTCTTCCCCCTTGAGATGTTTGTAATAATGGCGCTGCACCGTGCCGTGCGCCGCTTCATACTCGTACACACCGTCGGGGGACACCAGCACGCTGGTCATCATGGCAAGCGAACCGAACGCCGTGGCAATCATATCGCTCATGACGTCGCCGTCGTAATTCTTGCATGCCCAGATGTAGCCGCCTTCACTGCGGATCACACGCGCCACGGCGTCGTCAATCAGCGTGTAGAAATAGATGATGCCCGCTTCCGCGAACTTCTCCTTGTATTCGCTGTCAAAAATCTGCTGGAAGATATCCTTGAAGCGGTGGTCGTACTTCTTGCTGATAGTGTCCTTGGTGGCAAACCACAAGTCCTGCTTCCGGTCGAGCGCATAGTTGAAACAGGCGCGGGCAAAGGAGGAAATGCTGCTGTCGAGATTGTGCATTCCCTGAATGATGCCGTCCGACTTGGCAAAATCGTGAATCAGGCTGGTTTCCACCGTGCCGTCGGGCTTGGTGACACAAAGCTCCGCTTTGCTGCCCTGTTCCACGATCATTTCGGTGTTTTTATACACATCGCCGTAAGCGTGACGGGCAATGCAGATCGGCTTTTTCCATGTCGGGATGTAAGGGGTGATGCCCTTGACCAAAATCGGCGCGCGGAACACTGTACCGTCGAGAATGGCACGGATGGTGCCGTTGGGGGACTTCCACATCTCTTTGAGATTGTACTCGGTCATTCTCGCGGCGTTGGGGGTGATGGTGGCGCACTTGACCGCCACGCCGTACTTCTTGGTTGCTTCCGCGCTTTCGACGGTGACTTTGTCATCCGTCTCGTTGCGGTGTACCAGGCTCAGATCATAGTATTCGGTCTTTAAGTCTACATGGGGAAGAATCAGGATATCCTTGATCATCTTCCAGATAATGCGGGTCATTTCGTCGCCGTCCATCTCGACCAGCGGGGTTTTCATCTGAATTTTTGCCATAATTGATTTTATCGTCCTTTCATCGCTGTGATATGTTTATCTGTCCTGAATTGCTTTGTAGGGTCTGTGATGACCGACGTATTTATAGGCGGGACGGATAATCTTGCCCTTGTTGATGATTTCCTCCAGCCGGTGCGCGCTCCAGCCCGACATACGCGAAATCGCGAAGATCGGCGTGAAGAGGTTTTCGGGAATGCCGAGGCAGTCGTACACCAGTCCGCTGTAAAAATCCACGTTGGCGCAGATCGGTTTGAAGAGATGACGGTGCGCCGCGATGACCTCTTTGGCAAGACGCTCCACCCGGTCATAGAACGCGAACTCCGCTTCCCGATCTTTGGCAGCGGCAAGCTGTTTGGCGTAGGATTTGAGAATGACCTCACGCGGGTCGGACTTGGTATAGACCGCGTGACCGATGCCGTAAATGAGTCCCTGTCCGTCAAACGCCTGCTTGTCCAGAATCTTTTTGAGATAGTCGCGGATTTCCTGTTCATTCTCCCAGTCCTTGACATTGGTCATGATTTCTTCCATCATATGCTTGACCTTGAGGTTGGCGCCGCCGTGACGGAAGCCTTTCAGGGAGGCGATGGCCGCCGAGAGTGCCGAATAGGTATCGGTGCCGGAGGACGTGACCACATGGGTGGTGAAGGTGGAGTTGTTGCCGCCGCCGTGTTCCGCGTGGAGCACCAGTGCCACATCCAGCACCTTGGCTTCCAGCTCGGTAAACTGCCCGTCCGGACGGAGCATATAGAGCAGGTTTTCGGCGGTGGAATATTCGGGCTTGGGATTTTTGATCACCAAGTTCTGATCGAGCTGAATGTGCTGATAGGCGTGATAGAGATACGTAGACATCGCCGACATCTTGGCAATGATCTGGAGTGACTGCCGAAGCACGTTGGCGGGGGAGATATCCTCCGGCATATCGTCGTAGGAATAGAGCGTCAGCAGACCGCGCTGGAGACCGTTCATGATGTTCTCGCTCGGCAGCCGCATGATTACGTCGCGGGTGAATTCGTTGGAAAGACCGTTGAAGCTCGCCATGACGTCCTTGAATTCCTCAAATTCCTTCTGGGTGGGCAATGCGCCGAAGAGCAGCAGATAGGTGATTTCCTCAAAGGCATAGCGACGGTCTTTCAGTCCGTCGATGAGGTCGTAGACATTGTAGCCCTGATAATAGAGGGAGCCTTCGTCGGGGAGCTTTTTGCCCTCGATGGTCTGGGTCGCGACTACGTCGGAAATTTCGGTCAGACCGGTCAGGACACCCTTGCCGTTGGAATCGCGCAGTCCCCGCATGACGCCGAATTCCTCATAAAGATTCACGTCAATCATGCCGGAGAGCATCGCGTTGTTGTACAGTTCGTTAAAGAGGTCGGAATCGCTGGTTTCGATATGGATCACTTCAAATTTGCCCATGATATCATCCTCCTCAGTGAGCAGTTTCGACAATCAACGGAATTCGCGCGGACAGCGGATGAAAATGCAATTTCAACATATTCAACTTGCATGCTACTGAATGAAAAAGAGCAAAGTCCCGACATACCGCAGTACCGTCCGATGCCTTTGCTCCGCGAATTCATTTGATTTTTTACTATTTTACTCCATTTGCCACGGTTTGTCAAGCAGGAATCCCCTGCAAAACGCCCACGGATTTTGGTCAGAATGACAAGAAACTCAGCAGCCCAGCATCCGGAAAAAGTTTTCAAAGCGTCCCGGTTTGCAGCGGCAGCGTCGGGGCGTGCAGTTGACCAGCACAGTGTCCTCGCCGATCACTTCGATATCGTCCCAGTCGATCACGCAGTCGTCCTCCCGTCCCAGCAGCCCGAAGCATTTGAGCCTGCCATAGATGACAATCGCCACGAGCCGTGCCGTCGCGGTATTCACCTCCACATCGCTCACGCACCCCAGTCTTGCGCCGTCCTTTACATTGATGACGTCCTTGTTTCTCAGGTCCACAATGCGGCAGTTCATCTCCATCTTCCTTTCAGTTAAGATCTTCTTTCTCATACTATTGCCGCCTTAGCCTGTGCATGACCGGATTTTTCTTGTCCTGCCCGATAATTCATAAAATTTTTATAATAAACGCTGAGATTTGTGATGAATATCCTTTATAATAAACACAATTCTGTTTGTCATCAGGAATGAGGAGTTGAGCTTTGTATGTACGAAACCGTCATGGCTAAGTACCAAAACGATATGCTGCGCGACCTGAAAGAGCTGGTTGCCATTGAATCGGTCGCGGTGCGGGACACTGCCGCCGGAGATTTTCCCTTTGGCACCAAATCTGCCGAAGCCATTGCCTTCATGCTTTCGCTGGGACGCAAAATGGGACTTGCCACGGAAAACTGTGACAATTACGCCTGTCACGCGCAGTGGGGAGAAGGCAAGGAGGACGATTATGCCGCCGTACTGTGCCATGTGGACGTGGTGCCGGTCGGCGACGGCTGGGATACCGACCCGCTGGTACTGACCGAAAAAGACGGGTATCTTTACGGACGCGGCGTGGCAGACGACAAGGGCGCGGCTATCGTCGCCCTGTACTGTCTCAAAGCCATGAAGGACAACGGCGTGCCGATGAAACGTCCCGTGCGCTGCATTTTCGGCGGCGGTGAGGAAATCGGCATGGACGATATGGAACATTATTTCTCAAAGCACCCGCTTCCTGCCTTCGCCTTTACCCCCGACGCGGACTATCCCGCCTGCCACTGCGAAAAGGGTATTTTACATCTGCAATTCACCGGTCCGACCGATGCGGCGTTTCTCTCAGTCAAAGGCGGTTCCGCCATCAACTGCGTCGCCGACCAATGCACCGCCCGGATGAATATTGACGCGGCAACCGCCAGCGCCATTGGCGCGCGGATCAACGCAGGCGACGCGGAATGTACGGTTTCGCCCGCTGAAAACGGATATGCTGTCTGGGTAAAGGGTGTTTCCGCTCACGCGATGTGTCCCGAAAAAGGCGTGAATGCCATTAACTGTCTGCTCACCGCTGCAGAAGAAGCATCTGTTCTGACCGAAGGCAGTGCCGAATGGTTCTTTGCGGGCAAGCTCTGCGGCGATACCAACGGCAAAGGCGTGGGCATCGACTGTGCGGACGAAACCTCCGGCGAACTCACGCTGAATGTCGGTACGATTGCCGCCGCGGACGGTCTGTCCACGCTTCGGGTGGATATCCGTTACCCCGCGACGCTCGACAGTGCGCCCCTGATTCAGAAGATCACGGAGGAAGCCGGGGCATACGGCGTGTCGGTGGAAGTCATTCACGACAATCCCCCGCTCTATATTCCCAAAGATCATCCGCTGCTGCGCACGTTGGGCGAATGCTATACCGAAATCACGGGACAGCCGATGGTTCCGATGGCGATGGGCGGCGGCACTTATGCCCGCGCTCTGCATGGACGCGGCGTGGCGTTCGGACCGGTGTTCCCGGATGCACAGCCCAGCAACCTCCATATGCCCAACGAAAACCTCCCGGTGGATGATTTCATGCGCCACGCGGAAATCTGTTACCGCGCCATGTGCCGTCTGGCACAGCTCGACGTATAAATGGCGGCGCTGCGGACACGGCTCGACAGAATCCGCCGTTGTATGGCGTCACTGGGCGTGACCGGTGGGGATTTGCGGCTGACAGCAATCCTTCTCAGCCTGTGCGCGGCGGGCTTCCTGATGACCCGATGGATGCTGCCCGCGCCCCGGACGGTAGTCATTCACGCCGACGGCAGGGAAGTCGCCTGTCTTCCGCTGGACGTCGATACCGTCTATGCCATTTCCGAGGGGAATGTCATTGAAATCCGGGACGGCGGCGTGCGCATGATCCGGGCGGACTGTCCCGATCAGGTATGCGTGCATACCGGACGCATCACCGAAACCGGGCAATCCATTGTCTGTGTTCCCCACCGGGTCGTGGTGACAATACACAATTCATAATTCGGAATGCGTAATGCGGAATGTATCATCGCCATCACTGTTTGTCTTTCAAAGGAGGAATACCATGACCAGTCAGGATATTAAAACCTTCAGCTTTCTTTCCTATATAGGACCCTTCTTTCTGCTGGGACTGTTCAGCGACAGCCGCCGGAATCCCCGGCTGCGCTTCCACATCAATCAGGGCATGATACTGGCGATTGCCGAAGCCACCGCCCTTGCGATCCATTATTTTATTGATATGCTGCTGGGCTCCATTCCCTTTGTATCACTCATTCCGTCGGTACTGCTCATCTTTATCACCCTCTGTTCGATTGCGTTGAGCCTGTACGGTATCTTCAACGTTGCCTGCGACAGACTGCGACCGCTGCCGGTCATCGGCTCACTGAGTTTACTGAAATAGCCTTCGGGGAGTGAAATGACAGTATGGCACGAAACGCTTTTCTACGCAATGGCAGACGATGGGCGGCATTGGCACTGACTGTTGCAGTGAGCCTTACATCGCTTGGCTCCTGCGGTAAAAACGAAAAACCCCACTTCGTCATGCGCACATACAGCACCTTGGGAGAGACTGCCGACCGAACCGTTTACGCTGATATTCTCAGCGACTATACCAAAACCCATAAAAACGTGGTCATCAACGACACCACCACCACCCCCGCTGCCGGCTATAAAATGGCACTCTCCATTGCCTCCACCTATCGCGGCGCCAATGTGCCCGATGTCATCTATTATTCCTCCATCAAAGATATGAGCCAGCTCTCGGATTTCTTCATGACCGTGGATGAAATCCGCGCCGACTATCCCCAATTTGCCGCCTCGCTCTCGGAAGCCGCCATTGACAGCGCCGCAGCGGATGACGGAAATCGCTACTGTATTCCTGTACGGGGGGATTGGCGCGGGGTGATTATCAACGCGGCGCTGTTCCGGCGCAGCGGCTTACCCATCCCCGAAACATGGGAGGACATCGTGCGTGCTGCCAGGCATTTTCAGAAGGGAGAAGTCTCCCTTTTCGCCAACGCGCTGGATGAGAGTGCCCCGCTCCTGGAATATCTCGTGCGGGGACTGGGCGGACTTTCCTCGGTGCAGTCCGCGATGGACGGTCATCCCGACGAATGCTGGTCGCAGGCAATGGACGCCATTGCCCAGCTCGACGAGCTGAACGCCTTTCCCTCCATGCCGCCCGAAGCATTTGATTATCTCATTTCGTCCTCTGACCTTCAGCACACCGCCGCCGAAAAACTCCCGTCCGCCGTGGAACGGTACAACAGCGGCAAAGCCGCCATTCTGCTGATGGATCACACCACTTGCGGGGCTATCAATACCGACCTCGACAGCGAATACATCGCGCTGCCGCCTTTCGGCAGTATCAGCAGTCCGGAAGTCACCACCACCGCCAATTCCTATCCCAACAACGGTATGTCGGGACCCGTGTATCCCCGCAACACCGCTAACACCCTGCCGCCTACCCAGCCTTCCGAGCAGTCACCGCAATCCGGCGGAGGCGCACCGCTCTCCGGCGCGGGAGAATCTACGCCGCCGCCTTCCCAAACATCAGCCACCCGTCCCGCCGCGGTTTCTTCCTCCGACCGTTCACAGAAGAACGTGAGCGAAAACGGGCTTTATGTCGATTTTGCCGAGGGCTTTTATATTACCAAAAAAGCCTACTACGACAGCGACAAGCGGAAAGATGTGCTGGCGTTCGTGGAAAGTTTTCTCACCGAAGACAATATCACCCGTCTCTGCGGCGATAATTGCCGCGTCCCGGCGCTTGCCTCTCTCTCTCGTAACGCCGAGGACAGGCTCACGGACAAATCCTTTATCTACCACGGCGTCATTCAGTCGGTGCAGTCGGCGGATTCCTTTCTGCTCACCACCCAGACGCAGGAAAACCAGTTTTTCTGGAATCACACCGCCATGGCAGTGGAATATATGTCCAAGGGCGTTCTCACAAAGCAGCAGACCCTCCGTCTGATTGCCGACACGCAGGCCACCGCAGCCGACATGGTACAGAAATCATCGTAAAAAAACCGTGAAGCGCTTTGCCTTTCAGACAAAGTACTTCACGGTTTTTGATTTGTGAGTAAAGTGCTAGCTGATCACAGCGTCCACCGTATAGGTGCCGATGACCCAGCAGTTGGAATGATTGGCAATCGACACCACGGCATTGACCGTGCAGGGACCGATCACCGTTTCAAACCCCGTCATATCTGCGTAAACCGAAATATCCGACGGTTTGATCTGCGACAGCACATGCGCCGGACCGATAATCTTCACATTGCTGAGAGATTTGGTCTTTACCTTCACATCTCGGCTGCCCACATAGTTAATATAATCAAATTTGGACTGTGCCGACGTGAGCGTCATCTTTTCCACACTGTATTCGGAAAGATTAATCTTGACCTTGATGTTCTCCACGTTGTCGGACATCTCCAGACCCGTACTCAGCGAAACAGGGAACGTAAAACTGTTGACCTTATTGCTCAGCCGGGTGAGATCAATTTCTCCCGCCAGATAAACGCTGCCGTAAGATTCACTGAAATTCTGAATGGCATCCGGCGTTCCTACCAGCGTCACCGACCCGGGTGAAACTGACAACGGCAGCTTGGTTTTGTCAAAGCTGTCGGGCGCATTGGGAAATGCCACATTGACCTTGAATTTTTTGGACGTTTTAATGGGAATTGTGACTTTGACATTCTCAGCGACCTTTTCCTCGGCGGTGTAACGGGTGATCGTCGTATTCTGACCGAGTGTGAGTTCATCGCCGTCCTCGTTGCGGAAAATCTCAGTGCCGTCGAAAGATTCGCCGTCATACAGTTCTTTGTTGACATCCGCGCGGATAATCACCGAAGCGATTTTGGCAACCTCATTCTCGGGACCTTCAATTCTGACTTTAGCCACGTTGGAATAAGGTGTTCCCATGCTCAGCGCGGAATCGGCGGCTACCGTTGCGCCTATGCCTTCCACGCCGCTGACGGCAAATTCCTTGGTGACATAACGGTCAAACTTCACATACATCTGCTGTCCGTTATTGGACACGGTAAGATCCAGCAAGGGATTATTGCAGCTTACCGATACCGTGAAGTCATACGAGCCCGGTTTCGACACGCTCTTGTTGGCGGTTGCCACGGCGGTGAAATCATCCGCCGTCAATTGGGAAATCAGATACCGTCTTCCGCGCACCTTGATGTCGAATTCCAGATCCTTGAGCGATTCCGGGCTGATAACCTCTACGAACCGCACGCCGAAATTCTCCTCAATGCCTTCCTGGTCGATGGTGATATGTACGCCCGGAATCGTGCGCACCTCTTCGGGACTGGCATTGACCGACAGCACCGACCAGAGAAACAGCGAACTCATCACCGACAGTACCACGAGAAATTTTTTGTCATAAAACCACGGGCGGCGGATAAACTTTCTGACCCGCCGATATGCCGTCAGAAGGATTTTTTGATTCACTTTGCCGATTTTCCCCATATGAAATCCAACCTCTTCTCAGCGCTTCCTTTATGATTTACTCTTTGCTTTTTTGTGACTGTCACTCCGGGTAAAATGCCCCTTGACATCCTGCCAGAAGCGTTCCCGCTTGCTGACCGTTTCCTCGGTATTGGGGAGCAGTACCTGCATCAGTACGGAGGTAAATTCCGTCACGGTGTCAAACCGCTGAAGCGTGCCGGCAATGGCAATCGAAAGCTGCCCTGTTTCCTCCGAAAGCACCACCACCACTGCGTCGGAATTTTCGCTCATGCCGATGGCGGCACGGTGACGGGTACCCAGTTCCATCGAGATATCGCTGCTGTGGGTCAGCGGAAGAATGCAGCCTGCGGAATGGACGCGCCCGTCCCGGATAATTACCGCGCCGTCATGCAGCGGCGCCTTGTTGAAAAAGATATTGCCGATGACGCCGGCATTGGGAACGGCGTCCACCTGTGTGCCGGTGGCGGCAATGTCGTTGAGAAGATCCTCCCGTTCAAATACCACCAGCGCACCCATTTTCTGCTTTTGCAGTATGCGGAAGGCTTCCACCACGCCGTTGATGGCATTGAGCTGTGCCTCGTGGGAATCCTCCGGCAGCGGTCCGAAGAGATTGGTGACGGAAAATTTGCTGCGCCCCATATGTTCCAGAAAGCTGCGCAGTTCCGGCTGAAAGATAATGATGACCGCCAGAATGCCGTTGTTGATA
Organism: Clostridia bacterium; assembly: GCA_017395425.1. Classification (GTDB taxonomy): domain Bacteria; phylum Bacillota; class Clostridia; order Oscillospirales; family Acutalibacteraceae; genus RUG762. Next base: position 21,246 of record JAFPUM010000061.1, on the reverse strand, counting down.
ATGACTTCTATGATGTACCGCAGCGTGTTGAGCTGGAGCGATGTGGCGAGCATATACGCCGCCACAATGACGACAATGCCCTTCATAAGCTGCTGGGCACGGGTATCGCGGATAAACACGATCAGATAGTACACCAGAAAGGACACAATCAGGATGTCGATCAGGTCAAATATGGTAAAATACGTCACCAGACGCTGTACGATTTCCAAAAAGTCGTTAAGCATAAAAAATCACCGCACACCCAAAAACACTGCTGAAATATTCTTCATATCATTGTATCATAAAGCAGGGGATATTTGCAAGGATTTTTTGAAATTTCACAGGGAATTTTCAGGGAAGATCAACGAAAAAAGATTACGGAGAAATCCCTCTCTCCGTAATCTTTTTCATATGCCTGTTTTTCATTGGCAGCTTCACAAACCTCCCGGTCAGGCTGCCGGATCATCGAATCAGCCGTTGCCGCAGCCACAGCCGCAGCCGGAAGCGCCCGCGGACTGTCCGCGCATCATCTGCGCTTCGCTGCAATGCAGATCGCCCGCCTTGGGCGGGAAGAATTCGTCCGCCGGGAAGCTGATCTTCTTGAAGAGATCGCAGGGACTTTCGTTGGCTGCCTCGGCGCAGATTTTCTCCGGCATACAGAAATCATACACCGGCACGAGCATCTGCACCTGTCTCTCCAGCTGGATAATCATGAAAATACCCAGTGTCACCTTGACCGATTTCTCGGACAGACGGTGGTCAAAACTGCCCGCAAACTGACGTGCCACGCGGTTGGGCACACAGCAGCAGCAGTAATTCATCTCGCACGCCGGCACCAGTCTGGCGCCCAGCCCAATCGGCTCGGCAATCTGCACGGTAGCACGCGGCAGGTTGCCCGCGGGGAGATTCTGATCGTCGTCGTCGCCGCAGACAAAATCGGAACTGAACACCTTCACGCTGCCTTCGCTGCCGTAGAGAATCGCCTTCTTGTTGTAAATGCACAGGCCGCGCACTTCGCAGGACGGACTGATCGGCGAGACCGTCACATCCAGCTTCACGCAGAAATAGATGGTCAGATCCACGGAATAGTAGCCGCGGTTGAACGGCACCGGCTCGGTGTCAATCAGCACATTGACTACCTCGGCGGATTTGAGCTTGACGCCCAGCGCGTTGTTGATGATATCCTGGTCGCGCTCCACAAAAAATACCGGTATGTCCTCGAGACATTCCCTGTCGCGGCAGGCGTCATATACACGCCCGGCGTTGATGCACACCGCTTCCTTGAAGCAGTCTCTGCGCGGTCTTTCCGGACTGACGCACCCGCCGTTGCCGGCGCTGCCCATGTTTCCCGCGTTTCCCGCGCAGCCCGTATTCATCGGCTGACAGTTTCTTTCTCCCATGACAAATGTCCTCCTATCAGTATAGATATGGCGACGGTTGCTGAACCGTTCTCTATATACTATGTGAGGACTGCCCGTCCGGTGTCGAAGTCTTACGTGCTGATGTCTCTCCGGCTGTACACCGCATATGCTGCCGCCAGACCTGCTGCCGCGATACATCCGCCTATGACGACGGGAAGGGTTTCCATCTTTCCCTCATTGACGAAGATATCCGTGGCGTTGGAAAAGCCGAACGGTGTGAGGATACGCATCCATTCCGTCTCATCGGCAATGCGGCTCATGATATCCACCACATACAGCACCAGTGCCAATCCCAGTCCCACACCGAGGTTATTCCGCCGCAGGAATGCCGAAATGCCGAAACACACCGCGAAGATTTCGCCCTGACACAGCGACTGCGCCAGCATATAGCCCGTCAGGGACGTCAGATTTATGCTCTCTCCCACCATCGCAATGGAAGCCAGCATCGCGCCAAAGTTGAGCAGTCCGAACGCCGCCAGCAGCGTCAGCGAAGCCAGCAGCTTGCCTGTGACGATGGCGGGACGGCTCATGGTCAGGGTGTGCAGAAATTCAGCGGTGTGAGCGCCTTCCTCCTTGGCAAGCATACCGATACCCAGCAGCGAAGCATACATACCGCCGCCCAGCGCGTAGATCGTGCCGATTTCGGTGCCGAAGAAGCCCTCCAGCGTCGCGACGGAGAGTTTATCCATGCCGAATGCCGACGAAAATCCGCCCATGTTTGCGAACGCGTCAGAGAGGTCGCTCATAGACTCCTTCGTCATGGGAAAGAGGAAAACGGTGCCGCAGCAGAATGCCGCCACGCTCACCAGCCATACCCAGAAGCTCGTCCGGTTGCTTTTCAGTTCGTGCAGATACAGTGTCATCACGCGTTGCCTCCCTTGTCGGAATTATCATAATAGTGCATAAAGACTTCCTCCAGCGACGGTTCCTCGATGCACAGATCCGCGATGGGCTGTCCGTGGAGGATGCCCAGCAGGGAAGCAATGTCGCCGCTGTATACGAAATCTATGCCGTTTTCGTGCTTTTTAAGCTGTGAAATGCCGTCGAGCGCCAGATCGGTGACGCCTTCGAGCCGCACCCGCTTGGTATTGGTGCGGGAGAGCTTTTCCAGCGAATCCACTGCCACGAGTCTCCCCTCCCGGATAATTGCCGCCCGTCCGCAGTATTTCCGCACCTCCGGCAGTACATGGGACGACAGGAAGCAGGTCGCGCCCCCCGCATTGTACTCCTGTACCAGCGCGAAGAATTCCGCCTGAATCAGCGGATCCAGTCCCGACGTCGGCTCGTCAAAGACAAAGAGACTGGGTTTGTGCTGCATGGCGCAGACAATGGCAATTTTCTTGCGGTTGCCCAGTGACAGATCGCGGATACGCTTGTTCACGTCCACCTTCAGGCGTTCGCAGAGTTTCGCCGCTTCCGCCGAACAGTCCATACCCCGCACCTTTGCCGCAAATCGAATGACTTCTCCCGCCTTCATGTCGGGATAGAACATCGTCTCGGAGGGCAGATAGCCCACACTCCGCATGACGGCACGGTGCTCCTTGACAATATCCAGCCCGAACACCGACCCACTGCCGTCGGTGGGCCTGATCAGCCCCAGCAGGCAGCGGATGGTGGTGGACTTACCCGCGCCGTTGGGTCCCAGAAAACCGAAAATCTCCCCGCTCTCCACGTCAAAGGTGAGATCGTCGATTCCCCTGTTTTTCCCGTAGGTCTTACTCAGACCGCACATCCGAATGGCTTGTTCCACATTCATGGCTCCCTTCCTTGGTTTCATGTTGTTTATATATCGCCAGCATATGATTCAGACGCCTCGTTTCGAGTTTTCGCTTGACCATATAGCACAGCATCACACAGATATAGCACAGCACCACAAAGCCTGCATAGCATACCGTCACCGGTACGCTTTTCCCGAACCAGCCGAAAAGCAGGCTCGCCAGTACATACAGTGCCGTACACACGCCGATACCCGTCCATTCGCTCCGACCGAACCGGTCGGATTCGTCGAAATCGTGGAAAAGATAGGTCTGCACATAACAGATGACGTAATTTGTAATCAGAATCTCTCCCAGCGTGAGGATTTTCACTTCCCCCCGATGGGACAGCAGTTCCGCCACACAATAGAAAAATGTCATACAAAAAAAATAAGTGCAGGCTTTGAAATTAATGTCGATTTCATGCAGCAGATAGGTTTTCAATCCCCGAACCAGTTTTTCTTTCACAGTTCAATCCTCCCCCTTCAGTTCCCGGCGCAGTTCGCGGGCATATTTGCGGGAAATGATAACGTGTTCCCCGTTTTCCATTGTGGCGTCAATGCGTCCGCCCGCTTCGCTTTTCAGAGCAGCAATGCGGTAGATGCAGATCAGCATGGATTTGGCACAGCGGAAAAACCCGCGTTCCATATATGCCGCTTCGAGACTTTGCAGTGAGTACGCCGTGCGATAAACCCCGTCTTTCGTATAGAGAAAGGTAGCGCGATCCACACTTTCGGCATAAAGAACCTCTCCTACCGCAATCCGGCATTTTATTTCGCCGCGGCTGCACGGGATTTTTTCATCGCTGCCTTCGGCAATCCGCACAATTTCCTCGATCTGCCCGTTCATCTTGCGGTAACGAATTATAACCTCTTCTTCCTCGCTGCTTTCTAAAAGATGCAGTGTAACTTTCAACGGAATACCTGCCTTTCGGTGAATTCTGCTTTCTGACAGTATCATACATGACGCGGAACAAAAATGCAACGGTCGTTTGCATAAAAGGTCGTTTTTCATGCGTAAGAGGTTGCGCCAAGAAAAAAGCCCGAAACACCTTGCAATTTGACGACAATCATAGTATAATCATTCTATCATCAAACCGTCACGGGACAAAGGGGTTTTGCAAAATGAAAGAGAAAAAACCAAATGAGAAAAAAGCCAAAGGGCAAAAAGCCCGGGTTGTAAGAGCGGTCACGGGGATACTGCTGATCGTGCAGTGCGTGGTGCTGATTGCTTTTTTCGGGCTGATGCCGATGGCGAAGTACAAGGCACTGCCGATTCTCAAGGATAAATCCGACATCGGCAGTATTTATGGTAAAGGCAGTCTCGCCTTTGTGCGGGAAACCCAGCCTGAAAAGTTCAAATCAGGACATATTATCGTCTATTACAGCGGAGATACTCCTGTAGGCGCTAAAATTACCGCCAACAACCCTGCTGCTGCTTCGGTGCTGGTATCCGGCGGTACTGACACAATGTCCGTACCGTACAGTAAAATCGCCGGTCAGGGAACCGGCTTTTCGGTTCCGTTGCTCGGCAGCTATGCCAACTGGCTGATTCACGGTATCGGCTTGCCCGTGACACTGATCACAATGGGCGTATTCTTCCTGCTGTTTGCCATTGCAGGATTGTTCGTGCGATATGACGATTGAATGAGCAACCGTTCACACTATTTACAAAAACAGAGAACCGACACACCGTTTTATACGATGGGTCGGTTCTTTTGATAAAAACGATCATCTGCGCGGCGAAGCACGCGCAAATTAAGAGGCACCCGGACATTCGTGACAGAACCCATCGCGTGAGGTACGCGGGCGGCGTAAGCCGTATACGCCCCGGACGCGAGCATCAAGGCAAAAGCCCGGACGCGTGCCAAGTGGTTTCCATTTTCATATCCTTCAGAACGTTATACAGCGCCAGCCTTTATTCAGCCGCGCCCCTGCGCCCATGCGGGTCATTCGGACACCCGGATAACAGGCGACAGGGTATCTTCAACTTCACACCCGGAAAATCACAGGTTCACTGCCGACCCGTATCCGTCCTCCGTGAACCGTAACCTCACTGCCGTCGATTTCGTTGACATATGTTCCGTCAGGCGCCTTGACGGTCACAGTCGCAGCTTTGCCCTGCATACTGAATATACCGATATATTTCCTGTCCGGTTGGGTCAGATACGCCGTTACCATACCTGTCAGGTCGTCTGCCGCGGCGGAAAAGTCCGCCGCAATGGGCAGCAATTCCTTCTTGATATGCGCCAGTCTGATCATGTAATCCGAGAGATCTTTGCTGGGGTCGCGCTCAAACGGCACTTTGTCAAAGAGCGTGCAGTATTCGGTATTCTGCCATTCCTGCCCGCCGTAGAGCATCCACGTTCCTTTCTGGAAACAGGTGAATGCCAGCCAGTTCCGCAGCACGCGCTCATCGGGGAATCGCTTGGCGGCACGGGGTGTGTCATGATTCTCCACGAACCGCACCTTGATATAATCGCTGGGCAGGATATGCTCCTGATAGGTGAGCATATTCATGTAGTCGCTGAGTTTTCCCTTGCCTTCGAGATACCGGTCGAAATAATCCTGTACGTCGTAGGGATACAGCATATCAAACGCGCGGTATAAATCGCTGTCGGTTGCCACTGGATAGCCGCACTCCCGCGCAAACTGCACATGACCGGTATACACCGATTCCGCCAGCCAGATGGCTTGATTATTGACCTTGGCAACTTCTGCTACCGCCTGTTCCCAGAATTCGGCGGGCACGCAGGACGCCACGTCGCAGCGGAACCCGTCCACCATCCCGGCCCAATAGACCAGCGTGTCGATTTGATACCGCCACAGTTCGCGGTTGCCGTAATCGAGGTCAATCACGTCGGTCCAGTCGCCGTAGCGGTTGCCGAAGTCACCGTCCGGTTTGCGGTAGAAGTATTCCGAGTGCTCGGCGCGAAGGACCGAATCGTGGGAGGTATGGTTGTACACCACGTCGATGATGCAGCGCATACCGCGCCGGTGAATCTCCGACACCAGATGCCGGAAATCGTCCAGCGTACCGTATTCCGGATTGACGCCCCGATAGTCCCGGATGGAATAGGGACAGCCCAGTTCGCCCTTCTTGTGAAGCTCGCCGATCGGGTGAATGGGCAGCAGCCATACAATGTCGGTTCCCAGCGCCTTGATTCGGTCCAGATCCTCTTCCAGCGCCGCGAAGGTTCCCTCCGGCGTGTGGTTGCGCACATAGACCGAATAGATGATCTGACGGCGCAGTGAAATATCTCTTGTCTTCATGAAATGATGCACACCGTTACTGAAAACTTATAAAAAGTTATAAAATCAACTTTTATGTTTCATTCCTTGTTCTTCGTGTCCATTTTCGATAAAAAATCTACTCATGTTTGATATGACACTCCAAAGGCATAAATTCCCCACTAACGTATGGGTACATATCAACGACACTTGTTTTGGCTATGCCGTTAATCCATAATATCTCATCAGATTTACACTTGCCTGATAATCTCTGTCAACAGTATTTCCGCAATTATCACAATGATAAATCCTGTCGGATAATTTCAGATTTTTCTTGATACTGCCACAGCAAATACACTTTTTGCTTGACGGATAATATCTGTCTGCCGTGACAAACTCAATATTATTCCATTGGCATTTATACTGTATCTGCCTGTAAAACTCATAGAAACACTGTTCCTGTACTGCTTGGGCAAGGTGTCTGTTTTTCATCATGCCCTGCACATTCAAGTCTTCCATCACAATAAACTTTGGCTGTCGGTTCACAATTTCGGAAGTCGCTTGATGAATATGGTTATGACGAATATTTCTCAACCTGCGAGTTACTTTCAAAAGCTGTCTTTCACTTTTTATAATATTGCGTGTTTTACAGTAACATACTCCTTTCTTATTTTTTTTATAAAATCGTTTTAACTGTTAAAAGCCTCTTTTGTTGTATTTTTCCATCCGAACGCTTTCCGCGTTCAGCGATTATCGTTGCAGCACACCCACACCGATCAGCCCCGGACCGGTATGCACGCCCAGCGCCGCGCCAATCTGACCGGTCACTGTGACCGTGCCGTTGACAATGGTGCCCTCCACCACGTTGCGGGCATGGTGTCCCTCCTCCGGCGCACAGCCGTTCATGACCGCCAGATCGCACGCCGCCGAACCTTTGGCAAATTCATGGGCGAGATCAATGACCTTCTGAATGGAACGTGCGCGACCGATTGCCTTGCCCGCCGTATAGTAGATCCCGTTCTCATTGCAGGAAATAATCGGCTTGAGGCTCAGCGAGGCACCCAGCATGGCAGTCACCAGACCGATGCGTCCGCCCTTTTGCAGATATTTGAGTGTGTCGAGACAGAAAAACACCTTTGAGTGCGGCACCTCACGCGGCATCAGCACCTTCAGATCTTCCCAGCTCACACCCTCGTCATACACCATCTGTGCCGCCCGGATTGCCAGCATTCCCGAGCCGATGGAAATGTTTTTCGTATCCAGCACAAAGATGTCCAAACCTTTGAAATCCTCGGTAATCAGGCGTATCATATTGTAGGTACCGCTCAGTCCCGATGAAATCGTGACCACAAAGACCTTTTCAAAGCCGTCCGCCTTGATACGCTCAAAGAGTTCCTCCACCATGCCCCCTTCGGGAAGCGAGGTTTTGGGGATCTCTGACGGCAGCAGGTCATACATCTCCTGCGGCTGAATGTCAATGCCGTCGCGGCACTGACGGTCGGTGTAATTGATAAGCAGCGGCAGCCAATACATTTCGTATTTCTCACGGAACCGCGGCGGCACATCCGTGCCGGAATCCACCATAATCGCAATCTTCTGCTGATTCATACACAAAACCTCACAATCTCCGTTTCCGGAATGACTTATTTTCCGGCGGTAAAAGGCTCCGGAATAGGTGCCTCTTCCGCAGCGCCTTCCCGCACGATGGACAGCATCTTGGCAGCAAAAATTTTCGTCGCAAAGGAGCAGGTCGCCATGATAATCATCGGATCACCGTCCAGCGCGATGACCGCCCTGTTTTCGGGCGATACCACGCCGTCTGCCACAATGCCCAGTGCCCGTTCCAGATATTCGCAGAAGCTGTCGTAAGCGCGTCCCTGTTCCTGACTGGCTACCACTGCGTCTATACCCAGACGGATATCTCCGATGGCCAGTGACTGTTTGAGAATGGTAATGACGATCAGCCCGGCGATATGCTCACGGTTGTACTTTTTTCTTTCGGGCTTTTTTACCATGCCCAGTTTGACATAATTATTGACCATCGACGACGTGATAAACGCTTCACCGGTAAAGGAAAGGATCGGCAGGAGCGCCTCTTCGATGACCGTCACCACCTGATCCATATACAACCCCAGCGAAGGAATATCTTCCCATCGCGGCAAACGAAACAGCTTTGCTTTTGCTACGAATTCAAGCATTCTGTCTTCGCGCTCTACATTCATATTTTCCATAGCCTCACTCCCACAAAAACAAACGATATAATCTAATTTTAATAATTAGATTATATCGTTTGTTTTACATTTTGTCAATAACCGGGGGTGATTTTTCTTTTGTGTTTTCAGGGTATTCCAAAGGGGGATTTTTCATGTTGTTTTGATGAATTTGTAAAAAAAGAAAGGATATTGCCAAAAATCACTTGACTGAACCTGATTAAAATGATAACATTATAGGCAATAGGCCTTGTGGATTGTTGTCCGGCAGGTCGAATCATCACGATGGATGAGAGGAGCAATAATGTTTATGAGCAATGGAAATGTCTCAGACAGCCCGGTAAAGAAGATTGTGGGCGAAGTAGTGCTGGATGTATTTACGATGGGACTGCTTCTGGCGGCATTCGGCACGATGTTTTACAATGGATTTATCGTGCAGAGCAGAGGTTTCACTGTGGGCATTCTGTCGGCTATTACCGTAGCGGGACTATTGATTCTGTTTTTTATCGGAACCATTTCCTGCATGACGACGAAAGTCCGAAAGAATACGCTGACGCTGGGATTCCTGGTTTTTGCCGCGGTGCAGATGGCGGCGCTGATCTGCAACTGGGCGGTGCTGGCGTGTTTGCTTTTCAAGCTGTTCACGGTAACGGATCTCATCATGCGTTATACCTATCTGATCACCACGACGATTATGATTGTGGGATATATTGTGAGTATCTTCAGCTATTCCGACGGTATTGTAGATATGTCCGCCGGTGAAGAGGATGACGAAGAAGAAGAGCCGGAAGCGTTATCTGACGAGGATGATGATGACGACGAGGAAGACGAAGAGGAATACGAAGAGTAAGACGAAGACGAGGATGAAATCCCGGCAGCGGAAAACGCGCTGATGGAGGATGAATCCTATACGTTCTCCGTTTGACAAACCGATGGATTGTCCGCCGATCCTCAAGAGCAGCTTCATACGATCCGGCGGAAGATCACCGTAAACCGCTCATAAAAAACACTTACCGAAAGGAAGGCAATCGGAAATGGCAGAAATCAAACCGTTCCGCGGCGTGCGTTTTACTTCAAAAGCAGGGGAGATGGACGAGCTTCTTTGTCCGCCCTATGACATTATCAACGGACTGCAGCGCGCTGAGTATCTGGAGAAAAACGGAAATAACATCGTCAAGGTGGAACTTCCCGTGGATGAAGAGGGCGTAGACGACAAATACGCCAAGGCAGCCGAGGTTCTGAAGGGCTGGATGGCTGACGGTGTGATGGCACGTGACGAGAAGCCCGCGCTGTATATTTATGAAGAGCAGTATACACTGCACGGAGAGACCAAGAGCGTATTGGGAATTATCGGACTTGTCAAGCTGGAGGAATTCGACAAGGGCATTATCATGCCGCATGAATTCACGCTTTCCAAGCCCAAACAGGATCGTCTCAATCTGATTCAGGCGACGCATTCCAATATCAGCACCATCTATTCGCTGTATTCCGATAAGGGAAACCGCACCACATCCAAGATTCAGATGCTGATTGAGCGCAAGCCCGATATGGAGGCGACAGAGGGCAAGTGCGTTCACCGTCTGTGGGTGGTGGATGATGAGCTGGAGGTTTCAGCGCTGTGCCGCGATTTTGCCCATCGCAATCTGTATATCGCCGACGGTCATCACCGTTATGAAACGTCGCTGAAATATCGCAATATGTGTCATGAAAACGGTGCGCCTGACGGTTCGCCCTGCGATTATGTCATGATGCTGCTGGTTAACATGGATGACAATCAGTTCAGCCTGTTCCCGACCCACCGTCTCATCAAGGGCGTGGAGCATATGGATGTGGAAGCGTTCCTGGAACAGATCGACGTCAATTTCCGCATTGATAAGCACCACGGCGTGAGCAGTATCAAGCCCACATTGAGCGAGTACTACAACCGCGGCCGCAAGGTGGCGGCATGGTATGTGGGCAATGACGAATGGTATCTGCTCAAGCTGCGCAGCACCAGCGAGGCGATGGATAAAATTATGCCGGACAGCAGCGAGGCGCTGCGGACACTCGATATCAGTATTCTGCATCAGCTTGTGCTGGAACGGGTCATGCACTGCAACAACGAGGATTGTGTGAATTACACCCGCAGCTTTACGGAAGCTATCGCGTCGGTGGATGAAGGCAAATATCAGTGCTGCTTTATTCTCAATCCCACCCGTATCGAAGACATCCGCAACATCGTGGACGCAGGTGAAAAAATGCCGCAGAAGTCCACCTATTTCTATCCCAAGCCCACCACGGGTCTGGTGATCAACGTGTATGAGCAGGCGGATTGATTTTCCTGCCAACGCAGTGTTGACAGTTTGATATTATTGATTTGATATTGTCTCGATAAATAACTTCAATTTAGTGAAACTGCCATAAAACAGGCGCAAATATTGTCGGAAAATTGACTTGCAATTTGAGAGGATTTGCGGTATAATTTCAGCGTAAATTTCAATTTCGGAGGTGCTATTTATGGCATACAAGATTAGTGAAGATTGCATCGGCTGCGGCGCTTGCGCAGCGGGATGTCCCGTAGAAGCGATCAAAGAAGGCACTCCTTATGTGATCGATCCGGACGTCTGCATTGACTGCGGCGCTTGCGCAGACACCTGCCCGGTGGGCGCTCCTTCCGCTGAGTAATTCTTTGTCGGAGATTTGGCGCGCTTTTGAGTTTAGCGAAGAAACGATCGGCGGTGCGATACCTTTTTCAAAAGGCATTGCCCCGCCTTTTGTTGTGATTGCGGGAAAGGGGGAGGGAATCCGATGCCGACGGCAGAAGACGAAGATGTGACATCGGAACCGCTGGCAGACGGGCGGGTGATCTATATCAGCCGCCATTCGCGGTTCGGCACCGACGCGGTGCTGCTGGCTTCCTTTGCCGAACCCCGGCGAGTGGATCACGCGGTGGATCTGTGCAGCGGCGGCGGCATTATCCCGCTGTTGTGGCTGGACGGTGACGCACCGGCTGACGTGACAGGCGTGGAGATTCAGCCGGAATGCTGCGCCCTGGCGGAACGGAGTATCGCTGCCAACGGCGACGGAGCGCGGTTCCGCATGATACAGGGCGATCTGCGGCGCGTGGAGGAATGGCTGCCCCGGGAACGGTATACGCTGGTGACCTGCAATCCCCCTTATTTTGCGGTGGGGTCAGGTTTTGACAGCAAGACACAGCAGCGCCGCATTGCCCGCAGCGAAGAACTGTGCAATTCGGGCGATGTGTGCCGGGCGGCGCGGTATCTGCTGCAATACGGCGGCAGGCTGTGTGTCTGTCAGCGTCCGGAGCGTCTGACCGACGTGATCTGTGCCATGCGGGAAAACGGTATCGAACCCAAGCGGCTGCGGCTGGTGCAGCAGCGTGAGGACAGCGTGCCGTGGCTGGCGCTGCTGGAGGGACGGCGCGGCGGCAGACCGGGACTGAAATGTCTGCCTACCCTCACGGTGGAAGGGTCTGACGGCAAATATACCTCACAGATGAAGGAAATATACGGAAGGTACGGTGAATCGTCAAAATGGCGGGACAGTTGACATTGGTGGGAACACCGATCGGCAATCTGGGCGATATGAGTCCGCGCGGAGTGGAAGCGATGGAATCGTGCGATTTTATCGCCGCGGAGGATACCCGTGTGACCATGAAACTGCTCAATCATTTTGGTATCCGGAAACCGCTGATCAGCTATTACGAGCATAATAAACGTTCGAGCGGAGAGGTGATTACGGCGCGGCTGCTGGCAGGGGAGAACTGCGTGCTGGTGACGGACGCGGGTATGCCTGCCATCAGTGATCCGGGAGAGGATATTGTCGCCAAGTGTCACGGACTGGGGATTCCCGTAACCTGTGTGCCGGGACCCAGCGCGGTGGTCACGGCGCTGGCGATGTCGGGGCTGCCGTCGGGACGGTTTACGTTTGAAGGGTTCCTCAGCGTGAACAAAAAGAGCCGACGCGCACATCTCGCGGAAATCCGCAGCGAAAAACGCACCATGATCTTTTATGAAGCACCCCATAAGCTGGCGGATATGCTTGCCGATCTTTATAATGCACTGGGAGAGAGACGCGTTGCCATTGTGCGGGAACTGACAAAGCTGCATGAAGAAGTGATCCGCACCACGCTGTCCCAAGCGGCGGCGCGATACGGTGAAGGCGGTGAAACGCCCCGCGGGGAATTTGTGATCATCGTGGAGGGCGCGTCTGCGGAGGAAGCGTCTGTCACCTTCACGCTGGAAGAAGCCGCGGAAATGGCGCGGTCGCTGGCGGAAGGCGGACTGTCCGTGAGTGAAGCCGCCAAGGAAGCGGCAACCGTCACCGGATTGAAAAAAGGCGATATTTACAAATTATTGGTGAGATGATTTTATAAATTGTCGTATTCTATTCATTGTTTGTTCTTTTTTTAGTGTTATCATATAACGTATAAGCTTGATAGATGTGCCGGACGGCAGTCCGGCTGCAATCTGTGCGGAAAGGAAGGTATTTTTTATGAGTGGTCTTTTGAAGCTGGCGGCGTTTGCCGTGACAGCCGGTGCCGCCGTACTGGTGGCGAAGGAGGTTATCGAGAGAACCGAGAACGGTGAGGATTGTTCTCCCGTGGCGGTAGCCAAGGGTATCGGAAAAAAGATCGGCGACTTCTGCGCGTCCACTTTCACGGCGCAGGACGATGAGGACGAGGACTGGGACGATCTCGAGGATTTTGAGGATTTCGAGGATCTTGAGGACTTTGAGATTACCGAAAGCGCCGGTGTGGATTTTGATACCGACGAAAAGAAAGAGGAGAAGCCTGCCGAGGAACCCCAGACCGCTGAAGCAGCGGAGAAAACCGAGGAGGCGCCCGAAGCAGCAGAAACAGAAGAAGCAACCGATTATACCGTGGATGACGCACTGAAATCCGTTACCGAAACCTTCGATGAAGACGAAGAGGCATAAGCGTTTTTTCAAACCGTTTGCCACATTGTAAAAGCAGCCCTGTCTTGCACATTGATTTGTGCGGGACAGGGGCTTTTTTGCTGAAAGGGCAGGAAGGAACGATGATCGACACTTGATGCCCATCAAAAACTCTGCACGATTACGCAGTGTTTTTGAACTTTTTTCTAAATCGGTGAGATAGACCTTGTCGAAATGAAAGAGTCATGTTATAATAAACGGATAAACAGGATACGCGGCTTCTTGGCCGCATAAACAGAATAGATTCATTTTGCGTTTTGGAGGTTATTATCGTATGGGAAGACTGTTTGGAACGGATGGCGCGAGAGGCGTTGCCAATACGGAACTGACGTGTGAACTGGCTATGCAGATCGGTCGTGCGGCGGCACTGGTGTTGTCGGAAGACAATGGCGGCAGACGCCCGGTTGTGATGATCGGCATGGATACCCGTGCTTCGGGCGCCATGCTGGAGGGTGCGCTGACGGCGGGACTTTGCTCGGTGGGCGCGGACGTGCTGCTGCTCGGTGTGGTGCCGACCCCGGCAGTGGCATATATGGTGGTAAAGCACGGCGCAGACGCGGGCATTATGATTTCCGCTTCCCACAATCCCTGTGAGTACAACGGCATCAAGATTTTCGCTTCCACAGGCTATAAACTGCCTGACGCGGTGGAAAATCAGATCGAAGCGATTGTGCTGGATCAAGCGGAAGAGATACCGGTGCCCGTGGGCAGCGGTGTGGGCATGGTGCGTCGCGTGGAAGACGCGGTGGACGAGTATGTGACCCATGTGGCAGAGACAATAGACGTGCGTCTCGACGGCCTGCGGCTTACCCTTGACTGTGCCAACGGCAGCGCCAGCGTAACGGCCGCGAAGCTTTTCCACCGACTGGGCGCGGATGTGCAGATACATAGCGCACAGCCGGATGGTGTGAATATTAACGATAACTGCGGTTCCACACACATCGGCAATTTGCAGAAGATTGTCCGGGAGGGCAGCTTTGACGCGGGCTTTGCCTTCGACGGTGATGCCGACAGATGTCTTGCCGTGGACAACAACGGCGACCTTGTGGACGGCGACTATATTCTCGCGCTGATGGCGGAGGATATGAAGGAACGCGGTGTGCTGGCGGGCAATGCCGTGGTGGGCACCATTCTGACCAACATGGGCTTTCACCGGTTCTGTGCGGAACGCGGCATGGATTTTGTGGCGACCAAGGTGGGCGACCGATATGTGCTGGAGGAAATGCTCAAAAAGGGCTATAACCTCGGCGGCGAACAGTCGGGTCATGTGATTTTCCTCGACCACTGCACCACCGGCGACGGACAGTTGACCGCTGTGCAGATCAGCGGACTGCTGGCGCGCAGCGGAAAGAAATTCAGTGAGTTTACGGGACTGGTCAAGCCGCTGCCCCAGACAATGGTAAACGTGCGGGTTGCCGCTGACGGCAAGGCGCGGATGGATTCCTGCGAGGAACTGAAAAATGCCGTGAAAGCGGCGGAAGACGAATTGGGCAATAACGGCCGCGTATTGATCCGTCCTTCCGGCACCGAACCGCTGATCCGCGTGATGACCGAAGGTGTGGACAAAGATCAGATTTTCCGCATGGCAGACGAACTGGCAGAGGTTGTCAGAACCTATCTGGGATAAGAGTTATGTTTAGAGATAGAGAGTTGAGAGTTAAGAGTTGAGAGTTGAGAGTTTCTCTTTTTGTGCCTGTCTGCTTTCCTCTGAACTCCCTTCACTCCATTCAAGGGGAATGATTTTTAGACATGAAGTTTTTTCAATCTTATAAAAAGGCAGGACGCGTGATGGCGGTACTGCTGCTGATGATGGTCGGCTTTGCCTACCGGTCGGGAATCACGGCGTTTGCGGCGGTTGATCTGGACGTCACGATTATTCCGCCGGCGGATACCGTGCAGAACGGCAAGAATTTTGACGTAGAGCTGGAAATTGCCACAAAGAGCGCCAACGGTTATGTTGATCTGGTTATCAATATTGAGTATGACGCGGATCTGCTCGCGCTATACGCGCCGGTCAATCAGGATGGCTACCGTATTACCGGTTCCCGCGGACAGCTCAAGCTGGTATATATGGATCCGACGGGTACCAATACGCCGACGGCTATCGGTGACGCGCCGCATATTCCCATCACCTTCACCGTTATGGCAAATGCGCCCGATACCAAAACCAAGATTAAGGCGAGCATTGATCACGCGTATAACGCCCGCGGCAAGAACGTGACATGGACGCCGATTTATGACAAGGAAATCGAGATTATCCGTATCAACGAAGGCGTATCGTCTGAGGAGGTTTCGTCGGAGGAAGAATCTTCGCAGTTTGTGGTCGGCGCCAATACCGGCGCCATCAGCCGTTCTTCCGCAGCCGGCGGAACCGGCGGCAAAATAGCGGCGGTGATACTGGGCGCGGCGGTGGTTTTCGCGGCGGGAATGGCGTGCGGCTATATTCTGTGCATGAAGCAGATGGAAAACGGCGCGCATCCCTCACGGACGGCAGACAAGCCCCGTCCCAAGCGGCGGGAGCCTGAGCTGTATGACGAGGACGACGGCGACTTTTACGGCTACCGTCCGCGTACCCGCCGGCAGGAAGCGGAACCCGAACCGCAGGACGGGTATGAAGGCTATGACAACGACGACGGTTTCTATACCAAGCCCATGCCGACTTCCACGCCGTCCGGCGACGATTATCCCGACGCGCCCGCCGTGGGCAGCAGTCTGGGCGGCGGCTTTTTTGACACCTACCGGGATATTCCCGCAAATCACAAATCCGCCGGTTCCCGCCGCATGAGCAGCGATGATTTCAGCCGCATCATCGAGGGTTCGGCGCGCGTATCCGATCTCACCGGCGGCAGCGATGACGGTGAGGACGACTATCCCTCTCTCTTCCTGTCGCGGGAGAGCAGCGGAACCTCCCGCCGACGCGCGGCAGCTCCGGCTTCGCCCACCTTCGACGAAGAGGAGGATACCATTTTCGGCAAATTCAGCGGCAATGTGAATCGGAATACCGACGACGGCTACGGCGGTATTTCCTCCGACCGGCGCCGCGACCGCGACCGTTCGGAGCGTTCCCGGAGAAATCGGTAACGCGGCGATGCCCGCCTGAACATTGTTTTTTCTTCTGACAGCCTGAGGACTTGCGCAAAAAGAGGTGCTGCGGTATGAAGTTACTCCTGACGATGGATGAGAAGAATTACACCGACGAAATGCCTGTATGGGAAAAACATACCGTGCGTGCGGTGATTCTGCGGGATGGCAGAATGGCGATGCAGTGCAGCGGACGGGGAGAATTTAAAATTCCCGGCGGAGGTGTGGAAAACGGCGAGAGCCATGTGGACACGCTGTTGCGGGAAGTGCGGGAGGAAACCGGTCTGCTGGTGATTCCCGGAAGCGTCACGCCCATCGGCGAGATTCTGGAGCTTCGGGAAGACGTATTCCAGAAGGGCGTCAAATATGTCTGCCACTCCTATTTTTACTTCTGTGATGTGGAGGACGAAGCGGTGGAAACCCATATGACCGACAGCGAAATTGCCAAAGGATTTCATCCGGTGTGGGAGACGCCGGAACGCATTGTAGCTGTTAATGACAGCCTGCATACGCAGGCGTGGCAGCGGCGGGATACGGAATTCGTGCGGATGCTGTTGGACGGACGGATTGTGCCATGACGGACAATCCGGCGGAGGAACCATCATGAAATACAGCGAAAAGGAACAAAAGGGCATTGACAAAGTGGCGAATATGAACCGCTTCTTTGATAAGATTCTGATGCCGACGGTGGGTGTGTTAATCATTATCACACTGCTGCTGTTTATCGGGGGACGTGTCAGAGAAAAATTCGGCGGCAGCGGTGAAGGAACCGCGTCATCGTCCGGGACGGTGAGTTCCGATCCCTCGGAGGCGTCGGAGCTGATGTTGCTGCGTCATACGCTGCTGGCGGGATATGCCGATCATCGCGAGGATTTTGCCGCCTGCGGGTATCTTCCCGCTGAGGGGTATTCACAGAAGGTGGCGCTGCGGCGACAGGTGGATGAGGAACTGGTAATCTTTCAGTTCGCGGACGATACCGTGGGCGATTTCACGGTGATCAAATACGCGCCCGCTGTGGAAGATTTTGGCTATACGTCGCTGTCGCTGACGGTTTCCTCCGAATCGCTGCTGAATGTGCGGCTCCGCGGGGAGGATTCTGACTGGCGGGTGAGCTTTACCGCGACGGATTTTTCCGTCCACAGCCCCGATGACGAGGCGGATTACCGCCGCATGATGAAGCGGATATCTGTCGAAGACCTCAAGGCGATGTACGATCTCTTTGTGACCGATCTGCACCAGTTGGCGGAAAGCTGCCGCGATGCCGCCTGAAATCTCCGGCGTGTGATTCTGCATGGGATTTTGGTGCAAAATGGGGGCAGGCTATTGACAAACCGCCACATTTTTGATAAAATTGAATCGCAGAAATTTTCGCTTTGACTCACACCCTCGCGGTGCTGCGGAGCGCTGATTTATTAAATGCAAGGAGGAAGATCTTCATGATCTATTCAAAAGAAGTTAGAGACATGTGTACGGTTCATCAGGGCGTTCACCACGGTGCCGCACCCATTCCCGAAGAGGCGAAATGGGTTCAGGCGCGCGAGGTCAAGGACATCTCCGGCTATACCCACGGTATCGGCTGGTGTGCTCCCCAGCAGGGCGGCTGCAAGCTCTCGCTCAACGTCAAGGACGGCGTGATTCAGGAAGCGCTCGTGGAAACCATCGGCTGCTCCGGCATGACCCATTCCGCTGCAATGGCGGCGGAGATTCTGCCCGGTCTGACCGTCATGGAAGCGCTCAACACCGACCTCGTGTGCGACGCTATCAACACCGCCATGAGAGAGCTGTTCCTCCAGATCGTCTACGGTCGTACCCAGAGCGCGTTCTCCGAAGGCGGCCTTCAGATCGGCGCCGGTCTCGAAGACCTCGGCAAGGGCGCCCGTTCGATGGTTGCCACCACCTACGGCACGGTTGCCAAGGGTCCCCGCTATCTGGAACTCACCGACGGCTATATCACCGAGGTTGCGCTCGATGAAGACGACGAGATCATTGGCTATAAGTATGTCAACTTCGGCAAGATGATGGACTTCATCAAGGCGGGCGACGATGCCAACACCGCCCTCAAGAAGGCTTCCGGTCAGTATGGCCGCGTGGCTGACGCCGTCAGATGCATCGATCCGAGAAAAGAATAATTACCGAGGAGGAACGTTACAATGGCCATTACATTTGAATCCTATGACAGAAGAGAAAAACAGATTCTCGCCAAGCTCGCCGAATACGGCATTTCTTCCATTGAGGAAGCCGAGAAGATCACCAAGGACGCAGGTCTTGACGTGTATCACATGGTAGAGAACATTCAGCCCATCTGCTTTGAGAATGCCAAGTGGGCTTATACCGTCGGCGCTGCCATCGCCATCAAGAAGGGCTGCCGCAAGGCTTCCGAAGCTGCCGCTGCCATTGGCGAAGGTCTCCAGTCCTTCTGCATTCCCGGTTCCGTCGCCGACCGCCGCAAGGTGGGTCTGGGTCACGGCAACCTCGGCAAGATGCTGCTCGAAGAGGATACCGAGTGCTTCGCGTTCCTGGCTGGTCACGAATCCTTCGCGGCTGCCGAAGGCGCCATCGGTATCGCCGACAAGGCAAACAAGGTTCGTCAGAAGCCCCTCCGCGTCATTCTGAACGGTCTGGGCAAAGACGCCGCACAGATCATTTCGAGAATCAACGGCTTCACCTATGTGGAGACCCGCTACGATTATCACACCGGCGAGCTGAAGGAAATTTACAGCAAGTGCTATTCCAAGGATTCCGACAGCCCCAGAGCCAAGGTCAGATGCTACGGCGCCAACGATGTACAGGAAGGCGTGGCGATCATGTGGAAGGAGAACGTGGACGTTTCCATCACCGGTAACTCCACCAACCCCACCAGATTCCAGCATCCTGTGGCTGGCACCTATAAGAAAGAGCGCATCGAAGCCGGTAAGAAGTACTTCTCCGTCGCATCCGGCGGCGGCACCGGTCGTACCCTCCATCCCGACAACATGGCTGCCGGTCCCGCTTCCTACGGCATGACCGATACCCTCGGCAGAATGCACTCCGACGCACAGTTCGCGGGTTCTTCCTCTGTTCCGGCTCACGTGGAAATGATGGGTCTCATCGGCGCGGGCAACAATCCGATGGTCGGTATGACGGTTTCCGTCGCGGTTTCCATCGAAGAAGCTGCCAAGGCTGGCAAGTTCTAAGAGATTTCACAAATGTCACATCACGCGCCAAGGCAGGGCAGACAGCTCTGTTGAATGATGCGAAGTGATAGAGTGATTGTCAATCAAAACGCCCTGTTCGCATATTGCTATGCGGACAAGGCGTTTTTTTTGCCGGTATCCGTCCCCGTGTCAGCGGAACAAACCGGGAAGCTCGGCGAACCACTCCGTCACGTCGATCACGCCGGTGAGTTGGAGCGCGATCAGCGCGACAATGCCGGCGGCGAGCAAGCCGCCGATGATTTTTCCCACAATGTGGGTTTTTTTGGGTTGCTCGACAGGTGTTTCGGGCGTGGGTGTTTCAGGTTTGGCTGATTGTGCTTGTCTGACACTCTGCATAATATTCTGCACAATATCACGTCTGCGATGATATTCAGCTATTCCGGTAGCTGTTGCCAAATCTGTCCAGATATCGTTCGCTTTTTGAAGGTACATCATCCGTTCTTCCATGTCAGAGTCATCGAGTGTGCCAAGTTTGTAATATGACACAGCTATGTCATCCTGTGCCTGCGTACCCTCGGCATCCGCCGCCAGCCGCTCGCTGATTGCCAAATCTTTCAGATAATACTCCTTTGCGCCGGTCAGGTCGCCTTGCTCCATGCAGACGTCGCCGAGTTTATTGTAGCTGATGGACAAATCGCGCTGTGCCTGCGTACCCTCGGCATCCGCCGCCAGCCGCTCGCTGATTGCCAAATCTTTCAGATAATACTCCTTTGCGCCGGTCAGGTCGCCATCAGCCATGAAGACGTCGCCGAGTTTATTATAGCTGATGGACAAATCGCGCTGTGCCTGCGTACCCTCGGCATCCGCCGCCAGCCGCTTGCTGATTGCCAAAGCTTTCAGATAATACTCCTTTGCGCCGGTCAGGTCGCCATCAGCCATGCAGATGTCGCCTAACCTGTCATATATAACTGCTGGAGCCCTTTTGGCAAGATAATCCTCAGAATCCTTTGCCAATTCTTCGTAGATTGCCAAATCTTTCAGATAATACTCCTTTGCGCCGGTCAGGTCGCCATCAGCCTTGCAGACGTCGCCGAGGCGATTGTAGCTGATGGACAAATCGCGCTGTGCGTCGGTACCCTCGGCATCCGCCGCCAGCCGCTCGCGGATTGCCAAAGCTTTCAGATAATACTCCTTTGCGCCGGTCAGGTCGCCATCAGCCTTGCAGACGTCGCCGAGGCGATTGTAGCTGACGGACAAATCGCGCTGTGCGTCGGTACCCTCGGCATCCGCCGCCAGCCGCTCGAATATTGCTAAAGATTTCAGATAATACTCCTTTGCGCCGGTCAGGTCGCCATCAGCCTTGCAGACGTCGCCGAGTTTATTATAGCTGACGGACAAATCGCGCTGTGCGTCGGTACCCTCGGCATCCGCCGCCAGCCGCTCGCTGATTGCCAAATCTTTCAGATAATACTCCTTTGCGC
>JAFPUM010000060.1 GCA_017395425.1 Clostridia bacterium | reverse complement strand
CTTTTTTGACAAAATCATCTACAATAGCAAACGGAGCAGCACAGCTCCGCCTGATGAATATTGCCCGCGGTAGGCGGTTGAATTTCGGTTTTGTTGTCTGCGCTTTCCTCAAGTGAGAGTGCGGGAGCGGAATTTCCTCCGAGAAGGAGGTGTCGCTCATGGAAGGACTCTATATCTTCGCCATTATTCTGGTGCTGATTATGATCATTCATAATGACAGCAAAAAAGATTAACCGCCCCTCCCAAAACGGTGGCGGTTAATCTTTTTTAACTAACCATTTATTCGGAGGCAGCCGTCTACGCAATATTCCCGGTCGTCCGTTGGCGCGGATGACCGCGGCGAGCCGTGCTGTCTCTGTTTTTATTATACCCCTGTTTCGCGTGGAAGTCAATGATTTTTTGATTGACTTTTTTGACAAAATCATCTACAATAGCAAACGGAGCAGCACAGCTCCGCCTGATGAATATTGCCCGCGGTAGGCGGTTGAATTTCGGTTTTGTTGTCTGCGCTTTCCTCCATCGAAAGTGCGGGAGCGGAATTTCCTCCGGGAAGGAGGTGTCGCTCATGGAAGGACTCTATATCTTCGCCATTATTCTGGTGCTGATTATGATCATTCATAATGACAGCAAAAGAGACTAACCGCCATCTTTTCCGGAGAAACGGTTAGTCATCTTTTTACCTTGACTAATTTTATTCGGAGGCAACCGTCTACGCAATATTCCCGGTCGTCCGTTGCAGCGGATGACCGCGGCGAGCCGTGCTGTCTCTGTTTTTATTATACCCCTGTTTCGCGTGCGTGTCAATCTATTTTTGCTTTTGCGGGATATTTATATCACACCAGATCCACGATCAGTTCCGACTTCATGCCCGAAACCGACAGGATATTCTCACTGTTTTCGCTGCCGCAGATCTCCGCCGGGTCGCCGTCCTTCTGCACGAACACCTGGCACCCGCGCCCTCGATTTTGCACACGGAAGTCCGCCGTTTCAGAAATATGCAGTATGGCGGTGGCCTTCCACTGGTTGATATCGAGACACCCTCTCAGCCCGTCCACCGTAATGTCGTAATCGGTGCGGGAAGTCAGGTCGATACCGCCGCAGCAGTTCCGTACCAAAATCCGCTGCGCGTCACCGTCGTATTCCAGCCGGTCGAGCGTCAGATCGGTCAGGCACAGTTCATGAACCGAAGCCGCCACCTCGCAGTGTGCCGTAAAGCCTTTCGGCAGGGTAATCGTCACCCACAGCGCGTCGGCGGCTTCATACCGGCTCACACCGTCCTTTTTGATACAGTCCACATCGAGCTTCTGCTGCTTCTCGTCCAGCTTGACCTTAAAGAGCGAGCCGATGTTCTCCATCGTTTCGGACGCGAAATCAACCCGCAGCTTTTCATCGTCACCCGAACAGACCGTCAGCCGGTTTGCCGCGCCGATGTGAATATCGAAGTGCATTCTCATGTCCACATCGTAGACCGTCTCACTGTGCCAGACCGGCGCCGTCACGGTCTGATGTTCCGGCATGGCTTCCGAGACCAGTTCATCCAGCGTGGTTTTGAAGATTTCCGCCAGAATCATCATGTTCTCCATATCCGGCAAGCCCCTGCCGGTTTCCCACTTGGTAATCGCCTGACGCGATACGCCGATTTTTTCCGCTAACTGTTCCTGAGAAAGTCCCTGTGCTTTTCTGATGTCTTTCAGCTTCTGTCCGAAATTCATGATAGTTGTCTCCTTATCTATGATATATCATATTATTCTTTGATCAGCGAATACGCCTCCGTCTTCCTGACGGGACCTGCCAGCAGCAGGCTGATGAAAAACGTCCCCGCAATCTCCGCCGACGCGAAGACCAGCAGCACGCCCGCCGGCACCTGCATATGGTTTTTCATCGCGCCGATCATGCCGAATATCGCACGGTTCATCGTCGGCACATAGACCAGTCCCAGCAGCGCCGAACTCATCACCGCCGCAATGCTCACCGGCATCAGACTGCCCGCAAGCTGCATCACGAGCTGCCGCCCGGAATAGCCAATCGCCTTATAAATGCCGAATTCCTGTCGGCGCTGCACAATGATCGACTTGATGATGACAAACAGAATCAACAGCACAATCAAGCCCGTGACGAGAAAGATGACAAGGATCACGGCATTCACGACAACCGCGTACAAGCCCTGCGCCTCGCTCCGGGTTCTGGCATAATTGACCGAACTGACGATTTCATCGGGATACGCCGTCTCCGCCTGCCGGATCAGATTGTCTCCCCCGTCGCTATCCTTCAGATAGACATACAGCGAGCGGCTGCCTGTGTCTTCCGACAGCCTCGAAAAGCCGCCGTCGGTCAGCTCACAGATTTCGCCTTGGCAGTTGACGCTCTGCACCAGTCCGACCACCCGGAACGACGCGGTTGCGTCACCGTCGGACACTTCCACCGTGTCGCCGATCTTTATGCCGGACGCCTGCGCCACGGCACTGCCCACCGCCGCTTCCATCGGATTCTCCGGGTTGCGTCCCTCGTAGCATAAGTCGTTGCGGGTCTGGGAAAAATCTTCGCAGACAAACGCCGTGACGTTCTCATCGTTGACCTTCACGCCGCGCTGTACCGCATACGCCAGCACCTTCGTCACTTCTTCGCGGCTGTTCAAATCCTTCCGGAAGGCCGCCATATCGCCGGCGGACACCGTGAAAATCACATCGGGCGTTTCTTCGCTCAGCGTAAGCGTGAAATGGTCGGGCTTGACAATCACATTATAAAACAGATTGCCGGAAAATACAACCAGTACCGTCATCACAAACAGCACCACAAACAGCAGCGCGTTCTGCTTCGCGGAAGATGCCATTTGCTTGAGCATCAGAAGGAATTCGATGCCGCCCGGCGTGCGATCCATGGGGAACGCGTTCTTTCGGATGTTCCCACCCTCGGCTATGCCGCGGATTGCCATAATGGGCAGCAGCTTCCGGATTCTGCCCGCCGCGAGGAAGGTAAACACAAAGGTCACAGCCGTCAGCAGTCCCACCGTCAGGAGCAGCGCGTCCCAGCGGAATCCCACCGCAAACCGGAATCCCGCCTGCAGCGCCAGCATATCCACCAGCCCCGGCAGCACACGGTAAGACATTCCCGCCCCGATGACGGAACCTGCCAGCGCGGTCAGGACATAGGGCAGCACCGTCGCGGCAATGATGGTGCGGGAGGTGAAGCCCATCGCCTTGAGAACGCCCATCTGCGCCATTTCCTCGTCCACGGTGTTCCGGATACGGAACCGGCAGAGGAATACGCTCACCAGCAGCACTACCGCCGCGAATGCCGCGAGAATCACCGTGAGAAGCCCCGATACCATCGTGCGGGACTGCTTGCGGGATTCGTTGGTCACACTGTACAGCACCGTCCCGCCGTTGTCTTCCACCGTTCCGGTAGCTTTGGAAAGTACCGTCCTGTTGTCCGCGCCGTCCTCGGTCACGAGCGAATACCCCACTGCTTCAGCCGCGGGATGACAGGCCAGCAGCGACTGATACGGCATGGACGGCAGGTAGATACCCATCGTCTCGGCGCTGGCGTTGCCGTACTGCATTTCCTGCACCACACCCGCCACGGTATAGGTGTAAAGCGTGCCGTCACAGTCGAAGGTGATCTCCGAGCCCACAGGGAATTCGCCGAATTCCGCGATATACAGGGGAAGATACACCCCGTTCCGGACGGAACCGCCGCTCTCTTCCATCACTTCAAGCATATTCAGACGGCGGCTGGCGTCATATCGGTAAAAGATCAGGTTGAGCCTGAAATCGGTGCCGCGGAAATCCTTGATCACAGCGGGAAGCATCACGCCGTGCTGTTTCTCCAGTTCCGTCACGCCGTCCAGCCGGCTGAGTCCTTCTTCGAGACGGTCGGAATCCATCGCCGCAGGAATCAGCACATCGACATCGGAGGTGTGCAGCGCGGCGGCTTTCTCATCATACGCCGGATCGACGCGCAGCGTAAGCACCAGCGACAGATGCAGAATCAGGGCGGTGATCAGCAGAATGATGCCGAACGAAAGGTACTGTCTTTTATCCTTCCGGAAATAGTGGAAGGCAAGATGAATCACTTGACGCATCATAAATCAACTCCTCATTCCTTCATTACCAGTTCATGTCTGTCAGAAACGCGTTGAGTTTGTCGCTGCGGGCGGTATCACCGGGGGTATAGCGCCCGAGGTCGCACTCGCCGAAGATTCTGCCGTCCCGCAGATAAATCACGCGGTTGCCGCGCAGGGCGGATTTCTTGTCGTGCGTCACCATGATGATGCTCTGACCGCCGTCCGAAAGCCCGGAGAATACGTCCAGCACCGCGTCGGAATGGCTGGAATTGAGCGCGCCGGTGGGCTCGTCGGCAAACAGCACCTCCGGACGGTTGATCACCGCGCGGACAATGCCCGCCCGCTGTGCCTCTCCGCCGGAAATCTGCGAGGGGAATTTGCGGCGCGTCACTTCCGGGAGCTTCACCTGATCAAACAGCCCGGCTGCCCGCCGGACGACGTCCTTTTTCTTCCCGCCCACGAGCAGACCCGCCGTCAGCGCGTTGTCCATGAGGCTCATTTTGTCGATGAGGTAAATCTGCTGAAACACAAAGCCGCAGTGCTTTCTTCTGAACACCGCCAGCCGGTCGGCGTCGTATCGCGTGATGTCCTCGCCGCAGAAGGCAATGGAACCGGACGTCGGTTTGTCCATGCCGGAAAGGGCATATAATAAGGTGGATTTGCCCGCGCCGGACGCACCCATAATGACGGTGAAGTCCCCCCTGCGGATGTCCAGATCGAGATCGTTGATAATGGTCTGCTGTGCTTCGCCGCTGCCGAAGCGCTTGACTAAATGACGTGCGGAAATAAGATTGGTACTGTTTTCCATGTGGCATGAACTCCTTTGTCGTTAAATGAAAATCGGACAGTCGCACGGTCTGTGTGAGATGCCGTGATCTGTTTTCCGGTGTCAGTATAGCATACGGCGACCGGTTGCACCACCCATTCCGGTTGACATTGCCCCCCAAATCCTGCTACTCTCCGTTGCATGGGATTGTCATCAACTTAACGAGACGGATTGCGACACAAAAAACGCTGTGAGGCGCATTCTGACATAGTAACCATATTGTATTCGCCCATTCACTGTGATTCATTGAGGCTTATTTTGCCGGGACGTCGAGGACGCCGTCCCCTACAAAACGGTATCCCTTCCCGTTAAGTAATTAGCATTGCCTTCACAGGGGGTGCGATCTATCATTAAAACCTCGCTTTTTGGTTTGTAAAGAAGAAAATAATGTAATCTATTGTTCAAAAAATACAACTTGGAATTTTTAAGCGATGGAATTGTCAATCGATCATGATCAAAATTCCGGTTTTTTAAATTTGTTTTGAACTTGTGGCACAGAATCTTGTATCTGCTCTTTTGATATGGTATAATAATAAGAACTATTCTATAACGCACCGGGGAAAGGAGGCGGATCAGCTCCTTGGAACATACAGAAACACCGCTCGCCACAGCCGACAAAAAGCGCATTGTCCTCATCGACAACCTGCGGGGACTGGCGCTGGTCTATATGGTTTTCTTTCACTTTCTCTACGACATGACCTATCTTGTGCCGACCGACTGGGGCAGACGCGCGCTCGCCGCCAATGAAGGTGTCGTGGTCTTTGACACGGCTTCCTTTATCCTGCTGGCAGGTGTGTCCAGCGCGTTCAGCCGGAGCAATCTCCGGCGCGGCGGCAGACTGCTCGTCATCGGCATTCTCTTCACGTTTGTCACCGCGTTCGTCTTTCCGGGACAAGCCATCTACTTCGGCATCCTGCAATTGCTGGGGTGCTGTATGGTGCTGTACGGCGCGTTTGAGGATTTTTTCCAAAAACTGCCCGCGCCGCTGATACTCGCGCTCTCCGCCCTGCTGTTCGCGCTGACCTACCACATCACACGCGGCTATATCGGCATCGACGGACTGTTCCAATGGAACCTGCCCTCTGAACTGCTCCAAAACAGCTATCTCTATCCCTACGGCATCATCCGGGGCGGCTATGCCTCGGTGGATTATGAACCGCTGCTGCCGTGGTGGTTCCTCTATCTGGGCGGCACCTGCGTCGGCGGCTATGTCGTACAGTACCGCGACCGCCTGCCCAAATGGTGCTTTGCCAACCCGCTTCCGCCGCTCAGTTTCATCGGACGGCACTCGCTGTGGGTCTATCTGCTGCACCAGCCGGTGATTTTGGCAATCGTTTATCTCATACAATGGATTTTCCATATCTGAAAGGACAGAACACACAATCATGAACTTCGCACAAGCACTCGCCAACGAGTTTAACATCCAGCTCGCCTACGCCGAAAACATTCTGGCGCTGATTAACGACGGCAACACCATTCCCTTCATCGCCCGTTACCGCAAGGAACAGCACGGCTCGATGGACGATCAGAAGCTCCGCGAGATCTCCGAGCGCTATGAGTACCTCCGGAATCTCGACAAGCGCCGCACGGAAGTCCGCACCTCCATTGAGAATCTCGGCAAGCTCACCGATGAGCTGGTCACGGCGCTCGACAACGCCGCCACTCTCACCGAAATCGAGGACATCTACCGTCCCTACAAGCCCAAGCGCAAGACCCGCGCCTCCGTCGCCCGCGAAAAAGGTCTGGAACCCCTCGCGGCTGCCATCTTCGCGCAGGACGTCAGGGACTACCCCATCGATATGGCATCTCCTTTCGTCAACCCCGAAAAGGAAGTCAACACCCCCGAGGAAGCCTTGCAGGGCGCGCTCGACATCATCGCCGAGGATATCTCCGACAACGCCGAACTCCGCAAGCGCCTGCGCCATGTGGCATTTGAAAACGGCAGTCTGGTCTCCAAGGCAGCCGACCCCGAAGCGCAGTCGGTCTACGAAAATTACTACGATTACACCGAACCCATGAAGAAAGCCGCCGGTTATAAGGTTCTTGCCATCAACCGCGGCGAACATGAAAAATTCCTCAAGGTTTCGATTGATTTTGACCGTGCCAAGGGCGTGAATATCCTCACAAGCGCGGTGCTGAAGCCCGGCAATTCCCCCTGCACCGACGCGGTGCGAGCCGCCGCCCAAGACGCTTATGACCGCCTCATCTTCCCCTCCATCCAGAACGAGCTGCGCGGCGAACTCACCGACGCGGCAGTGGAAAACGGCATCAAGGTCTTCTCCAAAAACCTGCACCAGCTTCTCATGCAGCCGCCGGTCAAGGGCAAGGTGGCGATGGGTCTTGACCCCGGCTACCGCATGGGCTGCAAGGTCGCGGTGGTGGACGCCACGGGACGGCTGCTCAATACCACTGTCATCTACCCGGTGCCGCCCTTCAAGAAAATTGAGGAAGCCAAGAAGATTGTCTCCAAATTCATCAAAGCCTACGGCGTGGAGATCATCGCCATCGGCAACGGCACCGCCAGCAAGGAAACCGAAATCTTCACCGCCGACCTCATCCGCGAACAAAAGCTCCCTGTCGCCTATATGGTGGTCAGTGAAGCGGGCGCGTCGGTCTATTCCGCCAGCAAGCTCGCCGCCGAGGAATTCCCCGATTACGACGTGAACGTGCGTTCCGCGATTTCGATTGCCCGCCGTTTACAGGATCCGCTCGCCGAGCTGGTCAAGATCGACCCCAAAGCCATCGGCGTGGGACAGTATCAGCACGATATGCCCCAGAAGCGGCTTTCCGAAGCGCTTGACGGCGTGGTGGAGGACTGCGTCAACGCGGTGGGCGTCGATCTCAATACCGCCTCCCCCGCGCTGCTCAGCAAGGTGGTGGGCATCTCTTCCGCCGTGTCCAAGAATATCGTTGCCTACCGCGAGGCAAACGGCGCGTTCCGCAGCCGTAAGGAACTGCTCAAAGTCGCCAAGCTGGGTCCGAAGGCATTCGAGCAGTGCGCCGGCTTCATGCGGGTGAGCGAAAGCAGCAATCCCCTCGACGCGACGGCGGTTCACCCCGAAAGCTACACGGCTGCCGCCAATCTCCTGACCCTCTGCGGCTATACCCCCGACGACATCAAAAAAGGCGGTCTGGGTGAATTAAAACAGAAGGTTGAAAAAATCGGCTTTGACAAAGCCGCCGCGCAGCTTGAAATCGGCGTGCCTACCCTCACCGACATTGTCAATGAGCTGATGAAACCCGGTCGCGACCCCCGCGACGAGCTGCCCCAGCCGCTCCTGCGCACTGACGTCATGGACATCAAGGATCTCAAAGTGGGTATGGAGATGCAGGGCACTGTGCGCAATGTCATCGACTTCGGCGCGTTCGTGGACATCGGCGTGCATCAGGACGGGCTGGTGCACATCTCCCAGATTGCCAACCGCCGCATCAAACATCCCTCCGAGGTGCTGAGTGTGGGCGATGTGGTGAAGGTCTGGGTTCTCTCCGTCGACGAAGCCAAGGGACGCATCGGTCTGACCATGAAAGGAGAACCCAAAAAAGCATGATCATTTTTTCTCCGCGCCGGATGGTACTTTCCGCGTTCGCGTGGCTGCTGTGTGTTTCGTGCGTAGTGGGACTGACCGGCTGTCAGAAAAAAATGCCCGGACGGCTCGACGGACTCTATTCCTCCGATGCCGCTTCGGACAGCCCTTCCGACACTCAGCCGGAGGAAACGTCTTCGCAGTCCGACACAGAAAAAACTGCCTGTCCCGTCCCCCCTTTTCAGGCGGGCAGCTACGACATGGAATCCGCCGCCACCTACGAACATCTGCTGCTGTCGGGCAGTGAAATCCGGGCACGCATCGCCATCTCGCAGACCTACAACTACCGCATCAGACTCACCGTCAGCAAGAACGGCAACATGACCGCCGTCTATACCTTCACCCGTATCCGCACAAGCTATGAGGACAGCCAGACCTATACCACCGATACCGCCGACAAAAAGGGGCGCACCGAGGAAAACGCTCCCTATTATGACCTGATCGGTCAGTCCTTCACGGTCAGGGTGTCAAAGGATTACCGGCTGTCGATCAGCGGCGTGGACAAAATTCATCAAAAATACCCCGATACCGCCGACATTGTGACCGACGAAAACCTGCTCGAAGTGGCTTCCGACCTGTTCTATCCCATCGAGGGGGAACTGTCCGTCGGCAGTGCGTGGAAGCGCACACAGAACGGCGTGACCTACACCGTCAGCAAAATCCGCGAGGACAATCTCCTGATCAATATCAAGGGCGACAAACTGCCGGTTCCCGAACCCGTCATCCAGAACGACATTACCTATACCTACCGCCAGTGCGCGCCGCTGAGCGGTTCGGTAGTCATGAACCGGCACAACCGCATGATACAGGAGCAGTCCTCCTATCAGTCCAACACCGGCGACGCGGCATACAACGGCGCCGCTTATGCCTTTGAGGAAGCTTCCTCTTCCCTTTGCAGCATTGTCAAGGCAAGTTAAATGCTTTTACCACTATTATTTTTTATCAAGAAAGGATCATCACTATGAGCCAGAACACCCCCGAAAAGGACACCAGCGATCTGATTGTCGAAAAACTCCAGCAGTACAGCAGCACAACCGGCTATCTCAGCATCTATGACGACGAAGGCAACGAGGGACGGTTTGTCTATCTCGGTCTGATCAGAAACGGCGACGAAGCCTTTGCCGCCTTCCGCATGGCAAATGAGGGTCAGGAAGAAAAACCCGACGAGATGACCGTCATCATTCCCCGTGTCCGTCTCAACAGTGACGGTGAGGTAGACATTATCCCCGTCACCAACCCCAAGACGCGTGCCGCTCTCGAGGAAATTGTCACCAATATTCTCCGCGGTCAGTATAAGGAAGAACAGGCAAAAAAACAACAGGAACAATAATGCCCATCACTTAACCGTTCCGCTGATTTTTCATTCCATCATAAAGGAGCATACGCACTATGAATCAACCCAATCCCCGTGAAAACGATCCCGTCGAAGAAGTATTGGAAAAACTCGACGGCGCCAATCCCGACAGCTATGTCTATCTCACCGATGAAGACGGCAACGAATATCCCTTTGAGTTTCTCGACGTCATCACCTACCGGGACGAGGATTTCGGCATCTTCTTCCCGGCGCAGGAGGAAGACGACGATTCCGAACAGGATGAAGTGGTCATTCTCAAGGTCATTCCCCATGACGACGGTTCGGTAGACTTTGTCTCCACCGACGACGAGGACACGCTCAACGCGGTGTTTGACCTCTTTCTGGAAAATCTCCGTCAGCAGTTTGAACTGGAGACGGATGAGGACGACGAAGAAGGCGACGAATTCGCCCCCGGCGTTTCCGAAAAATAATGGTTTCCCCGAATCGTTTTGAAAAAGTTAAAAAAATCTCCGGCGTTTCCCGCTGTCACATCAGACGCGGAACGCCGGGGATTTTTTTGGCAGTGCATAATATGGTCATTGCGGCAAACAATAACATCGCGCCTATCAAACAATGATACAGTGAATGGTGAACCCATTCTTTTATCAGAATCAACAGATGATCTTCCGTCAGAAAAGGAGACAGGAATATATGAAAGCAACAGGCATTGTCAGACGCATCGACGATCTCGGCAGGGTGGTGATTCCCAAAGAGATTCGCCGCACCATGCGTATACGGGAAGGCGAATCCCTCGAAATCTACACCGATACCGGCGGTGAGGTGATTTTCAAAAAATACTCCCCCATCGGCGAACTTTCGCCCTGCGCTTCGCAGTACGCCGAGATTCTCGCGCGCAACACCGGATTTCCCGCGCTCATCTGCGACCGCGATCATGTGGTTGCCGTGTCGGGCGTATCCAAGCGCGATTATCTCGACCGCCGCATCACCCCCGAACTGGAATCCCTCATCGACAACCGCACCCCCTATTCCGCACCCGACGATTCGCAGGAACTGCCGCCGCCCGTGGAAGGCGCCCAGTCGCTGGCGGTGTGTGTGTACCCCATACTGTCGGGCGGGGATCTGAGCGGCGCGGTGGCGCTGCTGACCCGTGACGACGGCAGCCGTCCCGAAGAAATGCAGCGCAAGCTGGCGGAAGTCGCCGCCGGGTTTCTGGGCAGTCAGATAGAATCGTAAATCCAAAACAAAAAGCGCGCGGCACATTGGCTTCGCGCTTTTTGTTTTTTGGATTTTTTGTCGCTCGTTGGTCAGAATGAATGGACTTGTCCTGCTATCTGATTTTGCTTTTTTCTTGTTTGGAAAAAACACCGAAATTGTTTGGTAAAGATTGTGTAATATTTTGGCAATGATTTCTTGCATTTTTGAGAAATATACGATACAATATATAGGAAAATGGTCAAGAATGGCGTGCAGCCGAGCCATGGCTGTCATTTCAGAAAAACGGATATGTCAGGGTGATTTCCATGGAAAGGCTGGATAAAATTCTGGCGTCTCAGGGCGTCGGCACACGCAGCGAGGTTCGCAGACTCATTCGGACAGGCCGCGTCGCGGTGGACGGCGTATTCACCCGCGCCGCCGACGAAAAGCTGGATCCCACCGCTCACACGATTGTCGCGGACGGCAGAACCATCTGCTACAAAAAGCATCTGTATATTATGATGAATAAACCTGACGGAGTGGTCTCCGCCTCCAATGATTCCCATGTGAAGACAGTAATCGACATTCTGCCGGATGATCTCCGCCGCAAAGGGCTTTTCCCTGTAGGGCGTCTCGATAAGGATACTACCGGACTTCTTGTCATCACGGATGACGGCGCGTTTGCCCATGCCGTTACCTCACCGGGTAAAAAGGTTTTCAAGACCTACCGCGTGACGCTTGACGGTGCGCTGACGTCGGATAGTATCGCCCTGCTGCGCGACGGTGTTACCATCGACGGGAATGAAGTATGTCTGCCTGCACAGGTCGCGGTATTGGATGAGGAGCATTTCATTTATGAGATTCGCATCTGTGAGGGAAAATATCATCAGATCAAGCGCATGGCGCAGGCGGTGGGACGAAGTGTTACCGCACTCCGGCGTACCGCTGTGGGACGCCTCGCACTGGACCCTTCGCTTGGCGCAGGTGAGGTCAGGGAACTGACCGATCAGGAGCGGCTGCTTCCGCTGTCGGACGGCTGAAAATCGGTTGCGTCCCGCGTGATTCCGCCATTTCAAGGCATTTGTTTATCCTTCCAAAGAATCACTAAACCGAACCGCGGTTATTGACAATACAGCCAATCTATTTGGTAAATAGCCAAAATCCCCGGCGACAATATTGGTGATTTCTCATCTTGCAACTTTGGAAGGAATATGGTATAATTTGATTCAGTAATATTGGTTGTGTCTGTGCGCTTCACCGGCAAATCATATTATAGTACAAGTTTATTTGGAGGTATATTTCAAATGGCAAGCTTATCTTTGAGACATGTTTACAAGAAGTATCCCGGCAATGTCGTCGCCGTTAAGGATTTCAACCTGGAAATTGAAGACAAGGAATTCATCATCTTCGTCGGTCCCTCCGGCTGTGGTAAATCCACGACTCTGCGTATGATCGCCGGTCTGGAAGACATCAGCGAAGGCGAGCTTTACATTGGCGATACCCTAGCCAACGACGTCCCCCCGAAAGACAGAGACATCGCTATGGTGTTCCAGAGCTACGCTCTGTATCCCCACATGTCCGTCCGTGAGAACATGGCATTCGGTCTGAAACTCAGAAAGTATCCCAAGGCGGAAATTGATCGCCGCGTGGAAGAAGCCGCTCAGATCCTCGACATCAGCCACCTCCTTGACAGAAAGCCGAAGGCTCTCTCCGGCGGTCAGCGTCAGCGTGTTGCCATGGGTCGTGCCATCGTCCGTGAGCCGAAGGTCTTCCTCCTCGACGAACCGCTCTCCAACCTCGACGCCAAGCTCCGTGCGCAGATGCGTACCGAGATTTCCAAGCTCCATCTGAGACTGGGCACCACCTTCATCTATGTTACCCATGACCAGACCGAAGCTATGACGCTGGGCGACAAGATCGTCGTTATGAAGGACGGTATCATCCAGCAGGTCAATACGCCTCAGTTCCTGTATGACAAGCCCTGCAATATGTTCGTTGCCGGCTTCATCGGTTCTCCTCAAATGAACTTCATCGACGTCAAGCTCGAGAAGAGAGGCGACCATGTGTACGCGCTGTTCGGCAACTATGCTATCAAGCTCCCCATTTCCAAGAACAGCAAGGGTCAGCTCGATCCCTACATCGGCAAGGAAGTCGTTCTCGGCGTGCGTCCTGAGCATGTCCATGACGAGCCCGAATATATCGAGAGATATGTTGACAGCTGCATTGAGGCAGACGTGGAAGTTACCGAATTGATGGGTAACGAAACCTTCCTGTATCTCAACGCGCTCGGCTCCAGTGTCACCGCCCGCGTGGCTCCCACTTCCAAGACCAAGGCCGGCGACCATGTCAAGGTTGCTCTCGTCAACAGCAAGATCCACATCTTCGACAAGGAAACCGAGCTTACCATTGTCAACTGATCTGTCCGGACATTGCAGTAATACTTTTGTGTTATCCTGATAGAAATTAAGTAGCGTTTTTACCGCGCATAGTCGCCTTTCGGTTGGCTGTGCGCGGTTTTTTTATTTTTTTTCGTTGAAAAATAAAAAAATATTCTATAAAAGACTTGCATTATTCTGTCGTTTTGTGTAAAATGTATATGTAGTAAAATCGTAATTCGGGTGACACGGGCGAGGGTTTGACGTACCAAACCGATTGGCATGGTCGGACGCCGAGGCAACGTACACTTGGAGCGCTGATAACAGATTTTATTCAGAAATTATGCAGGAAGTGAGGATTTCATCCATGCCTAACAGACTATATCAAACCGTCATACATCAGATGAGAGAATCGATTGACAGAACCATCGGTGTGATCGATACGCTCGGCAGTATCCTTGCGTGCAGCGACCTGGGACGCGTCGGTCAGAGTTCCTCTGAGGTTCCCACGGAACAGATCGGCGTGGGAGAGAGCTTTATCTCAGGCGGCTACACCTACCGTCCCTTCGGCAGTCAGCCCAACATGGAAACCGCCGTCTTTGTGGAAGGCACCGACGATCTCGCCGCCAAATACGCCGGCGTGCTTGCCAATGCCCTCACCATTATCAAGCAGTATTACGACGAAAAATTCGACCGCAACAACTTCATCAAGAACCTGATTCTTGACAACATTCTCCCCGGCGACATCTATCTCAAAGCGCGCGAACTCCACTTCAACACCGACGTCAACCGCGTGTGTCTGCTTGTGCGCACGATTTCCAAGCCGGATATCACTACCTACGACATCATCCAGAACCTCTTCCCCGACAAGACCAAGGATTTTGTCATCAGCATCAATGAACGCGAAATCGCCATTATCAAGGAAACCCATCAGGGTACCGATATGCGGAATCTGGAACAGCTTGCCCGTTCCATCGTGGATACCCTTTCGGGCGAATTCTACACCCACTGCATCGTCGGTATCGGCACGCAGGTTGCCGGCATCAAGGATCTCGCCAATTCCTTCAAGGAAGCGCAGATGGCGCTGGAAATCGGCAAGATTTTCGACACCGAAAAGACCATCGTTTCCTATGAAAATCTCGGCATTGCCCGCCTGATCTATCAGCTCCCCGACAAACTCTGCGAGATGTTCCTCAAGGAAGTCTTCAAGAAGGGCTCCATCGAATCGCTCGATCAGGAAACCCTCTTCACCATTCAGAAATTCTTTGAAAACAACCTGAATGTCTCCGAAACCTCCCGCAAACTCTTCGTCCACAGAAACACGCTGGTCTACCGTCTCGAAAAGATCAAGAAGCTCACCGGTCTCGACCTGCGCGAATTCGACCACGCGATTATCTTCAAAGTCGCGCTCATGGTCAAAAAATACCTCACCAACAAGCCCACCAAATATTGATGGTTCCGGCGGTGTGAGGCATATTTCTTCATACAAAATTCACAGCCGTCAGACCACATCGCTCCGATGTCGGTTGGCGGCTTTTGTACAGCATGAAAAAATCCTGAGGGACTTTACTTTAGCAAAGTGCCTAGATATCCGATAGGAATTTCTATTTGTATCTGGTTCCGGAACAGTGGTATAATATACCGTGTAAAAAAATCCGCGCATTTATGGAGGAGGATATCGTCACTATGACACTGATCGGATATTCCGACGGTTCGAGCTGCGACAAGGCAAAGGCATGGCTCAACGCCCACGGCACCCCTTTTGTCAGCCGCGACATTCAGACCCAGAACCCCACTTACAACGAACTAAAAGAATGGCAGGCAAAAAGCGGTCTGCCGCTCAAAAAATTCTTTAACACCGCCAGCGTGCTCTATCGCACCATGTCACTCGGCGACCGCATGGGAATGCTTTCCGAAGAGGCACAGTTCAATCTGCTCGCCACCGACGGCATGCTGGTGAAAACGCCCATTCTGGTGGGCGACGATTTCGTACTGGTCGGCTTCAAACAGGAAGCATGGGAGGAAGCGCTGCAGTGATATCTCCCAAACATGATTCCCCGCCGTTTCTCCGCGGCATGGCGGACGGCATTCCTATCGCGCTGGGCTATCTCTCGGTTTCTTTCGGCTTCGGCATTCTGGCGGTGCGGTCGGGACTGTCCGTCGCGGCAGCCGTCACGGTTTCCGCCGTCAATCTCACCTCCGCGGGACAGGCCGCCGGCGTCGCGATTATGGCGGCAGGCGGTTCCTATCTCGAAATGGCGCTCACCCAGCTCATCATCAATCTCCGCTACGGACTGATGGGGATTTCCCTTTCCCAGAAGCTGGACGATACCTTCACCACGCCCCGGCGCCTGCTGGTTTCCTATGGCATCACGGACGAAATCTTCGCGGTTGCCTCGGCACAGCCCGGCAGAATTACCGCGCGCTATATGTACGGCATGATCCTCATCTCCACCCTGGGCTGGTCGCTGGGAACCTTCCTCGGCGCGGCGGCGGGACAGCTTCTGCCTTCGTCGCTGAGCAGCGCCATGGGCATTGTGCTCTATGCGATGTTCCTTGCCATTATCATTCCGCCTGCCCGAAAAAGCCGTGCCGTACTCGCGGTAGTCATTACCGCCGCACTGTGCAGTCTGCTCTTCCATTATGTGCTGACGATGGTTTCCGGCGGATTCGCGATTATCCTGAGCGCGGTGCTGTCGGCGGCAGTCGGGGCGCTGGTCTTCCCCGTCGAGGAAGGAGCCGCGTCATGAGCCTTATCATTTATATCGCAGTCATGGCGGGCGTGACCTATCTCATCCGCATGGTGCCTTTTACGGCATTCCGCAGGCAGATTCAGTCGCGGTTCTTCCGGAGCTTTTTGTATTATGTCCCCTATGCGGTGCTGAGTGCCATGACCATTCCCGCGATTTTTTATTCGACGGGAAATTTTACCACTGCCATTGTGGGGACAGTCGTGGCGGTGGTGCTGGCGTATTTGGATATGCCGCTCATCGTGGTAGCGCTGTCGGCGTCGGCAGCGGCATTGGTCGCGGGATTTGTCATACGCTGAGCGGCTGCCGCTATTCCATTGTGTCAAACCGAAACACCAAAAAGCGGCAAAATTGCTGCAATTTGACAAGACAAATGCTATTGACTATTGGAGAATTTTTCGATATAATAGAAAAGATACAAATCATATTGGGATAGAAAGGATACAGGGACATATGAAACACAGAACAAATACGGTTCGTCGGCTGACCGTGCTGCTGCTGTTTATGGTAACCGTGGCGGCGACATGGCAGTATCCGCTGCATACACAGCAGCGCCGGACGGTTGCCACCATGACTGCCGCGGAAACGCAGTCGGGAAAGAACCGTCCCACCGTGGTAGAAAAACATCTGTCGGCACTGTCTCACCCTACGCCGCTTGCGGCGGATGAAGTGGCGCAGACGCTGGAAGACCGCATGGGTTTTCCACATACGGGGCATCCGGCGGTGGATAAACCACCTGCGGGGCATACCGTTCAAAGGGAAGCGCCTGTCTCATCGACCTCCACTAAAACGAGCCACATGACATCCGGCAAGACCACCTCAACCACTTTGACAACGGTGACCACTGTCGCAACGGTTACTTCCGCCACCTCCGGCAAAACATCCACCACATCTTCTTCCACCGCCAAGACCACCACTACCACCAAAGCCAATGAAAACGGCAACGGCGGCAATGCTTATATCAAAAATCCCGACTACCGCTCCCGCTATTACATTGTGGTGTATACGGGCAGTCAGTCGGCGGTGGTGTACGGAAAGGACAATGACGGTCAGTACACCCGCCTCATCAAGAGCTTCACGGTTTCGACCGGACTGAAGAACAGCAGTCCTACCCGGACCGGCGTGTATAGAATCCGCGCCAAATACAGATGGCGTCTGCTCGTGGGCAATGTGTACGGACAGTACAGCAGCAGTATCAGCAGCGATTATCTGTTCCACTCGGTGCCGTATAAGCGGCAGAACGCCTCGGCACTGGATAACGCGGAATATGACAAGCTGGGCAGAAGCGCGTCGCATGGCTGCATCCGTATGTGTGTCAGGGATTGCAAGTGGATTTATGACAACGCGCCCATCGGCACGCAGGTGAATGTGGTCAACGCCTCCGGACCCGCGGGTATGGGTGTACCCGCCCGCAAGCGCGATTCCCGCTATGACGGCTGGGATCCTTCCGACCGCTGGGCAGCCGGCAATCCCTATTTCTCCGATACGCCGACCACCACGACCACCACCAAAAAAACCACGACCAAAACCACTGCTTCCACTACCGCTGCCGTCACTACCGCTTCTACCACTACGGCGGCACCGTCTACGACGACGACCACGACCACGACTACGACTACGACAATGACCACGACGACAACGACCACCACTACGACGGCTCCCACTACGACCACAACCCGTGCGCCGGAAGTTTCGTCGGAGCAGCCGGACAACGGTGAAGCGGCATAACACGGTAAAAATACTAAAAATAGTTAAGTATTACGAAAAAAATTCATCTTTTTTCTCTTTACAACGGTCAAGAGAAGGTTTATAATAAAAGATAGAGTAAAAGGAGCAGTAGCCTCAAAAGAAAGATGAGGCAGTGTTCCCGTACCATGCAAAGGGGGGATGGCGTTGGACAAATCGGTTGCGCAGAAATTCGTCGTAGTGATGTCAATGCTGGTAGCCATATTCACCACACTGCTTGTGTGCGGCAATGTGGTCAACGGCGGGGCGATCGACAGTTATCGGCGCCCGATCCCGAAAGTAGGCAACGGCGAAAATTATGACCGTCAGTACGATATCGAAGGAGAGGTCTCCGATTCGGATGTGCAGGAGGTCAGTGGGTCGGATATGGCGGACACATCTTTCACCGGCGAGTTTATCACGGATGAGGATGTGCTGACGTCGGATGTTTTCGATATCACCTTCTACACGATTGCGGATGAGGATGAAGCATCCCAGAACAATACCACTGTTCCCGTGCCAATCGGTCAGGAAGACAATGACGGAACCGGCGACGTATATGAGGAAAGCTGGCAGGACGATCCCTATTTCTATATGACCACCGTCACCACTACCGCTACGGCGCGTAAAAAATCCACCACGCGGGCGCGGGCGGTGACACAGACGACAGCGGGCAGAACCTCTGTGCGTACCACTTCCCGACAGACGGCAATCGGTACTACGGCGGCACGCAGACCGCAGACCACGCAGTCTGTGAGAACGACGGTGACCACTACCCGCCCAAGTTCGACCACCACTACTGCATCCACCACCCAGTCTACTACTTTGACGCCGACGATCAGAACCACCATGAAATCAACCACAACCACCACCACCAAATCGCCGGTTCCCTTTACCACCCATAAGAAACCGACACAAACCACCCGTCGGCAGATTGTGACCACCACGACAAAGTCCACCACGCGGGTTACTGCCAAGACAACGTTGAAGCCGACGACGACTACCACGAAGAAGACTACAACTACCACGAAGCCGACGACGACTACCACGAAGCCGACGACGACTACCACGAAGCCGACAACGACTACGACCAAGCCGACGACGACTACGACGAAGCCGACGACGACTACCACGAAGAAGACGACGACTACCACGAAGCCGACGACGACGACCACAAAGCCGACGACGACGACCACAAAGCCGACGACGACGACCACAAAGTCGGCGACGACCACCAAGAAGACGACGCAGCATGAGGCTGGCATTGATGAAGCCATCACTGTGAGCAAACCAACCGCGCCGGATTCTACCGCTAAGGCGACTGTGACGTCGAAAGTGAAGCCTTCCTCTACGGAGAAGGATACGGGTGTCGATGCCGCTGTGACACATGCCACAACGGAGCCGGGGCAGTAAGGTTCCGAAGGTTCCGTCCATCTCAAACCACAAACGCCAAAGAGTTTCCTTGTAAAATGACTCTTTGGCGTTTTTCTTTGAAAGTTTGACACATAAAAAATTACAGTTTGTGTAATTCACAATATAAATTACAATTGATAGGGGAGATTTGCATAATGCAGACCGGAAAAACCATTCCGTCGATTTCGCTTTGCTGCGGAGATTTTTCGGCGAGAGATACATTGAGCAGCGGTCAGTGTTTCCGATGGAGTGAGCGGGACGGGCGTATGTGCGGTACGGCGATGGGGCGGTATGTGGAAATCGCGCAGAAAGGCGACATAGTGACGATATACGGTGCCGACAGCGGGGACGAAGCGCTCTGGCGGCGGTATCTGGATCTCGACCGCGATTATGCCGCCATACGGGCGCTTGTGGTACAAACCGAGCCGCGTCTGCGTGAAGCGGCAGCTTTGTCGGGCGGCATTCACATTCTCGCGCAGGAACCGTGGGAAGCGCTGTGCTCCTTTCTCATTTCGCAGAACAACCATATTCCGCGCATCCGCGGCATTATCCGGCGGTTGTGTATGACCTGCGGACAGCCGGCGGCGGGATGGGAATATGCCGCCGAAGGCTCTGAACCGACAGCGGACGCGATGCGTTTTCCCACACCGGAAGACATGGCAGGGCTGACGGAGAAGGATTGGAAGGCATTGGGATGCGGTTACCGTGCGGGCTATCTGGCGGAACTGGTCAGAGAGACCGTGGCGGGACGGTTCCGGGTGGAAGACCTTTGTCGGGCATCGACGGGAGACGCAAGGCAGGCGCTGCTGAAGAGGAAGGGAGTGGGTCCGAAGGTGGCGGAGTGCGTATTGCTGTATGGATTGGGACGGCTGGAATGTTTTCCGATTGATGTGTGGGTCGGGAGAGGATTGCAGGGAGAGTTTACGGGGATGGAAGCACTCCGGAGGAGTGAATATGCGGGGGTAGTGCAGCAGTACATATTTGAATATATGCGGTTGCGCAAGGAAAGATAAGAAAGATAAG
>JAFPUM010000005.1 GCA_017395425.1 Clostridia bacterium | reverse complement strand
GCCTTGTGGGACGCTGTCCCACTCCCTGGCAGGGCTCCTGCCCTGCACCCGCCAAAGGGACTCGTCCCTTTGGAATCCCCGCCGCTGCGCGGCTAATTACGCTTCGCGCTATTCTTTTTTGTTTGTTTTTTGTTTGTTTCTACTTCTCGCCCGACAGCAGTATACCGCCCAGCAGCGCGGCAAAATCCCGGTCGCTATAACTCCCGCTCTGATTCAGCCGGTAAAATTCCCCGATCGTCGCGCAGCTTCCGTCGGTTTCAAAATAGTCGTTGAGCTTCTCCAGCATTCCCACACACTGCTCAGTGGAAATCCTGCCGAAATCCCACTTATTGCGGATAGCAGCAATCAGCATTCGCCGCACGCTGCTGTTCAGAGAACGGTCGGCGGTGTAATTGCCCTGAAGATTGTAGAAAATGGTGTTGATGACCTCTTCCTGTCCCTTGCTGATGGACAGAAAAACGTCGGTATAAAGGTAGGGCGTCTGACCCCGCCGCATTTGCAGGTTGAGGAACTGCCGCAGGTCATCGAGAGAATAAAGCCCCATTTCCAGTCCGATTTCATAGGCTGCCATATATTCAAAAGGCGTCAAATCATATCACTCCGTATGCCGATAAATTGCCGCGGACGCGGCGGTATTTGGGGATTATCCCACGCGGGCCCAGATGGCGGGACGCACGCCGTGTTCATAGACCATATAGTCGCCCAGCGTACAGCCATAGAAGGTGGCGCGGGGACCGTAGGATTTGGAGACGTCCTGAACAGGCTGCGAATTTTCAAAAAATTCGCCTGTGGCGTTGACTGCCTGCATATAGTCATCGGTGATGTTGTCATAGGTGACTGCCGTGCTGGCAAGATGGGAATAGCCGTAGCCGTTGGAACGCAGCCACCAGCCGGTTTCGGCGGTGCGCTGCTGCACTTCCGGCAGATATTTTTCACATTCATCCATACTCAGCAGAAATACCTTGTCGGTGGTGTCGCCGCCGCCTGGCAGCACATACCGGTCGAGCATTTCGACCGATTCATCAAACGCCTCCACCAGCACGTCGGGGGTGTTGAGGTCAGCGTCCACAATGCGTTTCTGTTCGTCCTTGGTGAAGGTCTGGGCGTAGAAATCCCCGTTGAGCCACTGCCGGAGAGAGCAGTTCGACCAGTTGACGCCGTAGACGACATGATTGATGGAAGCGCCGGGAATCTGGGTGAAATGGGTGTATTTGGTATGCTGTTCGTCCAGCTTTTTGATTTCGGCGTTGCTCAGACCGGGCTTCACTGCCACATCGTCGAAGGGCTTTTCGGAGACAATCTTTTCGCAGAGCAGCAGCAGACGGTCGTCCTGCTTTTCAATGACACGCCATTCGAGCGATTCCCCGTCCTGCGTGCCGAACTTCATTACGCAATGAAGCGGGACAATACCGGCTGATTTGACGTCGGTTAGATATTCCGCCGGTGCGGTCTGTACCGTCAGATCGTCGTAAGCCACATTGGGAACCAGCGAGGAGGGACCGCCGATGGCGGAAGGATGGGTGCTTGCCCAGTAATAACCGTACAGCGCCGCAACCCCCAGCAGGAGTGCCGGCAGCAGGATCAGCAGCCGCTTCTTCCAATTGGAGCCGCCGGAAGTTTTTGTCTGGACTGCCGGTACGGCTGACGCGGACGACAGCGGCGCAAAGGCGTCGGTTCCCAGCAGATTGTCCCCGTCGGCATCCTGACCCGCGTGGCTGATCTCCTGCCACGCGGCGGGTTCTGCCGCAGAAGAGGCTGCCAACCCTTTGACGGCAGCCAGCACGGTTGCGGCACCTTTTTGGGCGTCAGCGGGATTATACACATTGACAGACGGCATATTGCACAGTCCGTACCACAGGTTATACATATCGGAGGACATCTTGTCGGGGTCGGCGCCGCTCGCGTCGTCCAGCCATACGCAAAGGCTTGGCTTGCCATGAATGGTGGTGAGGGCGAATTCGTCGCACATTTCCTTTTCTTCCCGGTCAAAGAGTGCCTTGTCGGCGAAAAACACCACCACACGGCTTTCCCGCAGATGGGTCATAACGGTATCCCCGGCGGTGTCGCCGTCATTGTGAACCCCGTTGTCATACCAGACCGGCACCTTTTCGCTGATAGCGTAAATCGTCGCGGCTGCACGGGTGGGAGCGTTCCGACCGCAGCTTACATACAGATGTTCCCCCGGAGACGCCTTTGGCGCAAACCCTAGATTGAGTTCCATGAAAAAAGCCTCCTATTATGAAAAATCATAAAAAATCATAATACAGTCAGGTGATCGCGCTGTCACGTTGCCGCGGCATCACCGTCGTTTCATATGTGCATATATGCGTTTTGTATTCCATAAACAAACGCACAGTGAAGGTCAAAGCCTTCCTATTCTCTTTTATTCTATCATTAATTTCTGAAAAGGTCAACAAAAAGTGTCATATTCTTCGTGATATTTTATAATTTTGTGGGGTACGGTTCAGGAGCGTTTGAAGAGCGTTCGGAAGATGCCGGGTGCGTGGAGCGTGGGATGAAAAAAATTTACGAAAAAACAGACAGTTTTTATGGTATTGACTATTGCATTACCGCGGGTTTTAGTGTAAAATGGGTCACAGAGGTTTTTTCATAGCCTCTTTTTTCAAGCGGGAAGAGGTTCATATGACCTCTTTTGTCAATCAAAAGAAAGTGGGTGGTTATGATTCTGAAAAACGTGGACGCAACCGTCAAGCGGGAAACGCTGTATATTGCC
This sequence comes from Clostridia bacterium, assembly GCA_017395425.1. Taxonomy (GTDB): domain Bacteria; phylum Bacillota; class Clostridia; order Oscillospirales; family Acutalibacteraceae; genus RUG762. The sequence goes on along the minus strand of JAFPUM010000005.1, from coordinate 8,895 downwards.
GCGGCGGTGGGCGTCATGAGTTTGCTTTTGCAGTCGGTGTTTCTCATCGCGCAACGCTGGGATTACACGGTACTGCTGGGCAATCTGCTGAGTGCGGCGGCTGTCATTGTCAATTTCTTTTTCATGGGTCTGACGGTGCAGCGGTCGCTTGACAAGGACGAAAAGGACGCGGTCACAGCGGTGAAGTTCTCACAGCAGATCCGGCTGCTGATGATGTTTGTGGTAGTGGCGCTGGGAGCGGCGCTGCCCTGCTTCAACCTCTATGCGGTCATTATCCCGCTTTTCTTTCCGCGGATAGCAGTGGCGCTGCGCCCGAAATTCGGGGGACAGACCGGCGAATAAAGCGTTTTTCGTGCCTTTGAGATAAAGCATAGCAAAGAAGGTGATATATTGACACACAATATCAAACAGCCGACCGACCCACGCTTTGCCCTGAAGGATAGGCTGCTGCTTGTCGGTATGGCGCTGCCGCTGGTGACAGGCATGGTACTCAAGGCGCTCTTTGTGCCGCCGGCAAACGGCATTGAAATTTCGGGCGCGCATATCTTCCTGACCGTGAAGCTGCCGGTGCTGGGGGATTGGCCGATTACCGAAACGCAGGTCAACTCGTGGCTGGTGATGGTGACGATCTTCTTTTTCTGCCGCTGGCTGACCCACGGTCTGCAACCGGAGGGAGGCACCCGTCGGCAGCATGTGGCGGAATGGATTGTCGAGCAGACCGACGGTCTGGTACAGTCCAACATGGGCGACTATTTCAAAGATTTCTCGCCGTTTATCGGCGCGGTGCTGGCGCTGTCGGCATTTTCGAGCCTGATCTCGCTGCTGGGACTGTTCCCGCCGACGTCCGACATCAATGTGACGGCAGGCTGGGCGCTTCTGGTCTTCTTCCTCATTACCTACTACAAGATGAAATGCGGTCCGCTGCACTACTTAAAGAGCTTCGGCGAGCCGGTGGCGTTCCTCGCGCCGCTCAACGTCATCAGCGAATTTGCAACGCCGGTTTCCATGGCGTTCCGTCATTACGGCAACATTCTGTCCGGCACGGTCATCTCCGTACTGATGGCGGCGGCGCTGCAGGGGCTGACCCAATTGCTGCTGGGCTGGCTGCCGGGATTTCTGGGAGAGTTCCCGTTCTTCCGCATCGGACTGCCCGCGGTGCTGTCGGTTTACTTTGATCTCTTCAGCGGATGCCTGCAGGCCTTTATCTTCGCGATGCTGACCATGCTCTATGTGGCGGGCGGCTTCCCCGAAGATGACTACAAAAAGAAACAGGCAAAGAAGAAAATTCGTAATGCGTAATTTTCAATTCGTAATGCGGAATGCGGAATTTTTTTATGATTTTCAATTTTTATTTCTGGAGGTAAATTGTTATGTTGGAACTTGCTATCGGTATTATTCTGGGTTGCTGCGCGCTGGGCGCCGGTACGGCTATGATCGCGGGTATCGGCCCCGGTATCGGTGAAGGCAACGCCGTCGCGAAGGCTTGCGAAGCCATCGGCCGTCAGCCCGAATCGAGAAGCGCCGTCACCACCACCATGCTTATGGGCTGCGCCGTCGCGGAGACCACCGGTCTGTACGCGCTGGTTATCGCCATTCTGCTGATCTTCGTCGCGCCGGGCTATCTGGTCAACATTCTGATGAACACCCTCGGCAGATAAACATAAGAGAGGAGACAGCGTATGCAGTCATTAGAGATTATTTCGGTTCAGATTGTCAATATTCTGATTTCTCTCTGCAACCTTGTCGTGCTGTTCCTGATTCTGAAGAAATTTCTGTACGAGCCGGTCAGAAAGATGCTGGCAGCGCGGCAGGCGGCGGTTGACACGCAGTACGCCGAGGCGGAAAGCGCCCGGGACGACGCGCTCGCGCTCAAGGACAAATGGCAGAATAAAATGGACGCCGCCGAAAGTCAGGCGGAGGTCATTGTCAAGAAAGCCGTGGAAAGCGCCAACCGTCAGAGCGCCGCGATTATCGATGAGAGCCGCGAGCAGGCGGGTCGCATTGTGCGGCAGGCGAAGAACGACGCGGCGCTGGAGCGCAGCCGGGTGGAAGCCGAGATCAGGGAGCAGATTGCCGATGTATCGGTGGCACTCTCGGAAAAGATGCTCGGCAGAGAGATCAACGGAGAGGATCACCGCGTGCTGATTGACGCGTTCCTCGATGAGCTGGAATAATTAGCGGAGCGAATGCGGAGCGGGGGAGTCGAGGGGGGCGAGCCCTCCTCGCAGGTCAAGGGCAGCGCCCTTGCAGGGACTGGGGCAGCGCCCCAGAAGCACCGCTTTAGCGGTGCGAGCGAGATGAGCTACGACCCGCAACAGGGCAGGGCGAATCCAAAAAAGGAACCCCCTCCCAACACGCGATTAAAAAACATTGACGAAACAACAAACACAGCAAGGAGGACGCCATATGACCGGTACTGCGAGTACGACCGGAACCGGCAGAGAATACGCGATCGCGCTCTTCCGACTGGCGAAAGAGGAAGCGATTGAAACGGAGTTGGCGGAAGACCTCACCTTTCTGAAAGAGGTCTTTGTGCAGACGCCGGAATATGCTGCCTTTTTGTCCGCTCCGAGCATTCCCAAGCAGGAGCGGCTGGATTCCATCCGGGAGGCGTTTGGCGAAAGCCTTCACGAATACGCGGTTTCCTTTGTATGCGTACTGTGCGAGAAGGGTCGCGTGAGCCTTCTGCCGGAGTGCGTGGAGGAATTTGAAGCGCTGTTTGCCGCCAGTCAGCGGGTGTCGCACGCGGTCGTGACCAGCGCGGCGCCGCTCAGCGACGATCAGAAGGAACGCTTGCAGCGCAAGCTGGAAAAACGCAGCGGCAACCGCGTGGAAATGGAATACCGCCTCAATCCGAAGCTGCTGGGCGGCGTGATTGTCGATATCGACGGCACGCGGCTGGACGGCAGTCTCAGGCGGCAGCTTAAAACTATCAGGGAAGTGATGGACGAATGGGCAGAAGACCCGACGAAATCAGCAATATCTTAAAGGAGCAAATCCGGAATTATCAGGCGAAGGTCGAGATGTCCGAAACCGGCACGGTGGTGCTGGTGGGCGACGGCATCGCCAGCGTGTACGGACTGCGCAGCTGTATGGCCAGCGAATTGCTGGAATTTGAGGACGGCAGCGTGGGTCTGGCACAGAACTTGGAGAGCGAGACGGTTTCCGTCGCGATTCTCGCCAATACCAACGATATCCGCGAAGGGAGCAAGGTGCGCCGGACGGGGAAGGTTCTTTCGGTTCCCGTGGGCGAGGAACTGCTCGGACGCGTCGTGGACGCGCTCGGCAGCCCCATTGACGGCAAGGGACCGACCAACTGCACCCATACCCGCAGCATCGAAAACGAGGCGCCCGGCATCATCGAGCGCAAGAGCGTCTCGGTGCCGCTCCAGACCGGTATCAAAGCCATTGACAGTATGATTCCCATCGGTCGAGGACAGCGTGAGCTGCTGATCGGCGACCGTCAGACCGGTAAGACCGAAATCGCGGTGGATACCATTATCAATCAGCGCGACAAAGACGTCATCTGTATTTATGTCGCCATCGGACAGAAAAGCTCGTCCGTGGTACAATTGGCACAACAGCTTGCCAACTGCGGTGCGATGGATTATACCATCATCGTGTCGGCATCCGCGTCGGAGAGTGCGCCGCTGCAATATATCGCGCCCTATTCGGGCTGCGCGATGGCGGAATATTTCCGCGAGCAGGGACGCGACGTGCTGATCATTTACGACGACCTTTCCAAGCACGCCGTGGCGTACCGCGCCATGTCGCTGCTGATCCGCAGACCGCCCGGACGTGAGGCCTATCCCGGCGACGTTTTCTATCTGCATTCCCGACTGCTGGAGCGCGCCGCGTGTGTCGCGCCGGAATACGGCGGCGGTTCGATTACCGCCCTGCCGCTGATTGAAACACAGGCGGGCGACGTGTCGGCCTACATCCCGACCAACGTCATTTCCATCACCGACGGACAGATTTTCCTCGAAACCGAGCTGTTCCACGCGGGCGTTATGCCCGCCATCAACCCCGGTATCTCGGTCAGCCGTGTCGGCGGTTCGGCACAGCTCAAGGGCATGAAGAAGGTCGCCGGTGAACTCAAGCTGCTCTATTCGCAGTACCGCGAGCTGCAAGCCTTCGCGCAGTTCGGCAGCGACCTCGACGCGGACACCAAGGCGCGTCTGGCACTGGGCGAACGCATTGTGGAGGTGCTCAAGCAGAAGCAGAATTCCCCCATCAAGATCGGCTGTCAGGTGGCGATTGTCTACGCGGTCATCAACGGTTATCTCAACGATACACCGGTGGATAAGGTGAGCGAGTACGAAAAGCATCTCTTTGAGAAGCTCGAAGGACAGCATCCCGCATGGCTTGCCCGCATCGAAGACAACTATTTCGATGATGAGGACGTTCAGGAACTCAAATCCGTGTTGAATGAAATGCGGGGGTGATATAGATGGGTGCGGATATCAAGGCTCTGCGCACAAGTATCCGAAGCGTGGACAATATGCTCCATCTGACTTCCGCTATGGGGCTGGTTGCCTCTTCCAAAATCCGCCGCGCCAATGACGCGATGCTCAAAGGACGCGAATACGCCGAGGCGGTCAAAGCCATGACCGACCGGCTGACCGCCTCTCCCGAATGCGAAAAAAGTCCCTTCATGCGCAAGCGTCACGCGGGCAGCATCCGTCTGATTGTGATCGCGGGCGACCGCGGTCTTTGCGGCGGTTATAATGCCAACGTGTTCCGTCTGGCGAAGGAAACCATCACCGAAGCCGAAGCCAACGGCGAGGTGGAGATTTTTCCGATCGGCAAACGCGCCTTCGACCGCTATCATGACGGTTCGGAGGAAGCGGTGCGCTGCGAGGGGTACGACGCCGCGCAGGGACGCGCGCTGAGTGAAAAGCTCTGCCGTGATTTCGCGGCGGGCGAATACGACCGTCTGGGCATTATCAGCAGCCGCTATCTTTCGATGATGACGCAGGAAGCGGCGATACAGTGGGTGCTGCCGCTGGAGAGGAATCCGGACATCAAAGAGAGCGGTATGCTGTTTGAGCCGAGCGAGACGGCAGTGCTGAAAGCGGCGGTTTCGGAGTATGTGTTCGGCGTGCTGATGGCAGCCGTGCGGGAGAGTTTTGCCTGTGAAGTGGCGGCACGCCGCATGGCGATGGACAGCGCGGGCAAGAATGCCCGTCAGATGCTCGACGATCTCCACCTGACCTACAACCGCGCCAGACAGAGCGCCATTACGCAGGAAATCACCGAGATTGTCGCCGGCAGCGGCGGTTGATGACGGGAACAACGTAAACAGGAGTGAAATAATTTCTTATGGCTACTATCAACACAGGCGTTGTCGTGCAGGTCATGGGACCTGTCGTTGACGTTCAGTTCAAGGAGGGCAGGCTGCCTTCCATCTTGAATGCGCTGACCGTGCCGATCGGTGAAAAGACGCTGACCATTGAGGCGGCGCAGCATATCGGCGACAGCACGGTGCGGTGCATCGCCATGTCCTCCACCGACGGCTTGCAGCGCGGCACCGTGGTCACGGATACGGGCGCGAGCATCAGCGTACCGGTCGGACGCGAGACGCTGGGCAGAATTTTCAACGTACTGGGCGAGACGGTGGACGGCAAGCCCGCGCCGGAAGGCGTGGAGCGCTGGAACATCCACCGCGCCGCGCCCGCGTATGACGAACTGGCGTCCTCCACCGAGATTCTCGAAACCGGCATCAAGGTCATCGACCTGATCTGCCCGTATCCCAAGGGCGGCAAGATCGGTCTGTTCGGCGGTGCGGGCGTGGGCAAGACGGTTCTGATCATGGAACTGATCAACAACATCGCCAAGGAACACAGCGGTCTGTCGGTTTTTACCGGCGTGGGCGAACGCACCCGCGAGGGCAACGACCTTTACTGCGAAATGAAGGAATCGGGCGTTCTCGACAAGACCGCGCTGGTCTACGGTCAGATGAACGAGCCGCCGGGAGCGCGTATGCGCGTGGCGCTGTCGGGACTGACCATGGCGGAGTACTTCCGCGATCAGGAAAATCAAGATGTGCTGCTCTTTATTGACAATATTTTCCGTTTCACGCAGGCGGGCAGCGAGGTTTCGGCGCTGCTGGGACGTATGCCTTCCGCCGTGGGCTATCAGCCGACGCTGGCAACCGAAATGGGCGCTTTGCAGGAACGCATTACCTCCACCCGGAACGGTTCCATTACGTCCGTGCAGGCGGTCTATGTGCCGGCGGACGACCTGACCGACCCGGCGCCCGCGACGACCTTTGCCCATCTCGACGCGACGACAGTGCTTTCGAGAGGCATTGCCTCGCAGGGCATCTATCCGGCGGTGGATCCGCTGGAATCCACCAGCCGCATTCTCTCGCCCGAACGCGTCGGTGAAGAACATTACACGGTGGCGAAGGAAGTGCAGCGTATTCTCCAGCGGTACAAGGAACTGATGGATATCATTGCCATCATGGGTATGGATGAGCTTTCGGACGACGACAAGCTGCTGGTGCAGCGTGCGCGAAAGCTCCAGCGCTTCCTGTCGCAGCCCTTCCATGTGTCGGAAAAATTCACCGGCATCGAGGGAACCTATGTGCCGCTCAAGGAAACCATCCGCGGCTTTAAGGAAATCATCGAAGGCAAACACGACGATCTGCCCGAATCGGCGTTCCTGTTTGTGGGTACGATTGATGAGGCAGTCGAGAAGGCGAAGAGGGTGTAAAAAGCGATGGCAACCTTCCGATTCAAGATTTCGTCGCCCGACGGCAATCTGTTTGACGGCGCCGCCGAGATGGTATCGGTGCGCGGCGCGGAGGGCGATCTGGCTGTCATGGCGGGACACATTCCGTTTGTCACGACGGTGCAGCCCTGCGACTGCACCGTGGATACAGAGGACGGCGAGCGCCGCGTGGGACATACCGAAGGCGGTCTGCTGAGCGTCACCGAACAGGAGGCAACCCTGTTCTCGTGGAACTTCCGCTGGAATGAGGCATAAATCAACATACCGCCCGGGCAGTTGACTGGAACTGTCCGGGCGGTATTAATTAGCCGCGCAGCGGCGGGGATTCCAAAGGGACGAGTCCCTTTGGCAGGGGTCCGGGGGCGGCGCCACCGGCAGGGAGTAAGCTGTCGCTGGCGACAGCTAAGACAGCGTCCCGGCAGGCAGCACAACGTGCTGCCGAGCGAATGGCGCCAATCTCTACAACGGGGAAGGGCGAATGCAGAAAAAGAAACCCTCTTAAATGACCTTTCCCGATAAAAGCTATCTGTCTATTTTCCCGTTAATCAGCGGTTCGATTCTGCCGTACAGCGCGATGGTAATGACCGCGCTGAGCATACCCTTGATAAACGTGAACGGCATATTGAAAAGCCACAGGCAGTCCCACAGGGTTTTGACCGAGGGGTTAATCGCCTGATACATCCCGATAATAGCGTCCATCGGCAGGAACGCGGTGTAAATCGGATAGACCACATAGTAATTGCTGAACACGCTGAGAATCGCCATTGCAGCCGCGCCCACCAGACTGCCGATGATCGCCCCGGCGCGGTTGGGTTTCATACGGTAGATCAGGCCTGCCGGCACCACAAAGAACACGCCCAGCAGGAAATTGGAAAGCTCGCCTACCCCGCCGGTTGACGAGCGCAGCAGGTGGAGCAGGTTCTTGATGAGACAGACGGCGGCGCCGCTGAGGGGTCCCATCGAGAAGGAGGCAATCAGCGCCGGGAGTTCGGATAAATCCATCTTGATGAAGGACGGCATCAGCGGCACGCTGAAATCAAAGAACATCAGCGCAAAGGACAGTGCCGACAGGAGTGCTGTCATCACCAGACGGCGGGTGTGATTGGCTCGTTTTTCCGCGGAGGAATGGATGTTTGCTTGCATGATAGAACAACACCTTTCTGTAAGAGGACTGTCCGCGCCAAAGAAAACGCCCCGTCAATGACCGGGAAGATCATTCACAGGGCGGCGTATATGCAGATTGTGGGCGCCGTCGGGAGGACGGCGGGCAGTTTGCACATATCTTCTTCCATCCGGACTTTGCGGCGGCGTCTGATGAGACAGCCGACCGTTTACCGTCGGTTTCGGAATCGCACCGAATCAGCTTTCGCGCGCGGACTAACGACGGAAGGTTTCCGTCGCATTACCGCCGGTGAGGAATTTCACCTCGCCCTGAAGACAGTTCCATTTGTAAAATAGTATAGCGCGCAAAGCGGCGTTTGTCAAGAAGAAATAAGGAAAAAGCCGGAGAGAATTAGCCGCGCAGCGGCGGGGGAGTCGAGGGGGGCCACTGCCCTCCTCGCGGGTGCAGGGCAGGTGCCCTGCCAGGGACCGGGGCAGCGCCCCGGCAGCGCTGCTTTAGCAGCGCGAGCGAATCGCACCCGGATCAACAACGGAGTCGGGCGAATTCGGAAAAGGAACCCTTCACAAGCAAAACTACCCGGATCAACAACGGAGTCGGGCGAATTCGGAAAAGGAACCCTTCACAAGCAAAACTACCCGGATCAACAACGGGGCAGGGCGAATCCGGAGAAGGATACCCTTCATGGAATTCGCCCTACCCCGTTTTTATCCATTCGCTTGATTCGCTCGGCAGGCTTCCGCCTGCCTGCTGGGGCTTTTCCCCAGCCCCCAGTGGTGGCGCTGCCCCCACGCCCCTGCCAGGGAGCTCACCCCCAGGACCCCGCGCCGCTACGCGGCTAATTGGCGCTTCGCGCTTTTCTTTTTTCCTTTGTTCTTTTTTCTTTTCTTGTGTAACTAATCAGTCCCACCTAAAAGCCACAATTATCATATTGCTTTTCTGGAATTTTATGCTTAATAATGATTTATAACGATCATATTTTTCACATATAAATTCAGAAACTCAAGATGATTTAGATCATATTCCTGAAAAACAGGAGG
>JAFPUM010000059.1 GCA_017395425.1 Clostridia bacterium | reverse complement strand
CTTCATTTTCCACACCTCAAAAAGTGAATAATTTCACTTCAATTGTGTGGCACTTTCGCTTTTGTCAATTCGTTTTTTGCATGAACTTATTTTTTATTTTTATGCATCTTGCTGATGATTCCCTTAAGTTAATGACAGTACTCTTTGAGGGAGGTGCCGCCTTTGGCGGCGGAGGGAGTGACTTGCGTTAAGTGATTGACATTGACTGAATACAACCAATGCTCCCAAGAACGTCCCGGCGGGAGAATCATTCAGGTTACCCAATCCTAGCCAGAGCGGCTACAAGTTTACGGGCTGGAACACATCTGCGGACGGTTCGGGAACCAATTACAACGGCAATGCCAACGTGTCAGGATTCACGGAGGATACCACGCTGTATGCCCGCTGGAACAAGAAATATGGCATCAACTACATAATAGTCGATACCAACGGAACACAGCTTTCCACCGGAAGCAAGAGCATGGAGGTTCCTTTTGATTCCGACGAAACGGTCTTCCCGCTGCCTGCGCTCACAAGGTTGGAGCCTCACGGAATCGGCGGACGATATCGTTACCACCGTCAACTCCTCCCAATGTACGAATTTGACTGACGGCGAGTTTGTCCTACTGCTTCATGCTATCTGGGAGCCGAAAACCTACACCGTCACATGGGATCTTAACGACGGTGATTTCGTCCACGGAGCGGAGGTGCTGACCCATCCCGACCCGCTTTCCGTCACGCTGACGCAGGCGGATGTGGACGCGATGACCGGCGATTACCAGCTTGGCACCGCGTCGGCTACCGGTTATAAATTTTTGAAATGGAAAACGACTTATGACGACGGTTCTTCCGAAGAACTCAATGCCAGCACAACCGAGAATCAATACATCGTGAAAAGCTGGTTCAATCGGAGCCGCACGGGACTGTTTGCGGCGAAAGCGCAGTGGCAGGCGCAGTACACCCTCGCGTTTGACGCGAACGCGGGCGGCGATACCGTTACCGGTATGCCTGTGGATCATGAAAGAACGGTCACGGAAGCGGTCAACAGCAACAGCGGCTATGGGGCGTTTTCTGCCACCGTTCCTTCCCGAAACGGCTACACCTTCATGGGCTGGGCGCTCGACCCTGCCGGAAATGAGATGATTACGGGCAAGACGGTCAGTAATTCCTTCTATGTGCGGAAGGATGCTTTTACCACACCGATTGCCGACCCGCCCAGCTTTGAAGCGACACTTTACGCGATCTGGGCGAAGAATGTCACCGTTACCTTCGATTACAACGGCGGCGTGCTGTCCAGTGATGGCACCACCACCATTTTACAGAAAAACGGCAATACGGCGGAAACCATCCGGGTTGCGGAAAATCTGCATCTTGGTGACCCCGCTTTTGAGTGGACCGGTCATACGTTTGTCAAAAAATGGAATACGGAGCCTGACGGCAGCGGTACCGAATACACGGCAGGGGATAACGTAATCTTTTCTGATGACACCACGCTCTACGCGATGTGGCAGGCGACATTCCGTCTGACCTACCAGCCCAACGCCGAAGGGGTGGACGATATGCCGCAGTTCGGTTACAACGAATCCACTTTCCGGCTGTCCGAGGTGGAAACCGCTTCCATTTCCATTAAGAAGGGACAAAACAACGGTCCCAAAATGCGGGGATATGTCTTCAAGGGCTGGAGCCTGACGGCGGACGGTTCTCAGATGGTACAGAACGGGTATGAACCGCTGGGTTCGGTGCCGTTGAAAAATAACTTCACATGGGACGCGACCAACAATTATTATGCCGGTACGGTTTACGCGATCTGGGAGATTCTCGAATACCAGATTCAGCTCGAATCGGGACTGCCTGACGGCGTGACATTCAGCGGTATGCCCAACAATCTGCCCGATGATCACATACTGACCTTTACCTATGAACAGATCAAAGACGGCTATCAGGCGCACGACCTGACGGCGGCGGGCTACCAGTTCCTCGGCTGGAATGTGCCGAACAAAACCACCAGCAACGGGCTGGAACCCGATGTGGAGGGCAGCGATTATGTTACGATAGACGACATCTATATCGTGGGCAGAGCGCAGCCCGTCGTTCTCACCGCGCAGTGGAACAAGCTCTATTCCGTCCACTATGACGCCAATCTAGGCGCGCATGGGGCGCTGACCACTTCTACCGCTACGCCGGGTGATGAGCTGGTACAAAGACGCCGTCCCGCTGATCTGGAATATGTCTTCACGCCCAGTACCATCATCCGCGATGACAATTACAAGCGCGGTGACGATACCGACAATGACGGCACGATAGATCAGACCTATACCTTCATGGGGTGGAGCCTGTCGGATGACAACGATGTGAGCAAAAAGATCACAAACCTTCCCGACAGCGATTTCACACAAGCGACAGTGGACAGTGCCACCAACCGGCATTCGTTTACAATCTACGCCATCTGGAAAGCCAATGTCATTCTGACCTACCACGCGCAGGGCGGTTATTTTACCGACAACGGCGGCGATACCCTGATCGTAGATTCCAAAGCCATTCAGACGACCGGACCCAGTCAATGGGATGTCGGCACCCATTGGAACGGTCACACCTTCCTCGGCTGGAATACCAAGCCGGACGGCAGCGGAAAGTATTATATCAACTGGAAAGTGAACAATTCCGATGCCGTGAAGAATGTCAATATGCTTCATACGCCGAATGAGGGCGTGTGGAGTACCAATGACAGCGGCACCGCCACGTTTACCGAATCGACCGATCTCTATGCCCAGTGGGCGCGGAATTACCGTGTGGTGTATCACACCAACAATCCCACAAAGCCATATGACGAGCGGTATCTCATGGGCGGCAATTCGGAATTCAGTTTCCCCTTGAATTACAATGAAGGGACGGCGCTGAAAAAGGGCATCAACGATCTGCCCACCTCCTACACCGATAAATTCGGCACCAACACCAATTATTACTTCATGGGCTGGACGTGGGATTCCGCTACCGAAGACGTGATTGACGATCTGCAAATCGATGAAGAGGGCAAAGTGATCACCTATCTGGCGGTGAACGACCTTGAACCGGGTGTGGATCCGGCGGACGCGCATTTCAAGCTGACCAATACCTCTTCCAACGTCTGGAAATATGTGGGCGACGTCTATGCCGTGTGGAGCCCCAATCCCTATACCGCGCGCTTTGCCGACGGCGTTCGCTCCAGTGACGCTGATATCACGCGCCCACGCGCGGGAACCGTCAGCGGTCTGCCCGGCAGTCTGTCCCCGAGCAATCAGGGCGCACCCTCATGGAATGACACAACGAACACCTATGATGTGACACTTTCCTATTTTGAGGCGGCAAACGGCTATTCCGTTCCGGCGAATATGCTCAGCGCCAGAGGCTACAATTTCAAGGGCTGGGGTCTCAGCTATACCAAGAAGAACGGCGATACAGTATCCGGCGGCGGATATGGCAATACATCGAATTTTGCGGTGAAGGTAGGCACGCTCAAAAACAGCATCGACAGCTCCGTGACCCTCACCGGCAAATGGGAACCTGTCAAGCATAAAGTCATCTATCAGCGGGATAACGGAAACACCCTCAATACGAAACACAATGTAGCTTATGAGAGCACTGTGACGGTGGGGGATGTGGTGTCAGCACAGTCGCTTGCCCAGGAAGGCAAGACCTTTATCGGCTGGCAGCTGATCTATGACGAGACCGACCCTGAAGCCGATCAGGACGCACTCGGCACCACCATCGGACACTACTACGATTTTGATCCCGACGACGGCTCCACACCTAGCTATACCTTCGCCATGCCCGACTGCGATCTTCTGTTCCGTGCGGTGTATTCCAAGGACAGCTACACCGTCACCTATCAGGCAGGCGAAGGCGTCGGCACCGACAAGGTGTTTGACGGTATTGGCTACAAGGTCAGACACACGGTCTGGAACAATCAGGACGGCGACAACGATCACTATGCCCGCCGGTACGGTGAAATTCAAGGCGGTCTACCGGCTCCAAACCTTCCCTGTGACCTATTACGAGGCGGACGGCACCACAAAGATTACCGAGGAGAACCGTGCTTACGGTTCGCTTGTCACCGTCGGCACGAAAACGGACAGCAGCCATGTAACGGCAACGGTGCCGGATGGCTATGAATTCGCGGAATGGGTTTTGCTGTCGGGGAATGCCACGGTAAGCGGCGGGCAGTTTACCATGCCCGCGGAAGGGGTTTCCTTCAAGGCTGTACTCATCAGACAATACCTTCTCCGCTACGACAAGGGCAGTGTGGCGGCGGCTTCCCATATGCCGGGCAATCAGGTTTATTCGTTCGGAGTGGTACGAATGAATGACGCGATGCTGGATACCCAGTGTCCCACTGCGGAAGGCTTCGAATTTGTCGGCTGGACGATTGCCAACGGGAGCGACAGCGCAACTTATTCCGTGAGCGATCTGCAAAGCAGCGACTTTTCCAGACGCAAAATCCGCAGCACGCTTTTCGATGATGTCACGCATGAGGCAACGGCAGTGGCACAGTGGCAGCCGCTGGCGCGATATACCGTCAGCTATGCCGCCCAGGATGAAAACGGCGCTTCCCTGCCGTTGACCGACGCGATTTATCAGGATCGAACCTATCTGAAAGGCGAATCCGTCACCGTGGCGGCGCTGCTGCCCGACAAAACCGGCTATACCTTCGAGGGCTGGCGCAAGGAAACCCAGACCCTCGCCGCAGGCGCGACATTTGCCATGCCGGAAGTTGACGTGACGCTGACCGGCGCGTATGTGGCAAACCGACATCATGTATATTATTATGACGCGGGCGGCAGTACGCCTCTGGCGGATAAGACATATGATTACGGCGTGTCCGTGACTGTCGGAGAAGGCGTTGCTTCTCCCAGCCGTGAGGGCTTTACCTTTAACGGGTGGAAGCTGCGCAGCGGCAGTGTCACAGTGACTGCCGGCGGCTTTACTATGCCGGACGGCAATGTGGCGTTTGAGGCGGATTACACCGAGCATACCTACACGCTGCGCTATATGGACGGCGGCACGCTGCTCGGCACGCAAACCGCGTCCTACACGTCGCTCAAAGCCACAGGCGGCATGGTTATTTCGCAGGACGATCCTGCCAAAGAACGGTTTACCTTCAAGTGCTGGTGTTTGACCGATGCGGACACCACGCCTGCCTTCCGGAAGGGGGAGACCGTGGACTTCTCCCGCTTCGGCACGGAACGGACCGCCACACTCTATGCCCAGTGGACGCCTCTGCCGACTTTCACCGTCAGCTATACGGCGTATGACAGCGACCATCACGCCATTACGCTGGACGAAACCACCTATGCCGCCAAGTCCTATTATGCGGGAGATACCGTGACCGTAGCGCCCAAACTCTCCAAAACGTCAGACAGCACCTTTATCGGCTGGGTGTACAACGATATGCTGGCCTACAACGGCGGACAGACCTTCACCATGCCGTCGGAAGATATGGTGCTGGTAGGGCGCTATATCCGAGACAGCGAACTCCAGATGTGCGATATTACCTATATGAGCGGCGTTTCCCGCGGCGCGGACGGCTGGAATCAGGGGTTGGGCGACAATCACACCTTCCCCGCCCGGCAGGGAACTGAGCATATCATCAAAAAGAATGACGACGCGGACATCGGCTACCTCCGCGAGAATTATGAATTCCTCGGCTGGAACATCACGTTCTTCACCTCATCGGGCGGCGCTTCTCCGCAAGAGTTTAGTGCGGCACGTCTGAGCGGTGCGGGGAACGGCGATTCAATCTGGGATATGCAGATCAAGTCCTTCATGGTCTATCGCAATGTCACGCTCACAGCGGTATGGGACGCCACGCTGACCTATGACGCCAACGGCGGCACCGGAACGGTGCCTTCGCCGCAGACCTGCCGTTCGGGTGATTCCGTCACCGTGGCGGACGGCAGCGGTCTCATCCGGGATGGCTATACCTTCGCGGGCTGGAATCCCGAATCCACCGCCTCTGTGAGCAAACACGCTCCCGGCAGCAGCATTGTGTTGTATGAGAACACCACGCTGTACGCGGTGTGGATCAAGAACGGCACCAATGTGACCCTGACCTATGACGCTAACGGCGGCAGCGGAACGGTGCCTGCCGCGAAGTCGTATCCGGTCGGAACATCCGTCACCGTGGCAAGCGGTAACGGCTTATCGCGCAAGAATGCGGCGTTTGTCTGCTGGAACACTGACCCGCAGCGCAGCGGCAAGGATTACCATCCGGGCGACAGCATTGTGATGACCGGAAATCAGACCCTCTACGCGATCTGGAAACCGGTATCCACGGGCAACAGCCCCTATTATTCTCTCACCTACGACGCGAACGGAGCCACATCCGGTACCGCACCGACCGACGCCACGCACTACGCGGGCGGCGAGAAGGTCACAGTGGCGGCACGCGGCAATCTTTTCCGCACCGGCTGTACCTTTGTGGAGTGGAATACCAGGCGCGACGGCACCGGTACAGGCTACCGTGACGGCGTGGACGTGCTGACTATGCCCAAAGCGGATGTGATACTCTATGCCGTCTGGAAAGACCCTGACGGCAACACGGTTTACGATTCACCCCATACCGGTGAGGACTGGCTTCCCACATGGTTTGCATTGGGAGCAGCGGTATTTTCCGCGTTTGTGCTCATATCGGCGGTGGTATTTGTCCGGCGGCGTGAGAGGCTGAACCCGTAGGAAAGATGTTTCGGAACGAAAAACAGAAGCCGCGCCGAATGGGAAAGGCATTCGGCGCGGTGAATTGGTGAATTACTGAATGTTGTTTCACATATGAAAAAGGACATCCGGGCGATACCCATGTACCGTCCGGATGTCCTTTTTTCATATCATTCTTAAAATTTCACGAATTTACGCAGAAAAACCCGCAGCTTTGCGTCGTACAGCGCGAAGAATTCCCAAAGGGCGTGGTCGTAGAAGACAAAGGCGAAATTACCCACCACGAAATAGAAAAGCAGCACCAGCCAGATAGGATTATCGGTGTCAAAGACCGGTACCGCCATGACCACACTTGCCAGCCAGATGGCAAGTACGGAACAGCCGTTGAAAATGGCTGCCTTGATGAAAAAACGTACCAATCGGGAAGAAAGCCGGTTGATGTAGGGCTGCAGGATGGGATAGTGACCGAACAGCATCAGGTAGAAGAATGCCAGTTCTTTGTCGGTGACAAGCATAATGCCCAGCAGCGATACAGCAGTGAACATCGTGACAGCGGTCTTGGTGCCGTATTCCTTGACAGGCACAATCATGATACCGCCTACCAGCATGGGAGCGGCATAGGTCATCACACCCAGAAAGCCGGCCAGAATCAGCGCGACCAGACTCAGCGCTGTCAGAATGCCGCAGACCGCGATTTTGGCGGAATTGGCGGATTGTCTCAAAGCAGATACCTCCGTTTGATCGGAAAATGGGAAACAGGCGGGCTATACAGAAGCAAACCGCACATCAGCAGCAGGTGATCAGGTCACCGCCAAAGCATTCACAGCAGGAATCGGCACAAAGCAGTCCCACGCAGGTGGAGCAGGGACCGCACCCGCTGGCGCAGGACGCGTTACTCTGTTTGGGGCGGTACTGATAGCCCGCACTTTTGCCGCTGCGCTGCTGGGAAACCTGTGTGTAGGCGGCACGGTATTCGGTATTGTTGGGCGAGGCGTTGACGGCAGTTTCGAAATAGGCATATGCCTGATCCACCCAGCCGCGGCGATACAGTACCGTGCCCTTGAGGAAATACCATTCGGCATTGCGGCGGCTGACCGGCACGCCGTCGAGAAGCTGCTCCGCATCGGTGATACGTCCTGCCGCCAGCAGGTTGCGCACGTCGGCAAAGTCGGTGTGCTGGGTGCCGGAATAGGTACCCGCGCCCGTGTAACCGCCCGCGCTGCCATAGCTGCCCGAAGCGGAGGCGTTATCCGACGAGCTGCCGACGGGACGTCCGTTTTTGCGGGCGTTGATGATTTCGTCGTATGCCTGATTGATTTCGGTCATTTTCTCGGCTGCCAGTTCCGCCACATCGGGTGCGCTGGCGTAGTTGTCGGGATGATATTTTTTGGCGAGTGCACGGAATGCGGTTTTGATTTCTTCATCGGTTGCGCTGGGGGAAACGCCCAGCACCGCATACGGATCGGTCATGGTGTGTCAACTCCTGTTATTATTATGATGAATGATGTTTTGATTTACGGAATTTGGCGTTCTCTTTGAGCAGTGCTGACTTTTGCGCGTCGGATATGCCAAGATACATGATATTGTCGAGAATGGGCTTGAAGGCGCCGAGATCCAGCAGTTCATAATATTTGACTGCTTCGGCAACCGAGAGATTGAGACTGTCGTTGCCGAAAGCACGCGCTTCCTCGCGTCGTTCGGAGCGGTCGGTTATGTCCTGTGCGGTTAAAGCAAACCGCAGCGCCAGCGGATTAAAGGCTCCGTCCATCACATCCTCATCAAGATCATCCAGCGCGTCGATCATATAAATCCAGCGTCCCAGAAAATAACCGAAATATCGGAGTATGGTTTTGTCCTCCGGCTTTTCAGAGAGCCGGACGGCAAAAGCGGAAATCACGTCGGCGGTGGGCTGACAGAGTGCGTCTACCATTCCCTCATTGTCGGGGGAAGCGGACTGTTCGGTTTCAAACTGTCGGCGGAGATATTCGTTCACCAGCGCGTCCTCGTCGGGGAAGCGCTTCATGGCACGCTTTCGTACAAGGGCGGCATAGGGCATCAGCAGCCGCCACAGAAGACGCTTCACGCCGGACGTATCCTGAATATTGTCCCGCAGTTTGTGATAGAACATGATAGCGGTAAGCGCGGAAGTGTATTCAAACGCCTCGTTATGAGTGGTACAGTTGCCGCACCGTTTGAGAGGATTGAAGGCGCAGCGTCCGCGTATAAATGCTGACGGTTCGTCGCTGAGAGCAATCATGATCATGGTCATGAAGGTGTAGTCATAGTTCAGCAGCAGCCGTGCGGGTAATCCGAGCTGTTTTCCCAGATGACGGCAGAGGGTACAGTAGACCGATTGATAGGTATCATATTCACAAATCTTCATCTGCGGCTTGCAGATGCGGATATATCCGAACACCTTTCTCATCGTCTCCCTTTAAGAACCGTACTTCAACGTCTATTATCTCATAATTTACCCGGTGCTTTATTACAAATATGTAAATTTCCTAATAATAATCATCATTGTATGGGTTTTTCCGGCAGTCGTGGAGCATAATCCGCTTCTGTGTTCCATAGAAATGGAAAAAGAAAGAATGGATTTGGAGGCAGAGGACGGCATGATTCATCTGAGGGCAAAACATTGGTTTTTATTGTTTGCCGCGGCGCTGTTCGGAGCATCGCTGTGGCTGACGGTGCGTCTGGCGGGAGACGTGAGCGACGCTTCGGCGGAGCAGGAGATGGGCGAGGACAGCCGCGTGATTCTGATCGACCCCGGACATGGCAGCTTTGACGGCGGCGCGGTAGGAACCGCGGGAACGGTGGAAAAGGACGTCAATCTTGCCATCGCGCTCAAACTGCGGGATATGCTGACGCAGGCGGGCTATCAGGTGGTGATGACGCGGGATTCGGACGATATTCCGGGCGACAATCCCGCGTCATCCATTCGCAGCCGCAAGATCGCCGATATGCGTGCGCGGCTGAACCTCACCAGACTTTATCCCGGTTCCACGCTGATCAGCATTCATCAGAACCTGCTGGCGGGCAGTCGTACCGTGCGGGGAGCGCAGGTATTCTATTCGCCCAACCGCGAGAGCAGCAAGCAGCTGGCGCAGGACATTCAGGACGAATTCAACACCGCGGTTCAGCCGCAGAAGCCGCGTGAAATCGTGAAAACCGGCAAAAATCTCTATTTGTTCTATCACGCGCAGAACACGGCGGTGCTGTGCGAGTGCGGATTTCTTTCTCACTCGGAAGAGGAAGCGCTGCTCACGACCGAGGAATATCAATACCGGCTGGCGTACTGTATTTATCGCGGACTGCTGCGATATGACGGTGCCGATACAGCCTGAAAAAGCCTTTTGAGCTATCCCTTAAAAAATGATAAAAAAGTGCAAAAATCTATTTTCATCCGGGCAGAAGTGTGATATAATAACCGTAAGCCATTACAGATGTACGGAGTTGAAACCATTGCAACATACAAATCCATCCAGCAAATCGGCGTTTGTTGCCATTGTGGGCAAGCCGAACGTCGGCAAGTCGTCCCTGCTCAACCGGCTGCTGGGCGAAAAGATCGCCATCGTTTCCGCCAAACCCCAGACCACCCGCAGCAAGATCATGGGCGTGATGAATCACGGCGTGACCCAGTTGGTGTTTACGGATACCCCCGGTCTGCACAAGCCTCGCAGCAAACTGGGGGACTATATGGTCAGAACCGTGGTGGAAAGCATTGGCGACGTGGACTGCTGTCTGATGGTAGTGGAGGAAAGCGGAAACCTGCATGAAGCGGAGACACAGTTGATCGAACGCTTCCGTCGGCTGGAAATGCCCGCTGTTCTCGCTATCAACAAGATCGACCGTCTGCCGGATAAAACCAAGCTGCTCGAACGCATCACACTTTTTTCATCGCTCTATGATTTTGCCGCCATTATTCCCATCAGTGCCGAAACAGGGGAGGGGCTGGACAGGCTGCTCGACGCGTTGTGCGATCTGGCGCAGGAAGGCCCCCACTTCTTTGACGAGGACACGCTCACCGATCAGCCGGAACGTGTGATCGCCGCCGAGATTATCCGCGAAAAGCTGCTGCGATTGCTCAGTGATGAAGTGCCGCACGGTACGGCGGTGGAAATCGAGAAAATGAGGGAGCGTCCTGACGGAACCGTGATGGACATCGAGGCGACGGTCTATTGCGAAAAAGAGTCACACAAGGGGATTATTATCGGCAAGGGCGGGGCGATGCTCAAAAAGATCGGCACGTATGCCCGCACGGACTTGGAAGCCTTTCTGGAAACCAAAGTCAATCTCAAACTGTGGGTCAAAGTGACGCCCGATTGGCGCAATAAAGCGGGAAGCCTCAAGCGTTTCGGCTATGTAGAACAGAAGTAACCCAAAACGGCACATGAACATTTTGTGAATTCTGCGGCGTGAAGAGGAACTTTTGCTGTGAGCGGTCAATGATAGTAATAAGGCGGGGTATGATGTTTTGGAATTCCGCCTGACTTCAGACAAGCGGAGGCGAGAGGATGACAATAAACGCGCAGGAGGCTTGGGAAAAATTTATCGAGACCGGGCGGGTGGATTATTATCTGCTCAGCCGGGGCATCAATATTTACGCGGAAGGGGTGCTTCCGTCGGAGCAGCGGCAGGCGCTATTGCGCCTGCGTGACGCGCAGACGGCACCACCATTTGGAGGTGACGGGATTGCACCTGACGGTTTCGGGCATCATACTGAGGGTTCAGCCATCGGGTGACAGCGATCGGCTCTGTACGATCCTCACCGATACCCACGGCGTTGTTTACGCGGTGGCGAGAGGCGCTAAGAGTATGAAAAACAAGAATGCCGCGGCGACGGCGCAGTTTGTCTACGGACATTTTGAACTGTTCCGCCGGAAGGAATTGTATATCATCGACGAATCGCAGCCCGAGGAACTCTACGCGGGACTGCGGGAGGACATTGTGCGGCTGACGGTGGCGCAGTATATTTGTCAGCTCGCGAAGGAACTGGTACCGCAGGAGCAGCCGGCGGAAGAATATCTGCCGCTGCTGCGTGCGGCGCTGTATTACCTTTCGGAAAACACCCGTCCGCCGCTGCTGGTCAAAGCGGCAGCCGAACTGCGCATGATGGGTCTGGCAGGCTATATGCCCGATCTCGTGATGTGCGCGGGCTGTGGGGCGTATGAACACGATGTCATGTTTTTTCTGCCGGATTCCGCACAAATTCGCTGCGGGAACTGCGGCAGTGGGACGGGCGGCAGTGTGCGGCTCTGTCGCGGTGCGCTCGCCGCGATGCGCCACGCGGTGTACAGTGATCTTCGACGGACGTTTGCCTTTACCCTCAGCGATGACAGTCTGGCGCAGATGGCACAGGCGTCGGAGGCGTTTGTGCTGACCAGACTGGATAAGAATCTGACGGCGCTTGCCTTTTTGCATACCTTGCTGCATATGCCGTCGACGAAGGGAGAGACAGGCATATGATGACCTATGATACCATTCTTCGCGCAGCGATGGCACAGTCCGCCGTTGACCTGAACTGCGCGGCGGAGGATTTTGGATTGACCGAAAACCAGGCGGTGCTTTCCGCGCCGGATGACAGGGCGCGGAATTATCTGGAACTGCCTTTTTATTGTCAGTTGGTTTCCTATGGCAGCAATGTCGTTGCTTCGGCAAGTGAGGAATTCCTGCCGTCTGTCCGGCAATACATAGACAAATACGGTGCGGTGCGATGCTTTGAAACGCCCCAGATGCACGTCCTCAATGACGAACTGGAAAAACGGGGGTATCGTGTTTGTTTTATGGCGGAATACTTTCTGCCCGATCCCGCCGTCATGCGTCCGCTCACGTGTGCGTATGAATGCAGGGTACTGACGCCCGATGAATTTGCACTATACTATACACCGTCATTTAGCAATGCGCTGTGTGAGCGCCGGAAGCAGTATGATGTGCTGGCAGTCGGCGCATATGACGGAGAAAAGCTCATCGGACTGGCGGGCGCGTCTGCCGATTGCGATACCATGTGGCAAATCGGGGTGGACGTGCTGCCGGAATACCGTCGGCAGGGCGTTGGGTCGGCGATTACTTCCCGCCTTGCATATGAAATCATGGCGCGGGACAAGGTGCCGTTTTACTGTGCGGCGTGGTCAAATGTGCGTTCTGTCCGCAACGCTGTTAAATCCGGTTTTCTTCCGGCATGGGTGGAGATGACCGCCAAGTCCCGGGCGTTTGTGGACAAGATGAATGGCGTAATTTAATTATTATATATTGAGGAACATACGAAATCTATGGATATGAATAAAGATAACAAAGTACTGGAGCTTGACAAGGTGCTGGAGATGCTGGCGGCTAAATGTGCCTGTTCCGACGCCGCTGACGAAGCCCGGCGCATTCAGCCTGAAACCGATCTGAACCGTGTGCAGGAAATGCTCACGCAGACGGCGGACGCGTATATGCTGGCGGGACGGTTCGGTACACCCGGTTTCGGCGGCGCCGCCAATATCGCGGGAGCGCTGCGGCGGGCGCAGGCGGGAGCGGTGCTTTCGATGGGCGAATTGCTGCGCATCGCGTCGGTCATGCGCACCATCCGCACGCTGCGGGACTGGCGCGGACATTGTGAAGGCGTGACCACCTCGCTGGACGGGCTGTTTATGATGCTGAGTGCCGACCGTTCGCTGGAAGAAAAAATTTCGACCTGCATTGTCAGTCCGGAAGAGATGAGCGACCACGCTTCGGCGGAACTCAACGATATCCGCCGCAAAATCCGCAGTGCGCAGGCGCGTGTGCGGGAACAACTGGAAAAGCTTATCCGCTCGGCAACCTATCAGAAATACTTACAGGATGCGCTGGTGACACTGCGAGACGGACGGTTCGTGGTGCCGGTCAAGGCGGAATTCCGCAGTCAGGTGGCAGGTCTGGTACACGACACTTCTTCCTCCGGCGCAACGGTGTTTATTGAACCGATGGCGGTGGTGGAAACCAATAACGATATCCGGCTTCTGCAAGGACGCGAGCAGGAAGAAATCGAACGGATTCTGACGGCGCTTTCGGTCGAATGCGGCGAAAATGCGGACAGACTGATCGGGAGCTATCATACCCTGATCGCGCTGGATCTGCTCTTTGCCAAGGCGAACCTCGCCTACGATATGGATGCGTCGCTTCCACGCGTGGCGGCGGACGGCGTGATTGATCTCAAAAAAGCGCGTCACCCGTTGATTCATCGAAAGAAGGTCGTTCCTTCGGACATTCGTCTGGGAGAAGATTTTGACACATTGATGATTACCGGCCCCAATACCGGCGGTAAAACCGTCACGCTCAAAACGCTGGGTCTGCTGACCGTCATGACTATGTGCGGACTGATGATTCCCGCCGGTGACAACAGCCGTGTGTCGGTTTTCGATACGATTCTCGCGGATATCGGGGACGAGCAGTCCATCGAACAGTCGCTTTCCACTTTCTCGGCGCATATGACCAATATCATCCGCATTCTCGGTAAGGCGGGAGAGCGTTCCCTTGTGCTGCTGGACGAGTTGGGCGCAGGCACCGACCCCATCGAAGGCGCGGCGCTGGCGGAATCCATTATCGAGCAGCTTCGCGGACAAGGAGCCCGTATCGCGGCGACTACCCATTATGCCGAACTCAAAAGCTACGCGCTCACCACGCCCGGTGTGGAAAACGGAAGCTGCGAATTTGACGTGGAGACGCTGCGTCCCACCTATAAGCTGCTGATCGGTGTGCCGGGACGTTCCAATGCCTTTGCGATCTGTTCGCAGCTGGGAATGCCGGACGACGTTGTCAACCGGGCGCATACGCTGGTATCCAGCGACAATACCCGTGTGGAGGATGTTGTGGCGGAGCTGGACACGACGCGTCAGGAAATGGAGCATAAGCTGGAAGAAGCGGAACGGCTCAAAGCCGAGGCGGAAGCCATCAAACAGGAGATGAAACAGCGGGAGGAAGCGCTGGAAAAAGCCAAGCGGAGCGAAGTGGAAGCCGCACGGGTGGAAGCGTCCCGGATTGTGTCACAGGCGAGAGCCGAAGCGGACGACCTGCTCAAAGAGATCGATCGGCTGCGCAAGGATTACGAGTCCGCCAAAATATCCGCGCTCAACGGTGACGCAAAAGTGACCCTTCGCGCCAGACTGCGTCAGATGGAGGACGCGGTCAATCCGGTGGAGCAGCGTTCCAATGAAGGGTATGTGCTGCCGCGGGAACTGAAAGTCGGCGATACGGTGGAGGTCTTCGGGCTGCACGAGAAAGGAACCGTCCTCAGTCTGCCGGATAAATCGGGCAATGTCATGGTGCAGATGGGCATTATCAAGTCCCGTGTCAAACTGGGAGAACTGCGATTGGTGGAAGAGAGCAAGGTGACAGTCAACGGTCAGCGGCAGCGTAAAAAAGCGGGAACCACCCATACCATTGACACCAAAAAGGTACAGACCGAAGTGGATGTGCGCGGCTGCACCGTGGAGGAAGGCATTCTGGAAGTGGATCGTGTGATTGACCACGCAGTTGTGATGAAACTGGGCGAGATACGGGTGATTCACGGCAAGGGTACGGGCGCACTCCGGGCAGGTTTGCACCAGCATTTCCGGAAGCATCCGAATATCAAATCCTTCCGGCTGGGCGTGTACGGTGAAGGCGAAACCGGCGTGACCATTCTGGAACTGAAATAAAAATAAAGAAAAGTCGGAAGGGAGAATCCTCATGTTTGAACATGCAGACCTGGATAGTTTGTGGGACGACAGCGATTATTCGCTGGATAATTATGTGTCCGAACCGCCCACCGATCAGATGATCCGGGAAACGCAGGTGGCGCTGGGCTATAAACTGCCCGCTTCCTATGTCTGCCTGATGAAGCGGCACAACGGCGGAATTTTACGGCGCACCTGCTGTCCCATTGACGACCGCTTTCCCGTGATGATCGAAGGAATCTATGGCATCGGACGCAAGAAGCCGTGTTCCCTGCTGGGCATTTATTCTACTGCGTTCTGGGTGGAAGAATGGGAGTATCCGGATATCGGTATCGCGATTGCCGATACCCCTTCGGCGGGACATGATATGATTTTTCTGGATTATCGCCAATGCGGACGTGACGGAGAACCGCGGGTCGTGGTGGTCGATCAGGAAGCCGATTATGAGATCACCGTATTGGCGGATAATTTTGAGGAGTTTATTTCCAGGCTGCGGACAGATACGGAGCTTGGATTGAGCTGATATTTTTCAAAATTCACAGCAAAGGAGATTTTGCAACATGGCAGATACCCAAAACGAAGCCATCCCGATGGGAGGCAGCACAGCAGACGGCACGTCCGTCACCACACAGGTAGCACCCCAGACAAGCGAAACCACCCCCGTTTACGCGGCGGGCGCCATCACCGAATCTGACGGTTCCGAACCGCCCCGCAAAAAGACCAATATTGCGGTGGTGCTGATTCTGGGACTGTTCGGTTTATTGGTAGTGGCAGCGGTGCTTCTGGGCATTGTCTTTCTTTTTGCCACCACCGACACCATGCCGAAGGCGCCGGTGGTGACAGGCGACATGCAGAGCGTGGTCAAGGAATCCGCGATTGAGATGATCAAGGACAAAAAGATTTCCTTCAATTCCAACGACGTCAACATCTTCCTCGGACAAGCCGCGGATAGTGCCAAGGACAAACTCGCGGAAGAAGATATCCAGATCAACGACCTCTTTGCGGTCATCAACAATGACAAAGCCACCCTGTACAGCCGTGTCAACTACAAGGGCATCACGCTTCCCATCAAGGCAACAGCGGATGTGAGTTTCGACGATCCTTACATTATTATTCATCTCCACAGTGCCTATGTGGGCAAGCTCAGTCTGCCCCAGCAGGAAATTCTCAAACATCTCGAAGGCGTTACCTCGGTGGAAAACGTCACTTTCCGTAACGGCATGATCTACTTTGATACCACCGATTTCAACGATCAGATGACCGATCTTGCTCTGAGCGAATTGGGACTCAAGCCGGAGGATGTCGGAGCCGATACGGATAACGATACTGACTCCACGGAAGAAAACAAAGGCTTCTCCATCAAGAAGTGGTTCAGCAATCTGGTGGGCGGCGTCAAGAATACCGTCAAGAACTGGATGGCGCAGAAAGTCAGCAGCCTGATTCACGACGTACATTTTGAGGACGTCAAGATTCTGGACGACCAGCTGGTGATTGACGTCACCTTCAACGAAGAGGCGCCCGCGGAGGAAACCACCACCGACGCCGCGGCGTAAACGCTTTGCACCCCCGGAGTTTAACACACATACACAAAAGCGGAATCTCCTGCCCTTCAAAGGGTGCGGCGATTCCGCTTTTTTGCCGCTTCAGGGGGCGGTTTCCGGTGACAGAAAAAATTTCAAAAAAAATGTAGGGATTTGCGGATGACGTGCGTCTAATGAAGTGAAAGGAGGAAACAGGCGAGATGAGTGAAAAGACACAAACCGATTCAGAGAGAATCGAACATATGGTGACACAGTACGGCGACAGCCTGCTGCGGTTGTGCTGCCTGTACACGGGTGAGCTGTCAAGCGCGGAGGATGCCTTGCAGGAGACGTTTCTCAACGCCTTCCGACATATCAAAAACTTCCGTGGGGACTGTTCGGAAAAGACGTGGCTCACAGGCATTGCGGTCAACGTGTGCCGTTCGTACCTGCGGCGCGAAAAGCGACGGCTGGGACATTTGCAGCTGGTGTCCGGAGAAGACGAAACCGAGCAGATTCCCGATCGTGCCGCCGAGATTGTTTACGACGACACGGTGTTGCGCGAAATTCACGCGCTGAAACCCAAGTACCGCGAGGTGATTCTCATGTACTATTATCAGGAGATGACCGCCAGAGAGATTGCCAAGGTGCTGGGGCTGAGTGAATCGGCTGTGACCGTCCGGCTCACCCGCGCACGGCAGCAATTGAAGGTCAGATTACAGGATTGGTATGACAATTAAGGAGGAGTGGTGAAGGATGCATACAGAAAAGCAAATCAATCTGAAAGAGCATATGGATACAAAAATGGAGAATATCCGGGTAAACGAGACAATGAAACAGAACATCATGGCGCAAATTGAATCGGAGCAGAACCATGAAACGATCCGGAAATCCAGCGGAAAATGGAACCGGAAGAAACTCATTCTCATGGCAGCGGCGGCAGTGCTGATTGCGGCTTATCCCGTGACAGTGGGAGCGCAGGCAGCTTACCGGGCTGTATCGGAGTGGGTAACGTCGTCGGTCAACGGCGTATTGGCGGAAAATCTTTACGCGATTGACGGCGCGGCGACGGATCAGGGAATCCGGGTCGAAGTGGAGAGCGCGGTCAATGACGGTCACAGCGCGCTGGTTTTCATCACCGTGCAGGACGTGGAAGGTAAGAACCGTCTGGCGGAGGACATAGACCTCTGCGACAGCTTTGATCTGAACATCGACGGGGTGAGAGGACATGCCATCGCTATGGCGGAACTGGAATCCTACGACCCCGAAACCCAGACGGCGCGTTTTGCCAGTCATACCACGATTCACGGCGACATCGCCGACAAGTCCGCCACGCTGACGCTGGGGGGCATTATGGCACACAAGACCGAATATCCCAACCTCGATACCGGCGTGAACCTTGCCGCTCTCGCACAGCCCAATCCCACACGCGGCGGGCGTGACATCAAGACCATTTACGGTATGGGCTATATCGGGGAAGAACCGTCACAACCCAAGAAAAAGGATCTTCTCACGCCTGATGTGATGGATATCCCGCTGGACAACGGACTGGATTTCGTGCATATCACCAATGTCGGTTTTCTTGACGGACGTCTGCATCTCCAGACCCGCTGGGAGCAGAGCTTTGACAATCACGGATTTTTCGAGCTTTGCCGCAAGGACTATACCGGCGATCTGTCAAGTGAAGACCGCACCGCCTACCTTGCACCGCAAAGCGGTGTGACGGACATCGATTTCGATACGGTGAACGACAGCAGAACCGAGAGCTTCTATTATCACACCAAGCACATCGAATACATCTTTGATGTAACGCCTGAGGAATTGAAAGATTACAACCTGATTGCCGTCGGATTTGTCGAGGACGGCGACCTGATTCGCGGAAGCTGGAACATACGGTTCCGGACGCAGCATACCGACACGCTGACCTTTGACGGCGGCAGTCATGCCAGCCGCGTGGAAATCACCCCGCTCGGCGTGTATGTGGAGGGATACACCGGCAAGGATATGCCTTCCGTTGATATCCATTATGCCGACGGCAGCAGCGAAACTGTGGACGGCTTCGGTCTGAGATCGATTTCGGGCATTTTCCGCCGCCGCCAGAGCTGTTACGCCGAAACACCGCGTGAAAAGACGCTGGACGAAATCACCTTAGTCACCATCGACGGGGAGGAGATTGAACCCCGTTCCTGATTCCTTCCTTTAATACGGTTTTGTATAGGATATGCTTCCGCCGTGCCCATAGCGTTGGAG
>JAFPUM010000058.1 GCA_017395425.1 Clostridia bacterium | reverse complement strand
TGCCCCAGTCCCCAGTGGTGGCGCTGCCCCCACGCCCCTGCGAGGAGGGCTCGCCCCCCTCGACTCCCCCGCTCCGCATTCGCTCCGCTAGTTCGCGCAGCGCGTTGTTTTACATCCTCTCGTGTGCGGAACGCGCAATCACGTCAAGCTGCTGTTCCGGGGTCAGGTCGATAAACTTGACCGCGTAGCCCGATACCCGGATGGTGAAATTGGCATATTCCGGCTTTTCGGGATGCGCCATACAGTCTTTGAGCTTCTCAATGCCGAACACGTTGACATTCAGATGATGCGCGCCTTTATCAAAGTAGCCGTCCAGCACGTGCCAGAGATTATTCACACGTTCCTCTTCGGTGTGTCCCAGCGCGTCGGGACTGATGGTTTGGGTATTGGAGATGCCGTCCAGCGCGTACTCATAGGGCAGCTTGGCAACCGAATTGAGCGAGGCGAGCAGTCCGTTCTTCTCCGCGCCATAGGAGGGATTCGCGCCCGGCGCGAAGGGAGTAAAGGCTTTACGTCCGTCGGGCAGCGCGCCGGTCGCTTTGCCGTACACCACATTGGAGGTGATGGTGAGAATCGAGGTGGTCGGCTCGGAATCGCGGTAGGTATGGCAGCCCTTGACCTTATTCATGAAGGTTTTGAGCAGCCAGACGGCGATTTCATCGGCGCGGTCATCGTCGTTGCCGTAGCGGGGGAAATCGCCTTCGGTCTCGTAATCGACGATGAGTCCGTCCGCGTCTCGGATGGGCTTCACCTTGGCGTATTTGATGGCACAGAGCGAATCCACCACATGAGAAAAGCCCGCAATGCCGGTGGCAAAGGTGCGGCGCACATCAGTGTCAATCAGTGCCATTTCCGCTGCTTCGTAATAATACTTGTCGTGCATATAGTGAATCAGGTTGAGGATATTGACATACAGCTCCACCAGCCAGTCCATCATCGCGTCGAATTTTTCGATGACTTCTTCGTAATCCAGAACGTCGCCCGTGACGGGGAGATATCGGGGACCTACCTGCTCGCGGGTTTTGGCGTCCACACCGCCGTTCAACGCGTAAATCAGGCATTTGGCAAGGTTGGCGCGCGCGCCGAAGAACTGCATCTCCTTCCCGGTCTGGGTGGCGGACACGCAGCAGCAAATACTGTAATCGTCGCCCCACACCGGACGCATCACGCAGTCGTTCTCGTACTGAATCGAAGAAGTGTGAATGGAAATCCGCGCCGCGTATTTCTTGAAGGCTTCGGGCAGTCGCGAGGAATACAGCACCGTGAGGTTGGGTTCGGGAGAGGGTCCCATGTTTTCGAGCGTGTGCAGGAAACGGAAGTCGTTCTTGGTGACGAGCGGACGACCGTCCATGCCGATGCCCGCCATTTCGAGGGTTGCCCACACCGGGTCGCCCGAAAAGAGCGCGTTGTAAGAGGGAATGCGCGCAAATTTGACCATGCGGAACTTCAGCACCAGATGGTCGATGAGTTCCTGCGCTTCCTGTTCGGTCAGGATGCCTTCGTCGAGGTCGCGCTGGATATAAATGTCGAGGAAGGTGGAGATTCTGCCCACGCTCATCGCCGCGCCGTTCTGCGTCTTGATGGCGGCCAGATAGCCGAAGTAGAGCCATTGCACGGCTTCCTGCGCGTTCTCGGCGGGACGCGAAATGTCAAAGCCGTAAATCTCCGCCATTTTTTTCATGTGTTTCAGCGCGCGGATTTGTTCGGCGATTTCTTCCCGCAGGCGGATGAATTTATCAATCATATTGCGACCGCCGCAGTGGGCGAGGTCGTTTTCCTTCCGGGCAATCAGGAAATCAATGCCATAGAGCGCCACGCGGCGATAGTCGCCCACAATACGCCCTCTGCCGTAGGTATCCGGCAAGCCGGTGATGATATGGCTGTGACGGGCGCGTTTCATTTCGGGGGTATACGCGTCAAAGACCGCCTGATTATGGGTCTTGTGGTATTCGGTGAAGATTCTGACCAGCTCGGGGTTGACGGTATAGCCGTAGGTCGCGGCAGCCTGCTCCGCCATCTTGATGCCGCCATAGGGCATGAAGGCGCGTTTGAGCGGTTTGTCGGTCTGCAATCCGACAATCTTCTCCAGATCCTTCATGCTTTCGTCGATATAGCCGGGACCGTAAGCGGTCAGACCGGAAACCACTTCGGTTTCACATTCCAGCACGCCGCCTCTGGCGCGTTCTTCCTTTTGCAGCTCCTGCAGCCTGCCCCAAAGACGGTTGGTTGCCTCGGTCGGCGGCGCGAGAAATCCCTCGTCGCCTTCATAGGGCGTGTAATTCTGCTGGATAAAATCGCGGACATTCACATCGTCGCGCCACACGCGCCCCTGAAAACCTCTCCATGCCTTTTCAAAGTGATTCATGTCGTCACCTGTTCCTTTCCTATTGTCAACCAATGCGCCGCCAATTCCACCTGTTCCGGGGAGGGCGGTTCAACGTCATCCAGCGTGTAGGGGATTCCCAGCTTTTGCCACTTGTATCTGCCGAAGGCGTGATAGGGCAGAATTTCGGTTTTCTGCACGTTGCCCAGCGTCCGCAGGAATGCGCCGGTTGCGCGCAGGTTTTCTTCACTGTCGGTGACGCCCGGCACCAGCACATGACGAATCCAGACCGGCTTATCGATTTCCGAGAGATAGCGGAGCATTTCGAGGATATTGCCGTTGGGCTTGCCTGTCAGCCGGATATGCGCTTCCCCGTCGATGTGCTTGATATCCACCAGAAACAGGTCGGTGACGTCGCACAGTTCCCGGAACGCCGAAAAGAAGGGTTCCTTGCGGGTGAAAGGCTGTCCGGCGGTATCCACGCAGGTGGAAATGCCGCGCCGTTTGGCTTTGCGCAGCAGTTCGAGCAGAAAGCCGATTTGCAGCAGCGGTTCGCCGCCGCTCACGGTGATGCCCCCTTCTTTGCCCCAGTAGCTGCGGTAGCGTTCCGCCGTGTCCAGCAGCTCGTCCGCCGACAGAAGCTGTCCGCCTGCCGCGTCCCATGTGTCGGGGTTGTGACAGTACCGGCAGCGCATGGCGCAGCCCTGAAAAAAGATGACAAACCGCACGCCCGGTCCGTCTACCGACCCGAAGGATTCCGTGGAATGAATCCTGCCTTTTTCCGTCAAAAGCAACGTCTCCCCTTCTCATATTACTGATTACACTATATCAAGTCGGATGAAGTTTGTCAAGCGGTTTGCCTGCCAAAGGCATAGGGAAAAACCGCGAAAACTTGTGGATGTTCACCATAGGTCGGGACGGTTCTCACCTTGACAATTGCGCCGCGAAATCCATCGCCAGCCAAGCCGCCTTGTCTTTGCCGGTGGGGTTGGCGGCATTGTCGAGACTGCGCGGATCCCATTCGTCCGCGTCGAGGTTGTCCGTCGCGAAGAAGAAGGTGAAGAAATCCTTTCCGCGGAACTGTGCCACGGCGGCTGCCGCGGCGCACTCCATCTCCACGCAGACACAGCCCTGCGCCCGACGGCGGGCGATTTTCGCGGGCGTTTCCCGGTAAACGCCGTCGGTCGTCCATGTTTTGCCCACGGTGTAACGCACCTGCCATTGGTCGAGCATGGCGGTGAACGCATCCAAGTGGGCTTGGTTGACCGCAATCTCGTCCGCGGGCGGGAGATAATGGTAGCTGGTGCCTTCGTCACGCAGCGCGGCATGGGGGACGATAATCGAACAATCCCCGATGCGGCTGTCCAGCACCCCGCAGGAGCCGAAGAGCAGTATCGTCCGCGCGCCCATCTGATAGAGTTCCTCACAGAGCGCCGCACAAGCCGGCGCGCCCACGTCCATCAGAAACAGTCCCAGCCGCTTCCCCTGATACGTCGTGGCGTACACGGGCATTTCCATATTGGCTGCCGCGCGGAGCGCAATCTGCTCGCCGCCGTAACGCGCCAGCATCCGTTCAAAGGTGCCTCGCTCAAAGCAGGAGACAACGGTCTCCGGCATATTCTCCAAGGGCTGCACAAAGTTGGCCGGCTGCAGCACCGCTTCCCGGCTTTCATCGAATTCTTCCAGTAGCATAGCATTTCCTCTCTTTCTCCATCAAAACAAAAGGCGGTCTCCGAGTGAATACTGCCGGAAAACCGCCTTAATCCCAATTAGCGAATCACAAGCCCGCCGAAATTCACATCCGCTGTCACATGAATGGTGGGGGCGTTTTCGTCCGAAGAAGAGGTGAACTGGTTCTCCACTCCGCCGAAGTTCGAGTTGGACTGCAAATCCAGCTTGCAGGTGGGGGGCAGAATGATTTCCACGCCCGAAAAGGCTGCTTCCACCTCAATGGTCTTGTCTCCCTCTATCGTCGCGCCGGTCAGGTCGAGCGTTCCCTTCCCGAAGGCAACCTCCATGTGGCAGCCGTCAAAGACCTTTCCCTGATAATTCGGGCTGACTTCGCCGAATGACACATCATATCTGGGCAGGGAACCGTCGGACGTGGCAATCACCTCTACCGAAACGCGTTTCTTGTGAAGGCTGTTACCGAAGAACGCGTGGACAATCACGCTGACACCGAACACAATGATGAGAATCGGGATAATCAGTTTGACCAAATCCACGGAAATGATATTCTGCGCGTTGAGGAAGAGTCCCACACCCAGCGCTATCAGCACCAGTCCCACCACCTTGTTGGAGCCGCGGTCAAACAGCATCATCAAACCCGGCACCATGAGGAAAATCGTCCACCACCCGTCGATGAACAGGTCGAAATCCGGAAGAATGTTGAACACCTTCAGGCAGTAGCACACGCCGATGGCGACCGCTACCAGTCCCAGAATCACAGAGGGCATTTTGTTTCGCAAATCTTTCAAGTGAATCGTCTCCTTTTGGAATTTTTTCCATTTTTTTTCAATTTTTTCATTTTTCTCAAAAGCGGAAATTCCCTTTCCGTTTTCTTCCTTTCCAGTATAGCATAATGATTTGGATTTTTCAATATGGAAAGAGAATTTTTGTAAAGAATTAACAAAGCGGGACGCCCGATTCCACCCCTATCACCCCGCTGCCGGCACAGGCATACAATGGGAATAAAATACCATGACGGAGGAATGAATCATGCCCAAGATTTACTTAAGCCCATCCACGCAGGAATACAACCGTTACGTCATCGGCGGCGCCAGCGAGGAGGAAAATATGAACCGGCTGGCGGACGCGCTGGTGCCGTATCTCGACGAGCTGGGCATCGCCTACGACCGCAACACCCCCGATATGACCGCCCGCAGTTCCATTCAGCAAGCCAATCGGAACGGCGGGTATGACCTGTATCTCGCGCTGCATTCCAACGCCTCGCCCGAACAGTTCGCCGGTATGCTGCAGGGACCCGACATCTATTACAATCCCGCCGACCCCGAAAGCCGCCGCGCCGCCGACCTCATCGCTTCGGAATTCCGCCGCATTTATCCCCAGCCCCAGCTCGTCGATGTGCGCCCCACCGACTATCTCGGCGAGGTGCTGCGCCCCAATTATCCCTCGGTGCTGGTGGAAGTTGCCTATCACGACAACCCCGAGGACGCGGCATGGATTCTCAACAACTTCGACGCGATTGCCCGTGCCTTAGCCAACGCCGTCCAGCGCTTTGTCAATCCCTGACGGTTTCATTCCCCTTGGCTTAGCACACAAAAAAGGCTTCGATTTCCTTTGGGGGAAACCGAAGCCTTTTTGATGCGCGTGATACAATGGAATCGGAACCATTACTCAGCCTTCTCGAAACTGTCCTTGCCGACGCCGCAGAGCGGGCAGCACCAATCGTCGGGCAGCGCTTCAAATGCCGTGCCGGGAGCGATATCGGTTTCGGGGGCGCCTATTTCGGGGTCATAAATATAGCCGCACACGCCGCAAACATATTTATCCATCAGATTGCCTCCTTTCCTGTGGAATGTTTTTATAGAATTTGCTATTAAAATTCTATCATAGCCCACGCAAAATGTCAACTGTCTTTTTCGTGTTTCGCGGGAAACCGCATACGGTAGTATTCTTCCGCCGCCAGACGGGTCTTGGCAACCACGTCGCCGCCTTCCTTCGGGAAACAGTAATACAGCGCCTTGGAATTGCCGATACAGATCATATCGCCCAGCTCGTACCAGTAGTAGTCGGAATAGAGACTGTACGACAGGGCGGGCTTATGAAGATAGTCCAACTTACCGTCGCAGCCAGTCAGGTGCAGTCCTTCTTTCGTGTGGGTCAGGCGACCTTCTCCCACGGTATAGAGACACTTGGAATCCACCAGCATCCGTATCGTCACCGGGATATCGAGGGAATAGGTTCCCGCTTCCCATTCCTTCCGGACGCAGTCCCGTTCCCACGCGTACCAGTCGGGGATGTGGGGGAAGGTATCCTCTCCCTCTTCCGCTTTCAGAACCCCCTGCTCCGTGAGTTCCCATGTCTTTCCGCAGCAGCCGCAGCGGAGACGGATGCCTTTGCCCTCCATCTGTCCTTCGGTCAGGCAGGCGGGACATTTGTACAGCACGCGGTTGAGACCGTCGGCGCGGAAGGGTTCCGTCACGCGGATACCGTTCTGCTGCTGCTCGCGGAAATAGTCGAAGGTGAAAAGCTCCCGCAGTATCTCATTGAGCTGCTCCACGCTTTTCTGCGCGATGTCCTCCGGGGACAGCACATAACGCATATGGGCGCTGACCGGCACTTTGCGCACCTGCAGCATATTATAGAGCGGGTCGCGCAGGAACGCGCCGGACGTCTTGATCATGACCACCGGTATCCCGAGCAGCTTGAGCAGCTTTCCCAGCGAACGCGGCAGCGGCGTGGCGGTGCCGTCGAAGCTGTAACTGGCTTCGGGATACATCAGAAGGGAATTGCCCAGCTCCTTCACCGCGACCACCATGTCCTTCACCAGTGTGACGTCGGGGATGAATTTGCGGGTGGGAATGCAGCCCAGATGCCGCATCAACTGCTTTTTGCCCACGAATCCGTCCGAGGTGCAGATAATGTTGAAGGGACGCGGATAGAGCATCACCGACGCGATTTTCAGATCAATAAAGCTGGAATGGTTCATGAGGAAGAGCGCGGGCTGATCCTTGCCCAGACGTTCCATGCCCTCGGCGTCAAAGGTGAAGCCCACGTCCCGGAGCTCGCCGGCGCTGAGCGTTCTGAGCAGCGCCCGCACAAAGCGCGACGGGCGGAGCGGCTTTTCGTGCTTCTCCGGCGGCAGCGCCAGCACTTTGTCATAGGATAAAGCGCGGTGTTTGATTTTCACATTCTCACATCCTTAAATCTGAATCCAGCCCAGCACACTCGCGATGGAGCTCAGCAGTATCACGATCAGAAAGAGCGGCGCGAGATATTGCATCACAAAGTTGTAGAGCGCTTCCCGTCTGAAACGCGAGGAAAGCCGGACTTCCTCCGCGATGCGCTGTTTGCCCGTTACAGCCAGCACCAGCAGACAGGTGAACAGCGCCGAAACCGGCATCATCAGCGAGTTAGTCAGGAAATCGAAGAAATCCAGTATCTGCATCCCGAAGATATGCACGAAATCCCACGCGCCGTATCCCAGTACGCTGGCGGTTCCCAGCAGGAGCGAAATGCCCAGCGTCAGCAGACCGGCGGGCAGACGCTTCATGCCCGTCTCGTCGGTGATGGTGGAGACGCTGGTCTCAAACAGCGAAATCGCGCTGGTCAGCGCCGCAAACAGCACCATGATAAAGAACACGCTGCCGATGACATTGGAAAAGCCCATGCTGTCGAAGACCTTGGGGAGCGTGATGAACATCAGCGAAGGTCCCGCCTTGAGGGTTGCCATGTCGCCGCCCGAAAAGGCAAAGACCGCCGGGATAATCATCAGCCCCGCCAGAATCGCGATGCCCGTGTCAAAGAGTTCCACCCGCGTGGTGTTCTTTTCGATGTCCGATTCCTTGGGCAGATAGGAGCCGTAGGTGTACAGAATGCCCATTGCCAGCGACAGCGAATAAAAGAGCTGTCCCACGGCTGCCACCACCGTCATCAGCGAAAACTGGCTCCAATGCGGCACCAGCAGATAACGCACGCCCGCCAGCGCGCCCGGACGGGTCACGGAGTAGACCGCCGTGATGACCGCCAGAATCACCAGCAGCGGCATGATGATCTTGGAGACGGTTTCAATGCCGTTTTTCACGCCCGCCGCGATGACCGCGAACGCGCCCACCACAAACACCGCAAAACAAATCTCCACCGTCAGCGAATCCGCGATGAATCCCCCGAAATAGCCGTCTGTTGCCAGCGCCGACGCGTTGCCGCGCAGGTATTCAAAGGCGTATTTCACCACCCAGCCGCCGATGACACTGTAATACGGCAGGATTAAGATGGGTATGACCGCGTTAATCCATCCGCCGAAGGTCAGCCATTTCTGACGCCCGAAGGACTGAAAGGCGCCCACCGGACTTTTGCCCGTCATACGCCCCAGCGCGGTCTCCGAAATCATCAGCGCATAACCGAACGTCACCAGCAGAATCAGGTATACCAGCAGGAACATACCGCCGCCGTATTTCGCGGCGAGATAGGGAAAGCGCCAGATGTTGCCCAGTCCCACCGCCGAACCCGCGACCGCCAGAATATAGCCCAGATTGCCCGAAAAACTGGCTCTCTCTGTCGCCTGCTTGTGTTCCGTGTTTTTCATAAACAATGAATCCTCCCTGTCAATTCCGTCGGACTTATGAGAATTATGAAAATTTTGAAAAAAATCATTCTTCCGATGCCAGCAGGTCGGTCAGAATCGGGCGCATTTCGGAGGCGAGATAGAGCGAACCGCACACCACCAGCGCCGAGGCTTCGTCAATCATCTCCAGCCCCCGTTCCGCCGCTTTTTTCAGATTCTCCACCGGCTTGACCGTCACGCCCTCGCCCGCGTATTTCGCGGCGCAGGCAGCCAGTTCCTTGGCGCTGAGGGCGCGGGGATTGTCCGGCATGACGGTGAATATGGTATCAAAACGCGGCACAATCTGACGGAGTGCGTTTTCATAATCCTTGTCTGCCAGCATACCGATAATGCCTACGATACTGCGTCCGCCCAGCAGACTGTCGATGGAGCGGCAGAGCGCGTCGATGCCGTCGGGATTGTGCGCGCCGTCCACAATCACGATGGGGTCGGGCGAAAGCACCTCAAACCGGGCGGGAATCTTCGCCACGGCAATGCCGTTGGCAATGCTTTCCTCCCGGATGGGCAGTCCGCGCCCGTTGATGACCCGCGCGGCGTTGACGGCTGTCACCGCGTTTTCAATCTGGTGGGATCCCGCGAGCTTGAACATCAGCCGCAGACCGCCGTAATGGATATGGCTGACCGTGGGGGACATGGAATTGACCTCCACCGCGTCGGTGGTGCAGAGGGTGAGCGGACTGTTCCGCTCCGCACACACCGACGCAATCACGCCCAGCGCTTCCTCCGTCTGATGCGGCGCCAGCACCGTCGGACAGCCCGGCTTGATGATGCCCGCCTTCTCCCCCGCGATGGCTTCAATCGTGTCGCCCAGAATGTCGGTATGGTCGAGCGAAATCTTGGTGATGACCGAGCAGAGCGGGTCTTTTATGATATTGGTGGAATCCAGCCGTCCGCCCAGTCCGCATTCCAGCACCACCACACTGCATTCCCGCTGCGCAAACCACAGCAGCGCCACCGCCGTGATGAGTTCAAACTGCGTGAGCAGACAGCCGGATTTTTCGAGAATGTCGTTGACCGTGCTGATACGGGTCATGATGGCGGCGAATTCGTCCTCGGAAATCATTTCGCCGTTGATCATGAACCGCTCCCGGAAATCAATCACATAGGGGGAGGTGAAAAGTCCCGTGCGATAGCCCTCGCAAGCCAGAATGGACGCAATCATCGTACTGGTGGAGCCTTTGCCGTTGGTTCCCGCCACGTGGACAAACCGCAGTCTGTCCTGCGGATTGCCCAGATACGCCATCATTTTGGTAATGCGTTCCAGTCCCGGCTGAATGCCGAACCGGGCGGTCTTGTCGATATAGGCTCGTGCTTCTGAATAGGTCATAGTTGAAACACCCCGGAAATAGGTTCTTGAAGGAAGCCGGATTAGGCAAACTGCTTCATGGTGTCAAGGATAATGGCTTTACGTTCCTCCGCCTTGGACAGCTTGAGACGTTCCGCCTCGATGACGCTGGCAGGCGCTTTGGCAACAAAATTCTCGTTTGCCAGCTTGCCGTTGAGGGAGGCAATGTCCTTTTCCACCTTGGCAAGTTCCTTTTCGAGACGTGCCAGTTCCTTGGCTTTATCCACGAGCTCGTCGAGCGGAATGAGAATCTTCGCGCCGTCCGAGATAATCGTCACCGCGCCGTCCATCGCAAACTGTTCGCCCACCTCGACTTCACTCGCCGACGCCAGACGGTCAAAGAATTTCGCGCCGTGACGGAAGGTGTCGCCGTAAGCGGTTTCGATGTAGATATGCGCCTTCTTGGAGGGCGGAACGTTCATTTCACTGCGGCGGGTGCGGATGGCTTTGATGGCAGCCATAATGCGTTCCATCATCGCGGCTTCCTCACTGAACACAAAGTCGTTCCGGTACGATGGCCATGACGCGAGCATGAGCGTGTCGCCTTCATGGGGAATGGTGGTGAAGATTTCCTCGGTGACAAAGGGCATGAAGGGATGCAGCAGCTTGATGATATCGGTCAGCACATAGAGCAGCACCGCGCGCACATCCGCAGCCGTCTTGCCGCCCGCGTTGAGACGGGTCTTGGCGAGTTCGATGTACCAGTCGCAGTAGCAGTCCCAGATGAAATCGTAGAGCTTTGCCACTGCCACGCCGATATCGAAATGCTCCATGTTGTCGGTCATTTCTTTGATGAGGGTATTGAGCCTGTCGAGAATCCACTTGTCCTCCGGCTCCAGCTGTTCGGGAATGCCCGGCATATCGCCGTCCTCCACGTTCATCATGACAAAGCGGGTGGCATTCCAGAGCTTATTGGCAAAGTTG
The DNA here is from genome assembly GCA_017395425.1 of Clostridia bacterium. Taxonomy (GTDB): domain Bacteria; phylum Bacillota; class Clostridia; order Oscillospirales; family Acutalibacteraceae; genus RUG762. The sequence continues at coordinate 2,247 of JAFPUM010000058.1, read as the reverse complement.
CGGCAGGCTTCGACCTTCTTCTCACTGTAACGCATATCGCTGCCGGGGCTGATGCCGTTGACCAGCGAGAAACGCAGCGAATCCGCGCCGTACTTGTTGATGATTTCCAGCGGGTCCACGCCGTTGCCCAGCGACTTGGACATCTTGCGTCCCTGACCGTCGCGCACAATGCCGTGAATAAAGACATACTTAAATGGCGCCGCGTCCATGTTATGAACACCCGAGAACATCATTCTCGCGACCCAGAAAAAGATAATGTCATAGCCGGTGACAAGGGTGTTGGTGGGATAGAAATATTCCAGTTCCTCCGTCTGATCGGGCCAGCCGAGAGTGGAGAAGGGCCAGAGCGCCGACGAGAACCACGTGTCCAGTGTGTCCTCATCCTGATGCAGATGGACACTGCCGCACTTGGGACACTTCTCCGGAGCGGTCCGGGCAACGGTAATCTCGCCGCAGTCTTCGCAGTACCACGCGGGAATGCGGTGTCCCCACCACAACTGACGCGAAATGCACCAGTCGCGGATGTTTTCCATCCAGTTGAAGTAAATCTTGTCGAAGCGTTCGGGGACGAACTGCGTCTCACCGCTGCGCACCGCATCAATCGCAGGCGCTGCCAGCGGCTTCATCCTGACAAACCACTGCTTCGACACGCGGGGTTCCACGATGGTCTTGCAGCGGTAGCAGGTGCCGACATTGTGCTTCATCGGCTCGATTTTGACCAGATAGCCGCCTGCTTCCAGATCCTCCACAATCGCCTTGCGGCATTCCTCACGGGTCATTCCCGCGTATTTGCCGCCCTGCTCGTTGATGGTGGCGTCCTCGTTCATGACGTTGATAATGGGCAGGTTGTGACGCAGACCCACTTCAAAGTCGTTGGGGTCGTGGGCGGGCGTAATCTTCACCACGCCGGTTCCGAAATCCATCTCGACATAGGTATCGGCAACAATCGGAATCTCGCGGTTAAAGAGCGGCAGTTTCACCGTCTTCCCTACGAAATCACGGTAACGTTCGTCATCCGGGTGAACCGCCACGGCGGTATCGCCGATCAGCGTTTCGGGACGGGTGGTGGCAAGCTCCAAGTAGCCGCTGCCGTCGGTCAGCGGATAACGCAGGTGCCAGAAGAAGGCGTCCTTCTCTTCAAATTCCACTTCCGCGTCTGAGATGGAAGTCCGGCAGTGCGGACACCAGTTGATGATGCGCTCGCCGCGGTAAATCAGCCCTTCCTCGTACATCTTGTTGAAGACTTCGGTGACAGCCTTGGAGCAGCCTTCGTCCATCGTAAAGCGTTCTCTCGCCCAGTCGCAGGAGGAACCCATCTTCTTGAGCTGCGTCACGATTCTGCCGCCGTACTCGCGCTTCCAGTCCCACACCTGCTCCAGAAATTTCTCGCGTCCGAGTGCTTCCTTGCTCTTGCCTTCCTTGCGCAGCTTCTCCACAACCTTTGCTTCGGTTGCGATGGACGCGTGATCGGTGCCGGGCAGCCACATCGCGCAGTAGCCCTGCATTCTCCGCCAGCGGATGAGAATATCCTGCAGGGTATTGTCCAGCGCGTGACCCATGTGAAGCTGTCCGGTGATATTGGGCGGCGGCATCACAATACAATAGGGCTTTTTGCTGCGGTCGATGTCGGTGTGAAAATAACCTTTTTCCATCCAGTTCTGATAGATTCGGTCTTCCGCTTCCTGCGGTTCATAGGTTTTGGGCATTTCCTTTGCCATGAAAGCATCCTTCCTCTCAAAATAACAGTAAAATCAGAGAATCCAGCCGGAACAGCAAAAAAGGTTCGCCCTACGCCGATTGATTCGGCACAGGGCGAACCCGTTAAAAACAAGTCCGTGATACCACCTGTATTCGCGTTATAAACGCGCACTCTGCCGGTCACGGGATATTAAAATAATATCCGATCACCGCCTTCCGTGATAACGGGGAAGCGCCGTTGGCATCTACTCAAACCGAACGGTGATACCCGCGCGGTTCTTTCACTCCAAAGCTCTGAGGCTACTTCCATACCGCCCGCACCGAGACTTGCACCGACCGTCTCTTCTCTGTCTGCATGGTGAGGTATGTACTCCTCCTCTTCATTGCCTTTCCAAATGGATTCATCTGTATGGGCGCATTATAACACCTGACAACCGTTTTGTCAATAGATTTTTGAATGAATGACAAAGATCCTTCTAAATCTATGAAAAACCGTCGATTATTTTTTCAAGATGATACGCTCGTCGTCCTCGTCGTCCTCGTCGTCCT
>JAFPUM010000057.1 GCA_017395425.1 Clostridia bacterium | reverse complement strand
TGAACCGCTTTAGAAAACTTCTCGTGCGCTATGAAAAGAAGGCTAACAACTATCTTGCTCTCATTCATTTTGCTTGTGCTATCATCGTTTGGCGCAAGCTCTTTCCTGTTCATCAAATTTAATTTTAGGATAAGTTCTAAAGCAGTATCAGGATTTTCTTTTTCTATCTCACGTGCTTTCGTAAAAAGCGGAGAATAAATCTCCCATTCTTGATCTGTGTTGGTTGTTTTACTTGTACTTTTCTGCGTAGTTTGTGATTGACTATTGTTTTTTTTGCCGCTTTCAGTAACATAACTTATTCCTGTCCCCGGAACACTATAAGTTTTTCTTGTCCGTCCATTAGCAGTCTTTGTATATCGAAAGCCTTTACCTCCAACAGACCAACCAACCCCGCTTTTAGAAATAGTAACCCTGAAAGGTCCAGACTTGTATGATTTGCGATACCTTAACCCCATTATTACACCTCCGAAAAAATTTTTCACACCAGATATTGACAAATTTCACTTAGTGTGATATAATTCTTGTTGGAGTAATGTCATACTCTAAGACACCTGATCTCCCTGCTGCTTCGACGACCAATCCCAGCGGCAGGGAGGTTATTATTTTTTAGGCTTCTTTGGCACTAAATACAGCCTCGGTCTGCGTATATTTTTCAACCTCAGTCAAATCCTCGGAATAATCTACCAGCTTCTCCTGACCCAACGGGTTCAGCTTCTCATAATTCTCCATCAGCCTCTGCTTCTGGATATCGCTCCCGCTTATCGCGGGGGCTTTTTTTGTTATGTATCCTTCCTTAAAAGTAGCAAGGATATCTTCTACTCTATAAATCTCACAAAGTAGCATTAGTATTTCGGCGTCTGGCTGACCTCTGTTATTCTCCCAGGCATTTACGGTTTTACCACTTTTACCAACCATTTCCCCGACCTGATCAGCTGTTAATCCGCTTGCCTCTCTTAGGCGCTTTAATACGCTTGCAATATATTCTCTTGACATATCATAACCCCACCTGTGAATCTTTTGAATTTATAATACCACTCAAAATTTAGATTGTCAATATAAAAATCTAAAAAACAAAGATAAAAATCTAAAAAAGCTCTTGACAACCTGAAAAATATAGATTATAATATCAGTGAAATCTACAAAACATAGATTTCAGAGAGGTGGTGATGATATGTATATAAACCAGATGCTCAATGACTATGTGGTAGCAAACGGAATTAAACAGATTTACATCTCAAAGAAGACAGGCATTGACACTAACACTATTTCGCTGATTTTGACAGGTAAACGCCGAATCTTAGCTGATGAATTTTTGCTTATCTGTATCGCACTGAATCTTGACCCGAATTATTTCCGCAATAATTCTGCCACAGCGACAAAGACCGAGGACAAGCCCGCGTAGAGACGCGATTCCGTGCGATATGGAGAGGGGGTGAGGGTGATGACTACAGAAGAAGCAAGGCAAATCATTTTGAATCAAGTACCAAGAAACATACTTACAGCAAGAGAAGAAAAGGAAGCACCGATTGTAGCGGAAGTCATTTCTGTACTGCAAAGAAAAAATCTTAATTATCGCAGCGCTTCCAGTGTTCTGGAAAGATGTGAAGATGCCTTGGAGCAAATCGCAAGAATATAGCGGCGACAATTTGTTGTGAGGTGATAGAAATGGACGAAGACAAGCAGAAAATCTGTGACCTGCTGCTGCCTGCGTTGCAGGCAACACACGCCGGCAGTAAGCTGGTCAATCTGGTCTATACCGCAGAACCGCACAAGGAAAACGTTACGGCGGTATTTCAAGGCGGTTGGGTCAAGTTTGCCGATGTAACCGCCGACAGCGGCACGGCGTTGATTTATGACGTGATGCGTCAGATTTTTTGATCTGAATAGTACAACCTACTATCTGAATACAATGCGACAAGGAGGTGTTGATATATGGCAAGAAAAAAGTCCAAGCCGGATCCCGAGCCGGTGTTGGTGGGAGTTTCTAAGGCGCCGATCGGTCCTAACGGGGAGTATGTCACGATCTGTGAGGTCTACCGGCGCGGCGATGAATACGTTGCGGTGTATCCCGTCCCTGACGACGTGCGTATCCCTTATCTGAACGGACTTCTTCAACGGGCTGCCGACGGATTGTCCAAGCTGTAATTACATGCAGGATGTGTAAATTTTTCGGACAAGCATTAAGGGAGGGCATTTATCATGACAGTGAAGTCCGGCAACCGCGGGATGATGCGGTATGGTTAAGTTTACGATTGCGTCGCGGGTGGTGCTGATCGCGGTCAGTCTCTATGGGATTTTCCAGATTTGCGAGCTGATCAAGCCGCATCTGGATAATCAGGTGCAGTATTATTTCTGCTTTATCGCGCTGTTTGTATTCGCGTTCTGGTCAATCATCGACTGGGGTGTGAAGGAAATAACCGGAAGCAAAGGAAGGAGCAGTAAGTGACCATGACAGACAAGGAGAAATTGGAGCAATTGCAGAACCTTGTGATCAGGGAATGTATCAACGCCGATATCAGAGCCAAGGCGGCGCTGAAAGCAAGGAATAGTGATGAATGGTTGCGCTTCAGTGAAGCTTTTGGGGTGTTATTTGATATCATCAACGAAATTCACGATTTTGAATTCACCGACAAATGGATTGAAGCCAGAAAGCAGATGGAAGCATGAGTGAAAGACATATCCGGCGGCTGTTGATTCTCGGCTTGACCGTCGAAGTGGCGGCTGGAATCGGAGCGGTTTACGGCGGCTTGTGGCTGTTGGGGTGGATCGCGGAACATCTTCCGGCTTGGTCGGTGCCGGTCGGGTTCGTGGCGATTGTCATTGCCGGATTCCTAGGTGTGATCTGGGACAACCGGCATTCCGTGGAGCTGACCGGAGAGGATGCTGAATGAACGGCAAAGGCAATCCGGGTTTCGTCCCATTAACCGCCCGGGAACTGAAAAATATGCACGGGCTGTCCGTTGAGGAAGGTATGCGGCAGGGATATTGCATTGAAGGTCACGTTAAGGAATACCAAAAGCTGCACGCCGCTATGCTGGCGCAGGAGCGTCGGGCGCTGGCGGTTCCGGGATACGGTTACAGCAATTACCGAGACCGGTATAAGCATACTGACCGGAAACGAAAAAAAGCCGCCTCGGAAGCTGACACTTCCAAAGCGGCACAAAGCAAAATATCACAAGTTTATGATATCACAAAATCGGAGGAATGTCAAATGGAAAATACGGAAAACATCAGAACACGGCTGGCGCTGGTGCTTTGTCTGATGGAAAGTCCCCTCTTTGCGGAGACGGACAATGACCTCAAGCTCGAAATGCTGTCCCAACTGCTGTATGATCAGCCGCTCACTGCCGAGGCTGACGCACCCAAAGCGGACAAGCCCAAGCGTCCCTGCGGCAGACCTAAGAAGGTTGCCGCTCCCGAGAAAAAGGAAGGTGAGAGTGAATGACACAAACCATCGCAGACAGAGACGTCCGGGCGCGGGAACTGCACCAGAAAATCCTCATCAGCGCCCAGCTCGTCGCCCAGAACCTTTGGGAGATGTGCAGTTCTCTCAAAGAAATGCGCGACGACAAGCTCTATAAATCCTTCGGCTATGCCAATTTCGAGGATTATTGTGAGAAGGAAGTTGGGTTGAAACGTAGGCAAGCCTATCAATATATCTCAATTGCAGATAGATTATCTCTTGAATTTGTGCAGTCAACTGCACAAATTGGCGTTGAAAAATTTGCCCTTCTCGCATCCATCTCAGACGGGGAACGGGAACAGGTGATGGAGGAAACCGACGTGGAATCCGTCACCGTGCGCGAGCTGAAGGAGCAGATCAGGACGCTCCGGGCGGATAAGGAACGGCTGGAAACCGATCTGTCCGAGGCAGACGAGATGCGGGAGACGCTGCAAAATTCGCTGACGGTCGTGAAACGCCAGTATTCCGAGAGCGTTACACAGGGCAGAGAGGAACAGAACCGGCTCGCTACGAACAATCGACGGCTGGTCGCCGAGAAGGAAAGCCTCGCCGCTGAGCTGGAAGACCTTCGCAACAATCCCATGCCGGAAGACAAGTACCGCATCGCCGCCAAAAAGCACGACAAGGATATGATGGAATTCCGTGAGCAGATGGACAGAAATCTGCACGACGAAATGCAAAAGCGCTGGGATTTACAGGCGCAGTTCGACGATTTCCGCAAGAAGCAGCAGGACATTATCGCCGACATGGAACGCCAGCTTCAGGAGGCAAAGGACGCAGCCACGCCCACCGTCATCAATATGGAGAGTGAGGAACCGATTTTTGAAGCGTATCTGGCAATGGCGCAGGATGTACTCAATCGGACTTTCATTTACGCCGCAGGCTGCGGCAGTTCTCATGCGTTTCTGGAACGGCTGGACGATCTGCTTTTATCAATAAGCACGGCGATTTGTGACGAAATAACAAAGGAGGATATTGACTGATGGTAACACTGTTTTACATCGCGGAAAATTACCGCGCATTGTTTGACGCATTCGACGACTGCGACGATCTGACCGACGAGCAGATTGAAGCCTACTTTGACACGCTGGAAGGCATTGAAGGCGAGTTTGCCGAGAAAGCCGAGAATATCGCCTGCTTCATCAAGGAACTGACCGTCGAAGCCGACGCGATGGACGCTGAAGCAAAGGCATTGACGGCACGCGCAAAGGTCAAGAAGAACCTCATCGCCCGTCTGAAAGCGATGCTTCTTGACAATATGCAGGCGTGCGGCTTGAAAAAGATTGACCGTCCCCGCGCCAGAATCAGTCTGCGCAACAACGCCGAAAGCGTCAGTATCCCCAACGACGCGGCGCTCATCCCGTGGCTGATAGAACACGCGGAAGACTGCCTGACTTACCGTGATCCCGAAATCAGCAGGTCTAAGGTCAAGGCGGCATTGCAGGACGGCAGGGAAATCCCCGGCGCATCACTGGTGCGCACGGTCTCCGTCATCATTAAATAGTGATTAGTGATTAGTGGACAGTGGTCAGTGAGTAAGGAGTGGGAAGTGAGGAGTGGAGAGAAAACAAACTAATCACTAACCACTAACCACTGACCACTAAAAAAGGAGGAATCATCCCATATGGCTTTTGAAAAGGTTACACGACGGCGGGCGAAGCTGCGTATGGCGCTGACCGGCGTGAGCGGAGCGGGCAAGACGCTTGGCGCGCTTTACATCGCTTACGGCATCACCGGCGATTGGAGCAGGATTGCCCTCATTGACACCGAACACGAACGCGCACGCTTCTATGCCAGCCGTTCCGATCTCGATACCGGAGAATTTCTTTACGCGCCGTTCAGTCCGCCCTATTCGCCCGACCGTTACAAGGCGTTGGTTGCCGAAGGCGCCGCGGCTGTCGGTTCCGACGGCGTGGTGATTGTCGATTCTTTTTCCCACGCATGGAACAATGAAGGCGGCATTCTGGACATCAAAGAACAAATCGCGGCAAGACCCAAAAAAACCGACTTCTCCGCGTGGCAGGAAGCCGGGAAGGAACAGAATGCCCTGGTCAACACCATTCTCTCCGCGGACTGTCATGTCATCGTCACCATGCGTTCCAAAATGGAGTACGTGATGCAGGAAAACGAACGCGGCAAAATGGAACCCCGCAAGGTGGGATTGGCTCCGATTCAGCGCGACAACACGGAGTATGAATTTGACATCGTGCTGGACATCGCACGCAACCACATCGCGACCGCCAGCAAGGACACGACCTTCCTTGACCGTTTCGGTGCGGTCATCACGCCTCAGCTCGGGCATGATCTGGCGGTCTGGCTTGACGCGGGCAAAACAGACGAACGTCCCGTCTGTGCCGACTGCGGGAAGCTCATTGTCAATCACCAGCGCATGAGCGCCGACAAGATTATGGAAAACACTGTCAAAAAATTCGGTCGTCCGCTCTGCTGGGAATGCGCCTGTGAAGCCGGAAAGCAGGTGAAGGCACATGCCGCTGAGACCGTACCAGACGGAGCTCATTGACGGTGTGCGGGACGCCTACCGTCACGGCTACCGTGCGCCCTGCATCGTGCTTCCCTGCGGCGGCGGGAAGTCCGTCATTGTCGCGGAAATGGCAAAACGCACCACCGAAAACGGAAAACAGGTGCTATTCATCGTCCACCGTCGCGAGCTATGCGACCAGATATGGAACACCTTCTACCGATGGGGCGTGGACATGCACTATTGCATGGTCGGCATGGTGCAGACGATTTGTCGGCGGCTGGACAAAATCCCGCCGCCCGCGCTGATTATCACCGACGAGAATCACCACAGTCTCGCCGCGAGCTATCGCAAAATCTACGAGTATTTCCCCGATGCAAGGCGAATCGGTGTAACGGCTACGCCGATGCGGCTGGACGGTTCCGGGCTGGCGGACGTCAATGACAAGCTGGTGATCGGCGTGAATGCCAAGTGGCTGATTGAAAACCATTTTCTCGCGCCCTACGATTATTACGCGCCGTCGCTGGTAGACCTGACCGGCGTGAAGATATCCAAGGGAGAATATGCCGTCGGTGACGTTGAACAGCTCATGATCCGAAAAGCCGTGTTCGGTTCGGTGATTGAATACTACCGCAAACTCGCCGACGGGAAACAGGCAATCTGCTATTGCACGTCGGTCAAACATTCGCTGGAAATGGCAAAACAATTCAATGACGCCGGTATCGACGCGGCGCACCTCGACGGGGAAACCCCCAAGCCGGAGCGGGAACGCATTGTGGAAGCCTTCCGGGAAGGTCGGATTGACATTCTTTGCAACGTCGATTTAATCAGTGAGGGCTTCGATGTGCCGGACTGCGAATGCGCGATTCTGCTTCGCCCCACGCAATCGCTCACGCTCTATATTCAGCAGTCCATGAGATGTATGCGGTACAAGCCCGGAAAGCGCGCGATTATCATAGACCATGTGGGCAACTATGCCCGGTTCGGTCTGCCCGATCAGGACAGGGAATGGACGCTGGAAGGCAAAAAACGCCGCGGCAGGCAGGACAATGATGAATCCCTCAACGTCCGGCAGTGTCCCCAGTGCTTCTGCACCTTCGCTTCTCTCGACGACACCGGCAAGCCGGTGAGAATCTGCCCGCAGTGCGGTTTTGAATTCCCCAAGAAGGAGAGGCAGGAGATTGAGCAGGAGCAGGACGCGGAGATTGTGAAAATCGAGGGGTTCACGCTCGATTTACAGACGCCGGACGATTGCGTCAGTTACAAGGAGCTTCTGCAATATGCCAAAAAGCGCGGATACAAGCCCGGCTGGGCGTATTATCAGGCGAAGAAACGGGGGTTTATCGCTTGACAGAACAAGACATTCAGAATCAAATCCGGGCGGCGGTCTCGCCCTACTGCGTGATTTTCCGGATAAACGTCGCGTCCGGACGCACCTTTGACGGTCGGTATTTCCATACCGGCGTGCCGCCCGGATTCTCCGATCTCTTCGGCGTGAGACGTTCCGACGGTCGCGCCGTCTTTATCGAAGTCAAGAAACCGGGCGGCAGGGTATCGTCCGCACAGCGGAATTTTATTCAGCAGATGAAAGCCTCCGGCGCTATCGCAGGCGTCTGTTACAGCGCCGGAGAGGCAATGAATTTGATTATGGAGGATTGACAGACTATGGCAATTATAACGGATTATGAAGCGGCTAGCAATCTGGTGGAACCGGGGGAATATGAGTGCCGGATTGTGGAGGCTCTCGTTGACGCTACACCGAGAGGGTCGCTCTTCTTCAGCGTGCGGCTGGTGATCCGCGACGATGTGGCACAGAAGCATCAGAAGCGCCTGCTCTTTTACAGAATCTATCGCAGAAGAGAACCCGACGCGGATGACATGAAAACCGACGGTTTCAGTTTCCGGCAGATTATGAACCTTTGCCGGGCGGCTCAGCTCCCCAACGGCAAAAGCTATGAATCCCTCGACGAGCTGGGGAACGATCTCGCGGGCGCTTGCGTCAAAGTCAAGGTTGCCCACGAATTCAACGATTATCGCGGGGAAAATGAATGTGTCATCAAGTGGGTCAACAAGTCGGATGAGGCACCGGCGCGCGGTAAAAAAGGCTCCGTGTCAGACCTCGCTCTGGACAGCAATAATGATTTACCGTGGGAGTGATGCGCTCGCGTTCGCTCGCTAAATGAATAAAGAAAAATGAAGGGAGGTAGTGAAGCATGTACCAACAAATTCCCGGTGAACTGAAATCGCTGCGGAATTGGGTCTGCTGGAAGCGGGTGCATGACCCGAAGCACCCCGAAAAGCCTAAAAAAGTACCCATCAATGCCCGCACCGGCATGGAAGCCGCCAGCGATACCCCTTCTACTTGGTGCGATTTTCATACGGCGGTGGAATCCTCCGTGGAGTTCGCCGGGATTGGGTTCATGTTCGGCGGGTCGGGCTATTTCGGGGTTGATATTGACGGCATAGCGGACGAAATCGCCGATTTCCGGAACGGCACCGCTTCCCCCGACAATATCGTTTCCGAATTTTTGTCCGCGCTCGGCTCCTACACAGAAGTTTCCCAAAGCGGTCACGGGATTCATATCATCTGCCGCGGGGAACTTCCGGGAGACGGATGCCGTCATGGGAATGTAGAAATGTACGACAGCGGGCGGTATTTCGCGATGACCGGAAAGGTGATTCCCGGCTTTGCCGAAATTGCCGACGGCGGAGAATCGATCAAACCGCTTTATGAAAAATACATCGGTTCCCACCGTTCGGCTGATCCGCTTTCGCAGGCTTCTCAAACGTCATCATTCACCCGTCCCCGCATCAGCAAGACCGAAGACGAGCTTTTACACCTCGCGATGAATTCCCGGAACGGGCTTGCCTTCTCCGAATTATACACGGGGCATTGGCAGGGCAAGTATGCCTCCCAATCCGAAGCGGACATGGCGCTCTGCTCCATGCTCGCCTTCTGGTGTGGCAAGGATACCGCGATGATGGACAAACTTTTCCGCCGCTCCGGCTTGATGCGCGACAAGTGGAACCGCAAACAAAGCGACTCCACCTACGGCGCATTAACCTTACAGAAAGCCGCCGACGGCTGCGGGAAGGTCTATTCTCCCCGCGACAGCGACGACGGTTATCACATTCAGATTGCACCCAAAGACGCTGCCGAAGGCAAGACCGGCACCGGACATAAACGATACAGCTTTGACGATATGGGCAACGCCGAACGTATGATGGATTTATTCGGCGGCAGCATCCGTTACAATTACAACGAAAAGAAATGGCTGATTTACGACGGCGTCAAATGGCGTACCGACGGTACCGGGTTCATCCGCACGCTGGCTGATCGTGCCATTGCCCACATGTCGCGGGAAGCTGATTATTATGAATCGCAGGAAGAGGACGTGGCAAAGGCTTTTAGAAAACATCTGAAATCCTGCCGTTCCAACAAATCCAAAAACGCGATGCTCAGCGAGCTGGAACATCACGTTCCCGTCACGCCCAACGACCTTGACCGGGACAAAGCCCTGCTCAATACTGCGGATTGTGTGATTGATCTGCGGACACTCGACATCCAGCCGCACGACCCCGAATTGCTCATCACCAAATGCACGCCCATCCACTACAAGCCCGATGCAGAATGCCCGCTGTGGGAGACCTTTCTGCATGAAATATTCGGCGGGGATGAGGAACTGATCGGGTACATCCAGCGGGCTGTCGGTTATTCGCTCTCCGGCTCTACGTCCGAACAGTGCGCCTTCTTCCTCTACGGCACCGGCAGCAATGGAAAGTCTACGTTCCTTGACATCGTGCGGGAAATCTGCGGCGATTATGCCACCAACATCCAGCCCGAAACCATCATGGTGCGTCCCAGCGGCGGCAGCGCTTCGGGCGACGTGGCACGGCTCAAAGGGGCGCGGTTCGTCACCAGCGTGGAGCCGAACGAGGGAATGAGAATCAACGAGGGACTGCTGAAACAGCTCACGGGCGACGATATTGTGACGGCAAGAAAATTATATGCCGAGGAATTTGAATTCAAGCCCGAATTCAAACTCTGGATGGCAACCAATCACAAGCCCATTATCCGCGGCACCGATACCGGTATCTGGCGGCGTATCCGCATGATTCCCTTTACCGTGCATATCCCGCCCGACAGGGTGGACAGAGGTCTTAAGGACAAGCTGCTGAATGAAATCGAAGGAATTTTCGCGTGGGCTATCGAGGGCGTCCGGCTCTACAATCAGCTCGGGTTGCAGATGCCCGCCGCCGTCGCCGCCGCTGTCGAAGCGTACCGCGCCGAGATGGACGTGATCAGCTCCTTCATTGCCGCCTGCTGTATCGTCGAAGCCGGGAGACAGGTCAGGGCTAACGACCTCTACCGCGTTTATTCCGATTGGTGTCAGCGCAACAATGAATATTGCATGAGCTCCACCAAGTTCGGCATCGAAGTTGCCAAGCGGTTTCAGAAAACAAGATTAACCAGTGGGTTTATTTATTGCAATATTGCTTTGAATGAAGATTATGCACCCTATCAGATATCTATAAAATCATAAGTCTATGTAGGGTTATGTAGGGTTGTAGGGTTAAAATAATTTCTTTCGCAGGGAATTTGAAAATTGATTTTATAGAGAGAGAATTTATTTTAGGTTCAAACCCTACATAACCCTACATACAGAAATTTTGAAGGAGGATTTTTTCAATGGGACACGCAATTGATCAAGCCGCCCGTGACTTGATGGCACACTACCCCGTCTTCGACAACGGAGAGAGTGTGGAGATAATCGGAACCTATACCGTCCAGTACCACGGCGGCAGGCTCTTTTCCGTCCGCTGGATCGATTCCGGCATGGTCGTACTGCTGAAAGCGGACAGTTTTCATGACGCTGCTATGAAAGTGAGGAGGTATTTTGAACGGCATGAATGAGAAATGGTTTTGCGCTTGTTTGTACAATAAAACAAGCGCAAAGCCAAAAACAAGCGGAAATCAAGCGGAAAAATTACATGGAGAAAAAATATATGGATAATCAGATGAATTTAAAGCCCTGCCCGTTCTGCGGAGAACAAGTGGAGATAGAGTATTCAGAACACACAAAGCACTTTTTCGCCTACCACGACCTGAAAAAGAGTGAGTGTATAATAAAGCTGGCGATACTTCTCCGCAATGCACACACAAAGGAACAAGCAATTGAAGTATGGAACAGGAGGATTGAGAAATGACCTATGAAAGCGCTATCGCCCTGATCGAGGGACGTTATGGCGAGGAAAGTCAGTTGATTCAGACCGCGGAGGAATGCGCGGAACTTGCCAAAGCCGCTATCAAACGCTATCGCGTTCTGGCTGCACAAGCGCCTTGCTCCGAAAGTCTTGCCGCCTCCCGTGCGGCATTGATCGAGGAAATCGCTGATGTGCTGATTATGATTGACCAAATCGTCTACATCGAGGATTTTGAAAAGGACGTCTGGAAAATGGTGGATTTAAAAATTGAACGGCAGTTGGAACGGATTCGGGGGAATGAACATGACACGAAGACCAATCTGGCGTGAGGATATGGCGGCGTTGTCTGTCGCGATTGAGATAATCAGTGGAAAGAAGGTGCTGCAAATGATGAAATATGTTTTGATTTCCGGCGCGCTCGTGCTGGCGGCTATCGTGGTGACGATTTTTTATGCCTGTATGGTGGTGTCGGGCGACTGTCGCAAGCAGTGACAACATGGTTTGACTTAGCCCTCCCCCCACTCATTGAAAGGGGTAAAATTCCCGGTTTTCGGTCGGGGGAGGGGGTAATTTCTCCGGGGGAGAGGGAGAAGCGCTCGCGTTCGCTCGCTAAATGAAGAGCGAATAATGAATAACGAATAATGAATAGTAATTTTGGAGGTAATACGTTATGTGGATTAAAACCGATCTGGGGATACTGCTCAATTTGAACAACGTGACCTATATTCATATGGTGGAATTGGATGTCTCCCGGATTGACAACGAGGAAAATCCCTGGGCGATTATGTGGGAAAGCGAACACTCCCGCGGTGCGATTCAGCGCTTTCCTGACAGGAAACAGGCGGAGGATGCGCTGGTCAGGCTTTTTATCAAAATCAAGGACCAATCGAAAGGGTAAGCGGTTATGGTGAAGCGGTGCTATTATTGCCGCAAGGCGGCTGTTCAGGGGCGGCTGTATTGCAAAGCCTGTGAGGAAAAATTGAAGGTGGTCAGACGGCTGATGGCTATCGGTGCAAAGATCAGGATGCAGGCTGCTGAGGAAAGTGCGGGGAGGAATGCCAATCATGACCATTGAAGAAGTCAAATCCCGGCTGCGGCGTTACAATGAGCTGCGCCGCGACTGCCGGAAATTGCGCCGCGAAATCGCACGCCGCCGCGCCGATATGACCGTTCCCCGTACCGTCAAAGCCGACGCGCTCCCCGGCGGTCGGAGGAATTCCCTCGAGGCTGCCATTGAAAAAATCGACGCGCTCGAACACCGGCTCAAATCCTTGGAACGGCAAGCGGTATCTGCCCGTGCCGACGCGGAAGCCCTGATCACTCTCGCCGATGACCCCGACGGTGCCGCGATCCTCCGCTTGCATTACATTGACGGCGTGCGGTTTGAGGATGTCCCCGAACGACTATACATTTCTCCCGCGACGATGTGGCGGCGATATAATCAGACAATCAAAATTATCTCCGAAAAACTGAAAAATGATAGTGAATGATAGTGGGTTGTGTGGTAAAATACTATCATGAGCAAGTGCGGACAGTGCTTGATTCATTTGGGATTGCCTCCGATTTCCCTACTTGCCTGTCGGTGCGGGTTTTTCCTCATTTCCACCGCGCCGACAGTCGGGGGATATTCCTTTTATCTTTGATTTTACCGGAAGTTTTGATTCAACTCCTAATCCTAAACAGCAGAAAAAGCCGTTCTTTTTCCGGGCGGCTTTTTCTGCTTTTTCGTGCATTTCTTTTATTTCCTTTTGAAGAAGGTGAGGCGAGTGAATGATGAAAACTTAAAAGGGCATGGATTCCATGAACGAACAGCGAGAAATTGCCAAAAAGGGCGGTAAGGCTAGCGGTGCCGCCAGAGGGTTCCGATCCGCCCTGAAACGCCGTCTGAATGACAATCCCGATGAATTGGACAACGTGCTGGACGCGCTTTATGAAGAGGCTGCGGGTGGAAATGTCAACGCAATTCGGCTTATGATTGAGCTTCACGGTGAGGCTTCCGACGACCTTGACAAAAAACTCAAGCGCGCCCAGCTCGCAAAAATCAAGGCGGAGACGGATGAAATCCGCCGTCGGCATGATGACGGAGACAGCTTCTCCGAAGAGGAACGCCGCTCCCTCGCCGACGCGCTGACCGCTTCCGAGGCTGTCTGGAAAAATGAAGGGAATGGATGATGAAATCTTCCTTTGACTTTCAACCGTTTTCTCCCAAACAGTTGAAAATACTGTCGTGGTGGCGCGGGGGTTCTCCCTATGCCAGTTACGATGGTGTGATCGCCGACGGTGCGATCCGCTCCGGCAAGACGGTCAGCATGTCGCTCTCCTTCGTCCGCTGGGCAATGGAATCCTTCCGCGGCATGAATTTTGCGATCTGCGGCAAGACCATCGGTGCGTTGCGCCGGAATGTCATCGCCCCGCTCAAACAGATGTTGCCCGGTCTCTGCTGTGTCTGTACCGACAGGCGCGCCGAGAATCTGCTGGTGATTCAGTGCGGCGGGAACGTCAATTATTTCTACCTCTTCGGCGGCAAGGATGAGAGTTCTCAGGACCTCATTCAGGGCGTGACGCTCGCGGGCGCGTTCTTTGATGAAGTTGCCCTCATGCCGGAATCCTTCGTCAATCAGGCGACGGCGCGTTGCTCTGTCGAGGGTGCGAAGTGGTGGTTCAACTGCAACCCGGAAGGTCCTTTCCATTGGTTCAAAACCGGCTGGATTGACCGTCGGGAGGAACGTCGGCTGGTCTATCTCCATTTCGCCATGACCGACAACCTCACCCTCTCGCCCGCAACCTTGCAAAAATACCGCGCGATGTATGCCGGGGTCTTCGCCCGGCGCTTTATCCTGGGCGAATGGGCGGTTGCGGACGGCGTGATCTACTCCATGTTCGCCGAAGACGGCAATGTGGTGGATGCGGCTCCGTTTGTGCCGGAGCGGGAATTCATCGCCGTGGACTACGGCACCTTCAATCCCTGCGTTTTCCTTCACTTTGTCGCTGCCGGTGTCGGTGACGGCATCCGGCACCACGTTGACCGCGAGTTCTACCACAGCGGCAGGGGGGAGGAATCCGGCATTGCGATTCAAAAGGACGACGCGCAGTATGCCGCCGATATGCTCGCCTTTTCCGGCGGTCGGCGGGATATGCTCATCATCGTGGACCCGTCCGCCAGCTCCTTTATTACACGGCTGAGGCATGAGGGATTCACAAATATTGTTCCCGCCAAAAATGCCGTCACTGCCGGTATCGCTGCCGTTGCCGTTGAATTGGAACAGCGACGGTTGACCTTTGCGCCCCGCTGTGTCCACACGGTTAAGGAGCTGCATTCCTACGTCTGGGACGTGAAGCACGCCCAAAAGACCGGCGAGGACAGACCGCTCAAGGAAAACGACCACTGTTGTGACGCGCTTCGGTACGGCGTGTATTTTGATGTGCTTACAAATACGTCCGTGCGTCCTTCGGTCTCTGGGCGCGGCGGGAGGTTTTAATTCGGAATGCGGAAGTATATTTTTTGAAGGGAGTGATGTGGATTGACGGAATCGCCTATGCGTATTTTATTGGCGGAGATGTCCGGGCTTTACGGGCAAACCGTACTGAAGGACATTGGTCAGATCATCCGGCTTTACGATTTTTATGACGGCAAGGGGCAGGATTGGGAGCTGCCGCAGGGATTGGATTACCGTCCCACCAAGAAGCGCGTCAACCTCGTCAAAAAGCTCATCAAACGGGAAGCGGAATTCATGTTCGGGCGTGCGCCGGAGATTACCTTCGATTCTGACCGCGAGGCGTCTGCTGAAACCGTTGACAAAGCACAGAGGTTTTTGGATGGCGCGTTAAAACGTTCCCGCTGGAACAACAAGCTCATGCAGGCGGGGCTGGATTGCTTCATCGGCAAGCGCGTCGCGCTCAAAATCAGCGGCGGCAAGGACAAACCTGTCCGCGTTTCCTTCCGTCCGTCCCCCGAATTCGTCTATTCCGTCACCGACGACGATTGCGACATTCTCGACAAAATCATCTTCTTCTATCAGATCAATGACGAACAGAATCGCGCTGATCAGCGGCTATGGAAACAGAAATATTGGCTGGAAAACGGTCGGTGCTGGCTGAATGAGGGCGTATACAACGGGTTCGGGCAGTTGCTGGAAGGCGGGCAGGATGTGGACACCGGGCTGGATTTCATCCCCTGCTGTGTCATTCTCAACGGCGGGTTATCCGGCGATATGAAGGGCGAAAGCGACGTGGAAGACCTCATTGAGCTCCAGAACAGCTACAACCATCTTCTCTCCGACGACGCCGACGCGCTCCGGTTCAATATGTTCCCCCAGACCGTCGCTGTGGACGCCAAAGCGGAATCGCTCGACGCAATGAAAATCTCTCCCGGCGCGCTGATTGATTTACAGACCGACCCCGCCAACCCAGCCAAAGAGGGCGGTCAGGCTCGGCTTGACAAGCTCGAAGCCGGGTTCAGTTATTCCGAACGGTTCGAGGCAGCTATCACCCGCACCAAGAACGATATGTTTGACCTGCTCAGCGTTCCCAACGTCGGGCTGGAACAGCTCCGCGGGCTGATGCAGTCCGGCAAGAGTATGAAGGCGCTCTACTGGGAACTCATCTCCCGTTGCGAGGGCAAGTGGGCAAGCTGGCGTCCGGCACTCGAATGGATGGCGTTTGCCGTACTGAAAATGGAATCCATTTATCACGGTTTCGCCTACGACGAGGACGCGCTGACGGTAAACGTCGAATCGCTCTATCCCATTCTCGAGGACGATTTTGACGAGATGGCAAACGACATGCAGGAAGTTTCCCGTCAGGTTCGTTCGCGCAAATCCTACATCGAAAAATGGGGCACCGCTCCCGACGCAGACGCCGAGTTGCTTCAGATCAAGAAGGAAGAGACGCTGTTTTCCGACAGTTTTATTTCAGCCGCAGAAAGCGAGCTGATGCCGGATGGCGAATAACCCCCATTACAGAGATTTGATGCGGCAGGCGCGGCGGGATCATCTGGTCAATATCCGGCAGGTGTCCGGGCAGATCGCCTCGCTCTACGAGGATGCCGCGAAGGATTTATCCTCACAAGCCGCTTCCATGAAGAAGCGCACGCTCTCTCATCGATGGGCGACAGAATACGCCGACGCGCTGGACAAGCGTGCGCGGGAATTACGTGCCGGGCTGTATGATGTGACCTATCAGGGCTTGAAACGTTCCGCCAATCTTCCCATTGCCGCGGACGGGGATTTCTGGGAAGCCGTCGGCGGGCAGTCCTTCCGCGACATGTTCGCCGTCACCCCCGACGACATCCTCACCAACCTCATCACCGGGCAGATTTATCAGGACAACAAGGGTTTATCCGATCGCATCTGGACGGCTTCCAAGACCTTTGAGCATGACATTGATTACATGGTCAATCGCGGCATCGCGGAACACAAATCCGCCTATGAGCTGGCGAAGGATTTGGAACAGTACGTCAAGCCCAAAGCAAAACGCGATTGGGATTGGGGGAGGGTTTATCCCCATCTCGCCGGAAAACAAATCGATTACAACGCCCAGCGTCTGGCGCGGACGGCTATCAACCATTCCTACTTTCTCGCCAATCAGAAGGTTTGTGTGCAGAATCCTTATGTCGAAGTCATGCACTGGGAATTGAGCGACGCCCACCTTTTCCGGCAGGTGATTCCATTCGGTCCCGACGAGTGCGACGATTACGCCGAACATGATGAGGGCTTCGGCATGGGCAACTGGACGCCCAATGAAATCCCACTCCCTCACCCCCAATGCCTTTGCGTCCAGTACGGCGTTGTCCCGGAATCGCTGGAAGTCATCGGCGACGAGATCGGGCGTTGGATTGCCGGGGAATCCGTTCCCCGCCTTGACCGCTGGAACGCACTGTATGGTCAGAATTACGACCGGCAGATTCCTTCGGTTTGGGACTTGAAAAATGCGGCTGACGGTGGTAGAATAGTTTCAGGTGGATTAAATCCCGATAGCGATGAAGCTGAGGATCATGCTAAACGCTACTATGCTTCTGTTCGCAAGATGTCTACCGATGTGCGGCGCATTGCCGAGAACACAGGATTCGATGAAGACTTGATTCACTCAATTAAGAGTTTCGTTTTTCTTGAAAAGCATGATCTAGGTGAAGGTAGATATGATTACTTTGATGCAAGCTATTTAATGGCACAATCATGGCAACGACTAATTGATGGGAAAAATATTCTCCTACATGATATTACGTTGTTAAGGCATGAGAAAATGGAAAGAGAACTGATGGCGCAAGGTTTGTCTCAAAAGGAAGCCCATGACATCACATCGGAAGTTTATAATTACTCAAAGGAGGCGCGAGAATATTATGGTGAGATTGAAAAACATAAGAAGAAATAATGGATATATCTTTTGTCTTGCTTTTGTAGAAAACTGTCAAGAACCGATTCAATTGGCACTGAATGAAACAAGCGCTGAACTTGATGATTATCAATTGCCAAAAAATTATGAATGGTGTTCTTATCATATTGCTTATGCGAAAAGGTATCTGCAAAGCTTTATTGGTAAGGATATTGAAACACAGGCACGAAATATTGTGTGGTGCTAACAACCGAATAACCAAGCCGCTTTGAGCAATCAGGGCGGCTTTTCTTATGCCTGAGGGGAGGTAAAGAATATAGCAACCAGTCAAAAAAAAGAAACTTTTGAAGATTACGATGGATTTGTCGAAAAATTCAAACCAAAGCTGACAACCGATGACTGCTACACGCCGCCTTTGGTTTATGAAGCGGTCGCGGACTGGACGGCGAAGGAATATCACGTTGATAAATCCTGCTTTGTTCGTCCGTTTTATCCCGGTGGAGATTATGAAAATTTTGATTATGGCGGCGGGAAGGTCGTTGTGGATAATCCGCCTTTTTCGATACTGTCGCAGATCGTCCGGTTTTACTGTGAACGCGGTGTGCCGTTTCTGCTGTTTGCTCCGACGCTGTCCTCTATTCAGCGTTGCGCCGATTTATGCACGGCTTTACCGGTAGGCGTGGACGTTACCTACGAGAACGGCGCCGAGATCAAGACGTCATTCGTCACCAATCTGGAGCCGTATGAAACGCGGGTGCGGGTCGTGCCGTCACTGTATGAAGCCGTCAAGAAAGCCAACGACGAAAACAGGCGCGAGCAGGTCAGGACACTGCCGAAATACGTCTACCCGTCCGAAGTGGTAACGGTCGCCGCGATCTATCCTTTGGCCCGGCTGGGAATTGAATTTGTCGTGCCGCGTTCGGAGAGCGTGCGGGTGTCAGCGCTGGATTCACAGCGGGAAAGCAAAAAAAGCATCTTCGGCTGTGGCTGGCTCGTTTCGGCTGAAGTTAAAGCGGAGCGGGAGAAAGCGGAGCGGGAGAAAGCGGAGCGGGAGAAAGCGGAGCGGGAGAAAGCGGAGCGGGAGAAAGCGGAGCGGGAGAAAGCGGAGCGGTGGCAACTCAGCGACAGGGAACGCGCTATTATCGCGGGCTTAGCTAACACTCAGAAATGAGCTTGTTAGATTTTAGGGGATTTTCAAAAATCTGACAAGCTGCAAGTTACCGGCAAGTTCACAAACCGCGTAAATCGGGCGTTTTTGGGGCTTGTTGGATGTTTTGTGCAAGTTAAAATCTGACAAGGTTTGTTTGAAAAACGCTTCATGACGTGTTTTAATCGCGTCACGGTGCGTTTTTATTTTGTCCGAAACGCTTACGACGTTAAACTGCCGCGGCTTTTTGATTCCATTACGTTTGACGAAAACGGACAGCCGACGGGCTATAAACGGAAAGGGGTTTTTCTTAATGGAAAATATGGAAAACATGGAAAACAATCAGAACGTACAGAACACAAACCCGACCGCTGCGACTTCGCAGCAGAATCCGCCCGCTTCTATCGATGTGAAAGCACTCGCCGCGATGCTGGAAGCCCGTCAGGAACGCGCCGGACGTTCCGCCCTCAAATCCTACGCCGAACAGACAGGTTTGAGCGTGGAACAGGTTACAGCCGCCGTCGACGATTACAAGGCAAAACAGGCTTCCGCTATCCCTGCCGACGTGCAGGCGCGCATTGATGCCCAGCTCAAAGCCGCGAATGACCGTCTTCTCGCCGCCGAAGTGCGCACCGTCGGCGCGGAACTCCATATCGTGGACTTTGACGCGGCACTCCGGCTCATGGACAAGTCCGCCGTGGCGATCGGTGAGGACGGCACTGTGAGCGGCGTGCGGGAAGCTCTCGACGCGCTGACCCAGTCACGTCCGTGGCTGGTGGCTTCGCCTGCTCCCGCACCGTCCGGAACCGGCTCCACCGGCAATTTCCCGCGCGGTTCCGGCAGTGAACAAGCCGATTATGCCGCCCGCCTCCTTGAGGCACGGCAGTCCGGCAATCAGACCCTCGCGGTCTCCATTATCCGTGAGGCGGCAGCAAAAGGCATTGCGCTTCGCTAATGCGGAATGCGGAATTCGTAATTCGTAATGGATGGCAAATCATTCCGCATTACGCATTACGCATTCCGAATTTATTTTGAAAGGATGTTTTCATTTATGGCAAATCAAAGTGGAACAGGTACCGTATTCAATCTTCCTAATTTTGCGGGACAGCTTTATTCCGCGTCCCCTATTATTACTCCGCTGCTGAATATGATTTCGGCAAAAGCGGTCAAGACCGAAAATTTCCAGTTCCCGACCGGCGTGGAATATGCCCATGAAAACGCCGGTCAGCCCACGATTTCCGAAACCGATTCCCTCACCGCGCCGACGGCGGTCAGTTATGTCCGCATCCAGAATTCCAACGTGACCCAGATTTTTCAGGAAAAAATCAGCGTCTCCTACATGGCGCAGTCCAACGCCGGACGGCTCACCGGTATCAATACCGCAGGCGCTCAGAACAGCGCTGACAATCCCCTCGATTTTCAGGTGCGGCGTGCAATGGAAAAGATTGCCCGCAATGTGGAATATACCTTCCTCAACGGCGCGTATCAGCTTTCGGACGCTTCCAATGTCGCCAACAAGACCCGCGGTCTTCTCGCACTGACCGACAGCGCCGCCACCAATCTCACCTCCAACAACGTCGCTGCCGCTCTCACCCAGACCAATCTCAACGCCGCCTTCAAGGCTGCTTATGACGCGGGCGCCGATTTTACCGACATGGTGCTTTTCTGCAATTCCGCCGTGAAACAGATGCTCTCCGTCATCTACAACGGTCAGAAGGGCGTCAGACTGCCCGAATCCCGCACGGCAGGCGGCTTCAATCTCGAAACCATTGAGACCGATTTCGGCGTGATGCACATCGTGATCGACCGCTTCATGCCTGCCGACAAGCTGCTGGGCGTGGATATCTCCTGCGTGCGCCCCGTCGAACAGGACGTTCCCGGCAAGGGCAACTTCTTCCTCGAACCGCTCGCCAAGAACGGCGCTGCTGAGGAATATCAGATCTTCGGGCAGATCGGTCTGGATCACGGTCCCGCCTGGAAGCATTTCCAGATCAAGGGCATCAAGGTGGATTAACCGGAAAGGTTGTGACGTATGAAACGGATGCTTTATCACCCGATTCCCGAATTTACCGGGAAAATCTGCGGCGTTGATTTTTCGGACGGCGTGGGTGTTTGTGACAGCGATTTTCTCGCCGGGGTTCTTTGCGCCAAAGGCTTCGCGCTGGCTCCGGATGAGCCTGTTTTTACGGAACTGTCCACGGCGGAACCCGTCCGGGAACCGCCTGTATTGCCCGACACCTCCGAGCTGGAAGAAATGCCGATTGACGACCTTGTGAAGCTCGCGCATGAGCTGGATGTGCCGCTCTCCGGTATCCGGCGCGGCGACAAGTCCGGCGTGATTGAACGGCTGCTGGCGGGTGGTTCATGATGGCAGATACCACCGATTTCAGCCGTCTGCTGCCCGAATTGCGTTTCTGTCTGCGGGAAACCGACGGCGGCGCCTGCCTCGAATGCGGGTGCGGCTATTTCACCGAAGCGGAACTGCTGGCGCTGCTCGAAAAGCACGCCGGTGACGTCCGTGCCGCCGCCTACGAGGGTCTTTTACGCAAAGCCGACGACGACGGTCTGACCCTCCCCGACGGTCTCGAAATCCCCAGCCGCCGGGCATACTGGCTTCGGCTGGCGGCGTTCTACCGTCCGTCCGGCTCACGCTCGATGGTTCGCGAAGACGAGGCATGAAGCGCTCGCATTCGCTCGCTAAATGAAGAGTGAATAATGAATAACGAATAATGAATAATTTTGGAGCGCTTCGCGCTGAAAATATATGATTTGCTTATGAATAATGATTTCAATCATCTGCGGCGGGTGCGGTGCGAACTGTGCCGCCGCGGGTTGCTGCTGGATTACAATGTGTTTGACTTCCCGGACGGCGCTGTCAAAGCGACCCTTTACAGCGCCGTCAAGGGCTATTTCTGGCGGGGGAAATCCTCCCGCCGCAACGGCGAAACCTTAGAAATCGCCGGGCAGATTACCGGGACTTCCGCGTATGATTTTCATCTGTACGTCTTCCCTGACCGTCACGGCAAAATCGGCTGCAAAGTCACCGATCTGATTGACGTGGGCGGCACGGTGTATCGCGTTGCCGCTATGAACGATCTTTACGGGGTCTTCTGGCTGCTCGATCTGGAGGTGTATCCTTATACAATTTCGGGTTAATGTCAAGGACGTTCTGCGGGGGCTGGACAATGCCCAGTCCCGCTATCTTCGCGGCACCGCTCTCTACGGGCAGACCGCCGCAATTAAAATGGAAGCCTACGCCAAGGCGCACGCGCCGTGGCACAATCACACCGGCAATGCGCGAAGCACCATCAAGGGCATTTACGGCTGGGGCAGTGTGAGCGCTAATGTGCACGCTGATTCCGAAGGCTATGTCAACGCCAGCGGAGAAACGGTGGACGACGCGGGCGAATATGTCGATACCTCCCTCCCGCACACCAGCCATTATCCCACCTATTATCCGCTCGGTTCGTCGGGCAATTCAGGCAGTTCCGGCGGGGATTCCCATACCTTCGTGATCGGCGTGAGCGGCAACATGAATTATTCTCCCTTCCTCGAATACGCCCACGGGCAGAAATACGCTATCCTCAAAAAAGCTGTCAATGCCTGCGCCGCCGAAACCATCAACGGCTGGGCGGCAATGATGAGGGCGCTTCGCTAAGTGAAGAGTGAATGGTGAATAGTGAATAGTGAATAGTTGAGGAGCGCTTCGCGCTGAATATATTTTTCATTTTCTTGAGAAGGGGCTGTATCGCTGTATGCTTTACGAAAATATCGTTTCCGCGCTGAAAACTGCCGGTATCGCGGTGTATGACCCCGGATTGAAAATCGGCATCTGCACCGCGCCTTACGTCGTCGTGCAGGAAAGCGGTTCCTATTCCTTCGCGGAATCGTGGCGGCTGGGATATGCGCTCATCGAGGTGCATTGCTATGTGCCTCTCAATCAATACGCGGCGCTCGCGGAATTGGTCAATTCTGTGAAGTCCGCGCTCCGCCCGCTCTATCCTGATCTGCGCCCTACCGGCACTGTCCAGCCTTACGGCATCAACGACAAGTTCAAGGCGCATCAGGCGGCGGTCGAATATCAGATTTTGAAAGTCAATCATTGAAAGGACGGGTTTTTGTTTATGATTAATTCTATGGCAATTGCCAATATTGTCAGAGTTGACATTATGACCGAAGAAAACACGGCTGTATATAGTCTTAAAAGCGCAAATGAAGCAACTATTGAACCCAATGTGTCCGCCGGAAATGACAACGAACTGCGCGTCGGAAATCAGATTCTTGCCCATAACACAATGGCAGATATCGTAAAAGGCTACAACATTACTTTTAAGGATACGGAATTTTCACCTGATGTATTTGCCTTGGTGAACGGTGGAGAAAGCTATGGGAATTCCAGCAACGATTTTTTACTGTACGCTTCGCCGGTAGCCGGGAAAGGCACATCCCGCCAAAAATTCTGTATGTACATCTATACCGAACAGAAGGATTATGACGGCGATACAATTGGATATACGGTGTGGATTTTCCCGCACTGCGTCGGTTCCCCCGCGTCGATGTCCTTCCGTGACGGAGAATTTTATTCGCCGTCTTACACCATTAAAAGCAAACCCACCAAGGGCTATATACCTGCCAAAATTGCCAATCTGCCGTCACTGCCCAAGGTTGTTTCATCCTACAATGATATGCCGGAAAAAGCAAGCAAGGCTCCGACCGTTAATTCAACCATTCTGATAGCCTGTAATCCTTACAGCAACGATAAACTTGTGCAGGTTACAGTGGCGGAAAATGAACCGGAGGAAACGACTGCCGCCAATATTAAAACTGCACTGAAAACTCTTTTCAATGTTGCCGCCAAGGGAACCAATGAATCCGATGATGCTTATAATGCACGAGTGAACGAAGCACTGGCTAAAATCGCCAAGGGGGAGATTGCCGTCTGCAAGTCCGTCACCTCTACTACCGTAAACGAAGCCACTACCTATACCTGCACTTACAAGATTGCCACTGCGTGATGATGCTTTTGAAAGGAAGACCTCAACATGATGAATACCGAAAACATCAAGACTTCTCTGACCGTCGCCCTGCCGGATTGGCTGGGAGACGGTGATTTTATGTGCGAATTGAAACGTCCGTCCCTGCTCGCAATGGCGGCTTGCGGCGCGATTCCCAATCCCCTCCTGCCGGCAGCTCGGAAGCTCTTCTTTGACGGCGGCTTCAGTCCCGACAAAGGCAGTCTCGCCGAGGACGGCGAGATTCTTCTTGCCGTCGCAAAAGCCGCGATGATTGAGCCCTCCTTCGACGAGCTCGCCGCGCGCGGCATCGATCTGACCGACGAACAGCTTGTGGCAATCTGGAAGTTCGTCCAGGGAGGCGCGAAGATGCTGGAACGATTTCGTCAGCTCACCGATGTTTCTGAACCTGTTGTCCGCGGCGCGGAGGTATCGGAATAGACCCTCCGAACTGCTGCACATTGACGATGAATACATTGCCTATTGTCTGGACGAGGCGGGTGTGTATATTCTGGGTCAGCTCGACGAGGGCAAACAGCCCCGTTTTCCGCGTCGGTCGGATGATTCGTCCTGCGACGCGGGAACCGCGGGCAACCGGGAAGCGATTGACATGATGAAAAAATGGGGGGCGGTGGTGATCAACCATGATTAACGCTGGTACCGTGGCGGCATTCCTCACGCTGGACACGGAGAAATTCGACAAGGGCATCAAGGGCGCCAACGCCCAATTGCTCGCCCTTGGCGACGATAATATGAAAATGCGCGACAAGCTCAAGGGCGTCGGTTCCGCGCTCACCGATATCGGCAGGACCATGACCACCCACGTCACGCTGCCGCTCGCGGGCGCCGGTCTGGCGGCGCTGAACGTTGCCGCCAATTTCGACGAGGGCATGAGCAAGGTCGCGGCAATCTCCGGCGCAACCGGGGATGAATTGGACGCGCTCCGCGACAAGGCGCGCGAGATGGGCGCGAAAACCAAATTCTCCGCGACGGAAGCCGCCGACGCTATGAGTTACATGGCAATGGCGGGCTGGAAGACCGAGGAAATGCTGGGCGGCATCGAGGGTATCATGAGCCTCGCCGCCGCGTCCGGTGAAGGTCTTGCCACAACCTCCGACATCGTGACCGACGCGCTCACCGCGTTCGGTCTGAAAGCCAAGGATTCCGGGCATTTCGCGGATGTTCTGGCGGCGGCTTCCTCCAACGCCAACACCAACGTTTCTCTCATGGGCGAGACATTCAAATACGTCGCGCCTGTCGCCGGGGCGCTGGGCATCTCCGCCGAGGATACCGCCCTTGCTACGGGATTGATGGCGAACGCGGGCATTAAAGCCTCTCAGGCGGGTACCGCGCTCCGCTCCATTTTCACCCGGCTCTCCACCGACGCGGGCGCTTCGGCTAACGGTCTGGGCGCGCTGGGTATCTTGACAGAGAAATTGGGCGTACAGTTCTACGATTCCGAGGGCAAGGTGCGCGATTTCGGCGACGTGCTGAACGAGGCACGCGAGAAATGGAAGACCTTGAGCGCCGAAGATTCCTCTTTGTTTGCTCAAAAAATCGCTGGGAAAAACGGCATATCCGGCTGGCTCGCGCTGATGAACGCTTCCGCCGGAGACGTGGACAAGCTCGCTTCCGCTATCGAAAACTGCGACGGCACCGCCGCCAGAATGGCGGAAACCATGCAGGGGAATCTCAAGGGTCAACTCACCATTCTGAAATCCCAGACCGAAGAACTCGCGATCTCCATCGGTTCCGAACTCATGCCCTACGCTAACAGCGCTGTAAGTGCCGCGCAAGGGTTGGTGGATAAATTCAACTCCCTCGACAGCGGCTCCAAACGACTGATTGTCAATGCCGGTCTGGTTGCCGCTGCTATCGGTCCTGTGTCTGCTACGCTGGGGAAAGTAAACAGCGGCATCGGTGCGCTGATTACCTCCGGAAGCGCCGCCAAAGCTGCATTTACCGCCGCCGGTGGGGGTATTGCGGGTTTTGGCAAGTGGCTGGCGACTTTAATTACTCCCTCCGGTCTGGTCGTTGCCGGGCTGGCGGCTGTGGTTGGCGTGGTTGGTGCGATTTATCTCGCGAACAGAGACGCCACGAAAGGCACGCGCGAACTCGGCGAGGCTATGAAGGGTGCTTCCAAATATGCCGATGAATTCAAAAGCGGTCTGGATATATCGTCCGGCGCGATAGATGAATTTACCGCCGAACTGAATGCGGGGTTCAATCTGAACGACGTGAAAACCAAAATCAAAAATGTACAGGATAAAATTACCGCAATCACGTCAAAGGCACACTCTGAACGCCGTCAGTTGACCCAGAAGGAAATTGACAAGCTACATGAGTATCTGGACGAACTGCGTACACTCACCGACAGCGAATTTGAATACTACAACAGCAATCTCAGCGGCTTGAAAAACGTCATTGATTCGGGGTTGGAAATGACGGAGGAAAGTTCCCAGCAGGTGCTTTCCAATGCCAAAGCCAATAAGAAAGAGGCGCTTTCCTTGGCATGGCAGTCCTATCTGACCGAAATGTCGTACATTGCCAACACCACAAAGGAAGGCTCTGAGGAACGGCGCAAACAGTCTGAGAACGCAAAAGCGCATTATGACGAACAGGTGAAAACCGTCAATGACAGCTACGCTGAAATCGTCAGTGCCGTGACCAATGCGTATTTTGAGCAAAACGTTCAAAATTCCGAATTCTACGCGGCTTTGCAACAGTACAACGCCGATGTGGAAGCCGAAAATCAGCGGCACGCTGACGCAGAGCAAAAAATATTGGACGATATTGCAGCGGGAAATTTAGATGCACAAGCAGGCGCGTTTGAACAGGAAAAAGAAATCGAAAAACACAATAAAAAAATGGACGAACTGAACGGACAGCTTGCCAAGAGTTTTGATGACAACGCGCAGAAAATTGTGGGTACCTTCTCCGCGATGGTGACGGAAGTCGATAAAAGCAACGGTCTGATGACCTCTGATGCCACGCAGTTTGCAACTGATTTTGTCGCCTGCTATGATAATCTGCCGGAAAAACTCCGGAAGACAATGGACAGCGCGGTGGAAGGTATGCGGCGGGCTTTGAATCAGGGAAAAGCGAAGGTACTGAGAGCGGCGGAAACGATCGCTTCGGGCGTCGGGTCTGTGATGAGTGCTGCCCTGAAAATCAATTCCCCGTCGAAAGTGACAATGGCGATTGGCGAAAGTGTCACCGAGGGCATGGAACTTGGCATGAATAAAGGCAAGGACAGCCTTTACCGCACCGCGTCGGATATCTCGCTGGATACCGCGGAGGTATTGGCGGGCGTCTCGCAGGCGCGGTATAATTATCAGACCCCCGCTACGGATTACGGCGACCGGCTGGATCGTCTGCTTGACGCCGTGGAGCGTCTGGTTGCGTCCGAGCCTGTGATGCAGATTGACGGGAGACCGTTCGGAAGGCTGGTGCGCTCGCATTCGCTCGCTAAATGAAGAGTGAATAATGAATAACGAATAATGAATAATTTTGGAGCGCTTCGCGCTGGAAATATATTTTTTAGGCAATGATTTCCGGCATTTTTCTAATTTTTTCCGGGGGGGTGATGTTTATGGATGATGAATATTTACTGCCTTATGCCTGCCTGTATCAGAACAGCGCGGGGGAAATCCTGCGGTTTGACGGGCGGGAGGATGCGCCCTATCTCATTCAGACGTCCGCGATGTTCGATTATCAGTGGAGCATGACAACCTATGACCGCGCACGACGCGACGGCGGACGGCTGGTATTTGCCCGGCGCGCCGTGCAGGACAAGTCCCTCGTGCTGGACGTTTTCGCCGACACGCAGGCGGCGCATAATGCCGCTTTGAACCGTCTGCATGATGTCCTCGATTATGACGTGTGTCACCTTTCGCCCGGTCGGCTCTACATCAACAACCATTATATCGAGTGTTTCGCCGCGGTCTCGATCAAAACCTTAGACCGCGACTGGACAACCTATTCGGTCGTCGGGCTGACCTTCAAGGTCATCTCCCCCGCGTGGACGAAGGATTATTCCCACACGCTCGCCGCTGGAACCGCTTCCCTGACCTTCCCCGACACAAGCCTTGACGGGGAAAACGGTCTTTCCTCCGCGGACGAAACGCCTATGACCATCACGATTTACGGCTCCTGCGTCAATCCCGTCGTGACGGTGGGCGGTAACCAATACGGCGTGAACATTACGCTGTCGTCTTCCTCTGATTATGTCGTGATTGACCAGCAGAACAAGAAAATCCGGGCTTGTCGGAACGGCGTCTGGATGAACGTCTTCAATCTGCGCAATAAAACCACCGACGTCTTCCAGCCCGCACCGACATTTGCGGATGCCGCTGGTTCCCGACTGTCGGTCTCCCGCTCCGACAGCAACGGTTCCGCCGCCTTCGCGGTGGACGTCGTATTCCATGTGCGTCGAAGCGAACCGCGATGGAATGAAATTTAATTCGGAATTCGGAATGCGTAATTCGGAATTTTTTGGTGAGGTGAGCTGATTTGAATTATGGGGAATTGCTGTATGCGGACAGCAATTTTGAGGAACAGGGGATATTAGATTTCATCTCTTTTGACGGTGTTGCTTCCGTCAACGGCGAGTTGGATGACAACGACTGGGAAGCCGAAATTTACGCCGAAGATTTTGCAAAGTACGGCATCGACATCGGGTATTACCTCTATTTCGACGGCTCCGAATGGGGCGGTGCGGTCGAGAAGATCGAGCATATCAGTTCCACCGGAATCGTCAAACTCTCCGGCGTCACGTGGCGGGGGCTGCTCATCCGCAAGGTGGTGGTGCCGCCTTCGGAAAGTACACATAAGGTCTACACCAATCAAATGATCAATCAGATCATGGCGTCGCTGGTTTCCGGATTCGGCGGTATCTTCGCGGTGGATACAAACGCAGCCGAAGGGCTTAGAAACATCGGGGAACAAAAATATCGCTACGCGACCGTCTTTGACGCGCTCACCGACCTGCTGACAGGCGACGATGAAGATGACAACGGCAACCTTGTGGACAGAGGACTGCGGCTGGGTGTCACCTATGACAGCAGCACACACAAGGTCATTCTGACCCCGGAAGAAGTGGTCAACCGCAGCAGTGAAATTGAGCTTTCCGGCGATTACGACATGAAATACACCGCAACCAAGGCGACAGCCCGATACAATCATATCATTGCTCTCGGTGAAGGCAAAGGTACTGACCGCATTGTCCGGCACGTCTGGCTGCTGCCCAATGGCAAAACTACCACTAACAGCACATTGGCACAACAGACAAATCATATCACGGGTTTTCGTGAAAAAGCGATGGTATACGACCGTTCCAGCTGCGAAAACGCCAAGGAACTCATCAAGGACGCACGCAAAAAGCTCAAGGAACACGGCGCACAGAATACGATTATCATTGACTTTGACCCGCCGGATGCTGACATTCCGCTGGGCGATATCGTGGGAATTAAGGATCGCGTTATCGGCTTCGGCGACACGCGCACCATTACCCGGAAAATCCTGCGCGTCACTGCCGACGGTGCTGTGCTGCAATACGCCGTCGAGTAATTCATACAAAAGGAAGTGAACTATTTGGATGAATTGATCAGAATAATCCCCGTCAACGGCACAATCCCCGACATGGTGGTGCGCCAATATGACAACCTCAGCCGCATTGTCACCGTGCAGATCGAGGACAGTTCCGGCAGTCCGCTCGACCTGACCGGATGCAAAGCGCGGCTCTATGTGGAACGGGCGGTCGATGCCGTGACGCTCGCTGACACCGATCTGCTCACCTGCGGGATTCCCGACGCAAAAGGCGGTGTGGTACGGTTCAACATTTACAACGGGTTGACTTACCGTCCCGGCTCGTACCGCTGTGAGCTGCGTATCACGCGTGCCAATGACGGCGCTGTCATCAGTCTCAGCCCGTTCACGCTTCGTGTGACGGGTGCTGTCCGGACGGATGATCTGCTGGAGGGAACCCCGCAGTACACCGCACTCTCTGAAACCCTGCGCGTCGCGGATTCTTTGGACGAGCGCATTACCAATCACGTCACTGACGCGGCACATCTCAGCGACGCGCTGCGGGCACCGCACAACACCGTGAGCTTCGGCACTGTCGCCGAAATGCTCTGGTGCGCGGAATCCTATTTCAATTACGCCTACACCGGTAAAAACCGGGATGCAAAAATTCTGTACGAAAGTCATCACGGTCTCTATTCGGGCAATCTCGGCAGCGGTGCGGCAAACGGGGTCTTCGGTATTGTGTGCAGTTCCTTCGTGGACGCGATTCTGAACGGCGTAACCTTTGATAATTCCCGGTACAACGGCAATGCTGCCAATCTGGGGCACGCATGGGGCATGGTGTTTGATGATACGGGAGATTTCGGTTCCACTGCTGATGACGATACCGAGACAAAACTCCGCTATCTGACCTCCCAGAACCTCGCGAAATATGCCGAAGAACACGGCTGGCTCTACACCATCGACAACGTCCATCGGGTGCGTCCCGGCGACGTGGTGTTTTCGGGAACTGATCCCGAACGGCATCTGGGTGTAGATCATGTCGCGATTGTCATCAATGTCGGTGAACCGCGGCTGAACGCAAACGGCGAAATGGATATGGGCGAAACACGCATCAGCGTTCTGGAAGCATGGAATACCACCAAGTCCGACGGGAAACCGGTCGGACTGCGAATCAACAAGCGGGCATTATCCTATTTTACCTATGGAGGCACATTCCCGCTCGGCGACGTGGACAACAAGCCGCTCCTGCTGGAATCCGCGACCGGCGTTTCACTGACTACCACCGTATTACAGGGAAGTTACAGCACGCTGCACACCTTCTCCGGCACGGTTTACAAGGGCTTCTACACTGTCGTCATTCACGGCGATATTCCGTCCTCGCTGTTCGTTCAAACACTGTATGACGGCGAGACAGCGCCCATCTCTCACGGCTCCATGCACTGCCTTAACGGCGACTGCTACCTTACCTTCTACGTCCAGCGCAAAGGAACCGTTTGCATCACTGCCGCCGACGACGGCAGCCGGTTTGACGTTTCCGAAATCGCGCTGTATCGCGGATACGCTGAGATCAACGCTGTGGCGGAAACATCTACCGATGCGCAGATCGCGTCATTGCAGGGGCAGATCAATCAGATCATTGCCCTGCCGGACGGCGCGACCACTGCCGACGCGGAATTGGTCAATATACGATACGATGTAGACGGCATTGATCGGGGGTCAGCGGGTGACGCGGTACGCTATCAAGTCCGGACGCTGAGAGAAGCGATTGACGGCAAGTGCCGGATTGCCACGAATGAAGAATTTGAGGAGGTGTTCGGTTTTGAGTGCGATTGACCCTTTGACGCGCAAAGAACAGTATCTTGCCTACGCGGGAGGTGGAAACGTGAGCAAACCCGAAACCCCGCTCACGCGGGAAGAAGAATATCTGAACGATATCTGCGAACGGCTGGACGATATCGGCACGCCGTCGGCAGAGGATATTCAAGGCGCAGTAGATGCCTATCTTGACGAAAACGGCGTAGAGATTGGCATCCGGATTGCCACGAATGAAGAATTTGAGGAGGCGTTTGGTTTTGAGTGCGAATAACAATCAGGCGGTTGCCGCTTCGCTCGCTCAGGCAAAGGCGGCGTATGACCATCTGGAAGCCCCGCTGCTCGCGTCGGTATCGGGCGCGGCGTTCCGGGAAGAAACCGATACCACAATCATGTTGCTGAAAGCGCTTTCGGCGGTGGAAATGGGTTCAGACGTGCTACTGCTGGCGAATTCCTGGAAAAAGGTACAGCAGATCGTGCGGCTCGGATTGGCAAAAACGATGTTTTCCATCGGTGATAAACTTTATTGTAACAGATCAGGCGTAGAATTGGAATGGGACGTGATCGGCGTTGACCATGATACGCCCACCGACTCACGGTTTACCCACAGTCTGACCTTGCAGCTGCACGACTGTTTTCCCACAGCCATGCAGTTTGACGCACCCGAAGCGTTTTATTATTGCCATTCGGTGCTGACAGCCGGAACCTATTATTTTGCCGCGAATGGGACGAATTATCAGTTCACAGTGACCGGCGACGGTATCGCGGCGGGCAGTCAGTTAATTCTCAATTTCACAGGCAATACGCCGACAAGCATTTTTGTGAGTGCCGCAGTAGGCGGAGATTTCGTTAAAGACACAAATGGTACAGATAATCTGACCATTGCCGTGACAGCCGGTTCCGGCGGGACTCCGCTGAATGCCGATTACATCAACGACATCGATCGTGTCAACAAAGGCTCCAATAACTACAAGGAATCCGCTATCCGGCAGTGGCTGAACAAGTCGAATGTTGCAGGCCCCGTTTGGACAGCACAGAATAATTTCGATAGACCGCCCACATGGTATACAGGCAATAATACCGCCGGTTTCGTGGACGGCATGGATGCGGATTTTCTTGCGGTTCTCGGCAATGTCACGAAAGTAACGGCAGTTCCGGACAGCAATACCACCGACACGACGACCGAGACATTTTTCCTGCTTTCGAAAAGTGAAGTTTACGGCGGTCTGGAGAATGGCGTCGATGAGGGTGCGCCTTATCCTTACTACGCCAATTATTCCAAACTGTCTTCGGCTGGAACCGGCGCCGACAGCAACCGCATCAAGTACAGAAACGGTACGGAACCCCCCACGACGCAATCTTGGCGAATAAGAAGCACGAACTCCACGGACAGTGCCTATATCTATAGTGTTGATGAATCAGGCGGTGTCGCCAACAGCTATGCGTACAATAACCGTGGGGTTGCCCCGGCTTGTTGTATTATTTAAGAAAGGAAGTGATATTTTATGCAGAATCTCAATGAAATGCTGACCGAGGAAAATTATGTCAACCAAACCCATCAGATCAATCAAACCTTGGCAAGCCTGATTCAGACGAAACATTTCAACGCGCAGCCGACATCATGGGAAGATGTACAAAAAATTGTCCGGGCTGGACGCGCCAGCCGTGTCTTTTCTATCGGAGATCAGCTTACTTGCCAGCGTGGCAATAATACCCTCGTCTGGGATGTGATCGGC
>JAFPUM010000056.1 GCA_017395425.1 Clostridia bacterium | reverse complement strand
CCGCAGAACGTAGAAGATTCCCGACAGCACCTTTCGAGAATCCAGTCTCTTTCTCCCCTGTCCTGGTCGATGCTTATATTCCCGTTCAGGATCACGTCCTTTTGCCGCTGGTATTTCGTCCTTCACTTTTTCCCAAAGCTTGTCCGATATTGTCCACGATTTTCCTGTTCGTTTCTCTTCCATCGTCTTTCTTCCTTTTCTGTTTTTTTTTCATTATACCACACCTACCACTCCTTTGTCAATTTTGGGATAGGTTCTTATTTTATTGAATTTGCTGTTATTTTATCATATTATTTTTATTTTTTCAAGTGGTTTCCCAAAATTAATTCATAATGATTGGCTACCATGCCGCTTTCTCAAGCCATACGCCGCGCCTGCCGCGACGATTGCCAGCAGTACGACATTGGCGGCAATCATGCCGTCGCCTTCGCCCGTGTAGGGGGAATTGTAGGTAGTGCCGCCGGACTTTACTCTGACGGTGAAGTCTGCGGTCACGTCGCCGTCCGTAAACCTCACCCGCATGATATGGCTGCCGCCGCGCAGGGTTTCGAGATAGTCGGCTTTCAGGGTCAGAATCAGACTGCCCTTTTCGGTGGTGTAATGGCTTGCGTCTACTTTGTCGCCGCCCACATACAGTGCTTTGAATTTCTCAAAGGTCTGGCTGTCGTCTCCGGCATTCTTGATGACCACCGTCATATTCTTGCCGCTGCCCTTCGTCCATTCCAGCTCGCTCTTCGGCTGGAATTCATAGGACGGGGAAGGAGAGGATGCAGGAGAAGGAGAAGGCGCTGGCGCGGATGTGGGCGCGGTCGGAGTTGCGGGCGTGGGCGGGGGAAACACCACGTTTGCGCCACCGAAATAGTTCGATGCGTTTCCTGTATCTCCTATGGTTATTTCCACGCCGTTAATCTTGAAACCTTCGGGAATCATCACCGTCGTGCCGCTGGTCAGGTAGCTAAGGCTAAGGCTGGTATCACTGGTGAGCGATGTTGTCTTGATATTGAGTTGCGACAGGCTGGTGCAGCCGGAAAATGCACTATTGTCAATCGTTGTCACGCTGGCGGGAATGGTGACAGAAGTCAGGCTGGTGCAGCCGGAAAATGTTTCGTCGTAAATTACTTTGACGCTGCCCGGAATGGTGACGGTTTCCAGACCGGTGCAGTATTGGAACGCACCACGTCCAATAGTGGAATGATTGCCGCACAGGCACAAATATCATTGATAAATATTGTGGATATAATACGAAAAACCCCCGCCGTGCGATGTCGCACGATGGGGGTTGGTTTGATGATCAGGTGCAATAAGTCCGGTATAAGTCCAGAAGGTAGACCGGACTTTCTTTCCAGACGCCGGTGTCAAAATCCAACAGAGCGTCGTAGATGGTGGAGGCGCCAAATCGCAGCATCGCTTCTTCATACGGAATGTGTTCCCGTTCGGCGAGTAAAGCGACAGCGTCACGCATGTTAATCACCGCACAGGCTTCTTTTTGCTTATCGGTCAATGTTCCCATGACGTCTCACCACTGTTTCTCAGAATCGTCTCCACATCGTTCAGCACACACGCGTAGCTGTTGAGGTGAAGCCGCTCATAGCATTCGGAAATAAAACCCAGAATGTCATATTTCCGGAACAATTCCGCGCATTCCTCACCCGACACATGCCATTTGCTCTGTGCCATATGAAATACCCAGCACTGCATATCCGCAATATCCAGTTCTCTGCCGCTCATGCCGCATCACTCCGTTCTCATCCGTTTCAATCAATCGAGGAAAAACTCATAGAACGCCCGATACGCCATATACACGTCGATCTTGGCGACGATCTCCCACGGCGCGTGCATGGAGAGCACCGGCACTCCCATGTCCACGGTGTCCACGTCGAGCGCCGCCACGTATTTGGCAACCGTTCCGCCGCCGCCGACGTCAACCTTGCCCAGCTCGCCGATCTGCCAGAGGACGTGCTTGCGGTCGAGCAGAGAACGCACGCGGCTCATGTATTCGGCGGACGCGTCGGAGGTGCCGCCCTTGCCGCGCGAGCCGGTGTACTTGGTGATGCACACGCCCTTGTTGAGATAACACGAATTGCGCTTCTCGAAGCAGTCGGCATAATTCGGGTCATAGGCGGCGTTCACGTCGGCGGAGAGACACTGCGAGGCGGTCAGCACGTCGCGACCCTTCACGCCCTGCATATCCGCGAGGTCATAGATGAAGTATTTCATATAGGAGGAATTCAGACCGGTATTGCCCTCACTGCCGATTTCCTCCTTGTCGGTGAGGACGGTCACGGCGGTATGCCCGGGGTTGTTGCAGGTCAGCGCCGCCATGAGCGCCGGATAGGCGCACACGCTGTCGTCGTGACCGTAAGCGCCGATCATCGAGCGGTCAAAGCCCACGTCGCGCGCCTTGTCGGCAGGCACAAACTCCACCTCCGCCGAGAGGAAATCCGCCTCGACAATGCCGTACTTCTCGTGCAGCAGTTTCAGTACATTGAGCTTGACCAGATCGTTGCCCTTTTCGTCGGCAATCTGACGGCTGCCCACGAGAATATTGAGGTTTTCCGCGGGAATCGCGGTGCCGAGCGGCTTTTTGGCTTGTTCGGTGCCGAGATGGGGCAGAATGTCCGAAATGCAAAACTGCGGGTCGTCGTCCTCTTCACCGATGCGCACTTCCAGCTTCTCGCCGTTTTTGAGGAAGATCACGCCGTGCATGGCAAGCGGTATCGTCGTCCACTGGTACTTCTTGATGCCGCCGTAGTAGTGGGTCTTGAAGAATGCCAGCTCGTCGGATTCGTAAAGGGGGTTGGGTTTCAGGTCGAGACGGGGCGAATCGATGTGGGCAATCGCCAGCCGCACGCCTTCGCTGATGGGCTTGCTGCCGATAATCGCCAGCAGGATGGACTTTCCGCGGTTCACGCGGTAGACCTTCTCGCCCGGCTGATAGACCTTGCCCTTCTCAAAGGGCTTGAAGCCCGCGATTTCCGCCAGCTTCACCGATTCCGCGACAATCTCGCGTTCGGTCTTGCCGTTGTTGAGGAAGTCCTTGTATTCCTCGCAGAATTCGTCTGCACGGCGCAGTTCGTCGGCGGTCAGCGTCACGCTGCCGTTCTTCGGATTGTACGCGAGTTCCTCCCGCAATTTCTCAATTTCGGTTTTCTCTTTCATCTTGCTATGCCTCCTAATTCACGAAGTCAAATTCAAAATCGTAGATGCTCACGGTATCGTGTTCCTGCACGCCCGCGTCCCGCAAGCCTTGGATAATCCCGCTGTTATTGAGCACCCGCTCAAAGTACTGCATGGATTCATAGTCATCAAAATTCACCGAGCGCATAATTTGAAGCAGCCACGGCGCTTCCACAAAGTACACATCGTCCTCTTTGCGGATATGGAATTCCCGCGGGTTCTCCACCGGCTCGGGGACATACGGCTCCGGCTCATACACCGCAATCGGCGGCAGCTTGGAGAGCTTTTCCACGATCTTGGCAATGAGTTCGTCCACCCCGTAACGAATCGGCGCGGACATCGGGAAATATTCGTAGCCCTGCTCCCGGATATAGGTCTCAAACCGCGCCAGCTGTTCATCCGTCGCGAGATCGATCTTGTTGCCCGCCACGATCATTGGACGCTGCGCGAGTTCCGTGCTGTATTGGGACAGTTCGCGGTTGATGGTTTCAAAATCCTCGATAGGGTCACGTCCCTCACTGCCCGATACGTCCACGATATGCACCAGCAGACGGCACCGGTCAACGTGCCGCAGGAATTCATGTCCCAGTCCCACGCCGTCGCCCGCGCCTTCGATCAGACCCGGAATGTCCGCCATCACGAAGGACTGTCCCTCCGCGCGGCGCACCACGCCCAGTACCGGTTCCACGGTGGTGAAGTGGTAGTTGCCCACCACCGAATGCGCTTCGCTGACCTCATTGATGAGCGAGGACTTCCCGACGTTGGGAAATCCCACCAATCCCACGTCCGCCAGCAGTTTGAGTTCCAGCACGACTTCCATCTCTTCGCCCGGTATGCCCGGCTTGGCGAACTTCGGCACCTGACGTGTCGGGGTGGCAAAATGGGTGTTGCCCCAGCCGCCTTTGCCGCCTCTGGCGATGATATGGGGTTGGGTATCCGAGAGATCGGCAATAATGCGTCCGCTCTCCGCGTCGCGCACGACGGTTCCCATCGGCACTTCCACGGTCAGGTCCTCGCCCTTTTTGCCGGAGCCGCGTCCCGGCTTGCCGTGACCGCCGTCCTCCGCCTTGTACTTGCGCTTGTAGCGGAAGTCCGCCAGCGTGGACAGGTGGGTCGAAACAACAAATACGATGTTGCCGCCCTTTCCCCCGTCGCCGCCGTCGGGACCGCCCGCCGCCACGTACTTTTCCCGGTGGAAGGATACCGCGCCGTCCCCGCCGTTGCCCGCTTTCAATTTGATTTTTGCCTTGTCAATAAACATTGTATCTTCTTTCCAATCAATATTCACTATTCATTATTCATTATTCACTATTCATTATTCATTATCTTCCCTACCAGATGCGGTCAAATTCGTCGTCGTCCTTGCTGAACACAATGAGCGGCACCATGATCAGCGTAATCAGGACAATGAGGTACGAACCGATCACCAGAAAGGCGGAACGCACGGTGGGCTGGCTCATCGAGAAGGGGAAGAAATGCCCCAGCTCTTTGCCGTACACAATCAGCGTGTAGAGTCCCAGCACGGCATTGGAAATGCCCACGCCGAGTGTGAACTGTTTCAGTACTCTCGCACACACCACGGTTGCCGCAACGCCCAGTGCCAGCAGCAGCCACGGCACAAAGGTGGGAACATTCAGAATGTCCGGCACAAACTTCCGCGGCACCGACGACGCGCACAGGATACGCGATTTCTCGCCATACAGCGTGTCGCTCACCAGCACGCCCCAGAACAGCATCGTATAGGTCACGGCAAGATAGCCGTAGATGAGTTTATAGGCGGATTTCATGAAAAAACCTCCTTTTATCGGTTTATCATACGCTATCAAAAAAACCCGAGACAGCTAGCGCCTCAGGCTTTTTTGATTGAAAAGCAGTGCAAGAATGCGGGAGCGGAGAAACCGTCCCCCGCCGGTATAGTTGATTATTGTTCGACCGGATAGACAGACGCCTTCTTGCGGTCTCTGCCCAGTCTCTCGAAGCGGAGAATACCGTCGCAGGTCGCGAAAAGGGTATCGTCGCCGCCCTTGCCGACATTCGCGCCGGGATGAATCTTGGTTCCTCTCTGACGGACAAGCACATTGCCCGCGAGAACGAACTGACCGTCCGCTCTCTTTACGCCCAGACGCTTGGATTCGGAATCTCTGCCGTTCTTGGTGGAACCCATACCTTTCTTATGAGCGAAAAGCTGTACGTTAATTTGCAGCATAATTTATTGCACCTCCGAAAACTCAATCTTAATCTCTTTGGGATACTGCTCCGCGAGCTGCGTGAGATGAATCCGCAGTCCCTCCAGAATCACCTGCGCCTTCGACACATCTCCGTCGTCCAGACGAAGCTGCATAAGACCGTCGCGAAGAAGGATGTCCGCCGGAAGCAGCAGGACATCGGTGAGGGTGTTGACAGCCATATAGCAAGCCGAGGAAACCGCCGCGCATACGACCGAATTTCCCTGCACGCCGCTGTGACCGCTCACCCGGAAACCCGTCAGCGCCGTCGCGCCGTCCGGGGAAAAGAATCTGACGGAAATCACAGCGGGAATTTACGCGATGATTTCGGTAATCGCCAGCTTGGTGTAGGGCTGTCTGTGACCCATCTTGCGGGAAGAACTCTTCTTGGGCTTATAAGTGAAGACCGTGATCTTCTTCGCCTTACCGTTCTTGACGACCTTTGCCATGACCTTGGCGTTTTCCACGTCACTGCCCACTTTGATTCCGTCCTCGCCGCCGAGCGCGATCACCTTGAGCGCTACGACATCGTCCGCGTCGGCATTGAGAAGCTCGGCATAGATTTCGTCGCCCTGCTCCACCTTGAACTGCTTTCCGCCTGTTTCGATAATTGCGTACATAACTTTACGGCACCTGCCTTTTTTTAACAAGACTCGCTACTGTCGGGCGGAGACGGAATAAAAAACCGTCAGACTTAAAAAGCCCGCAATAAGCGGCTATATGATTGTACCACACCCGAAGCGGTATGTCAAGCAGAAAATTGAAATTAGTGGTTAGTGGGAAGTGGGAAGTGGGGAGTGGTCAGTGGGGAGTGAAGGAAGTTGTCATTCGTCCGTCAGCTTTC
Source organism: Clostridia bacterium (assembly GCA_017395425.1). Lineage (GTDB taxonomy): Bacteria > Bacillota > Clostridia > Oscillospirales > Acutalibacteraceae > RUG762. The sequence continues at coordinate 3,306 of JAFPUM010000056.1, read as the reverse complement.
TCCAGCAAACCACGGACGCTGCCGCGTCCGCCGCGAGAATGGACGCAATCACCAGCGCCGAACCGGCGCCGGGGGTAAGGATGCCCAGCACAGCCAGCATGTTCGGCAGCGCCGCCAGACATCTCATGCCCAGCGCGACCGCCAGCAGCAGCCATGTTTTCGCCGCGGATGCGCTCTTGCGGACCGCCAGCCAGATCACCAGTATGACCGCACTGTAAACCGCCACCAACCACAGCCGTTCCAGACACATCGAAACAAAATACATCGCGGGTGTATCGCAAAGCGTCTGCATTTCGTCATAAATGGTCTCGGTGAGCAGACTGGATTGGCTCACCACATCGGTCATGCTGATGTAATCGGCGTCGCTCACCACGGTATAGACGGTGCGAGAGAAACGAATGTCCCACAGGGTGATAAAATACATGGCGCTGACTGCCCCGGCTTCCACGATGTTCTGGAGCGCGGTATAGCCCGTCGCGGTCATCAGCACATGACCCGTGACGCGGATGTCCTTGCCGAATATGCGCAGCGCCGCGTAATTGATTCCCACAAAGGCGAGCGGACAAAATGCCATCAGATACGCCCCCTGCACCCACGGATGCGACGCCAACGGCCAGTAATGTTCCAGAATGGCATTCACCGGCAGCTCCGCCACGAATTTGACCGTAAAAAACGCGCCCGCGCCTATCAGAAACATCCGCAGCGTGCTGTCCGACAGCCGGTAAAACGCCGTGTACAGCACCACCGGCAGCACAAAGCATACCAGCATGATAAAAATGAGCGCTACCAGCGCTCCTGTCGAAACCTGAAACATCATGAAATGATTCCTCCCAGAAGATGATGATTTTTTTCGGTGCGCCATAAACCGCACGGAAAAATTGTGTCAATTGACCAATTAGTAAATTTAATAAAAACTATCGCCCGAAGAACTTGTATTTTTCGTCAAACGGTGTAGAATATAACTGTTGTCACAATTCAGAGGAAACCGGCAGACGGGGATTGTCCCCTGCGTTTCCTCTCAGGAACGGAGGTTGTATTTTGCTTGGCGATATTATCAACGTGCGTATCATGTCGGACGGGGTGTTTTCGGGTGCGAGCGGTGAACAGTCCTATACGGTTTACCCCGGGCGCCAGATCATAATTCCCGGACTGCCCGCCGGTGAAATCGGGGAATGCGGCGCCAGAAGCCCGCATCCGGCACTGGTGTTTGACAGAGACGGCGAATTTTCGGGGCAATCTGTCATTTGTGCAAAGATTATGGCTCATGCTGAGATTGACGGCGTATTGTATTACATATGCGCCGCCGAAGGGGTGATGCTCTTTGCCCCCATGATACGGGAGGTGCTGGAAGGGCGGTTCGGCAGTCGGCTCTCCCACATGACCTGTCTCTATGAAAAATCCTGCGGCGCAGTCATCTTCCGCCGTCACAGCGGGAATGTGGAATATCTGCTGGTCAAAAACCGCAAGGGGAATAATTGGGGCTTCCCCAAGGGGCATATGGAGATGCACGAGACCGAGCGCGAAACCGCTACCCGCGAGGTTCGCGAGGAAACCGGGCTCAATGTCCGGCTGCTGGACGGATTCCGCACCATCAGCGAATATCACCCCAAAGGCCGCATTGTCAAACAGGTGGTCTTCTTTGTGGCGGAAATGCCGGGCGAGGATGTGGTCATCCAGCCATCCGAAATCGAACGCTTCATCTGGGCGGATTACAGTCTTGCCATCAAGACCTTCAAATTCACCAATGACAAAAAAGTGCTGACCCAAGCCAAATCATGGCTGATTGAGCAATTGTACTGACGGTAATCCAATTATATAGGGCAAAAGCCGCGCTGTCAACCCATTTCGCTGACAGCGCGGCTTCTTTTTTCGGGATGTCTTCCTTGCGCGGTTAATCTTTCGGGGCTTCGTCGAACAGCGACGGTATCTCCACCCCAAACACACTGGCAAACGCCTGAATCTCGATATCGGTGACAAACCGCTGCCCCGATTCTATCCGCTGAATGGCGTTTTTGTCCATGTCGTAGCCCATCAGCTGAAGGCGCTCCGCCAGTTCCCGCTGAGAGAGATTCTGTTTTTTTCTCATACAGGCGATGTTTTTGCCGCTTACGTTATTCTTTCCGTCCGGTGATCTGTTGGTAAACATAGAAATCCCTCCGTATGTACCTCACTACACAGATTATACCGATTTTTACGCGTTTGGTGACATTCACCAAATGTCAGAGGTAAGGAAAGGTCAAACAACATCGCTCAAATTTTTGGGGAAATTTCTGTTAGATACAGCCAACGCCTACAAAAATACTCAGGACTTTTTAGCGGTAATGCAAAGCCAGTCGTTTTCCTCCGTCACCGCCGTGATGTCGAAGCCTGCCGCCAAAAGCGCTTGCTTCACCTCGTCGCCCCGCGGTCCGATGATGCCCGACGTGATGAAAGTGCCGCCCGCCCGGGTCTGCGCATAGGCAGTAGCGCTCATGGCGATGATCACGTCCGCCACGATGTTGGCAACCACCACGTCGTAATTCCCGCCCACGGTTTCCCGCAGTGCTTCGTCGTCAATGACATTGCCCACCAGCACGCGGAAGCGCGACGCCTCCAGACCGTTGAGCGCGAGGTTTTCCATCGCGGTCGCGGGTGCCGCCGGGTCGATGTCCACCGCCGTGGCTTCGGCGGCGCCGAGCAGCAGCGACAGGATCGACAGAATGCCGCTCCCGCAGCCTAAATCCAGCACTCTGTCGCCGGGTCTGACGTGCTTCTCCAGCGCGGTCATGCACAGCCGGGTGGAATGATGGGTGCCGGTGCCGAAGAGATGTCCCGGGTTCATGCTCAGAACCACCTTGCCTTGGGTCTGCGTTTCGTCGAGGGTTTCCCATTCCGGCTTGATGAGCAGCTTTTCCCCCAGCGTGAAGGGTTTGTAATATTGTTTCCAGTTGTTTGCCCAGTCTTCTTCATTCATACCGCTGAGTTCGATGGCAAGCCGTCCGAAAACGCCCTCGGTATCCAGCGCCCTGAGTTCCGCGACCGTCCCGCGGATGTGGGAAAGCAGTTCCCGCCCGTCGGCGTCGTCCGTGAGATACACGGTCACACAGGTCTCGCAGCTTTTCAGCGGTTCCAGCGATTCGTCGATATAATCCCAGTACTGCGTCTGATTCTCGATAAAATCGTTGAAGTCGGCGGCGTCCTGAATCTGCACGCCGTTCAGTCCCACCGCGTAAAGCCGTCCGCACAGCGGCTCGATGCCTTCGGTGGTGGTGTAAATGTGAGTGGCTATCCATTGCATGTCTCATCATTCCTTATTCGTTATTCACT